>DATMOK010000015.1:0-207433 GCA_035568235.1 Steroidobacteraceae bacterium | reverse complement strand
AGGCAAGATCGTTCAGTGCATCGGCGCGGTGGTGGACGTGGAGTTCCCCCGCAACGAGATGCCGAAGGTGTACGACGCCCTCAAGATGGAAGGCTCGACCCTCACGCTCGAAGTGCAGCAGCAGTTGGGCGACGGCGTGGTGCGCACCATCGCCATGGGCTCCTCCGAGGGCCTCAAGCGCGGACTCGCGGTGCTCTCGACCGGCGCGCCGATCTCGGTGCCGGTCGGCAAGGGCACGCTCGGGCGCATCATGGACGTCCTCGGCAGGCCCCAGGACAACCGCGGTCCGGTGCAGGCGAAAGAGCACCTGCCGATCCACCGGCCGCCGCCGTCGTTCGAGGAGCAGGCCGGCGGACGCGACCTGCTCGTGACCGGCATCAAGGTCATTGACCTGCTGGTGCCGTTCGCCAAGGGCGGCAAGATCGGACTGTTCGGCGGCGCCGGCGTCGGCAAGACCGTCAACATGCTCGAGCTCATCAACAACATCGCCAAGCAGTACTCGGGACTGTCGGTATTCGCGGGCGTCGGCGAGCGCACCCGCGAGGGGAACGACTTCTATCACGAGATGATCGAGTCGGGCGTCATCGACAAGGACAACCTGTCGAACTCCAAGGTGGCGATGGTCTACGGCCAGATGAACGAGCCGCCGGGCAACCGCCTGCGCGTCGGTCTCACCGGCCTCACGATGGCCGAATATTTCCGCGACGAGACGCGTGAGGACGGCGGCAAGGGCCGCGACGTGCTGTTCTTCGTCGACAATATCTACCGCTATACCCTCGCCGGCACCGAAGTGTCGGCGCTGCTCGGGCGCATGCCGTCCGCGGTGGGCTATCAGCCGACGCTCGCCGAGGAGATGGGCGTGCTGCAGGAACGCATCACCTCCACCAAGACCGGCTCGATCACCTCGATCCAGGCGGTGTACGTACCGGCGGACGATCTCACCGATCCCTCGCCCGCCACCACCTTCGCGCACCTCGACGCCACCGTCGTGCTGTCGCGCCAGATCGCATCGCTGGGCATCTACCCGGCGGTCGATCCGCTCGACTCCACCAGCCGCCAGCTCGACCCGCTGGTGGTGGGCGAGGAGCACTACAACACGGCGCGCGGCGTGCAGGCGGTGCTGCAGCGCTACAAGGAACTGCAGGACATCATCGCGATCCTCGGCATGGACGAGCTCTCGGAAGAGGACAAGCTCACCGTCTACCGGGCGCGCAAGGTGCAGCGCTTCCTGTCACAGCCCTTCAACGTCGCCAAGGTGTTCACCGGCCAGGACGGCAAGATCGTGCCGCTCAAGGACACGATTCGCGGCTTCAAGGGCATCATCTCCGGTGAGTTCGACTCACTTCCCGAGCAGGCCTTCTACATGGTGGGCCCCATCGAGGAAGCGGTCGCCAAGGCGAAGACGCTGCAGTAATGGCCGCGGCATCTACCATCCACGTCGACATCGTTAGCGCCGAGGGCGAGCTGTTCTCGGGCGACGCTGCTGTCGTGTTCGCGCCGGCGAAGGAAGGCGACCTCGGCATCTATCCGCGGCACGCGCCACTGCTGACGCTGCTCAAGCCCGGCGAGGTGCGCGTGCAGACCCCGGACGGTGCCGAGCATCATTTCTTTGTCGGCGGCGGAGCGCTTGAGGTGCAGCCGACGCGTGTTACAGTGCTGGCGGACACCGCGCTGCGTGCCAAGGACATCGACGAGGCGGCAGCGCTCGCCGCCAAGCAACGCGCAGAGGAGGCGCTCAAGGACCGTGCCGGGCACATCACGCTGGCCGAGGCTCAGGCTGAGCTCGCGCGCGCGATCGCTCAGTTGAAGGTCATTCAGCGGCTGCGCAAGCTGCGAGGCTGAGCCACTGGACCCCAATGCGGAACACGCGGCTTCGTCCCCGACGGCGCAGGCCGCGGGGCTGTTCTCCGGACTTGCGCGCAACCTGAGCGGCGGTCTCGCCCTACTGGTGCTGCGCCGCCGCTGGCCGCCGCGGTTCGTGGTCGGCTTCGATCAGCTCGCGGCACTGTTCCTCATCAATCTTGGCGTCTGGGCGCTGCTCGATCGGCTGCACGCCGAGCGGCATGCGGAGTTTGGCGCCGACGGTCTGTTCGGCTGGGCCTGCTATCTGCTGCTCGGGCTCCTCGGCTGCGCGCTCATCGCGCGCCTGCAGAATCGCGACACGCCGACGCGCGCGCTCATCGTCACAACGCTCGCCGTCTCGCCGTTCGTGCTTACGCTGCTGTGGCTGCTCGGGGATCTCGCCTGGGTCAACAGCCACCCGGTGCTCGCCACCGCGCTCGCGGTGCTCTATGTCGCGATCCTGAGCGTGCGCGTGCTGGGCGCGGCTTACGGGCCGGTGCACCTCGCTCCCGCACTGCTGGCGGTCGCGCTCGTCATCGTCTCGCCGTGGGTACTCAACTGGCTGAACCTCGATACGCGCCTGTGGGTGCTGCCGGACACCGAAGAAGCCCAGGAGGAGGATGCGGGTCAGGACGAGGCGCTCATGTACGAGCAGCCCCGGCGTGTCGCGGCTGCGGTCGAGCGCGTGCTGCCCTCACAGCCAGGCAGGCCGCGCGCCTATTTCGTCGGCTTCGCGGGGGATGCGGAACCGGAGGTGTTCAGCCGCGAGACCCAGTTCGCCGACCAGGTGTTCGCGACGCGCCTCGGCTCGGCCGACCGCTCGGTACTCCTTATTAATGACTCCGGCGATACGGACTCCTGGCCGCTCGCGAGCCTCTCGGGACTGCGCGATACGCTGCGACGGCTTGCCACGCGCATGGACCCGCAGCAGGACGTGCTGGTGCTGTTCCTTACCTCGCACGGCTCGAAAGACGGCCTCGAGGTCCGCAACGACTCCCTGCCGCTCGCACAGATCGAGCCCGAAGACTTGCGCCAGGCGCTCGATGACTCCGAGATACGCTGGCGCGTGGTCGTGGTGTCGGCGTGCTACGCCGGGGTGTTCCTCGATGCACTGAAGACCGACACCACGGCGATCGTGACTGCTGCCGACGCTGCCCACAGCTCCTTCGGCTGCCAGGAGGATCGCGATCTCACCTGGTTCGGCGAGGCCTTCCTCAAGGACTCGCTTCCCGGCGCCCCCTCGCTCCAGCAGGCGTTCGACAAAGCCGCGAAGCTCATCGCGCAGCGCGAGGAGACCGAGCACCAGGCGCACTCCAACCCGCAGCTGTATATCGGGCCGCTGATGCGCGACAAATTGCGGGCGCTTGAAGCGGCGCGCCCCGACGCGGAACGCCGCTCCGTCACGGCACGGCGCTGAGGGTAGAATTTCCCCCATGCGAAGACCCGCCCCGCGCTCGCGCCCCCGCTCGGCGCGCTCCGCACCGAAGCCATCCAGGACTTCCCCGCCGCCGCTTGCGGTCGTGATCCTCGCCGCGGGTGAGGGCAAGCGTATGAAGTCGGCTGGTCCCAAGGTGCTGCAGCCGCTCGCCGGACGCCCGCTGCTGAAGCATGTCATCGACACGGCACGCTCGCTCAACCCCGCCTCGATCCACGTCGTCTACGGGCACGGCGGCGAGCGCGTCCGCGAGGCGCTCGCCGGCGAGGCAGTGAGCTGGGTTCTGCAGCATCCACGGCTCGGCACCGGGCACGCGCTGCTGCAGGCGATGCCGCACATCCCCGATGACCATCTGGTACTGGTGCTGTACGGCGACGTGCCGCTCATCCGCCGCGCGACCCTCGAGGGGTTGCTGGCGAGCGCCTCGGGCGGGGGCCTCGCCCTCCTCACGATGCTCACCGACGACCCGACGGGCTACGGGCGCATCGTCCGCACGCGCGATGGCAACGTGCGCCGCATCGTCGAGCAGAAGGACGCGACCCGCACGGAGCTCAGGATCCGCGAATGTAACACCGGCGTGCTGGCAGCTCGAGCGCAGCGGCTGCGTCACTGGCTGACCCTCCTCAAGGCCGACAATGCCCAGGGCGAGTACTACCTCACCGATGTCATCGCGCTCAGCGTTCGCGACCGGGTCGCGGTGCACGCAGCGCCTGCCTCGAGCGCGATCGAGGTGCTGGGTGTCAACGACAAGGCGCAGCTCGCGCAGGTCGAGGCGGCCTGGCGGGCCCAGGCGGCGCGCGAACTCATGCTCGCCGGCGTCACCGTGGCGGATCCGGCGCGGCTCGATGTGCGCGGCACGGTGAGCCACGGGGCGGATGTGTCACTCGATGTGAACGTGGTGCTCGAGGGCCGGGTGGTGCTCGGCGACGGCGTGCGCGTCGGGCCCGGCTGCGTGGTGAGGAACGCCGAGCTCGGCGCCGGCACCGAGGTATTCGCGCACTGCGTGATCGATGGCGCGGTGATCGGGCCGGAGTGTCTCATCGGGCCCTTCGCGCGCATCCGGCCGCAATCGACGCTCGGCCGCCGCGTGCACATCGGTAACTTCGTCGAGGTGAAGAACGCGCGGCTCGGTGAGGGCGCCAAGGCCAATCACCTCGCCTACGTCGGCGACGCCGAGCTCGGCGCGCGAGTCAACATCGGCGCCGGCACCATCATCGCCAACTACGACGGCGCCAGGAAGCACCGCACCATCATCGGGGATGACGTGCACACCGGCAGCAACAGCGTGCTGGTCGCGCCCATCACTGTCGGTGCGGGCGCGACGATCGGCGCCGGCTCCACGGTCACCCGCTCCGTGCCGGCCGGCAAGCTCACCGTGGCGCGCGCCCGGCAGACGACG
Source organism: Steroidobacteraceae bacterium (assembly GCA_035568235.1). Taxonomy (GTDB): domain Bacteria; phylum Pseudomonadota; class Gammaproteobacteria; order Steroidobacterales; family Steroidobacteraceae; genus 13-2-20CM-66-19. Next base: position 202,757 of record DATMOK010000015.1, on the reverse strand, counting down.
CTCGAGGCCTGGCGGCGCCCGGTGAAGGAAAAGAAGTAGACGCCTGCAACCTGTTTGTAGCACTCCTTCGCTACCGTTTGGCGCCTGCGGAAAAAACGCGCCACAGGTGAGGGTCCATGAGTGCGTCGGAACTTCAGCGGGCCGAATGGCTTAATCCCCGGTTCTGGGATCGTCTCGATCGCCTCGAGAGCCGCCATCGGCGGCTGCAGAATGAATATAACGAGGCGCGCCGCGATCTCGACCAGCTTTCGCCGACTGAATCGAAGGAGTTGCAGCGGGCGTGGCGGCACTACTGTGAGGTGATCGCCGAGCTGGAACGTGTCGCGGGCGAATTCCAGGACCTGACCAGGGGCGCGGGTTGACGCCGCCCCGGCCTCCACAACCGAAACTGTCGCGCCGCGGCAGCGCTGGGCTGGGCGCGCTCGAGGCGAGCGTACAGAAGCTCGGCATGCACCGCCGCGCGGCGCTGCGTCTGCTTCTGACGAGCCGCAACGCCACCACGACGCCCGCGCAACGCGAGTTCTGGCTGGAGTTCTCGTGGATCGATGAGGAATACCGCGCTGCAGTCCGGCGGCTTGCCGCGTTTTGCGCCGCGCGGCGTGACGGCTCAGGTGCTCGCGAAGCATGTCGCGAGCTCGCGGGCCAGGGTAGCTGATCCGAAGTCCCGCCGGCGCGTCCGGGCCCTGCGCTGCCCGGAACGCGAGCTTGGTCACGGCTGCGATAAGTAAAATCGGCCTTTTCGGCTGGCTTCAGGCACACTTCTAGGCCCGCGGAATCGAGGCCAGGAAGTCATGTGCGGAATCGTAGGAGCGGTCGCCGAGCGCAACATCGTCCCCGTGCTGATGGAGGGCCTGCGCCGGCTCGAATACCGCGGCTACGACTCGGCGGGAATTGCCGTCCTCAATGGCTCGAAGCACCTCACTCGGCTGCGGACTGTCGGCAAGGTGCGCATGCTGGATGAGGCTCTTGCGCAGACGCCGACCGATGGCAAGATCGGCATCGCCCACACGCGCTGGGCGACGCACGGCGTGCCGAGCGAGCGCAATGCCCATCCGCACATCTCGCGCGACGGCATCGCCATCGTCCACAACGGCATCATCGAGAATCACGAGGAGCTGCGTGCCGATCTCGAGCGCCGCGGCTACCAGTTCGTTTCCGAGACCGATACCGAGGTCATCGCGCACCGCGTCCACCTTCACCTGCAGACCCTGCACGACCTGTTCAAGGCCGTGCGCGCCACGGTAGCGGAGCTCGAAGGCGCCTATGCGCTGGTCGTGGTGAGCGAGCACGATCCCGAGCGGCTGATCCTCGCGCGCGAGGGCTGCCCGGTGGTCGTGGGGCTCGGCGTAGATGAGAACTTCGTGGCCTCGGACGTCGCAGCGCTTCTACCAGTCACCCGCCGCTTCATCTTCCTCGAGGAAGGCGACGTCGCCGAGGTGCGGCGTACGACTGTGCGGGTCATCGATCGCGACGGGGCGTGGGTGGAGCGGCCGGTCCGCGAGAGCGAGCTGTCGGCAGCGGCAGCCGAGAAGGGCCCCTACCAGCATTACATGCTCAAGGAGATTCACGAACAGCCGCGCGCGGTCGCCGACACGCTCCAGGAGCGGGTGGCCAACGGGCGCTTGCTCGAGGCGGCCTTCGGACCGGCGGCCACGGAAGTCTTCAAGCGCACACGCAACGTACATATCGTCGCCTGCGGCACCAGCTACCACGCGGCCTGCGTCGCGCGCTACTTCATCGAACAGATCGCCAAGGTCCCATGCGCGGTGGACATCGCCAGCGAATACCGCTATCGCAGCCCGCTCGTGCCGTCGGACTCGCTGTTCGTCACCATCTCGCAGTCGGGGGAAACCGCGGACACGCTGGCGGCGCTGCGGCTCGCCAAGCAGTCGGGCTACCTCTCGCAGCTCGCGATCTGCAATGTGCCGGAGAGCTCGCTGGTGCGCGAATCTGAGCTCGTGATGTTGACGCGAGCGGGCCCGGAGATCGGTGTCGCCTCGACCAAGGCTTTCACGACTCAGCTGACGGCGCTCGGCATGCTGGTCGTGGCGCTCGCGCGCCAGCACAGCGCCGATGCCGAGCGCGAGCGCGGCCTGGTCACGCGTCTCATCGAGCTGCCGTCACTCATAGAGAAGACCCTGAAGCTCGATGCAGTGATCCAGCGGCTCGCGAAGGAACGCATCGCCAGCAAGCCTCATGCTCTGTTTCTCGGGCGCGGCGCGCTCTATCCCATTGCCATGGAGGGGGCGCTGAAGCTCAAGGAGATCTCCTACGTACACGCCGAGGCTTATCCCGCCGGCGAGCTCAAGCACGGGCCGCTGGCGTTGGTCGATGCCGACATGCCGGTGATCGCCGTGGCGCCCAATAACGATCTGCTCGAGAAACTGAAGTCGAACCTCATGGAAGTGCGCGCGCGCGGTGGCGAGCTGATCGTGTTCGCCGATCCGGAGGCGGGGATTCATCCCAGCGAGGGCGTGACCGTGATCGAGATGCCAAAGCACGTCACGTACTTCCAAGCGCCCGTCGTCTATACCGTTCCGCTACAGCTGCTCGCCTACCACGCGGCAATTTTGCGTGGCACCGATGTCGATCAGCCGCGCAACCTCGCCAAGAGCGTAACAGTCGAGTAGGCGCCCGCTCCGGAAAAGGACGCTGAGTGGGCAGGCCGCCGCCAATGAGCGCGACCGTTGACGCGTGTCACTTCGGCTGGAAGTCCGGATCGCCGAATTGCCACAGCGCGAACGCCATCTGATCGGCCCACAGCTTGCGTATCTGGTCGCGCTTGGAGCCGATGCCGTGGCCGGCGTCGGCGTCGACGTCGAGCAGAATAGGCTTGCCGCTGGACGTCGCAGCCTCGAGCCGCGCGGCCATCTTGTCGATGATCCAGGGCTCGACGCGCGGGTCGTTAGCGCCGGTGTGCAGCAGCACCGCGGGGTAAGCCGTGCCGTCGTGTACGTGTGCGTAGGCGCTCATGCCATAGAGGCCGTGAAACCCTTCCTCGGTCTTCACCGAGCCGAGCTCGCCGGTATTCGGTGGCCCGTTGGGGGTGATCTCGAAGCGCAGCGTATCGGTGACGCCGACCAGATCGATGATCGCGGCGAACAGGTCCGGCCGCCAGGTGAGCGCGCCGCCGATCAGGATGCCGCCGGCGCTCGCGCCCTGGCCGGCCAGGAACTTCGGCGCCGTGTAATGCTGGTCGATGAGGTATTGGGCGCAGTTGATGAAGTCGAAGATGGTGTTGAGCTTGGTGAGCTTCTCGCCTCCGCGGTGCCAGTCCTCGCCGTACTCACCACCGCCACGCACGTGCGCGAAGGCGACGATGCCGCCGCGCTCGAGCCAGCCGATGAACAGCGGCGAGAAGTAAGGATCGTAGGAGATGCCATAGGCGCCGTAGCCGATGAGGAGCGTCGGCCGAGATGCATCGGGTGCGGCGCTCTTCTGGCGCACGATCGAGAGCGGTACCCGCGTGCCGTCATACGAGTTGACCAGGACTTCATCCGCCGTGAACGGCGAGGTATCGAGCGGTGGGGCGGGCACGAGACCCGTGACCGTGGTCGCGCCGCTCGCCGGGTCATAACGGTAGATCCGATCGGGCTCGACCCAGCCCTGAAGATCGATGAGGGCCCCCGCTTGTCTCGGGTCGGCGCTGGCGACACCCGCGGTGCCCTTGAACGGCGTCGGCACCTCATGTTGTTGCGCTCCGTCCGCGGAGGCGCGCAACACACCGGTCACGGCGCCGTCGCGCGCGCTTAAGTAAACGCCGTCCTTCGCGATCGCAAAGCCGGTGAGCACCGCGCGGCTCTCGGGCACCACGACACTCGCGTGCGTGAGCTCGGGAGTGCCGAGCTCGAGCCGCGCGAGCTTGTACCGCGGTGCGCCCCTGGAGGTGAGGAAGTAAAGGTAGTCACCCCGCAGCTGGAACTGGGTCACCTCGTCCTCGAGCACGGCGATCCGGTGCCAGGGCGTTGCGGCGCCCTTGATACCGTCGAGGCGCGCGACGTACAGGGTGGAGGGATTCTGGTCCATGTTCTGGTTGGCTACCGCGAGCGCGAACGCTGAGTCGGGGGCGGTCAGAACATAGGTCCCCTGGCCCTCGGGAACCTCGACGCCCGGCGCCACACCGCGACCGAACACAACCTGGTCGTCGTCGCCGCTCGGGGTCGCGCCGAGCGTGTGCAGGTAGGTGCGGGCGTTATAGAGAGTCTCCGCGGGCTTCATGCCCGGGGTCGGCTTGTTGTAGCGCAGATAAAAGAACCCGTGGTCATCCGGGAGCCACGCGACGACGCTCGACTCGGTGCGGTCGATCGCCTCGTTGAAGGTGCGCTTGCCGGCCACGTCGCGCAGGTGCAGGACACTGGCCTCCGAGCCGCCGAGCGACGTGCCGTAAACGACGAGCCGCCCGTCCCACGAGGGTGTATAGAAATCGAGCGCGGCGTGCGCGGTTGCGGTGCCGAGCGTGGCCGGATCGATGAGCAGATGCTCGGTGCCGGCGAGCCCGTCGCGATAGTAGAGCTTCGCGATCGGATCCTCGGGGCGGCGCTTTTGATAAAAGTAGCGATCGCCGCGTTGCTGCACGTCGAACACGACTACCAGGGTCTTGTCGAGCGCGGTGATGCGCTCGAGGAGCGGCTGCCGGCCGGGCAGGCTGTCAAGCATCGCGCGCGCGTAGGCCGCCTGGCCCTTCATCCAGGCCTGCACCTGCGGGCTCTTCAGGTCTTCGAAGTAGCGGTAATTGTCGGTTACCGGGGTGCCGAAGTAGTCGTCGGTGACGGGAATCACCGCAGCCACGGGCGGTGGCGGCGGCGCCGCTGCGGCGAGCGGGGCGCCGAGAGTGAGCATAGCGATCAGGCGGAGGTGTCTTGCGAGCATGGCCTTCCCTTCGGGCGGCGGGCGCAACTCAAGCGCCGGCCGGGAATGTTGGTGAGCACAATTATGCGCGCCGGAGGCTGCGGCGGCCACGACTTCGGCACCCGACTTAAGCGCGAATGTCGGCTGTCTCGCCTGCCGGGACGGCGGCGCTGCCGCGCACCAGCAGCGCCGCGAGAGTTGCGGCGGCGAGCGCACAGACCGCCCCGATGAGGAACGCAAGTCCAAAGCCCGCCGCGAGCGCCGTCGCGTTCCCGGCGCCGGCGGCGAGCGCCCCCGCGGTGCGCGTCGCGGCGATGCTCGCGAGCGTTGCGAGCCCGAGCGAGCCACCGAGGAGGAACGAGGTGTTGACGATACCGGAGGCGAGGCCGGACTCGCGCTCGCTGACATCACTCATGGCGGCGAGCAGCACCGGATTGAAGGCTACTCCGGCACCGACCCCGAGCAGCACCATCGCGGGCAGCACATCGGCGAGGAAGGTGCCGCTGACCGGCGCGCGCGCGAACCACGCGAGTCCGGCGGCCGCGAGGGCGAGCCCGACGACGATGGGTCGGCGGATGCCGAAGCGCATCACCAAGCGTGCCGACAGCCCGAGGGAGAAAGCCGCCATGATCAGGTTGGCCGGCAGGAACGCGAGCCCGACCCGCAGCGCGTCATAGCCGAGCACCAGCTGCATGTAGAGCGCGGACATGAAGAACCAGGAGAACATCGCGGCCGCCCACAGCACGCCGACCGCATTGGCAGTCGCCAGATTGCGCAAGCGAAACAGGCGCAGCGGTACGAGCGGCGCGGTCACGCGCAGCTCGATGCTGACAAAGGCGGCGAACAGCAGCAGGGCGAGGGCGAGCAGCGTCAGCGTGCGCGGCGAGCCGAAGCCACCGCCCTGGCTGGCGTCGACGATCGCGTACACGGCGAGCATCAGCGCCGCGGTCACACTCGCCGCTCCGGCGACGTCGAGGCGCGGCGGCAGGTGAGTACCCCGCTCGCCCGGCACGAGTCTGAGGCACAACGCGCACACCAGGGCCCCCACCGGCAGGTTGACCAGGAACACCCAGTGCCAGTTAAGCGTGCGGGTCAGCACGCCGCCCAGCAGCACGCCGATGCTGCCGCCGCTCGAGCACACGAAGCCGTAAACGCCCATCGCGCGGGCGCGATCCGCGGTCGTGGTGAACAGATCCATGATGAGTGACAGCGCCACCGCCGTGACCACTGCGCCCCCCAGACCCTGCACGGCGCGCGCCGCGATCAGCAGCTCGCGCGTCGTGGCGAGCCCGCAGGCGAGCGAAGTCAGCGTGAAGAGCAGCGTGCCGACGATGAACATGCGGCGGTGACCCAGCAGGTCGCCGAGGCGCCCGCCGAGCAGGAGAAAGCCGCCGAAAGTGAGCATGTAGGCGTTCACCACCCAGCTGAGGCCGGCGTCGCTGAACCTCAGATCCGCGCGGATCGAGGGCAGGGCGACGTTCACGATGGTCGTGTCGAGCACGATCATCAGCACGCCCATGCACAGCACGTAGAGCGCCAGCCACCGGCGCCGCTCCGCCGGATCCTGATTCGTCGGCATGCGGGCAGTGTACCCGTCAACGGCCACGTCGAGATGACGAACCTTGTTCCCGCGGATCGACACCGCGCGGTACGATTCGGCGGATGACCAACACGGGCGCCTCTCTCACCGCGGACCTGCTGGCCGGCGCTGCGATCGCGGGGCTGCTTCTGCCCGAGGCGGTCGCCTACTCCGGGGTGGCGAACCTGCCGCCGCAGGCGGGCGTGATCGCGCTCTTTGCCGGACTGCTCTGCTACGGTGTCATCGGCCGCAGCCGCTTCGCCATCGTCTCGGCGACCTCCTCCTCGGCGGCGGTGCTGGCGTCCTCGATGCTGGCACTCGGCGATACGGCACTGGCCGCGCGCATCGCCGTCGCCACGATCCTGGTGGTCGGGGCGGGGGTCGCGTTCCTGCTCGCGGGGGCGCTGCGCCTCGGGATGATGTCGAACCTGATCGCCCGCCCGGTGCTGCGCGGTTATGCGTTCGGGCTCGCGCTGGTGATCGCACTCAAGCAGTGGCCGACGATGACGCGCCTGCACGCCGCGAGCAGCGACTTTTTCGCGCTCCTCGTTGAGCTCGCCCGTGCAGCGCCCGCGTGGCACCTGCCGAGCCTTGGCTGCGGGCTCGGCGCGCTTCTCGGGCTGTTCGCGCTCGAGCGGCTGCCACGAGTGCCGGGTGCGCTCATTGTGATCGTCGCCGGCATCGCGGCGGCACCCACGCTCGCTGCGCATGGCGTGGTGCTTACCGGCCCCATTAACTTGACGCCCGCGCTGCCGCACTTCGTGGTGCCGGAGGGCACGCGCTGGCTGGCGGTGGCCGAGTTCTCACTGGCACTGATGTTCATCCTGTATGCCGAGTCGTACGGCTCGATCCGTACCTACGCGCTCAAGCACGACGATGCGGTGCAGCCCAATCGCGATCTGCTGGCGCTCGGCGTCGCCAATGCGGTCGCCGGCCTCCTGCAGGGCACGCCGGTCGCTGCCGGCTACTCGGCAACTTCCGCGAACGAGGCCGCGGGGGCGACCTCGCGCTACGCGGGCCTGAGCGCCGCGGCCGTGGTGCTGGTGGCGGTGCTGGTATTCCTGCGCTGGATCGAGCGCACACCTGAGCCGGTGCTGGCGGCGATCGTGATCCACGCGGTGAGCAAGTCGCTGCGGTGGCGGGTGTTTGCCAACTACTTCCGCTGGCAGCGCGACCGGCAGGTGGCGCTCGCGGCGGTGCTCGCGGTGATGCTGTTCGGCGTGCTGAACGGACTCCTCGCGGCGATCGCCTTCTCGCTCGCGTGGCTGCTCAAAGCCCTCGCCAGCCCGCGCCTGAGCGTGCTCGGCAAGGTCGGCCAGCACGACTACGTGAGCGTCGAGCGTTTTCCGCAGGCGGTGCAGACGCCGGGACTGCTGGTGCTGCGCCCCGAGGAGCCGCTGTTCTTCGGCAACGCCGAGCCGCTGCTCGCCGCCGCACGCGCCCGGGTGCAGAGTCAGGGCGACACGCATCTGGTGGTACTCAGTCTGGAGGAATCCGCGGATCTCGACAGCACGGCGCTCGAGACCCTTGGGGAGTTCTGTACGTGGCTCGGCAGGCACAGCGCACGGCTGCGCGTGGCGCGGCTCAAGGACAGCGCCCGCGATGCGCTGTTGCGTGCTCAGTTTCCGCAGCTGCCGGCCGGGGAGCTCGACTACTCGAGTGTCGATGATGCGGTGCGTGGTCAATGTGTCAGTCCGCAGCCGCGCTGACATCGCTGCGGTGCGATTCGTGTTACTCTCAGAAGTTCCGCCGCGGCGTGCGGTAGCACGGCGCGGCTGCCCATCCAACACAGAAAGGGCAACACGATGAAGACATGTTACGTCTGGCTTATCGCATTACTCGCGGCCCTGGCAGTTGCCGGCTGCAACATGCAGAAGGGTCCGGCCGAGCAGGCCGTGGCGACTGCCCAAACCGCGCTCAGTGCTGTACGCGACGAGGCGCAGAAATACGACCCGGAGGGTCTCGGCAGCGTCGAGGCACAGCTCGGGCAGATGCAGGACAGCTTCCAGAAGGGCGACTATGCGGGCGTGCTGGCCGCAGCACCCGCCATGAACACCGCCATCTCAGGCCTGAAGGACAAGGCCACCCAGAAAAAGGCCGACGCCGAGGCGGCGCTTGCCAAGGCGAAGGACGACTGGGGCCCGGCCAGTGCCGCGGTGCCGAAGATGGTCGATGACATCGACAAGCGGGTCGAAGCGCTGTCGAAGTCGAAGCATCTGCCAAAGGGTGTGACCAAGGACAGCGTGGCGGCAGCCAAGACCGGCCTCGACTCGCTGAAGTCGACCTGGGCCGATGCCACCAACGCCTCGAACTCGGGCGACTACACCACTGCGATGGCGAAGGCGCAGACGGTCAAGGACAAGGCCGCGGAGATCATGAAGTCGCTCGACATGAAGCCGCCGAGCTGAGTCGGGTCAGGCTGAAAGTCTTTGCTCCGGAGGTCGCGCCGGCCGTCTCTCACACGAGACGGCCGGCAAGATCGTAGGCGTCGGCTGCCACGATCTCGACGCCGGCGAACTCGCCGACCTTGACGCGGCCCGCCTTCGCGATCCGCACCACGCCATCGATCTCGGGTGCATCGCCCTCGGTGCGGGCGATGGCGGCGCCGTCTTCGACTGAGTCGACGAGTACGCTCATGCGATGGCCGATGCGCGCCGCGAGGCGCTGGCGGCTGATGACGGCGGCGCATTCCATGAAGCGCCCGTAGCGCGCTTCCTGCATCTCGGGCGGCACGTGCGCGGTCAGGCCATTCGCCGCCGCCCCGTCCACCGGTGAGTACTTGAAGCAGCCGACGCGGTCGAGCTGCGCCTCCTTGAGCCACGCGAGCAGCTCCTCGAATTCGGCCTCGGTCTCCCCCGGGAAGCCGACGATGAAGGTGCTGCGCAGCGTCAGGTTCGGGCAGATGGCGCGCCAGGCGGCGATGCGCTTGAGCGTGTTCTCGGCATGCGCCGGACGGCGCATGCGCTTCAGGACCGTGGCGCTGCCGTGCTGGAACGGCACATCGAGATAGGGGAGCACCTTGCCGTCAGCCATGAGGGGCAGCACCTCATTGACGTGCGGATAGGGATATACGTAGTGCAGCCGTACCCACACCCCGAGCTCACCGAGCGCACGTGCCAGATCAATGAAACGCGTCTGCCACTGCCGCTCGCGCCACGTGCCGCCCGCGTAGCGCAGATCCGAGCCGTAGGCACTCGTATCCTGGGAGATCACCAGGATCTCCTTGACTCCCGCCGCCACCAGCCGCTCCGCCTCGCGCAGCACCTCATCGATCGGGCGGCTCGCGAGCTTGCCGCGCATCGATGGAATGACGCAGAAGCTGCAGCGGTTGTTGCAGCCTTCGGAGATCTTGAGATACGCGTAATGGCGGGGCGTTAACCGCACGCCCTCAGGTGGGACCAGGTCGACGTACGGGTCGTGCCGCGGCGGCAGGTGGGCGTGCACCGCGCTCATCACCTCCTCGTAGCGGGCCGGACCTGTCACCGCCAGCACCTGCGGATGTCGCTCGAGAATGCGCTCCGGGCGGGCGCCCAAGCACCCCGTGACGATCACCCGGCCGTTGTGCTCCAACGCCTCGCCGATAGCGCCAAGCGATTCATCGACCGCGGCGTCGATGAAGCCGCAGGTGTTGACCACGACGAGGTCGGCCGCCTCGTAGGAGGGCGACACCTCATAACCTTCCGCGCGCAGCTTCGTCAGGATGCGCTCGGAATCGGTGAGCGCCTTCGGGCAGCCGAGGCTCACGAAGCCGACGCGCGGCGCGCGGGCACGCGAGCCCGCACCGGGGCGCGATTTCACGGTGGAGGACACGGCGCTTAAGGCTGCTGCGCGGGCGCGCTGCTCTCGTCGTGGGCGGTGTGAGGTGTCCAGCCCGCCCATGGCGTGCCCGGCCGGTGATGCATGCGCAGCAGCGCGCAGAACACGGCCAGTACGATCAGCGGCATCAGCAGCCACGGCCAGACCGCCGGCCGCCGCTCGCGCGGATCAGCGGCCATAGAGCCCCATCAGCTCCGCCTTGCCGATCGCGGCGGCATTGACGCTGAAGCCGATCAACGCAGCCGTGGCATCGGCGGGCACGTCGAGCTTCGCGACCTTGAGCGCATAGAGTCTCAGGTAGTAGTGGTGCGGCTTGCCGGGCGGCGGACACGGGCCGCCGTAGCCTGCGGTGCCGAAGTCGGTGCGGCCCTGGGCCGCACCCGCGGGCATGAGCTTCTTGTGCGGATCGCCGGCACCCGCGGGTAGTGAAGTCGTGCCTGCCGGAATGTCGTAGACCACCCAGTGCCACCAGCCGCTGCCGGTAGGCGCGTCGGGATCGTGCATGAGGAGCGCGAAGCTCTTGGTGCCCTCCGGGGCGCCGCTCCAGGCGAGCGCCGGGGAAATGTTGCCGCCGCTGCAGCCGAAGCCGTTGAACACTTGCGCGGCAGCCATGGTCTTGCCGGCGGCGATATCGGGGCTGGTCAGGGTGAAGCTGCCGCCGCCCGCCCGGGCGTCAGGAATCGCCGCCATGATCACCGTCGCGAGCGCTGCGCCCGCCATCCACGCTGCCTTCATGGATCGCTCTCCGCCCGGCAAAAACCGGCTCTTCCCGAAGCGGGGAAGTTTGCAGCGCCGGAGCCCTTTCAGGCAAATGGGCACGCAAAACCGCCCCAGGGGACCGGCTAGGTCCGCTGGGGCGGTGAGCTGTCAGCGTTCGTTATCGTGCCGCGCGGATTACCGCCGGGCCCAGTAGCCGCCGCGGGCGCGCCAGCCTCCGCCGACGCGGCCCCACTCGCGGGGGACCCAGCGGTAGCCGGCACGCGGGGCAGACCAGTACCCGGGGTGCCAGCCGTAACGCCCGCCCTCCCAGAACCAGCCGCCGCCGATCCAGAAGTATCCGGGTGCCGGCGCCACGCCGACCGCCTCGACCTGCAGTGCCGGCGGCGCCGAATACACCGTGTCGCCGGTATAGGCATAACCGGGGGCGGGGGCGACGATGCAGCCCGACAGCGCCGCGCTCAGAAGCGCGGCCGCAAGCGTGATTCGCAGGGGCTTAACGTTCATCAACTGTCTCCTCTTGACTCTTGTCCACGGCCGCAAATGCCGCAACCTATGAGCAACAACGCGCGCGACCAGTTAAAGCATACAGCGCGCAGCCCGGGTGCAGACCCCGAAAGGGGGAGAACTGAGAATTGCGTCGGCGACGGCTCGGCATTACAAATTGTTCAGCAGCCATTCAGGGGCGCCTCATCTCATGCAGTTCGGACCCGACTACTACCGGCGCTATTACCTCGACCCGCGCACCGCGGTCGCCACGCGCGCCGAGATGCGCTCCCGGGCGTGCCTGATCGCGGCCGCTACCGCATACGCGGGACTTCCGGTGCGGCGCATGCTCGATGCTGGCTGCGGCATTGGGCTCCTGGGCCGGGAGCTCAGGCGAGTGTTGCCGCGCGCGCACTACACGGGGCTCGAGGTGAGCGAGTATCTGTGCCGCCGCTACGGCTGGCGGCACGGCCACCTCGAGACCTACCGCACGCGCACTCCTTTCGATCTCGTGATCTGCTACGACGTGCTGCAGTATCTCGATCGCACCCGCGCGGCGCGTGCGCTTGCCAATCTGGCGCGTCTCAGCCGCGGTCTGCTCTACTTCAGCGCCCTCACGCGCGGCGATCTCGAGCGCAACTGCGATCGCGAGCGCACCGACAGCGATGTGCACCTGCGCAGCGCCGCCTGGTACCGCGCGCGCCTCGGGCGCCATTTCCGCGAAGCGGGTCTTGGCGTGTGGCTGCGCCGCGGTGCGCCGCTCACGCTGTGGGAGCTCGAATCGCAGTGAGGCAAGGAGGGTGGTGCGATCAGCTGGCCGCCCCACTGGTGGTCAGGTACCACTCGTACGTAGCACGGATGCCATCGAGAAGCTCGATCCTGGGCCGCCAGCCGAGCGCCTCGAGACGACTCGTGTCGAGGAGCTTGCGGGGAGTGCCGTCCGGTTTGCCCGGGTCGAACCGCACCGATCCCGAAAATCCGACGATCTGTCGGATTGTGGCGGCGAGCTCCGCTATCGTCTGATCCTTGCCCCAGCCGATATTGATGGACTGTTCATCGGTATAGTTCTGCATAAGAAAGAGGCACGCGTCTGCAAGGTCATCGACATGCAGAAATTCGCGCCGCGGGGCACCGGTACCCCACACCTCGACCGACGGGGCGTCTTGGACCTTGGCCTCGTGAAACCTACGGATCAGTGCCGGCAGCACATGTGAGTTCCGCAGGCTGAAGTCGTCTCCCGGTCCATAGAGGTTCGTCGGCATGACCGATATGGCATCGAAGCCGTGCTGACGGCGGTATGACTGACACATTTTGAGCCCGGCGATCTTCGCGATCGCGTACCACTCGTTGGTCGGCTCCAATGGGCCGGTCAGCAGGCATTCCTCCCGCAGGGGCTGCGGTGCGAGTTTTGGGTAGACACAGCTCGAGCCGAGGAACAGCAGCTTGCGGGTGCCGTTTCGATAGGCCGCATCGATCACGTTGGTCTGGATGGCGAGGTTATCCCTGAGGAACTCGGCCGGGAAGGAATCGTTCGCCAGGATCCCCCCGACCTTGGCTGCGGCCAGAAACACGTACTGCGGGCGCTTGGTCGCGAAGAACTGCTCGACCGGCGTCTGACGGGTCAGATCGAGCTGACTGCGATCGAGCAGCAGCAGATTCTCGTACCCCGCGGCCCGCAAGCGGCGCACGATTGCCGAGCCTGCCAGACCTCGATGGCCGGCGACGAAGATCGCGGAGTCGGGCTTCATTCCCGGTAGTTGTAAATCTCAAATCCCTCACGCGCAACGACGGCGTCGCGGCGCGCGAGAGCGATGTCCTCGCTGATCATCTCCCGTATCAGGGCTTCAAAACTGATCTCGGGCGTCCAGCCGAGCCTCGTCCGGGCCTTGGTGGAATCCCCCAGCAGTGTGTCAACTTCGGTGGGGCGGAAATAGCGCGCGTCGACTTTGACGATGGTGCGACCTGACTTGGCATCAACGCCGTGCTCCTCGGCGCCAATGCCCTTCCATTCGACGTGCATGCCGAGCACGGCGGCGGCGCGGGTGACAAATTCGCGTACCGAGTGCTGCTCTCCGGTAGCAATCACGAAGTCCTCAGGCTCCGGCTGCTGCAGCATGAGCCACTGGGCACGCACGTAATCGCGCGCATGCCCCCAGTCGCGAAGCGAGTCCAGATTGCCAAGAAACAGACAGGTCTCAAGTCCCTCTTGAATGCGCGCCAGGGCGCGCGTGATCTTGCGCGTGACGAACGTCTCCCCGCGAATCGGGGATTCATGATTGAAGAGGATGCCGCTGCAGGCGAACATTCCATAGGCTTCACGGTAATTGACCGTGATCCAATGTGCGTAGGCCTTGGCTACCCCATAGGGCGAGCGGGGGTAGAACGGCGTGGTCTCCCGCTGTGGTACTTCCCGCGCCTTGCCGAACATCTCTGAGGTCGAGGCCTGGTAAAAGCGGGTGCGTTTCTCGAGACCCAGGATCCGGATCGCCTCGAGCATCCGCAGCGCCCCCAGAGCATCCGCGTTGGCCGTGTACTCGGGCGTCTCGAATGACACCGCCACGTGGCTTTGGGCGGCCAGATTGTAGATCTCGTCGGGTTTCACCTCCTGGACGATGCGTATCAGATTGGTCGCATCCGTGAGGTCTCCGTAGTGCAGGTGCATGCGCACATTGCGCGCATGCGGGTCCTGATAGAGGTGGTCTATTCGATCCGTATTAAAGGAGGAGGAGCGACGCTTTACGCCGTGGACCTCGTAGCCCTTGTCGAGAAGAAACTCGGCGAGGTAAGCCCCGTCCTGACCGGTGATTCCGGTAATCAAGGCTCTGCGGCCCATTCGACCCCTCCTTGAGCGCGACAGTCTAGCCCTCAATCATCGATGATGGATGTCTCATTTATGAGACCTTGCCGCGGGGTGCCCGCACCCAGGGCGAGGGCCTTCGGCTAGTCCGGGGCGCGCCGGTGTGCCGCTGACCGGACCACTCCCAGAATCATGTTCCGGAAACGGGAGCTCGAATCGCAGTGAGGCGGCGGCTGCGGCGGAACAGTGGATAGAGGGGCAATCCTAAGAGGATCAGCACCACCGCCGCGAGCGCATCGCGCGGCGCGACGATAAAGGCGCTGATGACGACTCCCACCATGACCAGCGCGAACAGCAACGGCGTCAGCGGATAGCCGGGCACGCGGAACGGGCGCGGCGCAGCGGGGAGCTTGAACCTGAGGACGATCACCGACAGCGAGACCGGAATCCAGAAGATCGCGTACGACATCACCGCCATGTTGGTCAGCTGATCGAAGGTCCCGGAAGCGGCGAGCACCGCCCCCCAGAGGCCGAGCAGTAGCAGCGAGGTGAGCGGCACGCGGCTCGCCGGACTCAGTCGGGCGAAGGCCGGGAAGAACAGGCCATCACGCGCCGCTGCATACGGGACGCGCGCGCCGCCGAGAATCACCCCATTCAGCGAGCCGATGGTGGAGATCAGGAAGATCAGTGCCGCGATCGGTGCGGCGCGCGCACCGAGAAATGTCTGTGCCGCGCGCGCTGCCACCGACGGCGCGTCCGGATAGGCAGTGGAGTTGGCGCTCGCCACCTGCCAGAAGGGCAGCGCATAGAGGTAGGCGGCATTGATGAGCAGGTAGAGCGCCAGCACCAGCAGCGCGCCGCCGACGATCGCGCGCGGCAGATTGCGCTGCGGCTCGCGCACCTCGCCCGCCGCCATGGGCAGGAACTGCCAGCCGCTGTAGGCCCACAGCGCCCCGAACATCGCACCGCCGAAGCCCGACCAGCCGCCGCCCGCGGTGTGGGGCTCGGCCCGCAGGTTGCTGAGGTCGTGCACGTCGCTGAAGGCGAATACCCCGAACGCGACCAGGAGGATCGAGGCCACCTTGATGACGGTGAGCACGGTCTGCACGCGCCCGCCGAGCATCACCCCCAGGCAGTTGATGAGCGTGAAGAAGGCGATGACCGCCACGGCGATCAGCTGCCGCATGCCGAACTCGAACACATAGGTGAAGCCGCCGAGGTGCAGCGCGTGCTCGTACCAGCGCGCATCGAAACGGTGGATGTCACCGACGAAGATCGCGGCCGCGGCGCCGTACGCGGCCACCGCCGCGCCACCCAGCACGAAGCCGTTGCAGGCGAACAGGAACCCCGGCACCTCACCATAGGCGGTGCGCAGGTAGACGTACTCCCCGCCGGCGTGCGGCAACAGGGCGCCGAGCTCGGCGAAGCACAGGGCACCAAGCATGGCGACGCCGCCGGCGGCTACCCACGCCGCCAGCACCAGGAGCGGCGTGCCGACCGCCTGCGCCATGCTCGCGGCCTTGAGAAAGATCCCCGTACCGATGATGACGCCGACGACCAGCGAGGTGGCGTGCGTCAGGCCGAGATCACGGCGCGGCTCGAGCAAGGGGCTATTCATCGGCTTATCGTACAATCGCCGCCCGAAGCGCGTGGAGAAAACATGACCGCACACTCCCACCAGGCACGCATCCACTGGCAGCGCGGGACGGCCGTGTTCACGGACAACCGCTTCAGCCGCGCGCATCGCTGGTACTTCGACGGTGGCATCGACGTGCCGGCCTCCTCATCCCCGTACGTGGTGCGCGTGCCGCTGTCGGACGAGCACGCCGTGGATCCGGAGGAGGCGCTGGTGGCCGCGCTCTCGAGCTGCCACATGCTGTTTTTCCTGTTGTTCGCCGCCGGCAAGGGTTTGCGGGTGGATGACTACGAGGATCGCGCGGAAGGCGTCATGGGAAAGAATGCCGCGGGCAGGACCGCCATGGCGCGCGTTACGCTGCGCCCGCGGGTGAGCTTCTCGGGGGAACCTCTGCCGACGCGCGCCGATATCGAGGCGCTGCACCACCGCTCGCACGAGGAGTGTTTCATCGCCAACTCGGTAACCACCGAGGTGCGCGTCGAGCCCGAGTGGCAGAGCTGAGGCCATGAGGGTGGCGCAGTTCCGCGGCAGCGTGCGCTGCCGGCGAACGCCGGGCGGCCCGCTCGCTTTCGAGCTCAGCGGGCGCACGGCCGAGCCGGACGACGAGCAGCTGACGCTGGCGTTTGCGGGCGAGCCGCCAGCCGATCTTCCGGAGATTTTGCCGGACGCGCTGGTCGAGCAATCGGGCGCCGGTGAGTTTCGGGTGACGAGCGGCGCGCGCGTCTGGGTGATCGCAGCCCGCTCGGTGCATGCGCACCGTGACGTGCGCGCGGCGTTCTATCGCGCCATTCCGCCGCGGCCGGCGCCGTTGCTGCGGCGGCTGCTGCTGCGCTCCTCACTCACCATCGCCTCGAGCGCGCTGGGACTCAAGCTGGTGCGCTTCCTGCGAAGGTAGTTCTTGCGGCGTAAGCGCTGTCAGGCGCCGGGGGAATGCAGCGACAGCTCGGCGTCCTCTTCGAACAGGCGCCGATGTGCGCCGACGAGCGCCCCGTACACCGCCGTCTGCGCCTGGAAGCTGCGGTCCCAGGTAAAGTGACGCAACACACGTGCGCGGCCGGCGGCGCCGACCGCCTCGAGATCGCGCTCGTAGAGCCCGGCAATCGATTCCGCCATGCCGGTAACGCTCTCGGGCTCGGCGAGCATGCCGACCTTATCGTCGACGATCTCCGGAAAGGCGCCGGCGCGCGCAGCGATTACCGGGCGGCCGCAGGCCATGGCCTCCAGCGTCACGAGGCCGAAGGTCTCCCTGGTGCCGGCGTGCACCAGCGCATCGGCGGAGGCGATCCAGGTGGCGAGCTCGAGACTGTCGCGCCGGTACGGCAGCATGGTTACGTTGGCTTGCGGGCGGGCCGTGCGCCGCCCGCCGATGAGCAGCAGATGGTAGGGCCGCCCGAGCCGCACGAACGCCTGCAGCAGCACCGGAAGGTTCTTCTCCTCGGCGAAGCGGCCCGCATACACCAGTAATCGCGTGTCGGACGGCAGCCCCAGGCGCTCGCGCAGCGCCAGGGTGCGGCGCCGCGGATGAAACACCTCCGCATCGACCCCGAGAGGCTGGTGCACGGCATGGCGCACGCCGAGCTCGACGAGGTAGGCACACATCACGCGGCTGGGAGCGAACACGACGTCGAAGCGCGAGTAGAGCGAGCGCAGGTAGCGGCGCAATGCAGGTTCGGTAATCGTGCCGAGGAAGCGCCGGCCCATGAGCTGCGGCAGATTCGAGTGATAGAAGCCGGCGATCGGAATGCCGCGCCGCTGCGCGACGCGCCACGCGCACCAGCCCGGATGGAAGGCGTCGCCGGCCTCGATCAGGCTCGGCTCGAGTTGCGCGAGCAGCCGCGTCCAGCGGCGCGCATTGAGCGGCAGCCGGTAATTGAAGGTGCCCGGGACCTTGTAGCCGGCGAGGGTGCAGATGCCGCCCCGCTCGACCCGGTTGCGCCGCCCGGGAACCACGATCGTGTGCTCCCAGGCGGTATGCGCCGCCAGCCAGGCGTGCTTGGCGTTGAGATAACGTTTGACGCCGCCGCTGGTCGGCGAATAAAAGACCGTCGTATCAATGAGGTGTAAAGGCTTCATGCCAACACGCACAAACCACGCAGCTTCGCGCGCATTGCACCTGCATGACGATTGAGTGTCAAGCAGGACTCCCCGCACGGCCATGTCGGCGCGTACGGACAGTCGAGGTTCGGTGAGCCCTCAGGCCGCTTTGATGTTGACGTTCAGGCGGCAGAGACTATTCGGGTCGTACTGCTTTTTGAGTGCCGTGAGGCGCCGGTAGTTGGCGCGTACCCGGGGGCCAGGCGTGCCGCGCGATCCACCGTGCTGCTGATGTTGACGCCGCGCCCGTACCCCCGGTTGCGCTCCACGGAGTGAGAAGCGCGGCTTGTGGCACACTAGGTCGCACCGCATTTGCATCAAACAGTGGAGCGAGCATGAGTCAGTTGCTGCGCCGACTGGTCGTTCTGCAGCCCGGTGAGGCGCCGGTGCTGCTCGCATCGTTCGCCACACTGCTGTGTACGTTCTCGAGCTACGCCATCCTGCGTCCGGTGCGCGACGCGCTCGGCGTCACTTCGGGGCTGGAGACCATTCCGGCGCTCTTTTGGGGCGTATTCGTCGCCATGCTGCTGCTGCAGCCGCTGTATGGCTGGCTCACCTCGCGCTTGCCGCGTTCGGTGTTCTTGCCGTGGGTGTACATCTTTTTCGCGGCCAACCTTGTCGGCTTCTGGTTCTGGTTCCACCTGCAGACGGATCACACCTGGATCGCCCGTTGCTACTTCGTGTGGGTGAGCGTGTTCAACCTCTTCATCCTGGCGGCGTTCTGGGGCCTGATGGCGGACGTGTTCACTCGTGAGCAGGCCGGGCGATTGTTCGGTTTCATCTGGGCCGGGGCGAGCTCGGGGGGTGTGATTGGCCCCTACATCGACAAGACACTCGCGGTGCCGTTCGGCACCGTCAACCTACTGCTGCTCTCGGCCGGTCTATTGCTCATCGCGCTCATATTCATGCGCCTGATCATTCGCTGGCATCACCACCATCAGGTCGCGCAATTGCCGCGCGCCCCGGCCGCGACGTCCGACAGCGGCGCCGTAGCGCATGGCATGCGCGGCGTAGGTGGCGGCGTGCTGGCCGCGTTTTCGCAGGTGGCACGCTCGCCGTATTTGCTCGGCATCGCGGCTTTCGTCGTGCTCATGACATGGGTGAATACCTTCTTCTACCTCGAGCAGCAGGCCTTTGTCGCCAAGGCCTTCACCACCGCCAACCAGCGCACCCATTTTTTTGCCAGCATCGATCTATACGTGCAGATCGCATCACTCGCCATGCAATTCCTGCTTTTCAGCCGGCTGTACCGGTGGTTCGGCATGCGCGCGCTGCTGGCCTGCGTGCCGCTGATGATGACCGCCGGTTATGCGCTGTACGCGCTGGTACCCGCATTCATGCTGCTGGTCGTCGTCTATGCGGTGCGGCGTGTCGCGGATTACGCTATCACGCGCCCCTGCCGCGACTCGCTGTTTACGGTGGTGTCTCGCGAGGAGAAGTACCAGGCGAAGAGCCTGATCGATACTTTCGCTTATCGCGGCGGGGATGCGACCAGTGGATCGCTCCACAAGCTGCTGGTTGATGGGCTGGGCGCCAGCCATTCCACCGTGGGCTGGATCGGCGCGCTGATCTCGGCCGTCTGGACGGCGCTGGCCCTCGCGCTCGGCCGTGCTCAGGAACGTGCCCGCGACCACACTGCGACAGAGACGCCGGCCGCGGCTGGCACGCGCGCCAGGGCCTAAGCGGCGCTCGGCTGCGGCTCGGTGAGGTGCTGCGGCTCGGCGGCGACGCCCGGCAGGAGCTCATCCACCGCGCCGATGATCTCGGTGGCGCTCCCCAGCCGATCGTTGCGCTGCTTCGCGAGCAGCTTGGTGAGCAGCGGCTGGTAGCGCTCCAGCGTCTGCGACAGTTGCGGGAGCGGTGCGTTGACGTGCTGTTGCAGCACATCGAGCGCGGTGGCGCCGGTGAAGGGCTTCTGCCCGGTCAGCATCTCGTAGAGGATGATGCCGAGCGAATAGAAGTCGGAGCGCGCATCGAGCTGATCCCCCAGCGCCTGTTCCGGACTCATGTAGTAAGGCGAGCCGCGCAGCACGCCGGTCTGCCCGGTCTGCAGGCTCGTGGTGCTGCCGTCGATGTGCCGCGCGAGACCGAAGTCGATGAGCGCCACCGCATCGTTCTCGCGCAGCATCACATTGGGGGGCTTCAGGTCGCGGTGCACGAGGCCCGCCTGGTGCACGACCTGCAGCGCCTCGGCGATGTGCTTGAGGTAGCCGAGCGCCTCGCGCTCGCCGACGCCGCGCTGGATGCGCGCCTTCAGGTCGCCGCGCGGCAGATATTCCATCGCCAGGTACTCGAACCCGGCGTGCACGCCGTAGTCGTAGATCTCGACGACCAGCGGGCTCTTGATGGCCAGCACCGCGGTGTATTCGCGCTCGAGGAACTGCCGTCCGGCGGCCTCATCGCGCAGCGACTTGGAGACCTTGAGCGCCACGTTGTGGCCGCGGGCGGCGCTCGAGGCGAGATAGACAACCGCCTTCTCCGACTCGCCCACCTTGAGGCGCAGTGTGTAACCGGGAATGAAGTTCTCGGCGGGCGGGGTGGTGAGGAGCGCCATGACGCCGGGCGCGGGCAGCGCCTCGAGCGCTGCGGTGGCCGGGACCTCGGCGGGGCTGGCGCCTTCCGGCACGACTCCCGCGACAGTGTCGCCGACACGCCGCGGCACCGCCTCGCCAGGCAGCTCGTTGCGGACACCCGTGGCCGCGTCCTTCGCCGCCTGCGCGGCGCGACCCTGCTCGATGTGCGCGAGACTTGCCAGGCGGCGCTGCACGCGCCGCTCGACGCGCCGCAGCGCCACGCGCACGGCGGTACTCAGGCGCTCCGGCGTCAGCAGCTTTTTCGGCAGGTAGTCGAGAGCGCCGAGCTGCAGCGCGCGCACCGCGGTGAGCTCGTTGCCGTCCTCGGCGAGGGCGATCACTGCCGGGGCCGCGGGCTGGTCACGCAGGCGCCGCAGGAGCGACAAGCCGGGGGAGTTGGGGTCTTCGGGGCTCGCGCCGAAGGGGCAGCACAGCAGCAGCAGGTCGCAGTCACGCCCGGAGAACGTGCTGCACCAGCTCTCGAACTCGGTTCGGTTGAGCACGCTGACACTGGCGCGCGGACACAGCACATCGAGATGATGGCGCAGCCATTCCGCGTAGCGCAGATCGTCCTCGACGATCAGCATGCGAGCCTGGGGCGTGTCGCGGCGGGCGCTCATTCGCGCACGATGAAGGAGAGACCGGCCGCTGTCGCCAGCGGGCTACGGATTCTGTGAAGCTCATTCTGTGACGCGGTTCAAGTTGTGAAGCCGGTCCCACCGCCACCCGGCGGCGGTCGCGGATAGCGCGCGGATCGCTGCAACAGCAGGGTTATTCCCGCGTCAGGAGGAACTGCTGGCCATGCCAGGAGAGCACTGCCCCATCGGGCGTGATGCGCACGACGGTCACCCCTTCGGGAAGCGAGTCGCCTTCCTTGAGCTTGTGCATGTTGACCATAACCCAGCGATCGTCGGCCTTGTCGGCGTAGGCATGCAGATCGAGACGCAGCTGCGGCAGCTGCTTGTCCGGAGCTGCGGCGATCTGCTGGTAGAGAGGCACTCCGTCATCGGTCCCCTGCTGCACGTGGCTCGTGCCGCGGGCCGGCGGCTCGGCGGCGGGGGCGTAGTCATCGGGGTTCGTAGCGGGCTCCAGCGCGGCGGGCGGCGCTGGGGCGCGCTCGGTCGCTGTGAGGGCCGGCTCGACGCCGGCCGCGCCGCGCGCGGCGACAGTCGCCGGCGCGGGCATGGGCAACGGTGAGGTCGTTGCCTCGGGCGCCGCAGCCGAGGGCGTGGTCGTCGTGGCGGTGCCGGGCACGGCGTGCGGCGTCGCGCCTGCGGCGACCGGAGGCGCATCGGCAGCCGCCGCGCCGTGGCGCAGCAACAGCCACAGCACGACGCCGAGATTGGCGGCGAGCAACACCGCGATCGCGATTGCCCACGGCGGCAGCATGCCGCGCGGTGGCGCGACCTTCACCTCGAAGAGCGCCGGCCCCCCCTGGCGCTGGTGGTCGCTTTCGGACTTCTTCAGTGCATCGAGGATGAACGACATCGGTCACCCGCCATGTGGTTGGACCGCCGAGAGCAGCGGCGCATCGGGACCTGCGACGGCGCCGGCGAGCGCGATCTGTGTCTGCACGCCGGCGATTCCGTCGACCGACAGCTGATGACCGCGCTGGAAGTCGCGTACCAGGCCGGTGAGCTGGGCGTCGAACACATCGCTCACCGGGGTGCTGCTTTCGACGTGTGCCAGATGCTCGAGGCTCTGCCGCAGCCAGCGCACCTCGGCGCCGCGCATGCCGGCCGAGAGCGCCTTCACCGGTGAGCTCGCCGGGCGCCACAGCATCACGAAGTCTCCCAGCCAGAAATGCGACAGTTCGCCGAGGCTCACCGACCGCGGTCCGCCCAGATCGACACGCGCGCGCTCGTCGTCGAGCCCGGTGAGCACTACCTGCGGACTGCCGCCAGCGCCATCGCTCAGCATCAGGATCGCCGGATGATTGTAGATGCGCAGCTGCCCGTAGGAGCCGCGCTCGGCGACGCACTCGAGGTGCTGGCGAACGGCCTGGGTGCAGGGATCGGTGCCGTCCGGCTGGTACTTTGCGCCCCACAGGCCAAACAGCTTGCCGAAGGCGCTGTCGGTATCGGTCTCGGCAGGATGCGCCGTCAGCAGCTGCGCGAGCGTCGGCGCCGGCGCAGCGGCTGCGACTGCGGGGGTGGCCGCCGCCGCGGGGGGCACCCGCCGGACGTTGGCCTCGGTGGCACGGGCGCTCGCGCTCCACGGTCCATAGCTCGCAAGCGCCCCCATCGTGACCGCGAGGGCGGCGACGATGCCGGCGGCGGCGGCCCACGGCAGCCAGCGCGGCGCGATGGTCCGCCCGAACACCTCGGCGGCGGCGTGCCGCACCAGCGTGCCGGTGACGCGATGGCGGTCGAGCGAGTAGGCGCCGAGCAGTGCCCGGTCGCAGACGACGTTGACCACCCGCGGCACGCCCGCCGACAGGCGAAACACCTCGGCTAGACCGCGCCCGCTCAGGATATCGGTGGTGGCGCCCGCCACGCGCAGCCGGTGCAGCACGTAGGCGCTGGTCTCCTCGCGCGACAGGGGACTCAGGTGGTAGCGCCCGGTGATGCGTTGCGCCAGCTGCCGGAGCTCGTTGCGCGACAGCAGCTCGCGCAGCTCCGGCTGTCCGATGAGGATGATCTGCAGGAGCTTTTGCGTGTTGGTCTCGAGGTTGGTGAGCAGCCGCACCTGCTCGAGCACGTCGGGGGAGAGATTCTGCGCCTCATCGACCACCAGCACGACGCGCCGGCCGTCGGCGTGCGCGCGCAGCAGGTGGGCGGAGAGGATGTCGACCAGATCCTTGAGGCTCTGCTGCGAGGCGGCCGGCACCTCGATGCCGAGCTCCTGGCAGATGGTGAGCAGGAACTCCGGCGCCGTCATCTTCGGGTTGAGGATGAGGGCGATCTCGGCGTTCTTCGGCGCCTGCGCGAGGAGCGAGCGCACGATGGTGGTCTTGCCGGTGCCCACCTCGCCGGTGAGCTGTACGAAGCCGCCGGCCTCGTTGATGCCGTACATGAGGTGCGCGAGCGCTTCCGCGTGACGCTCGCTCAGGTAGAGGTAGCGCGGATCCGGAGTGATCGCGAACGGTTTCTCGTTCAGGCCGAAGAACTTGAGGTACATGGCTTGCCGGATGCTACTCGATCGTGTTTCCGCGCCGCAGCGCCCGCTCGCCGAAGCGCGCGCGGGCCTCATCGAGCGCCGCGTCCAGGCGCCCCGTGCGGCGCAGCTCCTCGAACAGCCCGAGCTGCGCCGCCGGCTTCAGTTCCGTGAGGACCACGCCCAGCAGCCGAAGTTTCGCGCCCGGGTTCGATTCGAGCCAGCGCGAGAGCAGCTCGGCGGCCACCCCGCAGACTACCCGTCCGGCGCAGGTGGCGGGCGCAATGGCGCGCTGGCGGGTGAAGGTCACGAAGTCGTGGCGGCGGATCTTGACCCCCACGCAGGCGGTCACCAGCTGCCGTCCGCGCAGCCGCTCGCAGGCCAGATCCGCGAGCCGCGCGAGCTGCGCCTGCAGCGTGCGCGGCTCGCCAATGTCCTGCTCGAAAGTGTCCTCGGCACTCAGGGATTTCTCCTCGAGATCCGGCTGCACCGGCCGCTCGTCCATGCCGGCGGCGCGTTCACGCACCCAGGCGGTATAGCGGCCAAACAGCGGCCAGAGCACGGCATCCGGGGCGCTGCGCAGCTGCGCGAGTGTGTGGATACCGGCCTCCTCGACCCGCGCCCCGGTCTTGCGGCCGAGACCCGGAAGGCGCCGTACCGAGAGCGGGTCGAGCACCGCGCGCACCCGCTCGAGCGCTACGACGGACAGCCCGTCGGGCTTGTCGAGATCGGAGGCGATCTTGGCGACCAGCTTGTTGGGCGCCACGCCCACCGAGGCCGTGAGCCCGGTGAGCTCGCGGATCCGTGCCTTGATACGGCGCGCGATCTCGACCGCGCCGCCCATGAGCTGCTGGCTGGCGGTGACGTCGAGGTAGGCTTCATCGAGTGACAGGCCCTCGACGAGCGGCGTGAATTCATGAAACACGCCAAACACCGTGCGCGAGACTTCCTGGTAGCGCGCCATGCGCGGCCGTACGCACACGGCGTGCGGGCAGAGCTTCAGCGCCGTGCGCATCGGCATGGCCGAGCGCACGCCGAAGCGGCGCACCTCATAGCTGGCGGCGGCCACCACCCCACGCCCTCCGGCCCAGCCGACGATCAGCGGCTTGCCGGCAAGCTGCGGCTCATCGTGCTGCTCGACGGATGCGTAGAACGCATCCATGTCGACGTGCAGGACCGCGCGACTCATCGCCCCCTCAACCGCCGCGTCGCGAGGCGCTCATTCGGCCACGGTGATCGTGATCTTCTTCGAGATCACCGGCGGATCGTGCGGGATGTGATTCTGATCGGCGAGCAGCAGCTGCAGGGTGTGCTTGCCGGGAGGCAGGGTGAGCGTGGTCTCGGTCTGGCCCTTGCCGAAGTGCTTGATGTGGTCGGTCGCCGGAAGCGGCGCGCTCATGTTGGTCGGGGCGTCGGTGTCGATCAGCAGGTGATGGTGCCCGGTGTTGTCGAACTTCACGCCGGCCGGCGCGACGCCCATCTTGTCCTTGAGACCAAACTGCACCAGCACCGGATCCTTCACCGTGGCGCCGTTCTTCGGGCTGATGATGTAGACCTCGGCGCCGGGCGGCGAGGGGGTGCGCTCCTGCGCGAGGGCGACCGGGAGCGCAAGGAGTGCGAGAACGACGGCGAGCATACGCATGGGTGAGTCTCCGCGGTTAGGTCGATCCAGAGGACATCAGGGCGTAGAAGCCGGTGATCCCGAGCGTCACTGCGGCTGCCAGCAGGTAGACGATAGCGAGCACGGCGAGTTTGCCGCAGGTTCGCAGTCTCCCCTGGCCGTACATGACTCGCATGGCCCGGTACACGTACCAGGCGATGTAGAGCGTCGTCAGCCAGCCGATGACTGTTGCGATGGACGGCAGCAGCGTGCCGAGCAGTCCCGCGATCAGGATCACGAGGAAGAAGAACGCATGGTTGTGGACGTAGAACAGCAGATGCTCCACGTAGTAGCGCCGCGGGTGCCAGTAGAGCAGCATCATGACCGCCGCGAGAAGCGGCAGGAACACGAACATCGCGCGCGGCAGGTTGTGCATGAACGACTCGATGAGCGAGCGTCCGTGGTCCTGGGCGGCCTGCATGCAACCGCGCACCAGCCCATCCCTCCCGGGACCCTTGTAAGGCATCTTCTTGCAGTGCTCGGTGTCACCCGCGAGGGAGCTGCCGCTGAAGGACTCCTTTGGTGCTGCCGCTGCGGGGCTGGGCGCGCTGGCTTTGCCGTCGGCCGGGATCACCAGTACGGCCGATGCACCGGTGGCCCGCCGCGCTTGCTCGGCAGCCTGACGCGCCTGAGCGATGGCCGCGCGCTGCTCCGGAGTCATATGCGCATCATCGGGTGGCGCCTTCGCCAGCGTGGCGAGCCAGACGAAAAACACCACTGAGATGACCAGATACAGCCGCACCGGCGGCAGGTAGCGCGCGCGCCGGCCGTCGAGGAACTCGCGGGTCAGAAACCCGGGCTTGAAGAGCAGTGCTCCGAGGGTGCGCCACAGCCGTGAGTCGGCGTGCGTTACGTCCTCGAGGGCCACGGTGAGGAAATGCCATAGGGTGTGAACCGGCGGCTCGACCCGCTGACCGCAGCTACCGCAGTACCTGCCCGCAACGACCGCCCGGCAGTTCTCGCAGAGCGGGGCGGCCGCGGCAGGTGCGGCAGCTGCGATCGCCGACGGAGCCGGCGTCAGAGCCCCGACCGCGGCCTCAATCACCGCGGCGTCCTCGGGGGTACTCATGCCACGTGCGGCCGCGACTGCGCGGGCACCGGCTGCGCCTGCGTGCCGAGCTCCTCGGACGCGAAGTCATCGACGTTGATCAGGTCCATCGTCTTGCGGTCGTAGTCCTTGAGCGCCGCCGCCTCGGTCTCGGAGACGATGCCGGCGCTAAGCGCCTGGGCGATCTGGCCGGGAAGATCGAGCGCACTCACCCTGCCCGTCTTGACGCCCTCGACACGGATGCGCTTCAGCAGCGGCTCAAGCTGCTCGGCGAGCACCATGGCCTCCTCGAGGAGACCTAGAGGGTTATGCGGCTCGAGGGTGCGGTAGATGCCCGCACACAGCCGGTTGCGCACCGGCGTCGAGGCGGTGAACAGCGAGGCCACGCGGTGCGCGAGCCGGTCGCCGGGCGCGGAGTAGATGAGGCCGCGCGGGAAGATCAGCCCGCGCATGACGGCGGCGAGTGCGCGATTGGGGAAATTGCGCAGGAAGCCATGCAGCTGCTCCTGCGCGTGGTAGAGGAGGTTGCGGCACGCCCACTCGACGACCGGCAGATCCTCTTGCGGCGCGCCCAGATTCTCGTGGTGCTTGAGCACCATGGACGCGAGATACATGGCCGACAGCACATCCCCGAGCCGCGCCGAGAGGCCTTCCTTCTTCTTGAGGTAGCCGCCGAGAGTCAGCATCGCGACATCGACGGCGAAGGCGAACGAGGCCGAGAAGCGCACGATGTGCTGGTAGTAGCGCGCCGTCCCGCCGCTAACCGGTGCGCGGGTGAAGCGCGCATGGGTGAGCGCCATGATGAAGGAGCGCACCGCGTTGGAGAGGGTGAAGCCAATGTGCCCGAAGAGCGCGCGATCGAACTCATCGACACCCTGGGCACGGTCGGGATTGCGCGCCGCGGTCATCTCGCGCAGCACGAACGGATGGCAGCGGATCGCGCCCTGGCCGAAGATGATGAGGTTGCGGGTAAGGAGATTGGCCCCCTCGACGGTGATTGCCACCGGCGTGACCTCGTAGCCGCGCGCGAGATAGTTGCGCGGCCCGAGCATGATGCCCTTGCCGCCGTGCACGTCCATGGCGTCGTTGGCGACCTGACGGCCCATCTCGGTGACGTGGTACTTGAGCATCGCGGAGGGAACGGACGGCTTCTCGCCGCCGTCGATCGCACCCGCGGTGACCGAGCGCGCCGCGTCCATCGTATAGGTGAGGCCGGCCATGCGCGCGATCACCGTCTCGACACCCTCGAACTTGCCGACCGGCGTGTTGAACTGGATGCGGATGCGCGCGTAGGCACCGGTCGCCCACACGCCGGCCTTAGAGGCCCCGGTGGTGTTGGAAGGCAGCGAGATGCAGCGGCCGACCGACAGCTGCTCGACCAGCATGCGCCAGCCGCTGCCCGCCATGGGCGCGCCGCCGATGATGAAGTCGACCGGCACGAACACGTCGCGCCCCTGGATCGGGCCGTTCTGGAACGGCACGTTGAGCGGAAAGTGCCGCCGCCCGATGGTGATGCCCGGGGTGTTGCGCGGGATGAGCGCGACCGTGATGCCGATGTCGGTCTTGTCGCCCAACAGCCGCTCCGGGTCGAACAGCCGGAAGGCGAGTCCGATTACGGTTGCGATCGGCGCGAGCGTGATGTAGCGCTTGGAGAAGTTGAGCTTGATGCCGACGATCTCCTCGCCCTGCCAGGTGCCGCGGCACACAACGCCGGTGTCGGGTATGGAGGCGGCGTCCGAGCCGGCGCGCGGGCCGGTGAGCGCGAAGCACGGCACCTCATCACCCCGGGCGAGGCGCGGCAGATAATGATTCTTCTGCTCCTCGGTGCCGTAGTGATTGAGGAGCTCGGCGGGCCCGAGCGAATTGGGGACCGCGGCATTGGACGCCGCGGTGGGACTGCGGCTCGAGATCTTGGCGAGCACGCAGGAGTGCGCGTAGGCGGAGAATTCCAGTCCGCCATACTTCTTCGGGATGATCATCGCGAAGAAGCCGCGGGTCTTGAGCATCTCCCAGGCCTCGGGCGGGAGGTCAGCAAGCTCGTGCGTGATGTGCCACTCATCGAGCATGCGGCACAGCTCCTCGCACGGACCGTCGAGGAATGCCTGCTCCTCGGGTGACAGGCTCGGCGGCCGCGCGGCGAGCAGCTTGGACCACTGCGGCGCGCCGGTGAACAGCTCCCCGTCCCACCATACCGTGCCCGCCTCGAGCGCCTCGCGCTCGGTCTGCGACATCTTCGGCAGCAGCTTCAGATAAGCGCCGAGGAACGGGCGGGTGATGAGCGCTTTGCGCAGCGGGCGCACGTTAAGGAGCCAGAGCGCCGCGAGCAGCACCCACAGCAGGCCCTTCCAGATGCCGGCCGGCGCGCCGGCCGCCGTGTACAGCGCCAGCAGCACGGTGAAGGTGACCGTGAAGGCGAGCAGCGACAGCCGCCGGTAGGCGAGGAACAGCACCGCCGCGATAAAGATGAGCGTGATGACGCCCCCGACTTGCGTGACGGCGAACGCGGCGGCCACTACCAGGACGAGTGCAACGATCGCGCCGAGCATGGTTGGTCCTTCTATGGGCCGGGCGACAGGCCGGTTGCCGCCGGCAGGCTCATCCCAGGAGATTCTGCACGCCGTCGCGCTCCTCGCGCAGCTCGGCGTAGGTTGCATCCATGCGCTTGCGGCTGAACTCATCGATCGCGAGTCCCGGCACGATGCGGTACTCACCGCTCTGGATGGTGACCGGATAGGAGTAGATAACGCCGGCTGCGATGCCGTAGCTGCCGTCGGCGGGCACCGCCATGCTCACCCAGTCGTCCTTGGCGGTGCCGTGCACCCAGGTATGCACGTGGTCGATCGCAGCGGAGGCCGCCGAAGCGGCCGATGAGGCGCCGCGCGCCTTGATGACGGCGGCGCCGCGCTGCTGCACCGTCGGAATGAAGGTGCCCTCGATCCAGGCGCGATCGACCAGCGAGCTCGCCGGCTGTCCGCGCACCGTGGCGTGCGACACGTCGGGGTACTGCGTGGCGGAGTGGTTGCCCCAGATCGTCATGCGGCGGATGTCCCAGATGTGGGTAGCCGTCTTCTGTGCGAGCTGCGACAGCGCGCGGTTGTGATCGAGCCGCGTCATGGCGGTGAAGTTGCGCGGGTTGAGGTCGCGAGCGTTGGCCTGGGCGATCAGCGCGTTGGTGTTGGCGGGATTGCCGACCACCAGCACGCGCACGTTGCGGTCGGCGACCGCATTCAGCGCCTTGCCCTGCGCGGAGAAGATCTGCGCGTTGGCGAGCAGCAGATCCTTGCGCTCCATGCCGGGTCCGCGCGGCCGCGCGCCGACCAGCAGCGCGATCTGACAATCGCGAAACGCAACGTTCGCATCATCGCTCGCGCTCGCGTTCTCGAGCGTCGGGAAGGCGCAGTCGTCGAGCTCCATCAGCACGCCCTGCAGCGCCGGCAGCGCCGCGCTGATCTCGAGCAGCCGCAGTCGCACCCGCGTATCGGGTCCCAGCAGCGCACCGGAGGCGACGCGGAAGGCGAGCGCATAGCCGATCTGCCCGGCGGCGCCGGTGATCGCGACAGTTACAGCGGGTTTCATGAGGGGTTTCTTTGCGGCCAGGGGGGTAGACAACCCGAAATTCTAGCCTGTGAGCGCTCCCCGCTTGACCCCTGTTTCAGGGCCTCAAGGCTCTTGGTGAGATGGCTTGACACATGAGTAGTGTTCTAGTAGAGTACAACACAAAGGAAGGCAGCTTGTACCCGGTACAGGAAGCCGGACGAGGCAAGACCTGAAACCTGAACTGCAATGGAGACCACCATGAACGTTTTCGCAACCGCCTATCGCAACCTGACCTGCGCTGCCGCAGCCCTCGTCATCTGCACCGTGTGCAGCATGGCCTTCGTCGAGTCGACTGCAGTCGTTCCGGGCACCGGGACCCTGATGACGCAGACCGCGCACGCCGCCGCGCCGTCCTGGATTGGCCAGCCCGCCCCGGCTGTTTTGGTAGATTGACCCGCTGATCTAAGACCTCAGGCACGGCCGCTCCAATCATGGATCCGCAATGGGACAACAGCCAGCCGATCTACCGGCAGCTCCGGGACCGGGTGGTGGCCATGATTCTCGAGGGCGTGCTCAAGGAAGGCGATCCGCTGCCGTCGGTGCGCAATGTCGCCGCGGACTTTCGTCTGAACCCGCTGACGGTGCTCAAGAGCTACCAGCAGCTGGTCGACGAGCAGCTGGTCGAGAAGCGCCGGGGCCTCGGCATGTTCGTGAGCCCTGGCGCCCGCAAGGCGCTGATGAAAGACGAACGGCAGCGCTTCCTCGAGGACGAGTGGCCGAAGGTCTACGCGACCATTCAGCGGCTCGGCCTCTCGAGCGAGGAGCTGCTGCGGGCCGGCAAGGCGGCACCTGCCGCACCTTTCCCGGCTACACCCGCCAAAGGGGAGAGCGATGACAGCGGTAATTGAGGCGCGTGGCCTCACCAAATCCTACGGCGCGACGCGCGCGCTCGATGGCGTCAGCTTCACCGTCCAGCCGGGGCGCATCGTCGGCCTGATCGGCCCGAACGGTGCCGGCAAGACCTCCGCACTCAAGGCGATTCTCGGACTCACCTCCTTCTCCGGCGAGCTGCGCGTGCTCGGCCTCGATCCACGCTCGCAGCGCGATGTACTGATGCGCGACGTGTGCTTCCTGGCGGATGTCGCCGTGCTGCCGCGCTGGCTGCGCGTCGCGCAGGCTCTCGACTACGTGCAGCACGTGCATCCGCGCTTCGACCGCAGCGTCGCCGAGGCATTTCTCGCCAAGACCGACATCAAGCGCTCGAGCCGCGTCGGCCAGCTCTCCAAGGGCATGGTGACGCAGCTGCACCTGGCGTTGATTCTGGCCATCGATGCGCGGCTGCTGGTGCTCGATGAGCCGACGCTCGGGCTCGACCTGCTGTACCGCCGGCAGTTCTACGACACGCTGCTCAACGACTATTTCGACAAGGAGCGCACCATCCTCCTCACCACCCACCAGGTGGAAGAGGTGGAGCAGCTCTTCACCGATGTCATATTCATCCGCCACGGCCAGCTGACGCTCGATTGCCCGGTGGAGGAGCTCGGCGCGCGCTACCTGCAGCTCACCGTGAGCGCCGAGCAGGCAGCGCGCGCCCGCGAACTGCACCCGTTCTACGAGCGCGAGATATTTGGCCGGGTGGCGCTGTTCTTTGAAGGCCGCTCCGCGGCCGAGCTCGGCGCGCTCGGGGAGCTGCGCACCCCTTCGGTCACCGATCTGTTCGTCGCCAAGATGCAGGGAGCGAGCACCTCATGAGCGCTGCCGTCACCGATTCCCCGCTGATCGCCAGCCGCCGTCCCGGGCCGCGTGGCACCCGGGCGCGCCGCAGCCCCTGGGAGCATCTCGCTCCCTGGGTCGCGCCGCTGCTCACCGCGGGACTGCTCGCCGCGTGCACCTACCTCATGTTCTCCAGCCACGGGGCCTTACTCATATGAACGCCAACGCCGCAGAGCTCGCGCCGGTGCGCGCGCCATCGGGCCGCGCCGGCACCCTGGAGGCCCTCGTGTGGCTCGTGCGCCGCGAGCTCTGGGAGCATCGGTCTTTGTGGATCGCCCCGCTGGTCGTCGAGGCACTCCTGGTCGTGTGCCTGCTCATTGGCCACATCGAGATGGACTACCTCGAGACGGTGCTCCAGCGGCCGCAGCGGGTGGCGATCCTCACCATCGTGCAATGGGCGTTCGCCCAGCCGCTGTTCATCGTGGCGGTAATCTGCGTCGCCTTCTACCTCCTCGACAGCCTGTATGCCGAGCGCAAGGACCGCAGCATCCTCTTCTGGAAGTCCCTGCCGGTGTCGGACGAGCTCACGGTGGCCTCCAAGTTCCTGGTGGCAGCCGTGGTCGTGCCGCTCGGAGTGTTCGTGCTGGCGAGTCTCGGCAGCCTGATATTCTCGGCGATCGTGGAGCTGCGTGTTCCGGCGGCGGTCAGCTGGGACACCGTGGAATGGCTGCGAACCGAGCTGGTGCTGCTGCTCACCGTAATCCTCGGCGTGCTGTGGTACGCGCCGATCGGTGGCGCGCTGCTACTGTTCTCCGCCTGGATTCGTCGTGCCCCGATCCTGTGGGCGATACTCGTGCCGATCGTGGCGCCGATCGTCGAGTACGTCGGCCTGCACACCACCTACATCAGCAACTTCGAGCGCTACCGCATCAGCGGCATCTGGAAGACCCTGGCGGTCGGCCACGAGCAGATGTTCGTTGCCTTCAACTTCGGGCATCCGCAGCAACTGCGTCCCATCGGCATCGTGCTCGACAACCTCAACTTCGGCCGTGCGTTCACCGACCTCGACCTGTGGATGGGCGTGCTGGCCGCCGTCCTGATGGCGTACGCCGCCGCCCGCATCCGCCGTTTCCGCGAAGAGGGCTAGTTCGATCGGCGCGCCGCGCCACAGGCGCGGCGCGCCGGGAAGTCCGCCTGCTGCGGCTTCACGCCCCGCGCCCGAGACGCAGCACCGCCTCGACGAGCTGCTCCACGTCATGCTGCTGCGTGCGGTGATTGAAGATGGCGGCGCGGATCGCCAGCTTGCCGTCGATGCGCGTGGTCGAGGGCGCGGCGATGCCGCTGTCCTGCAGGTCCGCCACGATCCTGGCGTTGAGCCGATCGGCATCGCCGTGACGGAAGCGGAAGCAGACGATGTTGAGCGGCACCGGCGCGAGCAATTCGAGCTCGGGTTCGGCCGCGACCCGCGCCGCCAGATGCCGGGCGATGCGGCAGGTCTCACCCATCATCTCGCCGAGCCGTCGGGTGCCGTGCACGCGCAGCGTGACCCAGGTCTTGAGCGCCCGGAAGCCGCGCGACAGATCAGGACCATAGTCGTTGGGCCAGTGCTCCCCCGCAGCCAGCCCGTGTGAGGCACGCTGCAGGTACTGCGCGGGCGCAGCGAACGCCGCGCGCTGCAGCGCGCCGTCGCGAACCAGGACGAACCCCGCGTCGTACTGCACCTGTCCCCACTTGTGGAAGTCGAGTGCCAGCGAATCCGCGCTCTCGAGTCCGGCGAGCAGCGGGGCGATATCGGGGCACAGGATGCCGAGCGCGCCGAACGCGCCATCGACGTGGAACCACAGGTGTTGCTCGGCGGCGAACGCTGCCAGGGCGCGCAGATCATCGAACGCACCGACATCGACGCTCCCGGCCGTGCCGACCAGCAGAAACGGCTGCTGGCCGGCGGCCCGGTCGGCGGCGATCACCTCCCGCAACCGCGCGAGGTCGATACGATGCTCCCGATCGACGGCGACGCGGCGCAGTGCCTCGTGTCCCAAGCCGACGTAGTCGAGCGCCCGCGGGATACAGGCGTGTGCCGCCGAGGAGGCGTAGGCGGTGAGTCGCGCGCCTTGCGTACCGAGACCGTGCGACCGCACCGCATCGCCGAGCGCCCAGCGGCGTGCCGTGAGCACGGCGATCAGGTTGGCCATCGATGACCCGGTCACGAACAGCCCGGCGGCGGTGTCCGGCCAGCCGAACCAATCGCGCGCCCAGGCGACAATCTGGCGCTCGACCTCGATCGGCGCGTGATCGCGGCCACCGCAGTTGGCATTGAGCGCACCCGCCAGCATCTCGGCGAGCATTCCCTCGAGCGTACCCCCGCCGTGCACCCAGCCCATGAAGGCCGGATGCACGTTGCCCACGGTGTAGGGCCGGATGGTGTCGAGAAAGTCCTGATACACGGCTGACAGGGGAGTGGGCTCTGCCGGCTGCGCCGCGCGGAATCGGCTGCGCACCTGCGGCCCAAGCGGCTGCCAGACCGCGCGCTCGCGAATCGTGGCCACGTAGTCGATGGCATCGTCGAGCATGCGGTGTGCCTCGCGCCGGAAACCTTCGAGGTCTACGGGGTCGAGGCTCCCCGTCTGCGAGGCGGGTGCAATGGGCGAGCTGCTCAAGGCGCGATCCTCTCAGGTCCGATGTCTGACAATCTACCCATGCCGCGGCCGATGACAAAGGCCGCGTTGCGGGCGCGCTGCCTCAAGGCGCTCACGGGCCTGACGACCTGCGTGGATCGCTTATCATCGCCCCCGGGACGGGAGGCGCTCGGTGAGCGAGACACAAGCACAGGCCGTTGAGGTCCGCCGCACTGCCGCGGGGCTCGATCTCGCCCTGGCGGGGGAATGGAGCGCGCGCGAGGTGGCATCGCTCGAGGCCGCGCTCGGTGCGGTCGATGTCTCGGCCGGCCCGCGGGTTCAGATCGACACCGACCGGATTACGCGTCTCGATCTCTCGGGCGCCTGGGTACTGCGTGCCTTCATGCGGCGGGCACAGCGCGCCGGCGCCGAAGTGGCTTTTCGCGGCGCGCCTCCCGATCAGCTGCGCCTGGTCGAGGAGACGCTGCGCGAGGACGCCGCGGACTCCCCGGCGGCGGCGGCGGCGGCCCCGCAGGGGGAGCCGGGCGAGCGGGCGCTGGTGGCGATCGGCCGCTATGCGGTGCGCAGCTGGCACGGTGCGGTGGCGGGCATGGCCTTCGTCGGGCGCACCTTCATGACGCTCGGCTCGACCCTGACCAGTCCGCACCGCCTGCGCCCCATCTCGATCGCCCGCCACGTGTACGACACGGGCATCACGGCCATGCCGATCACGGCGCTGATCGCCTTCCTGATCAGCGTAATCCTCGCGTACCTGAGCGCGCAGCAGCTGCGCGGTCTCGGCGCCGACATCTATGTTGTCGATCTGGTCACGATCGGGGTGCTGCGCGAGCTCGGCGTGCTGCTCACCTCGGTGATCGTCGCCGGGCGCTCCGGCAGTGCCTACGCCGCCGAGCTCGGCTCGATGCAGCTCAACGAGGAGGTCGACGCCCTGACCGCCAGCGCCGCCGACCCCTACGAGCTGCTGATCGTGCCGCGCGTGCTCGGCCTGATGATCGCACTGCCACTGCTCACGATCATCGCCGATATCATCGGGCTCACGGGTGGAGCGCTCCTGTGTCGCTACCTGCTCGACATGTCGCTCACCCAGTACGTCAACCGCGTCATCTACGCGATCTCGCCCACCACGTTCTGGGTGGGGCTCATCAAGGCGCCGGTATTCGCACTCGTCATTGCCTTCGCCGGCTGTTACCGCGGCATGCAGGTGCGCGGCTCGGCCCGCGTGCTCGGTCATATGGTCACGGTCGCGGTCGTGCAGGCGATCTTCCTGGTGATCCTGTTCGATGCGCTGTTCGCGGTGCTGTTCATGCGGCTGGACATCTGATGCCGCCGGTCGTGGAGGTGCGCGGGCTGGTCAACCGCTTCGGCTCGCAACTGGTGCATGATGGGCTAGACATGACTGTCGAGGCCGATGAGGTGTTCGGCATCGTCGGCGGCTCGGGCTCGGGAAAGTCCGTGCTGCTGCGAACCATCCTCGGCCTGCAGCGTCCGGCCGCCGGCACGGTACGCATCGACGGCAACGACATCACGCGCCTCTCCGAGGCGGCGTTGCGCCCGATCAAGACGCACTACGGCGTCGCCTTCCAGCAGGGGGCGCTGTATTCGGGCCTCACCGTGCTGCAGAACGTGCAGCTGCCGATGATCGAGCACCTGAAGCTCGCCCCGGCCGATCTGGAGGGTCTGGCGTTCCTCAAGATCCGCCTGGTGGGGCTGGCGGACGACGCTGCGGCAAAATACCCGGCGCAGCTCTCCGGCGGCATGGTGAAGCGCGCCGCGGTGGCGCGCGCCCTGGCACTCGATCCGACCCTGCTGTTCCTCGATGAGCCCACTTCGGGGCTCGACCCGCTGAGCGCCGCCGCCTTTGACGAGCTGGTGTTGTTCCTGCAGCAGCACCTGAAGCTGACCATCATCATGATCACCCACGATCTGGACAGCATCTTCCGTACCTGTAATCGTGTCGGGGTGATCGTGGACAAGCGCATGGAATCCGACACGCTCGAGCGCATCGTCGAGCACCCGAATCCCTGGATCCAGGCCTACTTTCACGGCGCGCGCGCCCGCGCCCGCCTCGGAGCCGCGCATGGAGCGTGAGGCCAACTATGCCGCCGTCGGCGCATTCGTGCTGCTGGTGACACTGCTCGGTGCGCTGTTCGTCTACTGGTACTCCGATACCCGCGAGCATCGCGATTACATACGCTACGAGATCTACTTCACCGGCAGCGTCAGCGGCCTGGAGAAGGGCGCCGCGGTGCGCTATCTGGGCGTGCCGGTCGGACGCGTCAACGACCTGCGCATCGACCCGCGCGACTCGAGCCGCGCCCAGGTGATCGTCGACGTCGATGCCACCACGCCGGTCTCCGAGCACACCGTCGCCGAGCTGCAGCTGCAGGGGATCACGGGCCTCTTGTACATCGATCTGAGCGAGGATCGCACCGGCAAGCGCGCCACACCGCTGGTGGCGCAGATGAGGTACCCGGTGATCCGCTCGGCACCGTCGCAGTTCGACGTGCTCCTCGCGGGGCTCCCGGAGCTGGTGGCGGCGGCCGGCAACCTCGTGAACCGCGCCAGCCGGCTGCTGAGCGATGACAACCTGGCGACGGTCACCGAATCGCTCGGCAATCTGAACCGGGCGAGCGCCGACCTGCCGCGTACGCTCCACGAGCTCAACTCCCTGATCGCCGAGCTGCGCGGCGCGAGCGCCGAGTTGCAGGCCGCCGCGCACACCGCCACCGGCACGCTGCAGGCCGTGGATCCCCAGGTACGTGCCGCCGCCGAGCGGCTGCACGGCATCGCCGACAGCCTGGCGAGCGCCAGCAGCCAGCTCGATCAGACGATCAGCGAGAACCGCCAGGACATCCGCGCCTTCGCGCGCGACGGGCTGCCGGAGATCGAGCGCTTCGTGCGCGAGGGGCGCGCCGCTGCGCACGACATCCGCGAGCTCTCCAACAGCCTGCGCGAGAATCCGACTCAGCTTCTGTATCAGCCGCCGCAGCGCGGCGTGGAGATCCCGCGGTGAGAGAAGTGCTCAAGTCGGCGCCGCTCGCGTGTCTCGCGCTGCTCGCCGGCTGTACCAGCCTGTTTCGCAGCGACGCCAAACCCGAGCAGACCTACGTGCTGCGCGCTGCCGCAGGTGCCGCAGCCGCTGCCGGGCCGCAGACCGCAACCGCGAGCCCCGCGCCCGCCCCCGCGCTCGGCTCGCTGCAGGTCTCGCACCCGCTCGCCGCCCCGGGACTCGAGGGGCCGCACATCATCCTGGTGCAGGCCGATCACCGCATGAACTTCTATCTCGGCAGCCGCTGGTCGGGTCCGGTGCCGGACGTGGTCGAGGCGCTGGCCGTCGATTCGCTGCGCTCGGCAGGCGAGTGGCAGTCGGTGGAGGACTCCGGGAGCCCCTTCTCGGCGGACTACCTCTTGCAGATCTCGGTGCGGCGCTTCGAGGCCGACTACACGGCCGGTGGCGGCGCACCCACTGTCGAGGTGGTGCTCGACTGCACGCTCGGCGGGCGTGCCGGGCTCATCGCGAGCTTCGTTGCGCAGGGCAGTGCCGCGGCAGCCGGCGATCGCATGAGCCAGGTGGTGGCGGCCTTCGAGAGCGCCAGCGACTCAGCGCTCGAGTCACTCGCCGCGCAGACCGCCGCCGCCACGCGCGCCGCCCAGGCGCGCGGCTCGAGCGCCCGCTGACCGATCGCCTCAGGCCAGGCGGGGTGCGGCGCTGCCTTCGGCGGCTCGCCCGAGAAGGTGCGCGAACGGCAGCGTGCCGCCTGCCTGCCGGGTGAGGAGCGTGAGCAGCTCCGCGGCCGTGCACGGCTCGCCGAACAGGCGTCCCTGGGCGTAGAGACAGTGGTTGCGGCGCAGGAACTCGAGCTGCGCGCGTGACTCGACGCCCTCGGCGATCACTTCCATGCCGAGGCTCCGTCCCATCTCGATGATGGTGCGCACGATGGTCGCATCGCCGGCGTCCTCGGCGGCGTCGCGCACGAACGACTGGTCGATCTTGAGCGTGCCGATCGGGAACTGCTGCAGTGCCGACAGCGAGGAGTAGCCGGTGCCGAAGTCGTCGATCGACAGGTGCAGGCCCATCGCGTACAGCTCATCGAGCAGGCGCACGGTGCGCTGCGCGTCCGCCATCAGCGTGGTCTCGGTGATCTCGAGCTCGAAGGCGGTCGGCGACACGCCGTGACGGCGGAACACCGAGCGGCAGCGCAGGATGAAGCTCGCCTGGCGCAGCTGCTTGAGGGACAGATTGAGCGAGATGCGACCCGGCTCGCCTCCCTCGCTCTGCATGTGGCGGTAGTCCATGCAGACGCGATTCAGTACCCACTCGCCGATCTCGAGGATCAGGTTGGTCTCCTCGGCGAGCGGAATGAACTGCGACGGCGGGATGTCGCCGTGCCCCGGCAGCCGCCAGCGCAGCAACGCCTCCGCGCCGATCAGACGCCCGTTGCGCAGGTCGACCTTCGGCTGGTAGCGGATCTCGAGCTCATCGCGCTCCAGCGCGCGGCGCAGCTTGCTCCTGAGCATCAGCCGCTCGACGGCCGCGGCGTTCATCTCCGGCGAATAGAACGCGAAGGTGTTGCCGCCGTTCTGCTTCGAGTAGTACATGGCGGCATCGGCATTGCGGATCAGGTCGATGACGTTCTCGGCGTCGCGCGGACAGAAGGCGATGCCGAGGCTCGCGGTGAGGAATACTTCCTGCTGGTTCAACTGGAACGGCCGGCTCACCTCGGTGAGGATGGCGCGTGCCAGCGTTGCGATCGGACCGCGATTGTCGGCATCGGCCGGCAGCCCGTCGACGAACAGCGCGAACTCATCCCCGGCGAGCCGCCCGACCACGGTCTCCTTCGGCACCGAGCGCCCGAGCCGCTCCGCCAGCACCTCCAGCACGCGATCGCCGGCGCCGTGGCCGAAGGTGTCGTTCACCTCCTTGAAGCGGTCCATGTCGAGGTACAGCACCGCGACGATCTGCCCGCTACGCAGCGAGCGCGCGATGGTCTGCTGCAGCACGTGGTAGAACTGCATGCGGTTCGGGATCTTGGTCAGCGTGTCGTAGCGCGCCAGGTAGCGGATGCGGCGCTCGGCGCGCTTGCGGTCGGTGATGTTGCGTGCGACGAAGATGTTGCCCTGGAACTGCGGGTCGTCGCTGGCGATCACCGAGCCGGTGAGCGACACCGGGATAGTCTGGCCGGCGCGCGTGCGCACCACCGTCTCGCGGGTCTCCTGCGCCGCCTGCAGCAGGTCGAAGTCGACGCGCTCCCGCTCCTCGAGGATGGCGATGATGCCGCGGCCGAGGAGCTCCGCCTCGCTGAAGCCGAGGAGCTTGCAGGCCGCGGAGTTGGCGAGGCGCACGACACCGTCGGGCGAGGT
Source organism: Steroidobacteraceae bacterium (assembly GCA_035568235.1). Taxonomy (GTDB): domain Bacteria; phylum Pseudomonadota; class Gammaproteobacteria; order Steroidobacterales; family Steroidobacteraceae; genus 13-2-20CM-66-19. The sequence goes on along the minus strand of DATMOK010000015.1, from coordinate 163,160 downwards.
GACGAATACCGCGTCCGTCATGCTGTTGAGCACGCTCAGCAGGTAGCTCTTGTTGACCGTCGAGGTGCGCAGCCGCCCGCGCATGCGCTCGAACGCCTGCTCGAGCCCGGCGAGCGCGTCCTTGAGGCTCACCTCCACCGGGCGCGTGTAGTCGCCGTGGCCGATGCGCTCGGCGCTCCTGATGAGGGAATCGACCGGCCGCTCGAGCTCGAGCACCTCGCGCCAGGCGAAGGCGGCGGCGAGGAGGGCGCCGCCCGCACCGCACAACAGCACCAGCCACCAGGTGAGGTGCGCGCGCGGCTCGCTGTCGGCGGCGAGCCGCGCGGCAAGCGGCTCGGCCGGCGCCGGGGCCGACTGCATGAGCGATAGCCGCAGCGTCGCGAGCGTCGCCGGAGCCGCGGCGCCGTAGGTCTCGGTTACGAGTCGTACCGGTACCTCGGCGTTCGCGACCTGCGTGCCGGCGAATGCCGGCGCGCCACGCTCCCACGAGTACAGCGTCGCCCCGTTCGGGGCCAGCACGGAGATCGCGGCGACCGTGGGATCGCCCATGAAGGGTGCCAGCCGGCGCTCGATGCCCGCCGTATCCGCGGCGCGCACCGCGCCGGCAATCGAATCGGCGGCATGCGCGGCAACGCTGTGGGCGCGGGCGTTGAGCTCCGGTGTGAGGCGATCGCGCGTCGCCTGCTCGGCGAGCGTGCTCAAGGTCGCGGTGTCGGCCGTGTGGCGCCAGGCAAGGAGCGCGGCGACCGCGCCCGCGGCCACCAGCGCCACCAGGAAAGCGGCAGCTGCGTAGCGGACTTTGAAGCTCGCGGCGGTCACTATTATGTGCCTGCCCGAGCGGCAAGCCGCCCGGGCAAGATCCCCCGTTCAAGAGGGAATCATCTTACCCGTCGTGGCTGTGTCGGCGCCAGAAAAGGCGCCGTCAGTAGCTCGCCCAGACCTTCTTGATGTAGCCGAGCATCAGCCCGCGCATGGTCCCCATCGGGTCCTCGACGGCGGCGAAGATCGGCGGCCGCCGTCGCAGCAGCTGCCAGCTCTCACTGCGCAGCACCTGTCGCAGAAACTCGACATTGCGCTCGATCGCCTCGATGTAGGGATTGCGGCCGCCGTAGAGGATCTCGAGGTGCTGGTACGCGGAGCCAAAGTCCCGGTCCAGGCGGTTGCGGCGCGTCTCCTCGATGAAGTCCGGGGTCTGGCGCAGCAGGTCGAGACCCGAGGCGTACTTAACCTGGCGATAGCCGCCGGAGAACGGCAGCGCGACGCCTCCCAGCACGAACTCTGCGTACAGGCGGTCACGGCATTTCTCGAGATAACAGCGATCGGCGATCTGCGCGATCAAGTCGGCGGTGCCGAGCAGGTGGCCGACGATGACGTCGCGGCGGTCGGCGAGCCGCGACTCGATCTGCGCGAACGGCACTTCGTAGCCGGTGAAATGGATGATCTCGCTCGCCATCGACACCCACGAGCCGAGTCCCGCGGTGGGCAGGTATTCGCTGAGGAAGCGCGCGCCACGCGACACGTGCACGCGGGTGAACTCGGCGCCGTTGCGCGATTCGGGCTCATCCGTACGCCGCAGGTAGCCGACGTCATGGAAGAGACCGGTAATGAGGCCGACGATGGCACGTGCGCCGCCGAGGCGCTCGTCGTCCGGCTGTTGGCGCTCGTAGCCGACGATGAGGCGCGCCAGCGCCAGAGTTATGTCGAGTGTGTGCTGGCGGTCGTGGTAGACGGTGTCGACGCCGTGGAAGCCGGGCACCTCGCCGGCGAACAGCCGCTCCATATGCTCGAAGGCGCGTTCCACCGGATCGAGCGACAGCCCCGGGAAGGTCGGGCGGTAGAGTGCCGTTACGGCTTCCAGCACTGCCTGCGGCGAGCTCACCTGCACCGTGTTGGTCACGTCGAAGTCGCTGCGCCGGGTGTTGGTCATTGTCAAATTCAGCTGCCGCGCGTTACGGATGATGTTGGTCCTCCGCGTCCGAGGTCTCAACCAGTGATCCAACGCACAGTCTAGTGAGTCGCCGGGGGCCGCGGCAGCGACGCGGCGCACAGATTCGCCTCGGCACGTCTGCGCCCGGGGGCGGGGCCGTAAAAGCTCAGTCGTTCAACAAGTTATGACAGCGGCGAGGCATATCTTCGCGGTCGCAGCCGCTAGTAGATGCGCAGTCCGCCGTACTTGCGGCGGATGCGTCGATCGAGCACGCGCCAGCCGAGCACGAATCCTGCGGCGAGCGCGAGCAGCGTAGCGGCGAGCCCCCACTCCCAGGCGCCGCGCGTGGGCGCGGGGATTGTGCCGCTCTCCTCCACCGCCGGCAGCGCCGCCGCGGCACGCTCGGCGTCGAGCTCCGCCTGCAGCCGCGATACCTCGGCGCGCAGCATCTGGAGCTCACCCTCGCGATCGGCGGCGGCAGCCGGCGCGGCCGGCTGCGGGTGCGGGGTCGCATGCGGTGCGCTCGCGCGCGGCGTCGGCGCCGTCTCGAGCGGCTGCGATGGCGCCGGCGTCTCAGCGGGCGGGGGGCTCTCGGGGGGCGGTTGCGCCTGCCCGGCGGCGGCGTCCGCCGGCGGCGGCGTGGCTGGAGCCGGGGCCTGCGCCGGCGGCTCAGGCGGGGTGTCGGGAGGGGTCTGGGCGTGCGCGGCGAGCGCGAGGAGCACCGCGAGCGCTGTCGCGGCGCCTCTCAAGCCGCAAGCCCGCCGCCGGGCAGAATCCCGTGCTGCTTCAGCAGCGGGCGCACGTCGGGCCTGCGGCCGCGAAACTCGACGAATGCCTCGAGCGCGTCACGACTGCCACCACGCGATAGAATCGCATCGAGAAAGCGCTGCGCCGTGCCGCGGTCGAACACGCCGCTCTCCTCGAAGGCCGCGAACGCATCCGCCGCGAGCACCTCGGCCCATTTGTAGCTGTAGTAGCCGGCCGCGTAGCCGCCGGCAAAAATGTGGCCGAAGCTGTGTGGGAAGCGGTTCCACTGCGGCACCGGCACCACCGCGACCTCGCGGCGCACCTCGGCTAGGATCTCGAGCACGCGCCCGCCGCGCTCCGGCGTGTACTCGGCGTGCATGCGGAAATCGAACAGCGCGAACTCCAGTTGCCGCATCATCGCGAGCCCGGCGTGGAAGCTGCGCGTCGCGATGAGCCGCGACTGCATCGCCTCGGGGAGCGGGGCGCCGCTCTCGATGTGGCTGGAGATCCGCCGCAGCACCTCCGGGTGCCAGGCGTAGTTCTCCAGGAACTGGCTCGGCAACTCGACCGCATCCCAGGCGACGCCGTTGCAGCCGGCGATGCTCGGGTAATCGACGCGCGTCAGCAGGTGATGCAGCCCGTGACCGAACTCGTGGAACAGCGTTACCACGTCGTCGTGAGTGAGGAGCGCCGGCCGCCCGGCACCCGGCGGCAGGAAGTTGCACACCAGATAGGCGACCGGGAGAGCCGCGCCCGAGCCGAGGTGCTTGCGCCCGACGCATTCGTCCATCCAGGCGCCGCTGCGCTTGTTCGGGCGCGCGTAAGCATCCAGGTAGAAGCCGCCGGCCGACTGCCCGGAGGGGCCGACGATGTCGAAGAAGCGCACGTCCTCGTGCCAGGCTGCGACTCCCGGGCGCTCGCGGATGCGCACGCCGAACAGGCGCTCCGCGACCTCGAACAGCCCGGCGAGCACCCGCGGCAGCGGGAAGTACGGCCGCAGCTCCTCCTGCGACACGGCATAGCGGGCTCGTTGCAGCCGCTCGGCATGAAAGCCTATGTCCCAGGCGTCGAGGCGCCGCTGCGCGAATTCCTCGAGCTCGGCGAACTCGGCCTGCGCCGCGGGCCGGGCGGTGCGTGCCAGCTCGTGCAGGAACTCGAGAACCTCCGGAACGCTGCGCGCCATGCGCGTGGCGAGTGCGTACTCGGCAAAGCTGGCGAAGTCGAGCAGCCGCGCCGCCTCGTGGCGGCGGCTCAGGATGTCCTCCATGACGGGGGAGTTGTTCCAGCGGCCGGCGTTCGGCCCGCAATCGGAGGCGCGCGTGGTCCACGCCTCGTAGAAGGCGCGCCGGAGCGCGGCCGACTCGGCATCGGTCACCACCGCGACATAGGTCGGCTGGTCGAGGGTGAGGATCCAGCCGGGGGCATCGTGCTCGCGCGCCCTGCGCCGCGCCTGCTCGATCAGCATCTCGTTGAGGCCGCGCAGCTCCTCCTCGTCGGTGACCGGCAGGTTCCACGCGTGGGTCGCATCCAGCACGTTCTCCTCGAACCGCGCCTGCAGCTGCGTGAGCTCCAGCATCACGGTCTTGAAGCGCAGCTTGCGCGCCGGCGTCAGATCGACTCCGGCGAGGCGGAAGTCCCGCACCGCGTGCTCGATGAGGCGGCGCTGCTCCGGTGCCAGCTCGCCGGCGTCGCGCTCAGCGATGGTGCGGTAGGCGCGGAACAGCCGCTCGCTCTGCGCAAGATCGGTGCGATACGCGGACATGAGGGGCAGACAGGCGTTGTAGCCGGCACGCAGGGCGTCGGAGTTCACCACCGCGTTCAGATGGCTGACGGGCGACCAGGCGCGCTGCACGCCGTGATGCAGCTCCTCGAGCGGCTCGACGAAGCTGGCGAAGGTGGGCTGGCTGAGCGCGGCGAGCTCATCGAGCCGCGCGCGGCTGCGATCGAGGACCAGGCGCACCGCGGGCTCGACGTGCTCCGGCCGGATGGCCACGAAGGCTGGCAGCGGATCGTCGCCCAGCAGGGGGTTGTCCATGGGGGCCATTGTAGCCGGCGGAGCGCAGCGCGGCTGCCCGGCGCGGCGCGCGCCTCCGGCGCCTCGGATAACATGGCGGCGCAGCGGCGCACGGCGGGGGTAGCGTTACGGCCATGAGTGAGTCATTCGACCTGGTGGTGATCGGCGGCGGCAGCGGCGGACTCGCGGCGGCGCAGCGGGCGGCCGAATACGGCGCGCGCACCGCGCTCATCGAGTCGGGGCGGCTCGGGGGCACCTGTGTGAACGTCGGCTGCGTGCCGAAGAAGATCATGTGGAATGCGGCGGAGTTGGGGTCCGCGCTGCATGATGCGCGCCAATACGGCTTTAACCTCGAGGCGGCGGGCCACGACTGGCCGGGCCTCAAGCACAAGCGCGAGGCGTACATCGGGCGCTTGAACGACATCTATGCCGCCAATCTCGCCAAGCACGCCGTCACGCTCATCCGCGGCCGTGCTGCGTTGCTCGATGGGCGCAGCGTCGCCGTCGCGGGGCGCACGCTCAGCGCCCCGCACATCCTGATCGCGACCGGCGGCCGGCCGCAGCAGCCGGAGATTCCCGGCGCCGCACTCGGCATCACCTCGGATGGCTTCTTCGAGCTCGCCTCGCTCCCGCGCCGCGCGGCCGTCGTAGGCTCGAGCTACATCGCGGTGGAGCTCGCCGGCATCTTCGCGGGACTAGGCGCCGAGACGACGCTCGTGACGCGTACTGCAACCGTGTTGCGCAGCTTCGATCCCATGATCGGGGAGACGACGCTCAGCATGCTGCGTGCCGCCGGGGTGACGATCGTGAGCGAGGCGAAGCTCACGGCGCTCGCACGCGGCGCGGACGGCGAACTCAGGCTCAGCCTCGCGGCAGCGCAGGCGCTCGGTCCCTTCGACTGCGTGCTGTGGGCGATCGGGCGGCAGCCGGTGACCTCCGACCTGCACCTCGAGCGCACCGGCGTCAGGCTCGATGCGGCCGGCTTCATCGCCACCGACCTCTACCAGACGACCGCCGCCGCCGGCCTCTATGCGATCGGCGATGTCGCCGGGCGCGTGCAGCTCACGCCGGTCGCGATTGCCGCCGGCCGCCGCCTCGCCGATCGCCTGTTCGGCGGCCAGCCCGACCGGCATCTCGACTACGAGAACATCCCCACGGTGATCTTCGGGCGTCCCACCATCGGCACCGTGGGCCTGAGCGAGCCCGAGGCGCGCGCGCGCTATGGTCATGATGCCGTGAAGGTGTTCCGCTCGAGCTTCGTGCCGCTTTATCACGCGATGACCGACGAGAAGCCGCGCAGCGAGATGAAGCTGGTGACGGCCGGGAGCGAACAGCGCGTCGTCGGAGTGCACGTCGTTGGACCCGGGGCGGATGAGATGCTGCAGGGTTTCGCCGTGGCGGTGCGCATGGGCGCGACCAAGCGCGACTTCGACGATACGCTCGCGATTCATCCGACCAGCGCGGAGGAGCTGGTTACGATGCGCTAGGACCGGTGCGCGTCTAAGCGCCCCGCTCGCGCAACGCCGCCAGCACCTTGCCGGTCGCCGGACGTATGCCGCGCCACACCCGGAAGGATTCGGCGGCCTGTTCCACCAGCATCCCCCAGCCCTGCAGTGCCTGCGCGCAGCCGCGGCCGCGGGCCCAGTCGACGAACGCCGTCGCCGCCCGGCCGTAGGCCAGGTCGTAGCACACCGTGCCGGGGCCGATGACGGACGGCGGCAATGGCGGGATCTCGCCCGACAGGCTCGCCGAGGTGGCGTTGATCACGAGGTCGAAGGGCTGATCGCCGACGTCCTCGAAGCCCACCCCCTGCGTGCTGCCGAGGTCGGTGAAGGCGGCGGCCAGCGCCTGGGCACGCTCGGGTGTACGGTTGGCGATCACCACACTGGTGGGCGACAGCCCGAGCAGCGGTGCCAGTACGCCGCGGGTGGCGCCACCGGCGCCGATGACCAGAATGCGGCGGTTGGTTACCACCAGACCTAAGTTGTCACACAGATCGCGCACCAGCCCGACGCCGTCGGTGTTGTCGCCGAGGATGGTGCCGTCATCGCGCAGCGCGAGCGTATTGACGGCCGCGGCATGCGCCGCGCGCGAGGTGAGCTCGTTGGCCGCCTCGACCGCTATCACCTTGTGCGGCACCGTCACGTTCAGCCCGCGTCCGCCGCGGTCGAAGAAGCCGGCGACGAAGCCGCTGAACTCGGCGGGCGAAACGTCGTAGAGCCGGTAGCTCATGGCCTGCCCGGTGTCGCGCGCGAACAGGCCGTGGATGAAGGGGGAGAGGCTATGGCCGACCGGGTGCCCGACGACGCCGTACGGATCGGGTGCTGCGCTCATCTAACCTATTGTGACAGCATCTTGACGTCCGTGCCTCCCGCCTCGCGTGCGCCCAGGGAGGCGGCGAGCTCCGGCAGCCACTCGCGCATGCGCTCCTCGATCTGCCAGGGCGGGTTGACGATGAGGAGTCCCGAGCCGTTGAGCGACACGCGCGAGTCGCGCGGATACAGCCACAGCTCGCTCACCAGGGTCGGCGCCAGCACCTCGCGCACCCAGTCGGCGTGCCAGCTGGCCGTGACGCGTTGCTCCTTGATCGGATACCAGACGGCGAACACGCCGGTCGCGAAGCGGCGCAACCCGTCCTGCACCGCCGCCGCCACCCGGGGGAACTCCGCGTGCACCTCTTCGTAGGGCGGATCGATGAGCAGCAGGGCACGGCGCTCGGGCGGCGGGAGCGCTGCGCGCAGCGCCTTGAGCCCATCGCCGCGCTCGACGCGCAGCCGTGCAGCCGCCGGTGTGGGGGCGAGCGCCTGCAGTGCCGTCTCGAGGCTGAGCGCTTCGCCCCCCTCGAGCTCGACGAACACGCCGCGATCCTGCGCGCGCAGCATCGAGGCGGCGAGCAGCGGCGAGCCGGGATAGCAGCGCCGCTTGCCGGAGCCGGCCTCAAGGCGCGCCAGGAGTGAGGCGTAGTGCCGAAGCTCCGGCGCGCGGTGCTCGGCGCCGAGCACACGTCCGACACCCGCCGCGGCTTCGCCACTGCCGGCGAGCTCGTAGCTGCCGCGGCCCGCGTGGCTGTCGAAGTACAGGAAGCCCTTGTCCTTCTTCTGCAGCGCCGACAGCAGCGCAAGCAGCGTCACGTGCTTGTGCACGTCGGCAAAGTTGCCCGCGTGGTAGCTGTGGCGATATTTCATGGCTGTCGCCAGTATATAGAGAGAGCATGGGCTCGCTTCCCCACGGACGGCAGATGGCGGCGTCGGAATACTGGTTCGACAGTGCAGAGGGCTTGAGACTCTTCAGCCGTGTGTATCCGGCGGCCGCGGCGGGCGCCCCCGTTGTGGTGTGTCTGCACGGGCTGATGCGCACCGGACGTGACTTCGAGGAACTGGCGCAGCACCTCGCGCCGCGCTATCGGGTGATCGTTCCGGACGTGCGTGGCCGCGGCTTCTCGGCGCGCGATCCGAGCTATGCCAATTACCAGATCCCGGTGTATCTCGCGGACCTCGCTCGGCTGCTCGCCGAGCTCGGAGCCGCGCGCGTCACGATCGTCGGCACCTCGATGGGCGGTCTCATGGCGATGGTGCTCGCGGCCATGCAGCCGCAGATGGTCGCGGGCATCGTGCTGAATGACGTCGGGCCGCAGGTGGAACGCGCCGGGATCGAGCGCATCCGCGGCTACGCGGGCAAAGCGCCGCCGGTGCGCGACTGGGCCGGCGCGGTGGCGCAGATCCGCCTGGTGTACGGCCCGGCGCTGCCCGGCTTAAGCGATGCGCGCTGGGAGCAGCTGACGCGCGCCTGCTATCGGGCCGATGCGCTCGGTGTGCCGCAGCCGGATGCCGATCCGCTGATCAGTGAGCCACTCAGGGACATCTCCGGGGCCGCGCCCGACCTGTGGTCGCTGTGGAGCTCGATCAAGCGCATACCGATGCTCGCGATCCGCGGCGAGCTCTCGGATCTGCTGAGTGCGGCCACGGTGGCGCGCATGCAGCGCGAGAAGCCGGATCTGCACACGGTGACCGCGCTCAACCGCGGCCACGCGCCGCTGCTTGATGAGCCCGAGTGCCTGCGGGCGATCGATGAGTTCCTCAGTCGCCTTACTTGACCCCGCGCGCTGAGCGCCGCGGCTTGTCGCGAACCTTCGCCGTACCGCTGCGCGCGGCCGACTGCGCCGCGGCGCGCTTGCCGCCGCTGTGCGCTGCGCGCTTGGCTCGCGCCTGCGTGGCCGCGGAGGGCCGCCGATGGCCCGCGGCGGGCTGTGCCGCCGCGCGAGTCGTGGTGGCGCGTGCCGGCGTCGGCTTCGCGCTCTTGCCCTTAGCCGCCTTCGCAGCCGCGGGCGGCTGTGCGGCCTGCGCAGCAGGTGCAGCAGCGGCGGGCGGCTGTTTGCGCCGCCCGAAGCGCCCGAAGCGGGCGCCGCGCTCCGGGGCCGCCGCCAGCAGCGCGTGGCATTCCTCCAGAGTCAGGCTCTTCGGCTCCCGGTCCTTCGGCACCTTGGCGTTCTTCTTCTTGTCGGTGACGTACGGTCCGTAGCGGCCGTTCAGCACCTGGATGCCGGCGTCCGCAAAGTCGAGGATCAGCCGTGCGGCATCGGCTTCCTGCTTCAGGCGGATCACTTCCAGCGCGCGCTCGTGCGAGACCGTGTAGGGATCGTCTTCCTTCAGCGAGACGTACTTGGCGCCGTACTTGAGGTAGGGGCCGAAACGCCCGACGTTGGCGACGATCTCCTCGCCGGCCGCGGTCGCACCCAGCGCGCGCGGCAGCTTGAAGAGCTCCATCGCGTCCGCGAGCGTGATGGCGTCCATCTTCTGCCCGGGGCGCAGCCCCGCAAAGCGCGGCTTCTCCGCGTCATCCTTGGTGCCGATCTGTACGAACGGGCCGAAGCGGCCCATGCGCACCGTGATCGGCTTGCCGCTCGCGGCCTCCCTGCCGAGCTCGCGCGCCTGCGCCACCTGCTCGCGGGTGACGGTCTTGTCGATCTTCTCCACCTGCTGGATGAAGGGCTTCCAGAATTTGGCGAGCGGCGTGGTCCACGGCTCCTCGCCGCGCGACACTGCATCGAGCTCATCCTCCATCGCCGCGGTGAAGCCGTACTCCACGTAGCGGTGGAAGTGGTGGGTCAGGAAGCGGCAGACAATCTTGCCGATGTCGGTCGGCACGAAGCGCCGGCTGTCCATCTCGACGTACTCGCGATCCTGCAGCGTCGAGATGATCGAGGCGTAGGTCGAGGGGCGGCCGATGCCGTGCTCTTCCAGTGCCTTGACGAGCGAGGCCTCGCTGTAGCGCGGCGGCGGCTCGGTGAAGTGCTGCTCCGCCTTGAGCGAGGTAAGTGTCACGCGCTCGCCTTCGCGCATTGGCGGCAGCACGTGATCACCGTCATCGGTCTTCTGGTCGTCGCTCCCCTCCTGGTAGACCGCCATGTAGCCCGGCTTCACCAGCGTCGAGCCGTTGGCGCGCAGCAGATGGCGCTGCGGGCCGTCGGGGCCCGCCAGCAGATCGACGGCCACGGTGTCGAACACGGCGTGACTCATCTGCGAGGCGACCGCGCGCTTCCAGATGAGCGCATACAGCCGATACAGATCGTCCTCGACCTTGCCCTCGACATCGCTTGGGGTGATCGCAGCGGACGTGGGGCGGATCGCCTCGTGCGCCTCCTGCGCGTTCTTCGACTTGGTCTTGTAGACGCGCGGCTCCTCCGCCACCTCGTCCTTGCCGTAGAGGCGCGCGGCGACCTCGCGGATCTCGGTCACCGCCTCCGCGGCCAGCGACACCGAATCGGTGCGCATGTAGGTGATGAGTCCGACGCTGCCCTCGCCGATATCGAGGCCCTCGTAGAGCCGCTGCGCGAGGCGCATGGTGCGCCGCGCATTGAAACCGAGCTTGCGCGCCGCCTCCTGCTGCAGCGTCGAGGTGGTGAACGGCGGCGCCGGGTTGCGGCGGCGCTGCTTGCGGTCGATGGCGAGTACGCCGAGGGTGGCGGTGCCGCCGGCGCCGCTGGCCGCCTGGGCGATGCTGCGCTCGGCCTCGCGCGCCGCGCTCTCGTTGGTGAAGGTGAACTGCTCGACCTTGCCGCCGCGGTACTCGAGCAGCTTGAGCGGAAAGGACTGCCCGGTGTGCGCGCCCTCGCCGTCGATGGTCCAGTATTCCTGCGCATTGAACGCCTGGATCTCCTCCTCGCGCTCGCAGATCATGCGCAGCGCCGGGCTCTGCACCCGCCCGGCCGACAGTCCGCGCCGCACCTTCTTCCACAGCAGCGGCGAGAGATTGAAGCCGACCAGGTAGTCGAGCGCGCGGCGCGCCTGCTGCGCGTTGACCAGCTCGAGCGACAGGTCGCGCGGCTGCTCGACGGCGGCGCGGATCGCGTTGCGCGTGATCTCGTAGAACACCACGCGCCGCACCTCTTTGCCGTCGAGGTCGCCGCGCTCCTTGAGGATCTCCTTCAGGTGCCAGGCGATCGCCTCGCCCTCGCGATCCGGGTCGGTGGCCAGATACAGCGCGCGGGATTTCTTCAGCGTGCGCGCGATCGCGTCCACGTGGCGCAGGTTCTTCTCCAGCACCTGGTACTTCATGGAGTAGCCGTTGTCGGGATCGACCGCGCCCTCCTTGGGCACGAGATCGCGCACGTGCCCGTAGGAGGCGAGCACGTCGAAGTTGCGGCCCAGGTACTTCTTGATCGTCTTCGCCTTGGCGGGCGACTCGACTATGACCAGGTTGTCTGCCATGGATGGAAAAAACGCCTCACCCTGAGACGAAAAACCGCGGACGAGCCGCGGAGCCTGTTAGATCGCACGCGGTGCCGCGGCCGGTCAATGCGGCGCCCCGATGCGACCTTCGGACACCAGATCGTCGAGCCGCTCGAAGGCCAGCTCCTGTCCGGGCTGACTCGAGAGCACCATCAGCACCACCCACTTCAGCTGCTCGGTATCGGGCTCGTCGGCATCGAGCGCCAGCATCCGCTCGATGACCAGCTCGCGCTGCTGTGCCGTGAGCACACCGAGCCGCTCGAGCGTCAGCAGAAAACCGCGGCACTCGGTCGAGAGCCGCGCGAGCTCGCTGTCGGAGAAGATGCGCACCCCGGCGGCGTCGGCGTCCGCGTTGGCCGCCGGCAGCGGCGGGCGATCGCGACCGAAGGCGAGCTCGGTGAGCCAGTCGAGCGCACGCTCGACCTTGGCCGGTGTAAATCCGGCGCGCTCCAGGTCGCGCGCCAGGTGCTCGCGGCGCGGCACCTGTGGCGCATCGGCGAGCATGTACCGGTCGAAGACGTAGATCAGGATGTCGAGAATGCTTCCGGTCATCTATCTAAGGTGTTCGGCCATAACGGCCGCCGGGGAGAGTTGCCACGCGCCCTTCAAGCTCGAGGATCAACAGCATCGAGGCGATCGCCCCGCTGGTGAGCTCGGTGCGCGCGACGAGACTATCGATGGTCGCAGGCTCAAAGCCGAGCGCATCTAACAGCATTTCATACTCCTTGTCCAATTCACGGCCGTGTTGGTCGGCGCTCGCCGCCGCCGTGCGCGCCTCCGTAAGTGGTTCTTTCGGAACCAAAAACTTGAGCTCAGTCAGCACGTCGTCGGCCTGCTCGACGAGCTTGGCGCCGCTCCTGATGAGCTGGTGGCAGCCGCGCGAGACGGGGCTGTGGATGGAGCCCGGGATGGCAAACACCTCGCGGCCGGCATCCGCCGCCAGGCGCGCGGTGATGAGCGAGCCGCTGCGGGCCGCCGCCTCCACCACCAGCGTGCCGAGCGCGAGGCCGGCGATGATGCGATTGCGCTGCGGGAAGTTGGCGGCGAGCGGCGCTGTGCCCGGCGGGAACTCGCTGATGAGCGCGCCGTGCGCACGGATGCGCTCGGCAAGCACGGCGTGCTCGGCCGGGTATACCCGATCGAGTCCGCTGCCGAGCACCGCGAGCGTCGCTCCGCCGGCTTTGAGCGCGCCCTCGTGACAGGCGGCGTCGATCCCGAGCGCCAGCCCGCTGGTCACGGCAAGTCCGGCGCGCGCGAAGTAGGCGGCGAAGTCGCGCGCCGTGGTGCGGCCGGCGGGAGTGGGGCTTCGCGAGCCCACCATGGCGAGTTGCGGCGCCGCGAGCAGTGCCGGCGAGCCCTGCACATAGAGCGCAGCGGGAGCGCCGGCGGTTTGTCTTAAGAGCGGCGGGTACGCGCTGTCGGTGCACAGCACGATCGCCGCCTGGTTCGAGCCGAGCCATTCGAGGTCGGCCTCGAGGCGTCGCGCATCGAAGCCGCCGAGATAGGCGCGCGCGGCCGGCGGCAGTGACTGCCCCACAGCGCCACGCGCCTGGGCGGCGACGCAGGCGACATCACCTCCGGCGGCCGCGAGCAGCCGCGTAGCGGCCTGCGCCGTTAGGCCGGGGGTGCGGCCGAGGAGTGCGCGCGCGGTAGGACGGTCCATGGCGGCGCGAGCATAACAAGGCGCCGCGCGGCTTTAGGGCCGCGCGGCGTGTTAAGCGTCAAAGCGAGTCGATTCGCGCGGCTCCGGAGGGCGGAGCCGCGCTCGACCATCAGGGGTTATGCACCACGTCGAGGCGGTGGATGGTGTCTGAGGCACCGACGATGAGGCCATAGCTCATGCGGTCGAACACCTTGAACACCAGCAGCGTGCCGCTGCGCTCGTCGGGCAGCTTCACGTTGGGCGCAAACATGGTCGGGCTGACGATCTTATCGCCGCGGCTGGTGCCGTTGCGGTACATGTCCTTCACCACATCACCCGCCGCATCGATCGCCAGCACGTTGCCCGGCTCGAGGCCATGGCGCTTGCCGCGGTTGATGGCGACCACCGCAAACTGTCCGACCAGGTCGGTGCCGTTGATCACGGCGACGATGCGGCCGTGGACGTCACTCGCCGGCGCGCGCAGCGTGAAGTTGACGGGACTCGCCTCTTCGGCGCTCGTCACCAGTCGGTCTCCGCCCTCAGTCTCCATCGCCGTATCGATCAGCAGCGCCTTCGCGGGGCTCCCGGGGCGCTCGACCAGCGCGGTCGCGGTGTAGACGCCCTCGTAGCCGATCAGCGAGTTGTCGTCCGGATCGCGCAGCTCATCGCCCACGTGCATCACCGCGTAGCGGGCGTTCTGCTCGGCGTTGAGGTTGCTGACGTACACCTCGATGCCATTGCCGCCGACCTGATGCATGTCGCGGAAGCCGAGCACGTACGGGGCGGCCTTGATCTGATCACCCGTGAGCAGCGTCGGATGCGAGAGGAACGCCTGGATCGAGGAGTACGGCACGGTGGGGATCGCCGCATCGAGCGGGTGGCTGCGCAGCGACGGCTCCAGACGCAGCGAGCTGCCCTGCACGACGCTCACCTGCGGGCTGCCGTTGCTGCCGTAGGCCAGCGCCAGCGTATCGCCCGGATAGATGAGATGCGGGTTCGGGATGTTGGGATTGATGATCCAGACCTCAGGCCACAGCCACGGGTCCTTGAGGAACATCGACGCGATGCCCCAGAGCGTGTCGCCCTTCTTGACGACGTAGCTCTTGGGCGCGGTGGGATTGACCGCGCTCGCAGGCACCGGTGTCTGGGTGGCGGCCTGCGCCTGCGACCCGGCAGTTTCGATCGCGGCCTCGGTGGCCGTGGGCTCAGGCGCCGCCGCGGTCTCAGCCGCTGGGGCGGTCGAGGTCGCAGGAGCCGTCGCCGCCGGCTGCGCGGCTTTGTCGGTGTGCCTGAAAAGAGCACAGCCGCTCAGCGCAAACGACAGAGTGAGCAGACCCGCCGCCAGGCGGGTGCCAAGTACTTGATTAGAGACCATCCTCCGCTCCTCTTCCGACGAGGTGGGGCAGCAGCAAGCGCCCGAGATTCTAATTGTTATACTGGCATGGCGCCCGTCTGGTAGCCGAATTAATGTCAAACTTGTGCGCTGGATCACGGGCTCCGGCGCCCCCATATCGCGCGACGTCATGGCGTTACGAACCATCCTGGAGTTTCCCGACCCCCGGCTGCGCACCCGCGCCCAGCCGGTGACCGCCTTTGATGCCGAGCTCGGCACGCTCATCGACGATCTGCTCGAGACCATGTACGCCGCCCCCGGGATCGGGCTGGCTGCGACTCAGGTGGACGTCCACCGGCGGGTCATCGTGATCGATATCTCCAAGGACCGCACCGAGCCGCTGGCGCTCGTGAATCCGGAGGTCCTGACGCGCGAGGGCGAGGCGAGCACCGAGGAGGGCTGCCTATCGGTGCCCGGGATCTTCGATGACGTGAAGCGCGCCGCGAAGGTGCGGGTGCGATTTCAGGATCGCACCGGCGCCGTGCTCGAGCGCGACTACGACGACATCCTGGCGGTGTGCATCCAGCACGAGATGGATCACCTCGAGGGGAAGCTGTTCGTCGACTATCTCTCCGACCTCAAGCGCGAGCGCATTCGCAAGAAGCTCGACAAGGAGCGCAAGGAGCGGCGCGAGCGCTCGGCCGGCGCTGCGACGGTCTCCGGCGCCCACCGTGCGTATTAGTGCGCGTCGTTTTCGCCGGCACGCCTGAATTTGCGCTGCCCGCGCTGCGGGCACTCATCGCGACGCACGAGCTCGTCGGCGTGCTGACGCAGCCCGATCGACCGAGCGGTCGCGGCCGTCACCTGAGCGCCTCGCCCGTCAAGACGCTCGCCGCGGCGCACTCGCTGCCGCTCGCCCAGCCCGCAACGCTCAAGGACCAGGCGGCGCAGATGCAGCTTGCCGCCTGGCGGCCGGATGTACTGGTCGTCGTGGCGTATGGCCTCCTGCTGCCGGCTGAGGTGTTGCGGCTGCCGCGCTACGGTTGTCTCAACATTCACGCCTCGCTCCTGCCTCGCTGGCGAGGCGCGGCGCCGGTGCAGCGCGCGCTCCTCGCCGGGGATGCCGTCACCGGCGTCACGATCATGCAGATGGACGCGGGCCTCGACACCGGCCCGATTCTGCTGGCGCGCGAGCTCGCCATCGGCGCCGCCAACACCGGCGGCTCGCTGCACGATGCGCTCGCGCCGCTTGGCGCCACGGCGCTCCTGGAGGCCCTCGAGGGCCTCGCCGACGGGACCCTCCGGCCCCGGCCCCAGCCCACCCTCGGCGTGACTTACGCCGCCAAGATCGCGAAGTCCGAGGCGCGCATCGACTGGACACAGGACGCAGCCCATATCGAGCGGCAGGTGCGCGCCTTCAATCCCTGGCCGATTGCAGAGACCGAGCTTCAGGGCGAGCGCCTGCGGATCTACGCTGCGGCGGTATCTGAGACGGACACTGTGCGGAATGTGCCAGTAAAAGGTACAAAAACACCGCGATCTGGTGTGATCATCGCCATACAGGACGGAAACCTGCTCGTTCAGTGCGGGGGTGAGTCACTTCTCGCCGTTCGGGAGGTGCAAAGACCCGGGGGCAAGGTGCTGGCGGTGTCTGAGTTAGCCCACAACCGCGACCTCCTGGGCAGCCAGCTTGGCTAGGACGCGCTGGGCTCCGGGCGCCGCGGCGCTCGCCGGGGCGGCCCGCGTGGTCGATGCCGTGGTTTCGGATGGCCGCTCAGCGGACTCAGCGCTCGCGCGGGCCGAGGGGGAGGGCGAGCGAGCCGCCGTGCGCGCCATCGCGCTCGGGACGCTGCGCTGGTATCTGCGGCTCGCTCCGGCCCTCGAGACACTTATGACGCGGCCGACCGGCGTGCCGGGGCCCATTCGCGCGCTCCTGGCTGTGAGCGCGCACCAGGTCGAGTACTCGCGCAACGTGCCCGAGCAGACGGTGGATGCGGCAGTGGACGCCGCACGTATCCTGCGCGCCGAGCGATCCACCGGACTCGTCAACGCGGTGCTGCGTCGCTATCTCACCGAGCACCGAAGCCTTCTTGAGGCGGTCGATGCTCGGCCGGGCCCTCGCACCGCGCACCCGGCGTGGCTGGTCCGGCGGCTCGAGGAAATCTGGGGCGGGCGGGCACTTGAGATCCTCGAGGCCAACAACGGCCATCCGCCGATGACCTTGCGGGTCGATCGCTCACGGGCCACCGCGAGCGAATACGTCCGGAGATTAGCGGAGGTGTCTATTGAATCATTTGAGATTCAATGGCAGCCATTCACTGTGACATTGAGCCGCCCAATGCCCGTCGAGAGCCTGCCAGGGTTCTCTGAGGGGATCGTCTCCGTCCAGGACGCGGGCGCCCAGCTTGCCGCGCCGCTACTCGCGGCGAGCCCCGGCATGCGTGTCCTCGATGCCTGCGCGGCGCCCGGCGGCAAGACCGGACAGATCCTCGAATGGCTGGGACCGGATGCAGATGTCACCGCGGTGGAAGTCGAAGCAGTCCGAGCCGAGCGGATCCGCGAGAACCTCCGCCGTCTCAGGCGTACTGCCCGGGTGGTCGTGGCCGATGCCGGCGAGCCTGGGACTTTCTGGGATGGCCGGCCGTTCGAGCGGATTCTCGTGGATGCGCCGTGCTCATCCACGGGGGTCATACGGCGCCATCCCGACATCAAGCTGCTACGCCGGGCGAGCGATCTCGCGGCGCTCGGCGCCGGGCAGTTGCGGATCCTCGTGGCAGCCGCGCGCATGCTCGCCCCCGGTGGCCGGCTCCTCTACTCAACCTGCTCGGTTCTGCCGCAGGAGAACGAGGGCACCGTGCAGCGGCTGCTCGAGATGGAGCCCGGACTCGCTGTCGCCAAAATGCCGCGCGCTGCGGACCTGGCCCCCGGAGCCCTCGAGCGGCCCGTGGGGATTCAGCTGCTCCCTGGCGCAGAGGCGGGGACCGACGGCTTCTATTATGCTTGTCTCGAAAAGACAACGACCGGAACCTGAAGCCTCTCAGCCGGTCACATTCGAGGCCAGTCGTTGCATCCATGCTACGCGGCGATCCAGGAGGGGGAGAATTGATCGCGCGGCGTCTCCTCACCATGGCCTGTGTGCTGGCGTTCCTCGGGTGGGCGGTGGGCGCCGGTGCGGACGCGCTCGACGGCACGCTCGAGGTGCGCTCGGCCTACGTCAACATCGATCACGGTGTGTTCCTGCTGCACGCCCGCGTGGAGTACCCCGAGGGGCCCTCGGTCCGCGACGCCCTGCGTGACGGCGTCACGCTGGCTTTCGATCTCGACGTGCGCGTCGACCGCGAGCGGCGCTACTGGCTCAACGCCAACGTCGTCGACCTGACGTTGCGCCGCGAGCTCACCTACCACGCGGTGAGTGATCGTTACGTGGTGCGCGACGCCAAGAGTGGTGACCAGGAGAGTTTTGCCACGATCGACGAGGCACTCGATTATCTCGGCAAGGTAGACGCCTGGCCGATACTGGTGGAGCCGCAGCTCGACGGCGGCAACTACACGATCAGCGTGCGCGCCGGCGTGCGCCGCGGACACCTGCCGGCATCGCTGCGCACGTTGCTGTTCTGGACCGACGACTGGGCACGGCAGAGCGAGTGGTACACGTGGACGCTGCCCGTGTAAGGCGCCGCACGCAGCGCCGTGCGCGCGCGAGCGCCGTGGCGCTCGGCGCGCTGTTCAGCGTGATCGGCGTCGGCGCCTTCCTGCTGCTCGCCAAGAGCGTGCAGAACTCCGCCGAGTTCGCCCGCCTGCAGTGGTGGATCCTGCTGCTCAACGGCTGTCTGGTGCTGGTGCTCACAGCGTTGGTCGTGCAGAAGTTGGCGCGCCTGGTGCGCGACTACCGCGCACACGTGCCGGGCTCGCGGCTCACGGCGCGCACCGTCGGCATCTTCGGCGCGCTGGTCGTGGCGCCGCTACTCATCGTGTACTTCTCCTCGCTCGAGTTCCTCAACCACGGCATCGACAGCTGGTTCACCGTGGAAGTGAAGCAGGGCCTCAACGATGCGGTGGTGCTGTCGCGCGCGGCGCTCGGCATGCGCATGCGCGAGTGCTCGCAGCGCACGCAAGCGTTGGCGCTGGCGCTCCCCGGCCTGTCGCCGGATGCGGTGCAGCTGCGGCTCGATGCCGAGCGGCGCACCGATGAGGCGCAGGAGATTGCCCTGTTCGGCGCGCAGGGCCGCATCATCGCCATGAGCCTCGAGAGCCCGCTGCAGACGCTGCCCGCGCCGCCGCCGCAGGACCTGCTGCGTCAGGTGGGCCAACACCTGCCGTACGTGAGTCTCGAGCCGCAGGCCGGCGGCCGCTACCTGATCCGTACCGCCGCCCCGCTCGCCGACTCCGCGGCCCGAGCTGATCCGCGTTTCGTGGTGGCGATCTATCCGCTGCCGGCGCAGCTCGCGGCGCTGTCGGAGGCGGTGCAGGGGACTTACTCGCAGTACGGCAATCTCGCCGCGATGCGCGGGCCGCTCAAAGGCAGCTTCAGCGTGACGCTCACGCTGGTGCTGCTGCTCGCGATGCTGACCGCGATCTACGGTGCGATCTTCTCCGCGCAGCGCCTGGTGCGGCCGGTGCAGGACTTGATCGAGGGCACGCGCGCCGTCGGTAAGGGCGACTTCGCCACCCGCTTGCCGCTGCCGTCGCGCGACGAGATGGGCTTCCTCGTGCACTCCTTCAACGACATGACCAAGCGGCTGCGGCGCGCGCGCGCCGAGGCGCAGCACAGCCAGGAGGCCGTGGAGCGCGAGCGCGAGCGCCTGGCGATCATCCTGGCGCGGCTCTCCACCGGCGTGCTGGCGATCGACCGCCACATGACGCTGCGCATCGCCAACCAGGCCGCCGGGGCGATCCTCGGCGCCGAGCTGTCGAACGCCACGGGCAAGCCGCTGCCGGAGCTCGCCGCCGGCAACGAGCGGCTCGGGCAGTTCGTCGGCGCGCTCGCGGTGCGCTTCGCCGCCGGGCGCCAGGAGTGGCGCGAGCAGCTCGAGCTCGACTCCGCGGCCGGCCGGCGCACGCTGATGTGTGCCTGCACGCCGCTGCCGGGCGAGGAGCGCGACATGGGGTTCGTGATCGTGTTCGACGACATCACGGCGCTGCTCGCGGCGCAGCGTGACGCGGCCTGGGGTGAGGTGGCGCGCCGCCTGGCGCACGAGATCAAGAATCCACTCACCCCGATCCAGCTGTCGGCGGAGCGGCTGCGCCGGCGGCTGCTGTCCGGTATGAATGAACGCGACGCCGAGATCCTCGAGCGCGGCACCCGCACCATCGTGCAGCAGGTCGAGACCATGCAGCAGATGGTCAATGCCTTCAGCGAGTACGCGCGTGCACCGGAAATGCACATCACGCGTTTCAGCCTCAACCAGCTGGTCACCGAGGTGGCGGACTTGTATCGCTCGCAGGCACCGCGCACGCGCATCCGCCTCGACCTCGATGCGCAGCTGCAAGGGATCGAAGCGGATCGCGGCCGGGTACGGCAGATCCTCAACAATCTGGTGACCAACGCGCTCGAGGCGCTCGAGGGGATGGCTGCGCCGACACTCGAGATTGTCACACGCCTCGATAGTACCGCGGAGGCCGACTATGCGAGCGTCACCGTGTGTGACAATGGGCCGGGATTTCAACGCGAGCTGTTAGGACGGGTGTTCGACCCGTACGTCACCAGCAAGCCGAAGGGCACGGGACTCGGACTCGCGATCGTCAAGAAGATCGTCGAGGAGCACGGCGGGCGGATCGACGCGGACAACCGCCCCGAGGGGGGCGCCCGTGTGCGCGTGGTGCTGCCGGTGATCGACAGCACCCGCTCCGCCGGCGGCGGGGCGCGCGAGCGGCGTGATCAGTTGCGGAGGGAAAGGGCATGAGCAACCCACACATTCTGGTGGTCGACGACGAGGCGGACATTCGCGGCCTGCTGAAGGAGATCCTCTCCGAGGAAGGCTATGAGGTCGACGTCGCGGCCAACGCCGCGCAGGCTCGCGCCTCACGCGCGCGTCAGGTCCCGGACCTTGTGCTGCTCGACATCTGGATGCCGGACGTCGACGGCATCACGCTGCTGCGCGAGTGGTCCGCGAGCGTCGCCGACGGTTGTCCCGTGGTCATGATGTCGGGCCACGGCACGGTCGAGACCGCGGTCGAGGCGACGCGCCTCGGCGCCTTCGACTTCGTCGAGAAGCCGCTGTCGCTCGCCAAGCTGCTGCGCACGGTGGAGCGCGCGCTCGATGCCGGCCGGCGCCACCGCCAGTCGGGGAAGCTCCTCGGCGCAGCCCTCAGTGCGCCGATCGGCAAGAGCCGCGTAATGCAGCAGCTGCGCGCCGAGCTGCAGCAGGTCGCCTCGAGCGCCTCGCCGCTGCTCCTGATCGGCGAGCCCGGCTCGGGTCGCGAAGCCCTGGCGCGCTACGTGCACGAGCACGGCCCGCGCGCGGCGGCGCCGTTCGTGGCGCTGATCGCCAGCACGCTGCGCGAGGCGGACGCCGAGGAGCGGCTGTTCGGCCGCGCCTCGCCCGGCAGCGGTCAGACTGGCGCACTCGAGCAGGCCGGTAACGGCACACTGTTCATCCACGAGCTCGAGGACCTGCCGCCCGGGGCGCAGCGGGCGCTGTACGGCGTGCTCGAGTCGGGACAGTTCACGCGTCTCGGCGGCGGCGAGCCGCAGAGCTTCCGCGCCCGGCTGATCTCCTCGGCACAGCCTGGCATCGAGCAGCGTGCCGGTGGTGAGTCGCTGCGCCGCGACCTGCTCGCGCACCTGAACGCGCTCTTGATGCGCGTGCCGCCGCTGCGCGAGTACGCCGAGGACGTGCCCGACCTGCTGCGGCATCAGGTCGATCGCATCGTCGACGCCGAGGGACTGACATTCCGGCGCTTCAGCGTCGCGGCGCAGAACCGGCTGCGCAACTACCCGTGGCCGGACAACGTGCGCGAGCTCCGCCACCTGGTGCATCGGCTGCTGGTACACGGCGGCGGCGAGGAGATCCGCCTCGAGGAGATCGAGCGCGAGCTCGCCGTGCAGACTCCGCCCGATGAGCCGCTCGTCAAGCAGGACCTGCTGGCGCTGCCGTTGCGCGAGGCGCGCGAGGTGTTCGAGCGCGCCTACCTGCAGCAGCAGCTGCTGCTGTGCAACGGCAAGGTCGGGCAGCTCGCCAAGCGCGTCGGCATGGAGCGCACGCACCTGTATCGGAAGCTGCGCTCACTTGGGGTCGACTTCCGCAACGTCACCGAGGACTGAGGTCCAGAAACCGCGTCCACTGCCGAACGGCCTGGGCTGACACTCGCGGCAACCCCCAGTGGCCTTCAGTAGTGACTTCCTGGCCTACGTGCTCGATCAGCTGGCCGCTCTCGGCGGCGTCGGCTCGCGATCCATGTTCGGTGGGGTGGGGCTGTACTGCGACGAGCTGTTCTTCGGACTGATCGCAGACGACACGCTGTACCTGCGTGTCGATGATGCCAACCGCGGCGACTACACGGCGCGCAGCATGCAGCCGTTCCGGCCATACGCCGATCGCGCGCAACTCAGCATGAGCTATTACGAGGCGCCGGCCGAAGTGCTGGAGAACGCCGCGGAGCTCATCGCCTGGGCGCGCCGCTCCGTCGAGGTCGCGATGCGCGCGCCGGCGAAGATGAGGACGCGGCGAGGGCGCAAACGCACCCGGCCGCGCGCCCGGCGCAGCAAGTAACTTCAGACGGCGATGCGCCGCTACGGCTTGTAGTAGCCCACGCCGCAGGCGGTATTGCCGACGCGCGTCACGTAGGCGACCTTGGGTACCGGATTGTCGGTGCCCGGCCGCGGATAGTTATAGCTCACCGTGGTCACCTGTCCATCCTTGAGCGCGTGGGCCGCGTCGAAGACTTTCTGACCGAGCGGCGAGCCATCCTTCTCCTTCAGCAACCGGTTGTCGGTGCCGAGCAGCGATTTGTTGACCTGCGCGGTGAATTTTCCGGTGGTGCTGTCGAAGCAGTACACGTACAGGTCGCGGTCGCGGAACGATCCGGCGGGATCGTTGAATTTGCCGATCGCGCCCACCGGATCTGCTTTCAGCTCGGTGATCACCCGATCGATCATCGCCTTCGCCTCGGCGGAGCTGCCATAGGGGGACTTATCGGCGGCCAGGACGCCCGAGACCGCTGCCGCCGCGAGATACGCGGCGCAGACGCGCAATGCGTGATTCATTGTTGTATCCCCCAGGAACCGGAGCGGTTCGCGTGCAGGATGCGCCCGCGCGCCTCGAGCGTACAAGTTTGTTGCGCAGCACACGCCCTGTTGCAGTGCGAGCGATCGCGCGCCGCGGCGCGGCTACTGCGGCTTCGGGCTCGACGCAGCCGGCGGCGGCGCGGCGGCCGCGCCTGAGGCCTCGCGCTCCGCCTTCAGCTGCTGCGTCATGTCCTGCTTGATCTCCTGGATCTGCGGTATGAGGGACTGCATGTGCTGCTGCATGGCCTGCATGGTCTGCTGCATCACGAGCGGCATCTTGGCGATCACTTGCTGGCCAGTCGGCGAGCTGTAGAAGGCCTTCATGGCATCCACGTCCTTCTGGCTGAAGGAATTCTGGTAGACGTGGATCATCATCGGCTCGAAATTCTGCCACTGCAGCTGCTCTCGCAGCAGTGCCTGGATCTTCGCGTGCGCGTCATCGACGATCTGCTGCTCGCGCTCGGTGGGCTGCCGCCCGGCGAGCGACTGTTTCATCATCGGCCCCCAGGTCGCATCCATCTGCGCGAGCATGTTGTCGACCATGTTGTGCGACTGCATGACGGCGAGCAGCTCGCGGATCGATTGCTGCGTCGGCTTGGCATCCTGAGCGAAGGCAGGCTGCAGTGTGAGCAGCGCGAGTAAGGCAACGATGCGGATTCCCATACATTCCTCCTAGGGGAGCGGTACGACCACGATGCCGCTGCCGCGGCCACGAACAGTGTCCCTCCGTCGGGGGTCACGGCGAGCTGCGCGTTGCTCGTGGCCGGAGCGGTTAGCGTGATCGCGGGCAGAATCTCGGTAATCGGGGAGGTCGTCACATCCCACACGCGTATTGTACCGTTGCTGTCGCGGGTGTAGGTGCGCAGCGCGACCGGCGCCAGAACCGCGCCGAAGGTCGTGGCCGGCAGCGCGCCGATCAGGTTGAAGCTGCCATCGTAAACACCGTAGATACCGGTGTTGGTACTACCGAGCAGCATTCGCGTGCCGTGTCGGTTCAAGGCGATCGAGGTTCCCTGGAGCAGCGAGCTCGTCTGCGATAGCTGCCCGGTGGCTGGGTCATAGCGCAGGACGGGTGGCAGAGGAGCCGTGCCGTTACCGATGATGAGTACGGTCTCGCCGTCAGCGCTTGCCCCGACAGCAGTTAGTCTCCCACGCGGATCACCAGCGCATCCACCTCGGCCGCATGCAGCTGTTTGCGCACCTTGTTGAGCTCCTCCAGGCTCGTGATCGGGCCGATCCGCACCCGGTGCCAGACGTCGGCATCCACCGCCACGCGCTGCACCTTGGCTTGGACCCCCTGAAGCGCCAGCTGTGCGCGCACGCGCTCGGCATCCGACTGGTTGCGGTAGGAACCGATCTGCAGCACATACACTCCGGGCCGCTCGATGGGAGCGCCGGCGGGCAGGTCGCGCTTCACATCCTTGTCCTTCTCCGGCACCACCACCTCGAAGTTCGGCAACATCTCGTAGAAGTCGTACTTCTGCGAGGACTTGGCGGCCGCGGTCGGATCGGCGTCGGCGGGCGGCGTGCGGTGCGGGTCCGGGTGCGGGGCGTCGGCGACTTCGGGAGCCTTGTGGTGCGCGCCGGCGTACAGGAAGGCGAGGCCGGCGAGGGCGATGCCGGCGAATACGCCGTAGCCGAACTCGCGCCAGCGTCCGAGGTCGAGCGGCCGGCGCCGGCTGCTCTTGTAATCGCGGCTGGTGAGGCGCGTCATGGAGTGCGCGGCGCGCTCACATGGTCTCGGGCGCGGATACGCCGAGCAGCGTCAGCCCGTTGCGCACAACCTGCTGCACGCCGAGCACCAGCGCAAGCCGGGCATTGCGCAGCGGGGCCTCCTCGGCGATGAACACTGCGGCGTTGTAATAGGTGTGGAAGGCATTCGCGAGCTCCCGCAGGTAGTGGGCGAGTGCGTGCGGCGCGCGGTTGTCCGCCGCCTGCTCGAGCACCTCGGGGTAGCGTGCCAGCGCCTGCAGCACCGCCTGCTCGTGAGTGCCGCTGAGCTGCGCGACCGCGGCGAGCCCCGCGGCGCGGTCGAAGCTCAGGCCGCGCGCGGCGAGCTGCTTCATGACGCTCGCCACGCGGGCGTGCGCGTACTGGATGTAGTACACCGGATTCTCGTTGCTGCGCGACTTGGCGAGCTCGAGGTCGAAGTCGAGCGGCTGGTCGTGGCTGCGCATGAGGTAGAAGAAGCGGCAGGCATCGTTGCCCACCTCGGCACGCAACTGGCGCAGCGTGACGAACTGGGCCTCGCGCTTACCCATCGGAATCTTCTCGGTGCCGCGATACAGGCTCACGAACTGGATGAGCGGCGCCTCGAGCGACTCCGGCGGCTGGCCCATGGCTGCAAGTCCGGCGCGCACCCGCGCGACATAGCCGTGGTGGTCGGCGCCGAGCACGTCGATGAGCCGCGCGAAGCCGCGCTCGCGCTTGTTGAGGTGGTAGGCGATGTCGGAGGCGAAGTAGGTCTTGTGGCCGTTCTCGCGCACCACCACGCGGTCTTTCTCGTCGCCGAACTCGGTGGCGCGGAACCACAGCGCCCCGTCCTGGCGATACAGCCGATGCTGCGCCTCGAGCACCGCGAGCGCATGGTCGATCGCGCCGCTCTGGGCGAGCGCGCGCTCGGAGCACCAGGTGTCGAAAGTGACGCCGAACTCGCCCAGGTCCTCGCGCATGTCGCTCAGCATCGCGGTGAGCGCGACCTCCAGCAGCTGCGCGAAGCCCGCAGCGGTGAGCAGCTCGCGGGCGCGCGCGATCAGCGCGTCGATGTAGGCTTCCTTGTCGCCGGCCGGCGCATCCGCGGGCAGGTTGGCCAGCACCGTCGCCGCGCCGCGCCGCAGCGTCGATTCGGCTGCCGTGGACCTGAGGTCCTGCGCCAGGGCGCGCACGTACTCGCCGCGGTAACCATTCTCGGGAAACGGCAGCTGCTCGCCGCACAGCTCGAGATAGCGCACCCAGACGCTGACCGCCAGGATGTCCATCTGCCGCCCGGCATCGTTGATGTAGTACTCGCGCGCCACGTCGTACCCCGAGGCGGCGAGGATGTTGGCGAGCGTGGCCCCGTAGGCAGCCTGGCGCCCGTGCCCGACGTGCAGCGGCCCGGTGGGATTCGCCGATACGAACTCGACCAGCACACGCTCGCGTGCGCCGCGGCCGCTCTCGCCGTAGCGCGCGCCCTCGTCGAGGATCGTGGTCAGCTCGCGCGCATACGCCTCGGGCGCGAGATGGAAGTTGATGAAGCCGGCGCCCGCGACTTCGGCGCGCGCCACCAGCGGGCTCGCCGGCAGCGCTGCGATGATCGCCGCCGCCAGCTCGCGCGGGTTCTTGCGGGCCGCCTTCGCCAGGCGCAGCGCCAGGTTGCTCGCGAAGTCGCCGTGCTGCGCATCTTTGGTGCGCTCGACCACGACACTCGCCGCGGAGGGCTTTTCCGGCAGCGGCAGGCTGCCGGCGAGCTCATCGAGCGCGGCCAGCAGCAGTTGCTCGAGTTCCTGCTTCACAGGTGGATTCTTCGGGAGGCGGATTGGCGCGCGATCGCGGGGCTGCGGAGTTTACCCGAAGCGCCGCGGCGGTTGGCTGCGACCCCGGCGTGCGCCGCACGGACCGCGGCTGGCGCTAGAAGAGCTCGAGCGGGTCGACATCGAGCGCCCAGCGCACGCGCTGCGCGCTCCTCAAAGCCTCGATCTCCGGGACCCAGTCATCGAGAAAACGGTGCAGCGCGCGCCGCTCGCGGCCCTCGACGAGCAGCTGCGCGTGGAAGCGGCCGGCGCGCTTGGCCATGGCGGCGGGCACCGGACCCAAGAGCCGCACCCCGCGCGGTGCGCGCGCCCCGCGCTCGCGCGCCTCGGCGAGGAAGCCGAGCGGCGCCTCGCGCGTCTTGCCCGAGGCGCGCACAGCCGCCAGGCGGCTGAAGGGTGGCCACTCGGCCTCGCGCCGCTCCGCGAGCGCGGTCTGCGCGAAGCCGTCGTAACCTTCGTTCAGCAGGCTCTGCAGCAGCGGGTGCTGCGGGAACTCGCTCTGGATGAGCACCTCCCCGGGCCGGGCGCCGCGCCCGGCTCTGCCTGCGACCTGCACGATGGTCTGCGCGAGGCGCTCCGGGGCACGAAAGTCGGCGCTGAACAGGCCCTGATCGGCATTCAGCACCACGACCAGCGTGACGTTCGGGAAGTCGTGGCCCTTGGTGACCATCTGCGTGCCGACCAGGATGCGCGCTTCGCCCGAGGCCATGCGCTGCACCACCTGCTCGAGGTCGCCGCGCTTTCTCACCACGTCGCGATCGAGGCGCACGATGGGAGTGCCCGGGAAGCGTGCGGCGAGTGCCGCCTCGATGCGCTCGGTGCCCTGGCCGACGGGCTTTACGGCAAAGCCGCACTGCGGGCAGCGTGCCGGGAGCGCTGCATCCGCGCCGCAGTGGTGACAGCGGAGCCTGCCGGCGGCGAGATGCACGGTGAGGCGCGCGTCGCACTCGCCGCAAGGTGCGATCCAGCCGCAGGCGGTGCACAGCAGCGTCGGCGCGTAGCCGCGCCGGTTGAGGAAGATCAGCACCTGGCCGTCGGCCGTCAGATGGCGCTCCATGGCGAGAGCTGCGGGGGTGGCTATGCCTGAATCCACGGCGCTGGTGCGCAGATCGATGAGCTTCAACAGCGGTGGCTGCGCCTCTCCGGGGCGGCGCAGCAGCCGCAGCCGCGTGTAGCGGCCGGCCTCCACGTTGTGCAGCGTCTCGAGCGATGGGGTCGCGGAGCCGAGCAGCACCGGCACGTGCGCGAGACTTGCGCGCATCACGGCGAGATCGCGCGCCGAATAGCGCAGCGCCCCCTCGTGCTGCTTGAAGGAGGCATCGTGCTCCTCGTCGACCACGATGAGACCCAGGTCCGCGAGCGGCGCAAACACCGCCGAGCGCGTGCCGAGCACGATCCGGGCGCGGCCGCTCCACGCATCGCGCCAGGCGGCGAGCCGCTCGGAGTCGTTGCGCGCCGAGTGCAGCACCGCAAGCGGCGCCTCGAAGCGCTCGCGAAAGCGCGCCACCAGTTGCGGCGTCAACCCGATCTCCGGCACCAGCACCAGCACCGAGCGCTGCGCGGCGAGCGCGCGCTCGGTGAGTCGCAGGTAGACCTCGGTCTTGCCGCTGCCGGTCACGCCCTCGAGGAGGAAGGCGGCGTAGCGGCCGAAGCACTGCGATACCTGCTCCACCGCATCGTCCTGCTCCGGCAGCAGCTTCGGCCCCGCGGTGCGCAGCCCCGAATGGCCGGGGAGCGATTCGAGTGTCACAGTGCTGCGGGTCACGAAGCCACGCTGCTTAAGCTGCCGGGCCGCCTCGCGCCAGCCGCCGCCGCCCGCATCGAGCGCTGCCGCCGAGAGACCATCGCCTGCGGAGGCGAGCATTGTCAGGAGCGCCCGCTGTTTCGGGGCGCGGCGCGGCTCGCCGGCGGCATGCGCCCCGGCCCCCGCCTCGGTTACGGCCCAGCGCTCTTCGGTCGCGCTCGTTCCTGCCCCGAGCCGCAGCGCCTTCGGTATCGTCCCCGCGAGCACCTCCCCGATCGGATGGTGGTAGTAGTCCGCGGCCCAACGGATGAGCTCGAGCGCGCCGGCATCGAACAGCGGCTTTCGATCCAGGACCTCGAGGATGGGCTTCAGGCGCTCGGCGGGCAGCTCGCTTCCGCCTGTCACCTCGAGCACCGTGCCGATCAGGCGACGTCGCCCGAACGGCACCCGCACCCGCATCCCGGGGACCAAGTCCGGGACGCTCTCGCCGGCGCTTGGTGGCAGGTAGTCAAAGAGCCGTCGCAGGGGGGTGTCGAGCGCCACCCTGAACATTTTGTGAACCAGTCCCACAGGATGAGCTAAATCAGTGACTTGCGCTTGTTGCGGCCGTCAACGAGTGCGGGGTGCGCGCGTTATACAGGCATGCACGAGTTTGCTACGCTCGCGTCGCCTTATAGCATGCCGGCCGCGCTACACGGCGACGTGGACGAGACGGACCCCGAAGCAAAAACGCAGACACGTGCGCTGAACCAGTTTCTGGCCGGCGTCGAGCTGAAGGCATTCAAGATCGCCCAGGCGGCGCTGCGGCACGAGGATGACGCCCTCGATGCCGTGCAGGACGCGATGCTGCAGCTCGCGCGGGCCTATTCCGGGCGTCCGGCGCAGGAGTGGAAGCCGCTCTTCTACCGGATTCTCGAGAATCGAATTCGCGACATGCAGCGCCGGCGTACCGTGCGCGGACGTGTCATGGCATGGCTTCCAGCACGAGCCGACGACGCGGACGACGACTACGACCCGATCGCGCAGGCGGCGAGCGCCGAGCCGCAGCCGCTGCGACGGCTCGAGCTCGACGAGGCGATGGGGGCGCTGGATGAGGCACTGAAGAAGCTGCCGCGGCGCCAGCAGCAGGCGTTCCTGCTGCGCACCCTCGAGGGGCTCGATGTCGCGGAGACCGCGCTCGCGATGGGCTGCTCGGAAGGCAGCGTCAAGACGCATTACTTTCGCGCACTGCAGGCACTGCGTGCGCAACTTGGAGAGCTCTACGTATGAGCCGCACGGATGAATCGCTGAGTCAGTTCGAGCGCAGCGCGCGCCTCGTGCTCGAGGAGAGCGTGCGCCGCGTCGACGCCCGCACGCGCTCGCGGCTGAACCAGGCGCGCCATGCGGCGCTCGAGGCTGCGGGCACGCGCCGGCGTTTCGCGTGGCGCGGCCTGACGCTGATGCCGGCCGCGGGCGTGGCTGCCGCGGTGCTGGTCGCGTTCGTGCTGTGGCAGCGCCCGGTGCAGGTGTCGATGCCGGTGACGCCCGACGCGCAGCATGCCGCCGTCGCCGAGGACGTGGACCTGCTCACCGATAATGATTCAATCGACCTCATGGAGGGATGGGACGGCTCGTTCTACGAGTGGGCGGCCGCACAGTCCGAGGGCAATGGCGAGAGCGACACCTGATGTGGCTACATCGCGCCGCTGCGATCGCGGTGCTGGGTGCGCTCGCTCTCGGCAGCGCGAGCGCCCGTTCGGACGATGGCGGCCAGCCGAATCAGGGTCAGCAGCCGCCCGCCGGGCTGCTCGAATTTCTCGGCAGCGTGGATCGCCTCTCGGAGGTGAATCCCAACTATCTGTCGCAGCCGAATCCGCAGAAGGTGGTGGCGCGCCCGCCGGCCGCCAGCGCCCCGAAGCCCGCGCCGCCGCCGGCACCCCCCCCGCCGAACACCGCCGGGCCGGGCCCCTCCGGAGAGAAGAACAATGGATAACCGGCCTCAGTTGAGCCGCGCGCGCGCGCTGCTGCTCGCCGCTGCACTGCTGGTGGCGGCCTGCCCCGCCTTCGCACAGCAGCCGCCCGCCGAGGTACCCGTGGCTCCGGCCGCGAGCCCGCCTGCGCCCGTCTCATGGTCGAGCCTCTCGCCCGGGCAGCAGAAGCTTCTCGGGCCGCTCGGCGAGAAGTGGAGCACGCTGCCGCCGGCACGCCAGCAGGCGCTCGCCCAAGGGGCGCAGCGCTGGATGCAGATGTCGCCCGAGCAGCAGGGCCAGGCGCGCGAGCGCTTCTCGCACTGGCAATCGCTACCGCCGGAACAGCGGCAGGCACTGCGCCAGCGCTGGCAGCACTTCCAGTCCCTGTCGCCGAACGAGCAGGCGACCGTGCGGCAGAACTTCCATCGCTTTCAGCAGCTGCCACCGGCCCAGCGACAGATGCTGCAGCAGCGCTGGCGCGCTGCCACCCCCGAGCAGCGCCAGCAAATGGTGCAGCACGCGCGGGCGCAGCAGCAGAGGCGCATGCAGATGCGCGGCGGCGGCGGTCGCCCGGGCCCGCATCCGCCCAATAAGGGCGGCCGCTAGCCGATCTCAGCGCCCCTTGGCGCCCGTCACCGGGCGTGCCGGCACCGGGATGTTGCATACATCGATGCGGCCGGCGGGCACCTTGAACCACTCCTCGTGCCGGTTGCGGCGCGCCTCGACGTAGGCGGCGAAGGTCTGCGTGTCGGTGCGCAGCACCTCGAGCGGTGTGCGCTCGGATTCCGGCAGATCCCCCGCCAAGGGCAGCCCGCGCAGCGGCGTGCGCTCCGCGGCGCTCTCGTAGAAGCCGAGCGCACCGCTGCCGCGCGGCATGACCGACAGCAGCTCCATGCCGCGCACCACGCGCCCGAGCAAAGTCACGTTGCGATCGAGGTGCCGCGGCGCCTGACCCGTGACCACGTAGAGCTCGGTGCCGCCGCCGGAGTCGACGTCGTTGTCGCGGCCCGCGCCGACCATGCCGTAGCAATGCACGAGCCAGGCACGGCCGGCGTGCGGATCGGCGGCGACGGGGAAGCCGTCGACAAAACCGACCACCGAGGCGTAGGTGTCGGGGTCCTGGAGTCTGGTGATGCTCAGGCCGCGCAGCGGCCGCTCGAACTCGGCGGCGAGCGTGCGCTGCGCAGTCTTGAGCGGCTTCTTGCCATCGGCATCGCCCCACTGCACCACGTAGTTGTCCTGCGAGCGCATGATGGCGAGGCCGTCGAAGTAGCCCTCGCGCGCGAGCGCCACGACGTTCTCGACGTGATGCGGGGCGAAGCCGGGTGCGAGCTCGATGATCACGCGCCCGGCGGGCAACTCTAGATACAGCGTGTTCTGCGGGTCGAGCGTGCGCCAGTCGGCGGCTGAGGAGGCGGCCAGCACGTCCGCGGTGGTCTGCACCTTCGGCGCCGGCTGCGGTGCGGGTGCTGCGACCGCCGTCGTGCCGAGGGCGAGCAGGGCGGCGAGCAGCGGCGATCGCAGGCGTTGCGCTTTCATAGGGATCCTCGTTTCATTTCAGACGCGTGAAGCCGTCCGCGCTCCAGTCCTCGCTCCCCACGCCGTGGTGGACGATGAAGAGTCCTTCCGGGTCGTACTGCTTCTTGATGGCTCTGAGGCGCAGGTAGTGCGCGCCGAAGTAGTCCTGCTGCCAGCGCGCGTTGAAGAAGTTGCTCTCGGAGAGATAGGAGCCGGCGAGCGGGGCGACCTTGCGCAGCTCCGCGGTCGCCGCATCGATGGCGCGCGCATCGCGCCGCGCCGCCTCGAGATCCATCGGCGGGCGCGACTCGCCGGGATAGGAGGGCCGCTCGCCGTCGGCGACGATCGCGAGCGCAAAGGCCGCGGCGACGCCCGGGTTCATGGCCGTGTCGAGCGAGGCCTTGATCGCCTCGGGCGCTGCGAACGCGAGCCCCTTGTTGAAGTGCAGCTGCACTTTCTGGTGGCGCGAAGCGGCGAACAGCGCCTCCGCGAGGCGCGGCTGCGCGGCTTTCTCGAGCAGCGCGGCCGGCAGCCATACCGAATCGAAGCCGTGGAGAAAGGCGCCGACCTGATCCTGGTCGCCCTGCCAGTAGCCATGATCGGGCGAGGCGCCGGGTCGCTTGTCCGCAATCATGCTGGGGTTGCCCTGGATCTCCCACCAGCTCTGCGCCTTGTGGCCGGCGGCGGTGAGCTCAGCGGTGATCTTGTAGTCAGCAGAGCCCTTCACTGAATCAAAGAACGGCTGCCACACGGCGAGCGCCTGCTCGCGCGACAGGCCCTGCTGCACCATCGAGATCTCGAGCGAGTTATCCGGCTTCACCGCGACCTGCTCGCCCCAGTGCGGGTTGGCGAGCTGCGCAGCGTAGAAGGCGACGAAGCGCGCGAGCAAGGCGCGGAAGGCGGCATCGTTCGCGGCCCGGATCGTGCCCCAGGCGCCGCCGAGAAACTCCGGCAGTGCGTGGGTGCGCAGCGTCAGGCGTGTGATCACGCCGAACGTGCCGCCGCCGCCGCCCTTGAGCGCCCAGAACAGATCCGGTTCCTGACAGGCGTTGACGACGCGCACCTGGCCGTCGGCAGTAACCACCTCAGCCTCGATCAGACCGGCGGCCGCGTTGCCGAAACCCTTGGAGAAGCTGCCGAAACCGCCCGACTGGACGAGCCCCGCGACGCCGACGTCGGCGCAGCCGCCGCCCTGCACGTAGCGTCCCGCGCGCGTCGTTACCGCGCTGTAGGCATCGATCCACATGCAGCCGGCGCCGAGGGAGACCGCGGGCGTCGGTGCCATCTTGCCCGCGCAGCCGGCGCCGACGAAGTCATCGTGCAAGTGCACCGCGTTCAGAGCGCGCATCCAGATGAGGAACGAGTCCGGCGCATTGGAGGTGCCGAGGTAGCTGTGCGCGGCCCCCTTTACCACCACGCGCAGGTTGTGGGTGCGCGCGAAGTTCACGGCTTGTGCGACGTCAGCGGCGTCGCGCGCCTTGACGGCGTAGACGCTCGCCGCCGGCGTCCAGGCATCGAGCCACCCGGAGACCTGGGTGCCGGCCGGCTGATCGCCGAGGTAGAAGGGGTTGCGCAGATTCCTCGCGACCTCCGCGCAGGCGGCACTGGCCGCATCGGCCACGCACGGGGCGAACAGAGCGAGCGGCTCGAGGAGATTGCCGCCGACCTGTGTTTTGAGCTCCTCCCACTGCGCGGTGCTCGGCCAGTAGCGGTCGCCGGGACGCACGCGCGCGAACGGCGACATGACGCGCGCCGCGAGCCGCGCCGGCAATGTCAGGGCGAGCGGCAAAGCCGCGCCGAGCTTCAAGAGGGTTCTGCGCTGCAAGTGGACTTCAGCCGACGTGTGCGGCCAACGCCGCAAAGTCAAGGATCGCATGCGCGAGGATCAGCGGCCACAGCCGGCCCGTACGGGCGTACGCATAGGCGAACAGCAGCGCCATCGGCACGATGCCGAATATGCCGAGCGCGCCCTGGTAGAAATGCGCGAAAACGCGCAGCGCCGCGCTCACATTTACCGCGGCCGTGACGCCGACGCGCTCTCGCAGTGCCGCGATCGGGTAGGCGCAGATGAGCACCTCCTCGAACACCGGGTTGACGAGGCTGACGAGCAGCACGCCAGGCCAATGCAGATCCGTGCCGACGAGACCGCCGGCTATCGTGGCTGCGATCCTGCCTATGTCGGGCCAGAAGCCGACGACTACGAGCCACAGTAACGTAGAGGCGGCGTAGCTGCCGAGGCCGAGCGCGAGGGCTAAGGGGAGATCGCCCCATGCCGGCTTCGCCGTGAACCGCGTCAGCGTCCAGCCGCGCGCCCGCAGGAACAGCCCGAGCAGCACGAGCAGGATGAGCTCGTACGCCGCGCTCCCTAGCAATGAGCGGTTGGTGATGGGAGCGCCGCGGTTGAGAAGGCTCTGCGGGCTGAAGATCGCCGCCAGGCTCCGCGGCACGATCGGGCCGAAGACGAGCAGCAGCACCAGGGCGAGCTCCGCCCGGTCCGGGAGCCTGCGCAGCCACTCCTTCAGGCTGAAACCGGCTGCATGGCCGGCTCAGCCGACCGCCTTCACCGCCGCGATGAGCTCGGCCCCGGCCTTCTGCGCATCGCCGTACAGCATGCGCGTGTTGTCGAGATAGAACAGCGCGTTCTCGATTCCCGAGAAACCGGCGCCCTTGCCGCGCTTGATGACGATGACGTTCTTCGC
Organism: Steroidobacteraceae bacterium; assembly: GCA_035568235.1. GTDB lineage: Bacteria > Pseudomonadota > Gammaproteobacteria > Steroidobacterales > Steroidobacteraceae > 13-2-20CM-66-19. Next base: position 129,120 of record DATMOK010000015.1, on the reverse strand, counting down.
CTTGTCGGCGTTCAGGATCGGCATGCCGTAGATCGGGCTCGATTTATCGGTGCGCGCCACGGGATTCACGACATCGTTGGCGCCGATGATGAGCGCGACGTCCGCGGTTTCGAACTCGGCGTTGATCTCATCGAGGTCGGAGATCAGGTCATAGGGCACACCCGCCTCGGCGAGCAGCACGTTCATGTGGCCCGGCATGCGCCCGGCGACCGGGTGGATCGCGAAGCGCACGTTCACGCCGCGGTCGATGAGCAGCTGGCAGAGCTCCCAGATCTTGTGCTGCGCCTGGGCGACCGCCATGCCGTAGCCCGGTACGACGATCACCTTGGAGGCGAACGCCATCATCACGCCGACGTCGGCGGCCTCGATGGGCTTCAGGCTCCCGCTGACCGTGCCGGTCGCCTCCCCCCCGGTATCGCCGAAGCCGGAGAACAGCACATTGCCGAGCGAGCGGTTCATGGCTCGCGCCATCAATTGCGTGAGCAGCGTGCCGGCGGAGCCGACCACGGTGCCGGCGATGATCATCGCCGCGTTATCCAGCACGAAGCCTTCGAGTCCGACCGCGAGGCCGGTGAGCGCGTTGTAGAGGGAAATCACCACCGGCATGTCGGCGCCGCCGATCGGCAGCGTCATGGTGATGCCGAGCACGAGCGCCAGCACGAAGAAGCCGGTGACGACCGCCGGCGCGGCATTCGTGTGGCTCGCCACCAGGGCGCCAAGAACCAGTGCGGCGGCGAGCAGCAGCAGATTGACGAACTGCTGGCCCGAGAAGCGGAAGCTGCGGTTGATGAGCCCCTGGAGCTTGCCGAAGGCGATGGCGCTGCCGGAGAACGACACCGCGCCGATGATGCCGCCGAGCACCGCGAGCGCTACCGTCACGTAGCCGCCCGCCTCGCCCCGATACAGCTCCACCGCCGCGATCGCCGCCGCGGCCCCGCCGCCCATGCCGTTGTAGAGCGCGATCATCTGCGGCATGTCGGTCATGGCGACGCGCTTGCCGCTCCACCAGGCGAGCCCGCCGCCGATGAGCATCGCCGGCAGGATCAGCACGTAATTGGTCATCCCCGGATAGAGGAAGGTGACGAGCGTTGCCACCGCCATACCGGCGCCGGCCCACAGGATGCCGCTGCGCGCGGTGACCGGTGAGCTCATGCGCTTCAGGCCCAGGATGAAGAGCACCGCAGTGACGAAATAGCTCGCCTGGATGGCGAGCGTTGCCGACAGCCAGCCCGGCATCAGTGCGTCTCCTTCGCCTTGGGTCCGCGCGCGCCGCTCGCCTTGAACATCTCGAGCATGCGCTCGGTCACGACGTAGCCGCCGACCGCATTGCCTGCGGCGAGCAGCACGCCGATGCAGCCGATGGTCTTCTCGAGCGGCGTGTGCGCATTGCCGAGCGCCACCATCGCACCGACCAGCACGATGCCGTGCACGAAGTTGGAGCCCGACATGAGCGGCGTGTGCAGGATCACCGGCACGCGCGCGATGACCTCGTAACCGGTGAAGGCCGCGAGCATGAAGATATAAAGTGCCACCATCCCGGTCATTCTTAACCTCCCAGGGCCTTGCGCGTCGGCTCGTGCTTGACCTCACCGTCGCGCGTCAGGCACGACTGCGCGAACACCTCGTCGTTCCAGTCGATGGCGAGCTCGCCCTTAGGTATCGCCGGCTTCAAGAAATTGAAGAGATTGCGCGCGTACATCTCGCTCGCGTTGTAGGCGAGATCGGCGGCCAGGTTCACCGGACCTATGATCTTCACGCCCTGGTGATCGAGCACCTCGTTGGCGCGCGTCAGCTCACAGTTGCCGCCCTGCTCGGCGGCGATGTCGACCACCACTGAGCCGGGGCGCATGCGCTCGACGGCAGCGCGCGAGATGATCTTCGGCGCCGGTCGTCCCGGGACGGAGGCGGTCGTCACCACGGCATCCGCGGCGGCGATGCGCGCATCGAGTGCCGCCTGCTGCTGCGCCTTCTCCTCCGCCGTGAGCTCGCGCGCATAGCCCCCGGCGCCGTCGGCGCTCACTCCCGTGTCGACGAACTTAGCACCGAGGGATTTCACCTGCTCGCGGGTCGCGCTGCGCACGTCGTAGGCCTCGACCACGGCCCCGAGTCGCCGTGCGGTCGCGATCGCCTGCAGCCCGGCGACGCCGGCGCCGATGATGAGCACCTGTGACGGACGGATGGTGCCGGCGGCGGTGGTCAGCATGGGGAAGAACTTCTGCAGGTGGCTGGCAGCGATCAGCACCGCCTTGTAGCCGGCGATTGCTGCCTGCGAGGACAGTGCGTCCATCGACTGGGCGCGTGAGATGCGCGGCACGAGCTCCATCGCGAAGGCGGTCACGCCTCGCTCGCGCAAGGCGCGAACCTCGGCGGTGCGCGCGTGCGGCTGCATGAAGCCGATGACGACCGCGCCGCTCTTGAGCTGCCCGATCTCATCGACGCTGAGCGGCTGCACCGCGAGCACGATGTCGGCCGCGGCCAGCACCGCGGCGCCGTTCTCCGCCCAGGTCACATTCTTGTAGGCCGCGTCCGGAAAGCGGGCGCGCTCACCCGCGCCGCGCTCGAGAAGCACACGCGCGCCTTCTTTCACGAGCTTGTCCGCAATCTCCGGCGTCAGGCTGACGCGCGTTTCCTGCGGCGCGCGCTCGCGCAACGCGCCAATCGTCACTGGCATTCTTCAGGCCCCTTCACACAACCGTGGCCGGTCGGCCACGTGACGGGAAAATTTCAATTTAATTAAGACCTTGCGATGTTGAATTCTTGCACACAAGTGCCGTATCTTACAGCGTCATGCTCGGAATCGATCTCGATCGCGCCGATCACGGCCTCGCGGAGGACCTCGCGGTCATCGCCACACCTGCGGCGCGCGGACTGTCGCAACTGGTGCTGCGCACCGACGTCGCGGGCATGCCGCTCGAATGGATCGACTACAAGGAAGCCGCGCGACTCTACACCCAGGAGCAGGTCGCTTACACGTGCGGCTCGCTCCTTTATGAGCTGTATGGCGGCACCAACGCACGCACCGGCAAGCGCACGGTGCTCGAGGTGAACTCGATCGTCGCCACCATCGGCCACACCGGCAACCCGGGCAACACGCGCCACGACTACGTTCCGCCGCTCAACAACCAGACGCTGTTCCGGCGCGATGCGTACCTGTGCATGTACTGCAGCCAGCGCTTTCCGGCGCGCGAGCTGTCGCGCGATCACATCCGGCCCTTCAGCCAGGGCGGCACCGATGTCTGGACCAACGTGGTCGCGGCGTGCCGCCGCTGCAACAACCAGAAGGCCTCGCGCACGCCCGAGCAGGCGCGCATGCAGCTGATCGCGGTGCCGTTCACGCCCACCTACGCGGAATATATCTTTCTCAAGGGCCGGCGCGTGCTCGCCGACCAGATGGAATATCTGGTGGCGCACTTTCCGCGCGCCAGCCCGCTGCACGACCGCCTGCGCGCCTACCTGTCGTGACCGGCGCGTGACGCGCGCCGCCGCCACCTGCTAAGGTGGCGCGCGGATTTCCGCACGGAGCCTCGAGCGCAGCGCGTGATCTTTCTCGTCGACGCCTCGGTGTACGTATTCCGCGCCTGGCACTCCATGCTGCCCGACATGCGCGACCGCGACGGCAATCCCACCCACGCCGTGTTCGGCTTCGCGCGCTTCATCGGCGATCTCATCGAGCGCGTGCGGCCGTCCTACATTGCGGTCGCCTTCGATCAGCGCCGCAGCGATTCCTACCGCAGCCGCATCTATCCGGCCTACAAGGCGAACCGCGAACGCCCACCCGCCGATCTGCCGTTGCAGTTCGAGCGCTGCCGCGAGTTGTGCCGGCACCTGGGACTGGCGGAGTTCGCCCATCCCGAGTTCGAGGCCGACGACATCATCGGCACACTGGCCGCGCGCATGCGCGCGCGCGGCATGCGCTCGGCCTACATCACGCGTGATAAGGATCTCGCGCAGCTGATGCGCGACGGCGACCTGCTGTGGGACTTCGGCGCCCGCGGGCAGTTCGGCTATCACGATATCGAGCACCAGTTCGGCGTGCGGCCGGAGCGCTTCGCCGACTACCTGGCCCTTGCCGGGGATGAGTCCGACAACATCCCGGGCGTGCCGGGCGTCGGGCATCGCACCGCCGCCTCCCTGATGAAGGCCTTCGCCTCGCTCGATGAGCTGTACGGCGACCTCGAGCGGGTCGCACGCCTCAAGCTGCGCGGCGCCGGCACGCTCGGGGCGCGGCTCGCCGCGCACCGCGAGTCGGTATATCTCGCACGCCGCCTCACGCACATCACTCGCGACGTGCCACTGCCGGAGGGCGCCGAAGGCCTGATGCGCCGGGCGCCCGACCTCAAGGCGCTCGCCGGGCTCTACGACCGCCTGGGGTTCGGGCCGTTCCTGCGAGCACAGGGCGCGCGGCTCGCGCAGCTACCGGCGGCCGCGGCCTGAAGGGCCGTCCGGAGCTTTGCGCTCGTGGAGCGGTTCGCAGCGCTGGCGGCGGAGATCGCCCGGCTCACCGGCGTGCGCTGTGCGCCGAATCCTCAAGGCCGCCTCGCCGGCGGCAGCATCCACACCTGTTACCGCTGGCCCACGGCCGGCGCACCGCTGTTCGTCAAAATAGCCTCGGGTACTGCGCGGGCGACGCTCGAGGCCGAGGCCGAAGGGCTCGCCGAGCTCGAGCGCGCGCAGGCGCTGCGCACGCCGCGGGTGCTGGCCTGCGGGGTGGCAGGCGAGCGCGCATTTCTCGCGCTCGAATGGCTCGAGGCGGGGGCCGCCAGCACGGCTTGCGAGGAGCTCCTGGGAAGGGGGCTCGCCGCGCAGCACCGCGTGACTGCGCGTGAGTTCGGCTGGCGGCGCGACAACACGCTCGGCAGCACGCCGCAGGCCAACGGACCGCTCGCCTCGTGGACCGAGTTTTTCCGCGAGCGGCGCCTGCGGCCGCAGCTGACACTCGCGGCCGTCAACGGTTTCGGCGCACTGCTCGCGACGAGCGGCGAGCGGCTGCTCGCAGTGCTCCCGGAGCTGCTCGGGGAGCACCACCCGCAGCCCACCCTCCTGCACGGCGATCTGTGGGGTGGCAACTGGCTCGCCACCACGACGGGTGAGCCGGCCGTGTTCGATCCGGCGGTCTACTACGGCGACCCCGAGTGCGATCTCGCCATGACGCGTCTGTTCGGGGGCTTCGGTCCGGCGTTCTATCGGGCGTATCTGGCGGCGGCACCGCTGCCGCCCGGCGCGCAGCGGCGCGCCGAGCTCTACAACCTCTACCACGTGTTGAACCACGCGAATCTCTTCGGCGGCGGCTACGCCGGCCAGGCGCGGCAGATGATCGAGCGGCTGCTCGCGGCGGTGCGCGCCTGAGGGGGCTGCGATTTAAGCTATGCTCACCGTCCCGGCGGGGGCCTACGAACAAGAACTGCGCAGAGGTAGTTATGGCGGTAGTCACGACGGACAAGAGCATCGAGTCGGCCCTCATCGAGCATCGCAGCTTTCCTCCCTCGCCCGAGTTCACGGCGCGCGCCCGCATCAAGCCCCACGACCTCGAGGCGCTGCACAAGCGCGCCGCCGAGGACTACGTCGGCTTCTGGGCGGATCTAGCCTCGCAGGAGCTCAGCTGGCATCAGCCCTTCACGGTGGCGCTCGATGAGTCGAGCGCGCCCAACTACCGCTGGTTCACGGACGGGCGGCTGAATGCGTCCTGGAACTGCCTCGACGTGCACCTCAACGAGCGTGGCCACAAGACGGCCGTCATCTTCGAGGGCGAGCCGGGCGATGTGCGCCGTCTCTCCTACCGCGAGCTGCACGCCGACGTGTGCCGCTTCGCCAACGCGCTCAGGGCGCAGGGCGTGTGCAAGGGCGACCGCGTCGTCATCTACATGCCGATGGTTCCGGAAGTGCTGGTGGCGATGCACGCCTGCAACCGTATCGGCGCCATCCATTCGGTGGTGTTCGGCGGCTTTTCGGCGCCGGCCCTCAAGGACCGCATCGAGGACACCGAAGCCAAGCTCGTCATCACGGCCGACGGCGGCTGGCGCGGCGGCCAGGCGGTCGAGCTCAAGGCGAGCACCGACCACGCGCTCGCCGCCGGCTGCGCGAGCGTCGAGCGCGTCATCGTCTTGAAGCGCACCGGCCGCCCCGTGGCGATGGACGCCAAGCGCGACCGCTGGTGGCACGAAGTCATCGAAGGACAGCCGCCGGCGTGTGATCCGGAGTGGGTGGAGGCGGAGCACCCGCTCTACCTGCTCTACACCTCAGGCTCCACCGGCAAGCCCAAGGGTATCCAGCATGCCACGGGGGGCTATCTGCTCGGCGCCAAGGTCACCACGCAATGGGTGTTCGACCTGCGCGACGACGATGTGTTCTGGTGCACCGCCGACGTCGGCTGGGTGACGGGGCACACCTACATCGCCTACGGGCCGCTCGCCGCCGGCGCGACCATCGTCATGTACGAGGGCGCGCCCACGACGCCCGATGGCGGGCGCTTCTGGAAGAACTGCCAGACGCACGGCGTAACGGTGTTCTACACCGCACCGACCGCGATCCGGGCGCTCATGAAGCTCGGCGATGCGCTGCCGGCGAAGTACGACCTGTCGAAGCTGCGCCTCCTCGGCAGTGTCGGCGAGCCGATCAACCCCGAGGCCTGGATGTGGTATCAGCGCGTGATCGGCAAGGGCCGCTGCCCGATCGTCGATACCTGGTGGCAGACCGAGACCGGCGCGATCCTCATCTCGCCGCTTCCCGGCGTGACGGCCACCAAGCCCGGCTCGTGCACGCGACCGCTGCCCGGGATCGCCGCCGACATCGTCAACGATCACGGCGAGAGCGTGCAGCGTCCCGATGCCGGCGGCTACCTCGTGATCCGCAAGCCCTGGCCGTCGATGCTGCGCACCATCTGGCACAACAACCCGCGCTACGTCGAGGGCTACTGGTCGAAGTTCCACACCCGCTGCTACGTCGCGGGCGACAGCGCGCACCGCGACAAGGACGGCTACTTCTGGATCATGGGCCGTATCGACGACGTGCTCAAAGTCTCGGGCCACCGGCTCGGGACCATGGAGATCGAGTCGGCGCTGGTGGCGAATCCGCGGGTCGCCGAGGCGGCCGTGGTGGGTAAGCCGCACGACGTCAAGGGCGAGTCGGTCTTCGCCTTCGTGGTGTTGCGCGGCCCGCGCCCGACCGGCGGCGCCGCCGCCGCCCTCGTCAAGGAGCTGCGTAACTGGGTGAGCGAGCAGCTCGGTCCGATCGCCAAGCCCGATGACATCCGCTTTGCCGACAACCTGCCGAAGACGCGCTCCGGCAAGATCATGCGCCGGCTGCTGCGCGCGGTGGCCAACAACGAGGAGGTCACCCAGGACGTCTCGACGCTCGAGAACCCCGCGATCCTTGAGCAGCTGCGCGGCGCGGACAAGGCGCCGGCGGTGAAGGCTGCGCCGCAGAAGAAAGCGGCCAAGCAGAAACCGGCAAAGAAGAAAGCGGTAAAAAAGAAAGCCAAAGCGAACACAACACGACGCGCCGCTGCACGCCGGCCGGCTGCCAAACGGCGTGCGGCACCGAAGAAGAAAGCCCGAGTTGCCGCGCGGCGCACGCCGCGCCGGCGGGGCGCGAAGCGCCGCTAGGCTCAGCCGGACGCCTCGAGCCCCATCACTACCAGACGCTGCGCGAGGCGCTCGCCGAAGGAGCGCGGCGCATCGAGCCCCATGCGCTGCAAAGCCGACGCGTGGCGAGCCGCGGGGCCGCCGCGCAGCAGCGCCGCCGCCGCGGTGGAGAGCTTTCCCCACCGGGTCGCAGTGCGCGCCTCGAGGAACTTCAGCGCCTGGGCGAGCGCAATCTCCTCGGCAGTGAGATCGGTGCCGAACGGGTAGTCGCTGAAGAACCCCTGGCCGCGCAGCTCGCGCAGCGCATGCGTCAGCCGCTGCGGCGTGTTGTCGCGGGCTGCCTCCGGGATGCGGTAGTCGGCGCGGATCTTGCCGGCGGCGCGGGCCTGCGCCAGCAGCTGCTGCTGGAAGCGCGAGTCGGCGATCTCGAGCAGTGCCATGATGATTTCCTCGTCGGTGCGGCCGCGCAGGTCGGCGATGCCGTACTCGGTGATCACGACATCGCGCAGGTGCCGCGGGATGGTCTCGTGACCATAGCTCCAGACGATGTTGGAAGTGGTGCGGCCATGGCGCGTGCGCGTGGCGCGCAAGCACAGGATCGAGCGCGCGCCGGGCAGCGCGTGCGCCATGGCGACAAAGTTGTACTGGCCGCCGACGCCCGATACCACCTGGCCGCTCTCCAGCGCGTCCGACACCGCAGCTCCCAGCAGCGTCACCATCATGGTGGTATTGACGAAGCGCGAGCCGCGGCGCTGCAGGACGCGCAGCTCCTGATCCGCACCGTACAGCTGGTTGATGAAGGCGACGCCGCGCATGTCGAGCTGGGCGCGATCGCTCTCGGGCAGATCGCGCAACGCCGCGTAGAAGCCGCGCGGGCCGAGGAAAAAGCCGGCGTGCAGCACCTTGCCGCGGCGCAGCTCGCGCCCCAGGCACTGCGCGGCGATCGGCGCGCGAGCGGCCGCGGCGGCGAGATCGGCCCGCAGCCACTCCCCGCCACGCACCCGCACTTGCCCGTCCGCGTACTCCACGTCCTCGCGGAACACGCCGTGGTATTTAAGCTCCGCGAACTCCGCCGCGCTTAAGCGCGGCCCCACGCCGACCTCCGCCAGCCGCTCGAGGATGGTGTCGTCGAAGCGCTCGCTGAGCGCGCCGGCGGCGAGCAACCGCTCGAGCGGCAGCGAGTCGTACGCGCGGCGGCGCACCACCCCCGCCCGGAAGAGCTCGAGCAGCTGATCGACGAACATCTCGGTGGAAGCGAACACTCCGGCGGTGAACGGCCCGGTGCCGCCCTCGGCGGCGATGATCGGCTCGGTGCCGCTGCGCGCACCGAGTGATGCGAGCGCGGCGCTCCAGGCGGCATTCTGCTGGTGACGCAGCAGCAGTGCGTAGCACAGCGAGTCGCCGAGCTCGCCGATACCGACCTGCAGCGTGCCGCCGTCGCGCACCAGGCTGCTGGCGTACACGCCGATCGCGTGGTCCGCACCGCTGAGCGGCGGATGCGGCGGACCGAACAGGTCGAAGTCGTAGCGCGGATCATCGAGCAGGAAGTCGAAGCGCTCGGGCGCGACCTGCGCATGCCCGGTCATGAAGGGCATCTGCGCGTGGATCTCGCCGACCAGCAGCAGCTCGCGCCCCGCGCGGCGCGCGGCGTCGATCGCAGGCAGCAGGTCGACGGTGATGTCGGCATTGGAGCCGAAACTGAGCAGCGTCTGGCCGCCGGACGTGCGCCGCGCGACCAGCTGCGCGATCACGTTGACGCCGCGCGCCAGCACCTCGCGTGCCACATGCGTGTAGTTGGCGCTCAGGAAATTGCGCTGCGCTTGCTCGGCGCCGAGAAATGCGCCGGGGGTGAAAAAGAACTCGATGACGCGCACGTTGCCGGGCAGGGAGCCGGCGCGCATCGCGCGCGCGTACTCCGGCTCCACGTAGCTGCCGAAGATGCGCGCGGCGAGCGGCGTGACGAGCCTCGCCTCGAGGTCGGAGTGCGGCACCGGCTTCAGCAGCGACAGTGCGGTGATGATGGTGAGGTCGAGTCCGGGGTCGCGGACCGCGCGCCGGTAGAACTCGTTGGCGAGCGGGTTGGGCTTGCCGATGCCGAGGGGCAGCGCCAGCACGATGTGCGACCCGACGCGGCGCAGCACCGCATCGACACAGTGCCCGACGTCGTCGAAGGTTTCAGGCATGTTGAGCTATGGCATGCTCACCGAACCTGCCGCTGCGCGTCAACCGCGCGCCAAGTGCCGCAAAGGAGAGGCCAATGTCCCTCGAGAAGCCCGCGCTCGATCCGCTCGCCGTCGCGCCCCTCAGCCGCTCGGGTTATCCGCACCCGTACCGCGAGCGCGTGCTGCCGCGCGAGAAGCGTCCGCTCGGCGATGCGCTCGGACTCACCCGCATCGGCATCAACCGCTCGACGCTGCAACCCGGCAAGGAGTCCTCGATGCGCCACTGGCACACCCTCGAGGATGAGTTCGTGTATGTGCTCGAGGGGGAGGTGGTCCTGCGTACCGCGGTCGGGGAGCAGCGTCTCACGGCCGGAATGTGCGCTGGGTTTCCGGCTGGCGACAGCGATGGCCACCAGCTCATAAACCGCAGCGACCGCCCCGCGGTCTACCTGGAGGTCAGCAATCGCGACCCGCAGGATACGGCGCACTACGACGACGCGGACGTTGACCTCATGTGGAGTCCGCCGCACGCGCCCGGGCGCTTCACGCACCGCGACGGGACGGCGTATTAGCCCGGTAAGAGTTCCTCGATCGCGCCTCCTTACCGACACCACTCGCCAGATATCGGCCCGTGCCGCGGCTGCTCACTGAGCCGCTATTCAAACGCGATCGCCGAGCGTGGCATCGATGAAAATGTTCCGGCTACGGAACGCCGCGGGGGACTGCGTCAGTAGGTGCAGCCGCCACGGCATCGCGCAGCTCGGTCACGCTCAGACGCGACAGCAGCGAGTTGAGCTCGGCGAGTGCGAAGGAGGGCGGCGCGGGTCCGGCAAGCATCATCGCCGCATTCTGGAACTCGTGCGCCGGGACCAGAGGCACCCCATTCAGTACATGCGTGGACATGTCCATGCCCATTGAGAGCATTAACAACCGGAAGCTAATGCGATGCCGGTATCAGGCGCAGGTTGAACGACACGGTCACCTCGTTACCCGCCTGATCGGTGGCCTTCCACTCACCCTGGCCGACGCCGAAGTCGAGGCGGCGCACAACCGTCTTGCCGGCCATGTAGCCAACGCTGGTACCGCCCTCGGTAGCCTCACGCAAGGTGAACGGCACGTGCGTGTCACGGGTGACGCCGCGGATGGTGAGCGCGCCTTCGGCGTCGAAGCCATTGGCCGTCTTCACGATATGGGTGGCGGAGAAGTGCGCCTGAGGGTATTTCGCCACCGCGAACAGCTCATCGCTCCGCAGTGTCTCGTCGCGATCCTTGTCGCCGGTGTCGAGCGCGGCGACCTCCACCGTGACCTCGAGCCGCCCGCCTTGCGGATCGGCGCCGGGGAAGTCGAGACTCACCTGAAAGCGCGGGAAGCGGCCGGTATTCTTCGCTCCCGCCTGCAGGAACGTGAACTCGAGGGTGCTTTTCGCCGCATCGAGCGTGTAATGCCTGCCTGGGGGCGTGGCGGCCGGCGGCGGTGCGGCGGCCGGTGGCGCCGCGGCGGCGGCGGCTGCGCTGGCGAGCAGCGCCAGGATGAGCGAGCGGGTGAGAGGCAGCGATCGCATCGGTCGACTCCCTTCAGGTGAACGGCAGCATGCGCTTCAGCACGTCATCCTTGTGCATCAGGTGGTGTTTCAGCGCTCCGGCGATGTGCAGCGTCACCACCGCGGCTAGCACGCACACCAGCGTCACGTGAGTCATCACCAGCCCCTCGTACAACGGCCGGCTCTTCGGCACCAGGTCGGGAAGCTGGAAGAACCCAAACCAGCTGACCGGAAACCCACGCGCCGATGACATCGTCCAGCCGGACAGCGGTATGGCGAACAGCAGCAGGTAGAGCGCCACGTGGCTGAAGTGTGCGAGCTTGCGCTCGTAGGGCTTGAGATTGTCCGGCAGCGGCGGGTGCGGGTTCAGGGAACGCCACGCGAGGCGCAGGATGACGAGCGCGAGGATCGTGATGCCGACCGACTTGTGGCGCGCCAGGAGCGAGAGCTTGCGCACCCCGTTCGGCAGATCGTCGGCCATCTCCGCGAGCGTCACCTGCACGATGAGCAGCACGACGATCAGCCAGTGAAACAGCTGGGCGAGCGCGCCCCAACGTAAGGTGGTGTTACGCAGCGTCATGGGCGTTAAGCTTAAAGCGGTGGATCGGGGTTGCAAGCTGCGGCTGTGGAGCGTGCTGTTCCTGGCGGGCGCACTGGTCGGCTGCCCGAGCCGCCCTCCCGTGCCGCCAGCGCCGCTGCGTGCCCCCGAGGCCGCGCCGCCGGCCGCCCCCAGGGTTGGGCGCCCATACGACCTCGACGCAAAGCAGTCGCTCCTTACCGTGCTCGTCTATCGCGGTGGCGCGCTCGCGAGCGCCGGGCACAATCACGTGATCGCCTCGCACACTCTCAGCGGCACCGTCTATCTGCCCGCTGAGCTCGGGGCGGCGAGCTTTGAGGTACACGTGCCGGTCGCCTCGCTCACGGTCGATGAGGCGCCGCTGCGTGCGGCACAGAGCGCGGCGGATTTTCCGCCCGACGTCAGTGACGGGGCGCGCGATGGCACGCGGCGCAACATGCTCTCGGCCGCGGTGCTCGATGCCGCCGAGTACCCGGAAGTGGTGCTGCGCTGCGCGCGGCTCGAGGGCGCAGCGCAGCCGCCGGCGGGGGACGCGACGGCGCTCATCGACGCCGCCGTTCGCGACCGCTCCCACACGCTGCACGTGCCGCTGCACTACGAGCTCTCGGCCGACACGCTCACCGTGACGGGCGAGATGCCGCTTAGGCAGAGCGAGCTCGGCCTCACGCCCTTCAGTGCGCTCCTCGGCGCGCTCGCGGTGGAGGATGAGATGCGGGTCAGATTCCGCATCGTGGCGCGCGCCGCGCCGCTCGCGCACTAAAGCGCCGCCACCCTCAAACGCGGGTGATCACTTCGCGCCGAGCTCGGCCAGCAGCTCGTTCGCCCGGTACACCTTGCGCAGCGCCTCGAAGATGATGGTCGTGTCGACCGCCACGGCGCGGTTGAGCGCAGCGTCGTACCAGTAGTCGCCGGACAGGGAGTGGATGTTGCCGTCGAACATCAGGCCCACCACCTGCCCGTGCGCATCGATCAGCGGGCTGCCGGAGTTGCCGCCGATGATGTCGTTGGAGGTCGACAGGTCGAAGCGGGTGGACGGGTCGAGCTGAGCGCGGACGGCGAGCCAGCTGTCGGGAATGCGGAACGGATCTGCACCGGTGGCACGCTCGAAGAGCCGCGCCAGGTGCGTGAACGGCTCGACCTGCGCGCCGTTCTCCTGCCAGCCCTGGACGGTGCCGAAGTTGAGGCGCAGCGTGAAGGTCGCATCCGGCGGCTCGCTGGTGCCTAAGAGGTGAAAGCGCGCCGCGGCGATCTTCTCCGCTGCCGCACCGACTGCGGCCTCCACCTGATCCTCGTAGCGCTTGCGCACCGCGCGTGCTTCGGGATCGACCGTGCGCGCCAGCTCGATCATCGGATCGTGCGAGGCGTCTACCGCCGCCGCACCGCCGTCCCACAGGCGCTTGCGCACGGCGGGATCGGCGAGCTGCGAGCCGTCGATGAGCCGGGCGGCGAGCGAATCTGGCGAATCCTTCGACAGCAGCGCGCGCACCAGAGGTGCATCCGGCCCGAGCCATTCGCGCATCCGCTCCAGCGAGAACGACAGGGTGAGCTTCTCGAGCTGCGGGTACACCGGCACCGGCGCGCTCAGGCGCTGTAACACGCGCGGTAGCGCCGCGTCGCGGAACTCGCGCAGCCGCTCGGTGTTGGGCTTGGCGCGCTCGGCGGCGCCGCGCACCAGGGTGCGTGCATAGCTGAAGAGCGCGCTCTGGAAGCCTCCGCCCTGCTCAATCCACGCGTAGGGTAGCTCGATGCCGCGGTAGTAGGTCTCAGCCCGGGCGATCTCCGCCCACGGGTCGCCGGTCGCCGCCGCGAGCTGTGAATCGGCGCTGAGCTTCGCGCGCAGCGCCGCCTCGTCCGCGCGCTTGGCGGCGAGCAGCCGCTCATCAAGCAGCGCCGCGAGCTGGCCGCGGCGCACTTTGATGCCGTTCTCCAGCCCCGACAGTGGATCCTCGACGATGCGGCTCGCCTCCGCGCTCGTCTTACCGAACTGGATCATGCGCCCGCGCAGCTCCTCGGCACGCAGCAGGTAGTGCGGCAGGATCACGTCGCGCAAGGTCTCGAGCTGCGCGACGGTGAGCAACCGGTCGGTGCGGCCCGGATGCCCGGCGACGAACACCACATCGCCGGCCTGCGGCCCCTCCCGCCGCAGCGTGAGGAAGTCCGGCGTGTGGGCAGGCTTACCGTCCGCGCCGTAGGCGCGCAGCACCGACATGTCGAGGCACCAGCGCGGAAACTGGAAATTGTCCGGGTCGCCGCCGAAGGCAGCGATGTCGCGCTCCGGCGCGAACACGAGGCGCACGTCGTCGTAGCGGCGGTACTTGTAGAGCCAGTACTGGCCGCCCTGATAGAGATTGACGGACTCGCACTTGAGCGCCCCGCCCGTGACGTTGCGGCTGGCCTCCTCGCAGGCCTGCTCGAGCTGCGTCAGGGTCTTCTTGCGGGTCTCGTTGGCAGTCTTATCGTCGAGACCGTGGATCGCCGCTGCAACCTTCGCCGTGACGTTCGCCATCCCGACGAGTACGTCCGCGAGCTGCGATCCGCAACGCAGCTCACGCTCGCGGCTGCGCGCGAGAAAGCCGCTTCGCAGCAGATTCTGCTCGGCGGTCGAGTGCTCATCGAGACACGCTTCGGAGCAATGATGGTTGGTGAGGATGAGTCCGTTCGCGGAGACGAACGAGGCGGTGCAGTTGGACAGACGCACGGTCGCGGTGCGTACCCGGTCGAGCCATGGCTGATCGATTTCGACGCCGTACTTGCGCTTAACGAGATCGCTCGGGAAGTTATCGAAGGTCCACATGCCGCTGTCGGCGCGGGCGAGTGGTGCGGCGAGCACGCCGGCAAGCAGGACTGCCAGAACGGAAACCGCGGGGAGCAGGGGGCGGCGCATGAGCTTTCCTTATTGTGTGACCACTCGCGGGTTGCGGATTATGCCTGCTGCGGCAGGGGCGTGAGTGCCGCGCGGCTCTCCGGCCGCCCACCGCGCCGCCGGCTCCGCTTGTCGCCGCGCTTACTCCTCGCCCTCGAGCAGCAGGAGCGAGGTGCCCTCAGGGCTCACGAGCAGCGCGCTGGCGCCGCGGGCGATACCGCGCGGCAGCGGCTCGCTTTCCACACCCAGCTCGCGCAGCCGCTCGATGCGCGTCGCCATGTCGGCCGCGCGGAACACGATGAGGGCGCCGTCGAAGGTGCGCGGCTGGTGAAACGCCAGGTCGAGGAGGTCGCTGGTGAGCGGCAGATGGACGTACGGCTCCTCAACCTCCGCGGTCGCGACGAAGCCGAGCAGCTCCCAGAAAGCATGCGCCACGACAAAGTCGGTCGCCGGCAGCGAGACTTCGGCAAAGTCGCCGCACAGCGAGGCCTCACTCGGGCCGCGCTCGGTGGGCGAGTAGGTGCGCGCCTCGAGCACCCGCACGGCCTCGCCGTGCGGCCCCTCGAAGCCGATCTCGTTGAACACATCCTCGCTCGTATGGCACAGCGTGAGCTCGATGCCGTGGCGCGCGAACTCATCCAGCTGCGCAGCGACGCCTGGGCGCACGAAGGTCAGCGTGGGCGAGGGCGCGCGCCGCTCGTGCAGGCCGAGGTACAGCCGCCCGTCGGTGAGCACGCCGTAGGGGTGGGAGTAAGTATCGGTGGTGGCGGCCTGCGAGAACCCGAGCCGCTCATAGAACTCCACCGAGGCACGGATGTCGTCGGTGGCGAGGCTCAGCTCGTGAAAGCGGCCCGGCAGCGGCAGTATCGGCGCCGCCATCTATGCGGATGCGCCGCGCGCTGCGCTCGGCAGCCGTCCGTGCTCGAGATGCGTCCAGCCCTGGCAATGCTCGGCGATCAGCTCGGCGAGACAGGCCGCGTGGTGGGCGCTGGCGTTCAGCGCCGGCACGTACTGCAGGCGCTCGCCGCCGGCCTGCATGAAGCAGGCGCGGTTCTCGATGTCGATCTCCTCGAGGGTCTCGAGGCAGTCGACGGCGAACCCCGGGCACACCACCGTGACGCTGCGCGCGCCGCGCGCCGGCATGCCCTCGAGCACCGTGCGGGTGTAGGGCTTGAGCCAACCGGAGAGGCCGAAGCGCGACTGGAACGCCACGCTCCACTCGGCCTCGCGCAGCATCAGCTCATCGGCCAGCAGCCGCGCGGTTTTCTGGCATTTGCAGAAGTACGGATCGCCGCGCTGGAAGTAGCGCTCCGGAATGCCGTGGAACGACATGAGCAGGTGCGGCGTGCGACCCTCGCGCTGCCAGTGCTCCGCGACGCTCGCGCGCAGCGCCTCGATGTAGCCGGGGTGATCGTGGTATTCGGCGACGAAGCGCAGCTCCGGCAGCCAGCGCCAGCGGCGCAGCTCCGCGTTCACCTGATCGTAGACCGCGCCGGTAGTCGCGCCGCAGTACTGCGGGAACAGCGGCACCACCAGGATCCGCTGCGCGCCCGAGGCGCGCAGCCGGCCGAGCGCCTCGGGTACCGAGGGCGGGCTGTAGAGCATCGCCAGCTCCACCGACAGCGGCGCCAGCATGCGCTGCGCGAGCGCGGTGGCGAGCTCACCGCGCAGCCGCTCCGACAGGTCGCGCAGCGGGGAGCCCGTCGCGGTCCAGATGCGGCGGTATTTGCGCGCCACGGCCGCGGGACGCAGCGGCAGGATCACCCCGTAGAGCAGCGGCAGCCATAGCGCGCGCGGCAGCTCGACGATGCGCGGATCGGCGAGGAAGCGCCTGAGGAACCGCCGCACGCCGCGCGCGCTCGGCTCCTGCGGAGTGCCGGAGTTGACCAGCAGGATTCCGATGCGCTCGGCGCCGTCGTGCTGGAAGTCGGGGGAGCTCAGGTAGCGCATCAGGTCACCGCTTGAGGTCAGCTCAGCCCGACGCACACGAACTTGAGCTCGGTGTAGTCGAGGATGCCGTAGCGCGAGCCTTCGCGCCCCATACCGGATTCCTTCACGCCGCCGAACGGCGCCACCTCGGTGGAGAAGATGCCGGTGTTGAGCCCCACCATGCCGTACTCGAGCGCCTCGGACACGCGCCAGGAGCGCGACAGGTCGCGGGTATACATGTATGCCGCCAGGCCGAACTCGGTGTCGTTCGCCATGTGTACCGCCTCGGCTTCGGTGGCGAAGCGGAACAGCGGTGCCACCGGCCCGAAGGTCTCCTCGCGCGCCACCTTCATCTCCGGGGTGACATCGGCGATCACCGTGGGCTGGTAGAAGTTGCCGCCGAGCGCGTGGCGCTTGCCGCCGTGCACGACGCGCGCGCCCTTGGCCAGCGCATCCGCCACATGCTCCTCGACCTTGGCGAGCGCCTTGGCGTCGATCAGCGGACCCTGGTCGGTGGGCCCCTTGAGTCCATCGCCGACCCGCAGCTGGCTGACGGCGTGCGTCAGCTTGCGCGCGAACTCCTCGTACACCGGCGCGTGCACCAGCAGGCGGTTGGCGCACACGCAGGTCTGGCCGGTATTGCGGTACTTGCTGGCGATTGCGCCGGCCACCGCGGCATCGAGATCCGCGTCGTCGAAGACGATGAACGGCGCATTACCACCGAGCTCGAGGGACAGCTTCTTGATGGTGCCCGAGCACTGTGCCATCAGCTTTCGGCCGATCTCGGTGGAGCCGGTGAAGCTGAGCTTGCGCACCGCCCGGTTGGAGGTCATCTCGCCGCCGATCGCCGCGGCATCGCCGGTGAGGATGTTGAGCACGCCGGGCGGCAGCCCTGCGCGCACCGCCAGCACCGCGAGCGCGAGTGCCGAGTAGGGCGTCTGGCTCGCCGGCTTCACCACCACGGGGCAGCCGGCCGCGAGCGCCGGACCCACCTTGCGGGTGATCATCGCGGCGGGAAAGTTCCACGGCGTGATCGCCGCCACCACCCCGATCGGCTGGCGCAGCACCAGGATGCGCTTGTCGGTCTGGTGCGGCGGGATGATGTCGCCGTATAGGCGCTTACCCTCCTCGGCGAACCACTCGAGAAAGGAGGCGGCGTAGGCGATCTCGCCCTTCGACTCGGCGAGCGGCTTGCCCTGCTCGGCCGTCATCAGCGTGGCGAGATCCTCCTGATTCGCCATCATCAGGTCGAACCAGCGGCGCAGGATCACGGCACGCTCGCGTGCGGTACGTGCGGCCCACGCCGGGAACGCCTCGGCGGCCACCGCGATCGCCTGCCGGGTCTCCGCGGCACCCATGTCGGGCACGGTACCGATCGGCTCCCGTGTCGCGGGGTTCAGCACCTGATGGGTGGCACCGCTCGATGCATCCACCCACTTGCCGCCGATGAAGCACTGAGTACGCAGCAGATCCGGATCTCGCAGTTTCATGACGGTTTCCCCGCCGGCTCCGTGCCGGCGACATAACGGCTGAAGAAATCGAGTGTGCGGGTACGGGCGAGCGAGGCGGCCTCGGCGTCGAAGCTGGCGCGCTGCTCGCAGTTGAAGCCATGTCCCGCGCCCTGGTAGACGTACACCGACGCCGCCGGTTGCGCCGCCCGGACGCGCTCGGCGTCCGCGAGCGGGATACTCTGGTCCTCGCTCCCGAAGTGATACATGACCGGACAGCGCGGCTTGCGCTCGAGATGTTCGGCGATCCTGCCGTAGTAAACGACCGCGGCGGCGAGCGGCAGTTCACACGCCGCGAGGTACGCGAGCGTGCCTCCCCAGCAGTAGCCGACCACGCCGGTGCGGCCGGAGTGACGTACCACGGCGGCGGCCGCGGCGATGTCCTTGAGTGCCATCTCGGGGGTGATCTGGGCCCGGTAGCCGGCGCCGCGCTGCTGGTCCTCCGGCGAGTAGCCGAGCTCGATGCCGCGGCGCACGCGGTCGAACAGGCTCGGTGCGATCGCGGTATAGCCCGCGGCGGCAAACTGGTCGGTCACCGCGCGGATGTGGCCGTTGACGCCGAAGATCTCCTGCAGCACCACCAGCGCACCGCGCGGGCGCCCCGGGGCCGCCACGAGCCACGCCTGAAACTCGTGACCGTCGCGGGCCATGATGGTGGTGAGCTCGCCCATGGGATCCGAATGGCTTCGCCTGGTGGTCCGTGGCATTCTAACCTGCCGCGCCCGCTGGGAGGTGCCATGCTCGTCGGTTCAACAGCCAGGCGCGTCGCCATCGTCGGTGGCGTGCGCATCCCCTTCGCCCGTTCTTATGGCAACTACGCGACTGCCAGCGACCAGGACATGCTGACGGCGGCGTTTCGCGCCGTAGTCGAGCGCTTCAAACTGCAGGGCGAGCGGCTCGGGGACGTGGCCGCGGGCGCCGTCATCAAGCACTCGAAGGACTACAACCTGGTGCGCGAGTGCGTGCTGTCGGTAGGGCTCGATCCGCAGACCCCCGGCCTCGACATGCAGCGCGCCTGCGGCACGAGCCTCGAGGCGGCGATCACCATCGGCAACAAGATCGCGCTCGGCCAGATCGAGGTCGGGCTCGCCGGCGGTTCGGACTCGATCAGCGACGCGCCGATCGTCTACCCGCGCTCCTATCAGCAGCTGCTGCTCGCGAGCTATCGCGGCCGCAGCGCCTGGCAGCGCGTCAAGCCATTCTTCGGGCTGCGGCCGCGGGATTTCCGTCCGGTACTGCCGGCGGTGGTCGAGCCGCGCACCGGCTTGTCGATGGGCCAGAGCTGCGAGCTCATGGCGAAGCGCTGGCAGATCTCGCGCGCCGATCAGGACCAGCTCGCCTACGACAGTCACGTGAAGGCGGCGGCGGCGTGGCGCGAAGGCTTCTACGACGACCTGGTGGTGCCGTATCTCGGGCTCAAGGCCGATAACAACGTGCGCGGCGACACGAGCGTCGAGAAGCTCGGCAAGCTCCGCCCGAGCTTTGCCGCCGACGGCACGCTCAGCGCCGGGAACTCGACGCCGCTCACCGACGGCGCGAGCGCGGTGCTGCTCGCCACTCCCGAATGGGCGGCACGCCACAACTTGGCCGTACAGGCTTATCTGAGCTACGGCAAGGTCTGGGCGGTCGACTACGTGAGCGGCAAGGAGGGCCTGCTGATGGCGCCCGCGTATGCGGTGCCGGCCATGCTCAAGGATGCGGGACTCACGCTGCAGGACTTCGATTACTACGAGATCCACGAGGCGTTCGCCGCCCAGGTGCTGTGCACGCTCAAGGCCTGGGAGACCCCGGAGTACTGCCGCGACGTGCTCGGGCTGCCTGGACCCCTCGGCGCCATCAACCGCGCGAAGATGAACGTGAAGGGCGGCAGTGTCGCGCTCGGGCACCCGTTCGCCGCCACCGGCACGCGCATCCTCGCCACACTCGCCAAGCTGCTCGCCACCAACGCCACCGCAAAGCGCGGACTGATGTCGCTATGCACCGCGGGCGGGATGGGCGTGACGGCAATCCTCGAGAGGTGATGCCATGAAGACCAACACCATCGTCAGCTGGGCACTGGCCGTCGCGGGGCTCGCCGCTGCGGCGCTCGCCCACGCCGGCTTCACGGCCGCGCTCGGCGATTACAAGGCGGGCCGCTACGACACGGCGCGCAGCCAGTTCGGCGCCATGGCCGAGCTCGGCGATTGCTCCTCGCAATTCAATCTCGGGTTGATGACCTTGAAGGGCCAGGGCGGCCCGAAGGATCCCGGCGCGGCGGTTGGCTGGCTGCAGGCCGCCGCCAGCAACGGCTGTCAGGAGCTGGTCGGCGGGAGTGTGGCGAGCCTGCAGGGCTCGCTCAGCGACCAGCAGCGGCGCGCCGCTGCGGATATCGTCGCGCATTACGGCCATGACGCGCTGCGTGCTGCCGGCATCGTCCAGCCGCAGCTCGATTGTCCCGCGCAGGCGAGCGCGGCGGTGCTCGAGGCGCCGACGGCCGAGTACCCGCCCGCGCTCGGCGCCGCGCCCCGCAACGGCCTCGTGATCGGGCGTCTCACGATCGGCGTGGACGGCCGGGCGCGCGACCCGGAGATCCTCCTGAGTGCGCCTGATCCGGCATTTGCGGCGGCGGCGGTTGAGGCCTGGCTCAACTCACGCTTTCAGCCGGCGATGCAGGGCGGCGTGCCGGTCGAGTCGCGGCTGCAGGTGCGGCTGGCCTTCAGTGTCGCGGGCGCCGAGCCGCTGTGGGCAAGCAGCCCGTATAAGGACTCGCGCTCTGCGGCCGAGGCCGGCGACCCGGCCGCGGAGTACCTGGTGGGACTCGCCTCACTGGCCGATTCGACGGTCGGCGTTGCTGCGGCGCGCGGCCGCGACCTACTCATCTTCTCGGCCCGTGATGGCAACCCGCAGGCGCAGTATTGGCTCGCCGCGCAGCAGCGGGCGGCCGCCGCCTGCCACCCGCAGGTGAGCGGCGCCGCCTGGCTCGAGCATGCTGCCAAGGGAGGCGACACCGCGGCACAACTGCTGCTCGCGACGCAGCTGCTCTCTGGCAGCCCGAGCGAGGCGCAGGTGAGTGAGGCGCGCGGGCTCCTCGAGCGCGCCGCCGCCACCGACGACTACTACGTGCGCAAGCACGTCGCGGCGCTGCTCGCGGCCTCGCCGCTCGCGGCGGTGCGCGACCCCGCGACCGCGCGCCAGGTGGCGGGCCGCCTCGCGAGCGGTGACATCCAGTCCGACCCGCAGATGTTCGAGGTGCTCGCCGCCGCCGCCGCCGCCGGTGGCGACTTCGACGGCGCGGTCTCGCAACAGGAGACCGCGGTTCACAAGGCGCGCGATCTGAGGTGGAACACCCGCGCGATGGAGCAGCGCCTGAGCGCCTATCGCGACCACAGGGCATGGCAGGGCGGATTGCTCGCAGCGGCGCAATGACGAGCAATGGCGGACGGGGCGTCACGGGGTACGCGAGCTTTCGCGACTTCTACCCGTTCTATCTGGGCGAGCACGCCAACCGCACATCGCGCCGGCTGCACGTGAGCGGCACGCTGCTCGCCCTGGTGCTGCTCATCGTATCGCTCGCGAGCGGCCGCTATGCACTGCTCGCGGCGGTGCCGGTCGTCGGCTACGGCTGCGCGTGGGTGGGGCACTATTTCTTCGAGAAGAACACGCCCGCAACCTTCACGCACCCCCTCTACAGCTTGGGTGGCGACTTGCGGATGATGTTCGAGGTGCTCAGCGGCCGCATGCGCTGGTGACGGCGTGAGCAGCCGCGCCATCGACCGCGTCTTCGAGAGCCGCCTCGCCTCGCTCATCAACAGCGGCGAGCCGCAGGTGCTGCAGGGCGGGCGCAAGGGCGTCGAGAAGGAATCGCTGCGCGTCACGCGCGACGGGCACCTGGCGCATACGCCGCATCCGGCGGCGCTCGGCTCGGCGCTCACCAGCGAGCACATCACCACCGACTTCTCCGAGTCGCTGATCGAGCTGGTGACGCCCGCCTTCAGGCAAAGCTGGCAGCTGCTGCAGTACCTGCTGGATCTGCATCAGTTCGTGTACCGCCACCTGGGCGATGAGCTGCTGTGGGCGACCAGCATGCCGTGCGCCATCGACGGCGACGCCGACATCCCGCTCGCACAGTACGGCAGCTCGCACATCGGCCGCATGAAGACCGTGTACCGCAACGGCCTGGGGCTGCGCTACGGGCGCATGATGCAGGCGATCTCGGGCGTGCATTTCAACTACTCGTTCCCGCAACCGTTCTGGGAGGCGTATGCGGCGCTGCGCGGCGAGCGCAGCCACGGGAGCGAATTCGTCTCCGCGAGCTACTTCGACCTGCTGCGCAACTACCGCCGCCATGGCTGGCTGGTGCTGTACCTGTTCGGCGTCTCGCCGGTGGTCTGCAAGTCGTTCCTCCACGGGCGCGACCCGCAGCTGCAGGAGCTCGCTCCGGGCACCGCCTACGAGCCCTACGCCACCAGCCTGCGCATGAGCGACGTCGGCTACCGCAACCGCAATCAGGCGGGGCTCGCGGTGTCGGTGAACAACCTCGACGAGTACGTGCGCGACCTGCAGCGCGCGATTTCCACCCCGCTCGCCCCCTACGAGGCGCTCGGCGTCAAGGTGAACGGCGAATGGCGGCAGCTGAACGCCAACATCCTGCAGATTGAGAATGAGTACTACAGCTTCATCCGCCCGAAGCGCGTGGCGCGCTCCGGGGAGCGGCCGACCAAGGCGCTGCGGCGTGCCGGCGTCGAGTACGTGGAAGTGCGGGCGCTCGATGTCAGCGCCTTCGACCCGGTGGGAGTGAACCAGCACAAGCTGCGTTTTCTCGAGGCATTTGTCGCACTGTGTCTCCTCAAGGAGAGCGCGCCGATCGATGCCGCCGAGCAGGCGGCGCTCGATGCGAACCACCTCACCGTGGCGCGCCGCGGCCGCGAGCCCGGCCTCACGCTGAGCCGTGATGGGCGCAGCGTGCCGATGCGTGAGTGGGCGGGTGAGCTGCTCGACTCGATGGCGGGCGTGTGCGAGATCCTCGACCGCGGCGATGAGCACCGGCCGTACGCGCAGGCGCTCGCCGCGCAGTCGGCCAAAGTCACGGACGTGAGCCGCACCCCCTCGGCCCGTCTACTGGCGGATCTCAAGGGTGGCGAGTCGTTCTTCGATCTGGCGCTGCGCATGTCGGCTGCGCACAAGGCGTACTTTCTCGAGCTCTACCCACCCAACGAGGAGCGCTTACGTGAGCTCGGAGCGGAGGCCCAGGAGTCGCTCGCCGCCCAGAGGCAGATCGAGCAGAGCGACCGGGGCACGTTCGATGAGTATCTGGCGCGCTATTTCGCCGACTGAGCTGACCCCCGGGGACTGAGGTCTCGCTCCAGCCAAGGCTTTAACATAATCAATAAATTAGGTGACGCTGCGGCGGAGGTCGCAATTGTCACGCACAGGACTTAGACTGCGTCCCCCTGTCGCAGATCAGGGACAGGGCGAAGGAAAGAAGAATGTTCTGCACGCCCACAAGGACAACAACAGGAGCGATGTGAGGCGATGATTCGAGAAGGGCTGGAAGGAATCCCCGTTGTGCATCCGGAACCCGTTGCGGCCAACGAGGAATTCACCGCAGGCATGAATCCGCGCGACGTCCTCGCGCACGAACGCGGCTGGGATCCGTACGAGGTATGGCGGACCCGTGTCAGGACGCCCTCGATGAGCGTCCGGGTGAGGAAGGACCGCACGCGCGATCCCCGGCGCTGAGCGCCGGTTCCGGCTGAGCGGCTCGCATCCCGGCCGAGCCGGATCACACGGTCAATACCCCCGCGGAGGCATTGTTGTGCCTGCCTCGCGCTCGCAACACTGCGCGCCGACCTGGGGACCACGAGCGCTGACTTGCGCCCGCCGCCGCGACACCCGATCCTCCTCACGCGCATGAATGCTCTCTCCGTCCGCGGACTCACCAAGACCTACCGCAACGGCGTCCAGGCCCTCAAGGGCATCGATCTCGACGTCGAGCAGGGGGACTTCTTTGCGCTGCTCGGCCCCAACGGCGCCGGCAAGACCACGCTGATCGGCATTGTCACCTCGCTCGTCAACAAGACGGCGGGCGAGGCGCAGGTCTTCGGCCACGACATCGATCGTGAGCTCGAGGCCGCCAAGTCCTGCATCGGCGTCGTCCCGCAGGAGATCAATTTCAATCTCTGGGAGACGCCCTTCACCATCGTCGTCAACCAGGCGGGCTTTTACGGCATTCCGCGCCCCATCGCGCGCCAGCGCGCCGAGAGGTACCTCAAGCAGCTGCAGCTGTGGGACAAGCGCGGCGGCATCTCGCGCGGCCTTTCGGGCGGCATGAAGCGCCGCCTGATGATCGCTCGCGCGCTGATGCACGAGCCGCGCCTGCTGATCCTCGATGAGCCGACTGCCGGAGTCGACATCGAGATCCGCCGCTCGATGTGGGACTTCCTGCGCGAGATCAATGCGCGCGGCACCACCATCATTCTCACCACCCACTATCTCGAGGAGGCCGAGACGCTGTGCCGCAACATCGCCATCATCAACGGCGGGCGCATCGTGGAGCGTGACCGCATGTCGAGCCTGCTGCGGCGCATGCACGTCCAGACCTTCGTGTTCAACCTCAGCCGGCCGCTCCTCGCCGCGCCGTCGCTCGAGGGCTACGACACCGCGCTCGTCGACGATCACACGCTCGAGGTCGAGGTCTCCGGGGACGAGAACCTCAACGACATCTTCGCGCGCCTGTCGGCACTCGGTATCGAGGTGCTCAGCATGCGCAACAAGGTGAACCGCCTCGAGGAGATCTTCATGCGTCTGGTCGAGGGGCGCGGCGCGGAGGACGGCGCGGCGCACTCGCCCGCCGCGCCGGCCCACACGGAGGCGCGCCGATGAGCAGCGCGGCGTTACCGGAAACTGCCTCACCGCCGATCGATCTCGGCGTGGCGCGCTGGATCGGCTTCAAGACCATCGTCATCCGCGAGTATGGAAGGATCATCCGTATCTGGGGTCAGACCATCGTGCCGGCGGTGATCAGCGCCGTGCTCTACTTCGTGATATTCGGCAGCGTGGTCGGCCGGCGCGTCGGCGCCATGGACGGCTTCGACTACCGTCAGTACATCGCCCCCGGGCTGATCATGATGCAGGTGATCACCAACTCTTACGGCAACGTAGTCGCATCCTTTTTCGGCGCCAAATTCGGCAAGCACGTCGAGGAGCTGCTGGTATCGCCGTTGCCGAACTGGCTGATCGTGGCCGGCTACGCCTGCGGCGGCGTGGTGCGGGGACTGCTGGTGGGCGTGGCAGTGACGATCGTGGCGTTGTTCTTCGCGCACCTGCACGTGCACCACCTGCTGGTGATCCTCGCTGCGGTGCTGCTCACGTCGCTGATCTTTGCCCTCGGCGGCTTCCTCAATGCACTGTTCGCCAAGAACTTCGAGCAGGTGAACTGGATCCCGACCTTCGTGCTGACGCCGCTCACCTATTTCGGCGGTGTGTTCTACTCCATCTCCCTGCTGCCCGATTGGGCGCGGCGCCTGTCGTATGCGAACCCGATCCTGCACATGGTCAGCGCCTTTCGCTACGGCTTTCTCGGCACGTCCGACGTCAACCTGGGGGTCGCCTTCAGCCTGATGGTGCTGGCGGCGGCGGCACTGTTTGCGACCGCGGTGAAGCTGCTCGATCGCGGTACGGGAATCAGGGATTGACGGCGGCGGTTGCGCTGGTCACGGCGCGCGCGGCGCGCTCGCTCGATGCGGACCTCGCGCCGCTCGCCGCAGCGCTCGCCGGCCTCGGCGTGCACGCCGAGGTGACGGAGTGGAGCGACGCCGGCGTCGACTGGCAGCGCTTCGATGCCGTGGTGCTGCGCTCGGCCTGGGACTACCACGAGCGGCTGGCGGAATTCCTCGTCTGGCTCGAGCGGGTGGCGCGTGTCACGCGACTGCTCAACCCGCTGCCGGTGGTGCGCTGGAGCCTGGATAAGCACTACCTCGGCGAGCTGGCGCATGCCGGGGCACCGGTCGTGCCGACGAACTACGCGGAGCCCGGCGACGATGCCGCGGCGGTGCTCGATGAGTTCCTGGCCGGCGATGCGTGCCGCGAGCTGGTGGTGAAACCGGCAATTGGTGCCGGCTCGCGCGACGCCCGGCGCCACGCACGCGACGAGCGAGGCGAGATCCTCGCGCACATGGCGGGGCTGCTCGCCGCGCAGCGCAGCCTCATGTTGCAGCCGTATCTCGAGACGGTCGATCACGCCGGCGAGACCGCCCTCATGTACCTCGACGGGCGCTTCAGTCATGCGATCCGTAAGGGCGCGCTGCTGCCCTCGGGCGCGCCCTCCACCGACGCTCTGTTCGCTCCCGAGGAGATCGTGGCCCGCTCGGCCGCCGCGGAGGAGCTGGCGGCGGGGGAGCGGGTGCTGTCGGCGGTGCCATTCGGCCCGTTGCTGTACGCGCGCGTCGACCTGCTGCGCGATGCCGAGGGTGTGCCGCGGTTGCTCGAGCTCGAGCTCGCCGAGCCGTCGTTCTATTTCGGGCACGCGCCCGGGTCGGCACAGCGCTTCGCCACGGCGCTGGTGTCGAGGCTGCCCGCGAGGCGCGCCTGAAGGTTCCGAAAGCTTGTCTGAAGCTCGGCCCGCAGGTCCGGGATCCAGGGACGTGCCCTGGAGGAGACTTAATTACAGGGATGCGTTAAATACGTGAGGCAGCACACACAAAAGCCCCACTAAGCCCTTGTAGAAACAAAACTTTCACATCGCTGTCACCCCTTTGTCGCACCGCGGCGAGAGGCTGTACCGGTATGAAAGCGCCCGGACTCAACGCTCTCATGGCTCGCATCGACGCGGCGGAGTACGGCCTGTGCCGGACCCTGAACCGCGGGGCGGCGTTCGCCATTCCGCGCATGGTGTTCCGGGTCGCGAGCCGCCTCGGCGACGGGATCGTCTGGTACCTGCTCATCGTGATGCTGCCGTTTCTCTACGGCGCCGCGGCGCTGCGACCGGCGATCGTCATGGCCCTCACCGGCGTGCTGGGGCTGGTGATCTACACGCTGCTGAAGCGCGTGTTCGTGCGCGAGCGCCCCTTCATCACCCACACTTCGATCGATCTGAAGGCGGCTCCGCTCGATCGCTACAGCTTCCCCTCCGGTCATACGCTGCACGCGGTGTCCTTCGCCTGGCAGGCGACCGCGCACTTCCCCGAGCTCGGCTGGCTGCTGGTGCCGCTCGCCGCCCTGATCGCCGGCTCGCGCATGGTGCTGGGCCTTCACTATCCCTCCGACGTGCTCGCGGGGGCGGCTATCGGCGCTGCGCTCGCGGAACTCGGCACCTCTCTGGCTTAGAATCTCCCGGATGTACTGCCATCCGATGACGCGCCCGCGGCGCGTGGCGCGTTAGCGCTTGCGCGTTCTGTTCATCTCCGACGTCTACTTCCCGCGCGTCAACGGCGTCTCGACCTCCATCCGCACCTTCCGCGAGGATCTGCTCGCCCACGGTGTCGAGACGCAGCTCATCGCGCCGCGCTACGCGGAGGCGAACACCGCCGAGCCGGGAATCGTGCGCGTGCCCGCCGCCGGGGTGCCGCGCGATCCGGAGGACCGGCGCATGCGCTGGGGTGCGCTCAAGCGCGCGCTCGAGGGCCTCACCGGCGGCGGCTTCGACCTGGTGCACATCCATACGCCCTTCATCGCCCACTACGCGGGCGTGCGCTTCGCGCGGCGCACCGGCGTGCCGTGCGTGGCGACCTACCACACCTTTTTCGAGGAGTACCTGCACCACTACCTGCCGATCCTGCCGCGGCGCATCGGCGCGGCGCTGGCGCGCAGCTTCACCCGCTCGCAGTGCGATGACGTGCGCGCGTTGATCGCACCGTCCGAGCCGATGCGCGCGGTGCTGCTCGAGTACGGCGTTACCACGCCCATTCTCGTGCTGCCCACGGGCCTGCCCGCGGACCGCTTTCGCGCCGGCGACCCTCAGGCCTTCCGTGCCAGCGCCGGCATCGCGCCCGGGACGCCGCTCGTCACCTATATCGGCCGCGTCGCGCACGAGAAGAACATCGGCTTCCTCATCGAGATGTTTCACGACGTGCTGCGCCAGGTGCCGCAGGCGATGCTGGTGATCGCCGGCGAAGGCCCGGCGCGAGGCGCGCTCGAGGCGCGGGCCGCGAGCCTCGGCGAGCACGTGCGCTTCGTGGGGTACCTGGATCGCGATACGGCGCTGCTCGACTGCTACGCCGCCGCGAACGTATTCGCGTTCGCCTCGCGCACCGAGACGCAGGGGCTGGTGCTGCTCGAGGCGATGGCACAGGGTGCGCCGGTGGTATCGACCGCCGAGCTCGGGACGCGCTCGATCCTGACGCCGCTGAGCGGTGCGCTGGTGGTGCCCGAGGATCGCGCGGCCTTTGCCGCCGCGGTGGTACGCGTGCTCGGCGATGCAGCGCTTCGCGCCGAGCTCGCGCAGCGCGGCCGCGCGTACGCGCGCACCTGGTCCTCGAGCGCGATGGCGCGGCGTCTCGCCGAGCTGTACGCCGAGCTGCGCAGCGCACCGGCCGGCGCGCGCGTGCCCGCCTGAAGTGACCGACGACTTCAAGCCGCCGCGCTGGCTGCGCAGCGCCCACCTGCAGTCGATCCTCGCCAGCACCTTCGTCAGGCGCGGCCGCATCGAGCGCCGTGCGGCGGCGCTGCTTGCCGCGCAGCGCGAGCTCATCCTCGAGTGCGGCGATGCGGTACGGTTGCAGTGCTTCGTCTCGAGTCCGCCGCACGGCAACGGCCGCCCGGTGGTGCTGCTGCACGGCTGGGAGGGACACTCGGAGTCGAACTACGTGCTGTCGCTCGCGCAGCTGCTGTTTGCGCGCGGCTTCGAGGTGGTGCGGCTCAATCTGCGCGACCACGGTGAGACCCATCATCTCAACCGCGGGCTGTTTCATTCCTGCCGGCTGCCGGAGGTGATCGGCGCGATGCGCTCGCTCCAGCGGCAGTTTCCGCAGCGGCCGCTCGCGGCCGTGGGCTTCTCGCTCGGCGGCAACTTCCTGCTGCGCGTTGCAGCGCGCGCCAGCGAGGCGCAGCTCAATCTCGAGCGCGTGATCGCCGTGTCACCGGTGCTCGAGCCGACCGCTACCCTGGTGGCGCTCGAGCGCGCGCTACCTGGTTACGAGTACTACTTCGTGCGCAAGTGGCGGCGCTCGCTCGAGAAGAAGCAGGCGGCCTGGCCCGACCTCTACGATTTCAGCGACGTCCCCGGCATGCGCGGCTTGCGCGAGATGACGGCCAAGCTGGTCGTGCGGCACTCGGAGTTCAGGAGCCTGGATGAGTACCTGAACGGCTACGCGATCACCGGCGAGCGGCTCGCATCGCTCGAGGTGCCCGCGCGCATCTACACCTCGGTCGACGATCCGATGATTCCGGTCGCCGGTCTCGCGCAGCTCGCACGTCCCGCGGCGCTCGCGGTGACGGTGACGCGCTACGGCGGTCACTGCGGCTTCATCAGCCGGCTCCATGACATCACCTGGGTGGAGCAGCGGATCCTGGACGAGCTTGGCGGGGATCAGGCCGTCTGAGCGAGGCGCTTCTCGTCGAAACGGACCACCGGCTGGCCGCTGGTGACGGTGACCGACCCCTCGATGACCGCCCCCTTGGCGATGCAGATCGTGCGGGCGACGACATCCGCCTGAATCACGGCGGTGGCGCCCACCTCGAGCTTCTCATCGACGACCAGCCGCCCGGTCAGGTGCCCGGCGATGACCGCGGTCTGCGCGTGCACCTCACCGTGCCATTCGGCCCCCGCGGCCATGCTGAACGCGCCGCCGATGCGACCATCGCCGCGCACCGCGCCGCAGACCACGAGGGGGCCGAGGGTCTCGAGGTCACCCGAGAGGCGGCTTCCCGGCGCCACGAAGGTCGGCGCAGAGCCGATCTGGTCGAGAATTCTGCGCCGTTGCGTGTCCTCACCCATGCGGTGCTCCGAAGGAGGCCAAACGGGGTCATAATACGGGCCGCGTTGGGGCGAGAATGCCGACCATGATCACATTCCGTGCAGGGACCGCCGCCCTCTTTGCGGCCCTGCTCGCAGTTACGGCCTGCAGTGCCGAGCAGCAGGACTGGCGGTCCGCCGAGGCCGCCGGCACCAGTGAGGCCTACCAGCACTTCCTCGAGCAGCATCCCGACAGCGAGCTCGCCGCGAAGGCGCGTGAGCGGGTGGCCGACTTCCTCGAGGAGCGCGACTGGACCGAAGCGACCCGGGTCGGTACGGCGGACGCCTACCGCGGCTTTCTCGCGGCGCACTCCGGGGGTCGCTGGGCCCAGGAGGCACGCATCCGCATCGAGAGTTTCGCGCTGGGATCGATTCCGCGCATGGCACCCCAGGCGCCAGGGCAGACAGCCGCACCTGCGACCGGTGTGAATATCCTGCGCCTCGCGAGTGCCGCCTCGTCCGGCGCGGGAGCCGCGGCCGCGCCAGCCGCCGCCGCGCCACCTGCGGTGGTCTCCTCGATGGCCGTCACCCCGTCGGTCTCGCTCCCCGCGAGCGCCGGAGCCGCTGTTCAAGGCGCGCGCGGCTACGCCGTGCAGCTCGGCGCCTTCGGCACCGAGGCCAGTGCCGACCGCGAGTGGCAGCGGCTGCAGACGCGCTTCGGCACGCAGCTCTCGGGGCTTGCGCCCCAGGTGGTGTCGGCGGGCACGGCCTCAGGTCAGCTCTACCGGTTGCAGGCCTCGGCGGCCGGTGAGGCCCAGGCGCGCGCGATTTGCGACTCGCTCAAGGCGCAGTCGCAAGCCTGCGTTCCCGTAGTGCCGCGATAACGCCGCACTCTGCTCGCCTTCGCTCCAAAGTGACAATTCCTGTCACGGTGCTCCCGCTCTCATGGCGGTCATAAGCATTTGTTTTTGCGAGGTTTCGTAGATTGGCACAGCGTTTGCTCCTGTCTGGGTGCGGCGAATCGAACGATCGCCGCAAGGTTTGCGGGATGAGCCCTTGGAGCCGTCCCCACCTAAGTTGCGAACAACTTCCCCGTGTTCGCTGCTTACGCGCCGCGAAGCGTCTTCCCCCGCTCGCGGCGCTTTTTTTTGGCTGCGAGGGCTTCAACCCCTCGCGGCTAGAATTCAAGCTTGAGACGCGCCACTTCAGACGCAATTAGAAGGCGCTCATGGAATACCGGGACTACTACCAGATTCTGGGCGTCAAGCGCGCCGCTGCCGCCGATGAGATCAAGACGGCGTATCGGCGGTTGGCGCGCAAGTACCACCCGGACGTCAGCAAGGAGAAGAACGCCGAGGAGCACTTCAAGGAAGTGCAGGAGGCGTACGAGGTGCTACGCGACCCGGAGAAGCGCGCCGCTTACGATCAGCTCGGGGCCGAGTGGAAGAGCGGCCAGCAGTTTCGCCCGCCGCCGGACTGGGGCAGCGGTTTCGAGTTTGACGGTGCAGCCCCCGGGGCTCGCGCGGGACGCGCCCGACCTCAGGGTGGCGCCCAGCAGGGCGGCTTCGACGAGGAGGGCTACAGCGAGTTCTTCTCGTCGCTCTTTGGCGGCGGCTCGCCGTTCAGCGGCACCCGGCGCGGCGGTGGACGCGACCACCACGCGCGCGTCGATCTCGACCTCGAGCAGGCCTTCCACGGCGCGACCTCGACACTCGAGCTCAAGCGTCCGGAACTGAAGAGCGACGGCACCGTCGAGGTGCACACGCACACCGTGCGGGTCACGATCCCGCCGGGGGTGACGGAGGGCCAGCTGATCCGTCTCGCCGGCCAGGGTGAGCCCGCCGCCGAAGGCGGGCGCGCCGGGGACCTGTACCTCGAGGCGCATGTCCTGCCGCACCGGCTCTACCAGCTCGATGGACGCGACGTCACACTCACGCTTCCCATTGCCCCGTGGGAGGCGGCACTCGGGGCTACGGTCACGGTGCCGACGCTCGGCGGAGCGGTGGAGATGCACATCCCCGCCGGCGCGCAATCGGGACAGAAGC
The DNA here is from genome assembly GCA_035568235.1 of Steroidobacteraceae bacterium. Classification (GTDB taxonomy): domain Bacteria; phylum Pseudomonadota; class Gammaproteobacteria; order Steroidobacterales; family Steroidobacteraceae; genus 13-2-20CM-66-19. Next base: position 97,047 of record DATMOK010000015.1, on the reverse strand, counting down.
TGCGGCTGCGCGGCCGGGGGCTTCCGGGTCAGCCGCCGGGGGATGCGTACGTGCAACTGAAAGTGGTGCTGCCGCCGGCGAACTCGCCGGAGGCAAAGGCGCTCTACGCAGAGATGCGCGAGAAGCTCGGCTTCAATCCGCGCGCCGATCTCACGGGGTGAGGCATGAGTGAAGTGACACGTCTGCTGAACGGCGAGCTGATCGGCGAGGGTGAGTGGGTCACCGTCACGGAGATCTGCCGGCTGTGCCGGATCGATAACGAGGTGATGCTCGAGCTCGCCGAGATCGGGCTCGTCTCACCGCGCGGGTCGGCGCCGGGGGAGTGGGAGTTTCCGGCCGCGGTGCTGCCACGGCTGCGGGTCGTCGGACGTCTGATGCGCGATCTTGGGGTCAACGTGAGCGGCGCGGCGCTGGCGGTCGAGCTGCTCGAGGCGCAGCACGAGCTCGAACGGCAGATCCGCCGCCTCGAGCGGCTGGTGGCCGCAGAGCGCTGAGCGCCGCCCCGGCCCATCCTCACTGGCCGAAGTGGTTGGGGTTCTCGCGCAGCCACTGCTCCTCGGCGGCGGTGCTCACGCGCTCCAGCACCAGATTGCGGTGCGGGAAGCGGCCGAAGCGCTCGATGATCGCGCGGTGCTGCTCGGCAGCGTGCAGCGCGCCCGCAAAGGTCGCATGGAACGGCTCCGGCACCTCGGCGAGCAGCCGCCGATAGGCGGCGAGCGCCTCGTCCTGGGCTTCGAGGCGCTCGGCATGCTGCAGCGGCATGTAGAAGAACAGCCGCTCCACCGGGTCGAGCGCGGCGTCCGCCGCGCACTGCATTCCCGACAGCGCGAGCGCGAGCGCCTGCTCATCTCCCGCGAAGGCGCGCGCCGTGCCGCGGAACACGTTGCGCGGGAACTGGTCGAGCAGCAGGATGAGGCTCAGGCGACGGCGCGGGCCGCCGGCCCAGCTCGCGAGCTCGCCGCCGGCGGCGCGCTCGATGAGTGTGCCGAAGCGCGTGCGGATCTCCCCATCCTGCGGCGCCCCCGCCTCGCCGAACCAGAACTGCATGCGCTCGCTCAGCGCCTGCGGCGTGAGCGGCAGCTCGCCGAACCAGAACTCGCGTATCGCGCGCGCCTCGTCCGTCATTCGGGCTTGGCCTCGTCGGCCTCGAACAGCTTCTCGAGCTGCTGCGCGGCCTCGCGCGTGGTGGCAATGAACTTGGTCTCGTCCTCCTTGACCGCGTACTGCGCCGCAAGCGTCGCCTCGTCGTGCTCGCGGAAGCGGCGCACGGTCTCACGGGCGGCGCTGGCGGTGATACCGAGCTCCTGCAATACCCGGCCCGCCATTTCGAGACTCGAGGCGTAGGTCTCGCGCACCACCAGCGCCACGCCCGCGTCCATGAGCGCGAACGCGTGCTGGCGGTTGCGGGCGCGCGCGTACACCTTGAGGTTGGGAAACTGCTCGCGCGCCAGCGCGGCCGTACGCAGCGATGTCTCGACGTCGTCGATCGCCAGCACCAGCACGCTCGCCGAGGCGGCACCCGCGGCGCGCAGCAGATCGAGCCGTGAGGCATCGCCGTAGTACACCTGGTTACCGAAGCGGCGCACGAAATCGACATTCGTCTGGTTGCTGTCGAGAGCGGTGAACGGCAGGCGGCGGGTGCGCAGTACGCGCGCGACGATCTGCCCGAAACGCCCGAAGCCGGCGATCAGCACTGCGATGTCGCGCTCCTCGATGGCATCGTAGGGAGCGGCCGGCGGGCGCAGCCAGCGCTCGCGCACCGTCTCCTCGGCGATCAGCAGCAGCGGGCCGAGCAGCATCGACAGCGTGACCGCGAGGATCAGCAGGTCCGCGATATCGGCCGTGAGAATCCGCTGGCGCGCCGCGAGCGTGAACAGCACGAAGGCGAACTCGCCGCCTTCCGGCAGCGTGAAGCCGAGCCGCCACGCCGACTCGCCGCGGCAACGGCCGAGACGTGCGAGCGCTGCGACCGCGACGATCTTGATCGCGAGGAAGCCCGCGGTCACCGCCAGCAGCGTAAGGGGCTCGGAGCGGAACAGGCCGAGGTTGGCCGACATCCCGACGCAGACGAAGAACAGACCGAGCAGCAGACCCTTGAAGGGCTCGAGGTCCGCCTCGAGCTCGTGGCGGAACTCGCTGTCGGCGAGCAGCACGCCGGCTAGGAACGCGCCGAGCGAGGCGGACAGCCCCGCCTGGTTGGCGAGCAGCGCCGTGACGATGACCGTGAGGAGGGCGGCGGCCGTGAACACCTCGGGCACGCGGATCCGGGCCACGACGCGCAGCGCCGGCCGCAGCAGCAGACGCCCGCCGCCGATGATCACCACCGCGACCAGCACCAGGAGCTTCAGCAGCCCCGCCCACCACGGCCCGGCGGCGGCGTGCGCGGCGGCGTGCGGCGAGACGAGCGGCAGGATCGCGAGCACCGGCAGCACGGCCAGATCCTGGAAAAGGAGAATTCCGAAGGCGGCCCGGCCGTGCTGGCTCTTGAGCTGCTTGCGCTCGGCGAGCAGCTGCAGCACCAGCGGCGTCGAGGAGAGTGACAGGCCGAAGCCGACGACGGCGGCGGCTATCGGTGGCAGTCCCAGCCCCCACGCCGCGGCGCCGAGCAGCAGTGCGCACACCGTGACCTGGGCGGCCCCCAGGCCGAATACGATGCGGCGCATGACCCACAGCCGCGTCGGCTGCAGCTCGAGCCCGATGATGAAGAGCAGCAGCACCACGCCGAACTCCGACACCTGCGTCACGCGGGCGACATCGCCGATCAGATTGAAGCCCCAGGGACCTATGACGAGGCCGGCGGCGACGTAGCCGAGGATCGAGGACAGACGCAGCAGGCGGAACAGCGCGACCGCGACGATGGCGGCCGCCAGCAGCACGGCGGTTTGGGCGAGAGAGATCATGCAGGCTCGCCGCGATTCTCGCAGGAACGGCGTTTGCGGGCTTGAGTTTGGCGCCCGCGGTCCCCATGCCACGACGCATGCTGGATGAGCACGCGCACGAGGGCGCCGCCAACCTCGAAGGCACCGCAGATACCGGCCGACAGTCTCCCGAGGCACCGCTGGATGCCTATTCCGCCGCGGTCGTCGGCGCGGTCGCGGAGGTGGGACCTGCGGTGGTGAGCATCTACACCGGCGGAGCGGAGGAAGCGGAGCGCGCCCGCGGTGGCGCTGGCTCCGGAGTCGTCGTCACCCCGGATGGCTACCTGCTCACCAATGAGCACGTCGTGCAGCGCGTCTCGAGCGCGCGCGTCTCGTTCGTCGACGGGCGTACCGTAACGGCGGTGGTCGCGGGTCGCGATCCGGCCACGGATCTTGCGGTGCTGCGCGCCCAAGCGGCCTCGCTCCCCTATGCTCACCTGGCGAGCGAGCAGCCGCTGCGCGCCGGTCAGCTGGTCGTCGCGGTCGGCAATCCCTACGGCTTCGAGTCGACCGTGTCGGCGGGCGTGGTGAGCGCACTCGGCCGCTCGCTGCGCAGCCGCCAGGGCCGGCTCATCGAGGGCATCGTGCAGCACACCGCGGCCCTCAACCCCGGCAACTCCGGCGGCCCCCTCGTCGATGCGCGCGGCGCAGTCATGGGCATCAACACGGCGATTATTCCCATGGCACAGGGCATCGGCTTTGCGGTTCCCGCGGCGACTGCGCAGTGGGTGCTGACCGAGATCCTGACCCAGGGCCGGGTGCGGCGTACCTGGCTCGGCATTGCGGCGCGCGACCGGCCCCTCGACCTGCGCCTGGTGCGGGCGCTTGGTCTTGCAGCGCGGCGCGCGGTCGAGGTGCTGTCACGCGAGCCGGACGGGCCGGCGGCTGCATCCGACCTGCAGCCCGGCGACCTGCTCGTCGCGATCGACGGGCGGGACGTGGACGGGATCGACGCCCTGCACCGGCAGCTGTCGCAGGTGCCGCCAGGCACAGAGCTCGAGCTCTCGGTCGTGCGCCGGACGCAGCTCGTCAAAGTGCCCGTGACGGGACGCGAGCCGCCTGCCTAGCTCTTGGCCTTGGCCCGGCGCGCGCTCTCGCGCTTCAACGGCCGGGCTACCGGGCACACCTCCTGAATGTAGCCGTTGAGCGTGTTCAGCAGGTTGTCCCGCACCAGGCGATAGTGAATGAATTGACCGCGCCGCTCGCTGGCAATGAGCCCGGCGTTCTCCAGTATCGACAGGTGCTTGGAGATCGAGGGCTTGGAGATGGCGAAGCGCTCGGCAATCTGGCCCGCCGTGAGCTCCGTTGCCGAGAGGTACGGCCGGGTCTTCCTGGTGGAGAATTTCCACGGGCGCGAGCGGCTGGCCGATTCGGTCAACCACCTGTTGCTGGTGGGCTTCTACCTCGTGAACCTGGGCTTTGTACTGCTGGCCCTGCGCTATGGCGAAAAGCCGCTCGACCTGGTCGGGGCGGTCGAGTACCTGAGCACCAAGGTTGGGCTCGTGATCGTGCTGCTCGGCTGCATGCATTTCTTCAACATGCGCATGCTGGTGCGCTTCCGCGGCTCACCGCTGTTCGGGCGGCTCGACGGAGCCCCGCAGCCCGCATGAGCGCGGAGGAGATTCTGCTGGTCTATGACGCCCAGTGCCCCGTGTGCGATGCCTACTGCCGGGCCATCGACCGGCAAGGCTCGCTCCCGGGGCTGCGGCTGATTGACGCGAGAGGCGACAGCACCGTGCTGGAGGAGGTCACCCGCCGCGGGCTCGACATCGACCAGGGAATGGTCGTCAAGGTTGGCGGCCAGCTTTACTACGGCGCCGATGCCATTCACGTGCTCACGATTCACGGACGCTCCTCAGGCGTCATGGCGCGTGCCAATCAATGGCTGTTCGGATCCGCGCGCCGCTCCCGGCTCCTTTATCCGGCGTTGCGTGCCGCCCGCAACCTGCTGCTCAAGGCACTGCGGCGGACGCACATCAACAATCTCAGGGTCCCCGGCCGGGACCGCTTCTAGCCCGCGCTCACTCGCACAGGCTCTCGAGATACCCCTGGGCAGCGGGCGAGAGGCGCTTGCGAGCCAGCGCCCGCGCCTTGGGGGCATCGAGGATGTACTCGAGGGGACCGGAGACCAGGATCTGGCGGATGCTCGGAGAGCGTGCCGAGTCGCGCGCCATGCGGTTCAGGAACGTGAAGCCGCGGTTGATGATCCGCCCGGGGGCGCGGTTGTGCTCGATGATGCGGGCCAGGTACTGCCCGAAGCGGGCATAGAGGAAGTAGGCGTCGTCCCCGACCTGAAAGCGCGCTTCGGCGAAAAAGTCGGGGAAATTCCTCTCCAGATACTCGTTCAGACGTTGAAGACGGGGCCCAGGGTCGCTGTCAGTCGACGCTTTGCGCTGCTTCATTGTGGTGCCAACACCTCGCTGGCCGCGTGCTCTGTGCGGCGGCGCGATGGTGGGGCAGTGAGAGGCGTGATGCAAGAAGAAATTTCGGTGCGCGTCGTACTCTGCGACGTGGCGCACGTCACTCACGCGCGCAGCGGCGAGCCGTGCACCTGCTGCGGCCACTCGGCGGATGCGATTCGGTAAAGCACATGGGCACGCAGCGGATGACCTTCGGGCAGGCGCGGGTGCTCGAAGTCCGCGGCCGGATCGTGATGCATGCCGAGCCGCTCCATCACCGCGCGCGAGCGCGAGTTCCGGGGCACGGTGAAAGCCACCACCTCGGGCGCCCGCAGCGTCGCGAACGCGAACGTAAGGCAGGCGCGCGTCGCCGCGGTCGCGTAGCCATGGCCCCACGCCAGGCGCTTGAGCCGCCACAGGACTTCGCGGCAGGGCGTGAAGTGCGCCGTGAAGCCGACCTCCGCGAGGCCTACGTAGCCGAGGAATTCCGCCGTCGCTTGCAGCTCCAGCGCCCACAGGCCGAAGCGCCGCGCGGCGAGTGCGGCCGCGGCGTGGGAGGCCAGCGCGTCGCTCTGCTCGCGGCTGAGCCGGGCGGGCATGAACTGCATGACCTCCGGGTCTGCATTCAGCTCGGCGAACGGCCCGAGGTCCGCCTCCCGCCAGGGCCGCAGCGTGAGCCGCGCGGTCGAGAGAGTCGTCATCCGCGCTTGCAAGACCGTTTCATGCCGGTATTATCGAACGCATAGTGATGGTGTAAGACAGTCGAGCTGCGGGATAGCGGCGCAGTGCCCTCCGCGTTACGTCTCGGCTGCTCAATTCGCGGCTGCTTCGGCTCCATGGGTCGAGTCGCGGATCTCCTTCAGCGCAGGAATTGCCGGCCTCCTTGCAGCTGCCGCGGATCTGATCCGCGACGCGGGCGCCGGCGGCCGTTTAAGCCAAGCGCGTGGAATCGTCACTATGGATGCCCCGTCTCTCTATAAAGAAGCATACGAGCGCGACAGCTGCGGCTTCGGGCTGATCGCGAGTCTCGACGATGCGCCGAGCCATGCGCTGGTGCGCGCCGCGATCGCCTCGCTCAATCGCCTCACCCATCGCGGCGCGATCGCCGAGGACGGCAAGACCGGCGATGGCTGCGGCCTGCTGCTGAAGAAGCCCGCCTCCTTCCTGCGCGCGATTGCCGCCGAGACCGGCATACGCCTCAGCGCCCGCTTTGCCGCCGGCCTGGTATTCCTGTCGCGCGAGGCGCAGGCAGCGGGCGAGGCGCGCGTGGTGCTCGCCGCCGAGCTCAAGCGCCAGGGGCTGGACGTGGCGGGCTGGCGCCGGGTGCCGGTGAACACCACGGCCTGCGGCGCCGAGGCGCTGAAGACGCTGCCCTCGATCGAGCAGCTGTTCGTGAACTGCGAGGCGGCGATCGATACCGCTGCCTTCAACCGGCGCCTCTTCATGGCGCGGCGCTGCGCCGAGAAGGCGCTCGCCGCCGATCCGGCGTTCTACGTGCCGAGCCTGTCGGCGAGCACCATCGTCTACAAGGGCATGGTGATGCCGGCGCACCTCACGGAGTTCTATCCCGACCTCGCGGATCCGCGCCTCGAGGCCTCGGTGGCGCTCTTCCACCAGCGCTTCTCCACCAACACGCTGCCGCAATGGCGCCTCGCCCACCCCTACCGGTACCTCGCCCATAACGGCGAGATCAACACCATCCAGGGCAATCGCAACTGGGCGATGGCGCGCGGCCCGCTGCTGCGCTCGCCGTTGCTGCCGAACCTGCACGAGGTGCTGCCGCTGGTGGCGCCCACCGGCTCGGACTCGCAGAGCCTCGACAACATGCTCGAGGTGCTGCTCATGGGAGGCCTCGACCCGCTGCACGCGATGCGCCTCTTGATCCCGCCGGCATGGCACGGGCTCGACACCATCGACCCGGAGCTGCGCGCCTTCTACGAGTACTACTCGGTGCACATGGAGCCGTGGGACGGTCCCGCCGGAGTGGTGCTCACCGATGGCCGCTATGCCGCCTGCCTGCTGGATCGCAACGGCCTGCGCCCGGCGCGCTTCGCCATCACGCGCGACCGCCGCCTCACCGTGGCCTCCGAGACCGGCGTCTGGGACTACGCGCCCGAGGACGTGGTGAGGAAGGGCAAGCTCGGTCCCGGCGACATGATCGCGCTCGATCTGGAGAGCGGCGAGCTCCTCACGACGCAGGACATCGACCAGCTGCTCAAGTCCCGCCATCCCTACAAGAGCTGGCTGCGAGCGGGGGTGCGCTATCTGGAGAGCGATCTGGTGGACGCGCGCCTCGCGGCCGAGCCGATGGACCGCGCCACGCTGACCCTCTACCAGAAGATGTTCAACGTGACGCAGGAGGAGCGCGACGACATCATCCGCGTGCTCGCCGTGGACGAGAGCGAGGCGGTCGGCTCGATGGGCGATGACACGCCGATGCCGGTGCTGTCGCACCAGGTGCGCTCGCTGTACGACTACTTCCGCCAGCAGTTCGCCCAGGTCACCAATCCGCCGATCGACCCGCTGCGCGAGACGATCGTCATGTCGCTGCAGACGCAGATCGGCCCGGAGTGCAACATCTTCGTGCCGGCGCCGGAGCACGCGCAGCAGATCGTGCTCGGCTCGCCGATCCTGTCGCAGAGGAAGCTCCGCCAGATCCTCGCGATCGAGACCGTGACGCACGAGTTCCTCGACCTGCAGTACGAGCCGGCCGAGGGCCTGAAGCGCGCGATCCTCAGGCTGTGCGCACAGGCGGAGAGCGCAGTGCGCGAGGGCAAGCTCGTACTGCTGCTCTCCGATCGCTATCTGATGCGCGGCCGCGTGCCGGCGCACGCCCTGCTCGCGACCGGCGCGGTGCACCAGCAGCTGGTGAGAACCGGACTGCGCTGCAAGTGCAACCTGCTGGTGGAGACGGGTACGGCGCGCGAGCCGCATCACTTCGCCTGCCTGATCGGCTACGGCGCCACCGCCGTGTACCCCTACATGGCCTACCAGGTGCTGTTCGAGATGATGCGCCGCGGGCGGGTCAAGCTCGACTTCGCGGCGCGACTTGAGCTCGGACGCAGCTACCGCGCGGGGCTGCGCAAGGGGCTCTTCAAGATCATGTCGAAGATGGGGATCTCCACCATCGCCAGCTACCGCAGCTCGCAGCTGTTCGAGATCGTGGGACTCGCGGATGAGGTCGTGGAGCTGTGCTTCACCGGCACCGAGAGCCGCGTGCAGGGCGCGGACTTCGCCGACCTCGAGGCGGACGGCGCGCAGCTCGCCGCGCGCGCCTGGAATCCGCGCGAGTCGCTCAGCCACGGCGGGCTCCTCAAGTACGTGCACGGCGGCGAGTACCACATGTACAACCCGGACGTGATCGCAGCTCTGCAGGCGGCGGTGATCTCTGGCGATGCAGCCCACTACCGCGAGTTCGCGCAGCTCGTGAATCAGCGCCCGGCGGGCGCGTTCCGCGACCTGCTGGCGCTCAAATCCACGGCGGCGCCAGTGCCGCTGGCGGAAGTCGAGCCGGCGGAATCGATCCTGGCGCGCTTCGACAGCGCCGGCATGTCCCTCGGCGCACTGTCCCCGGAGGCGCACGAGGCGCTCGCCATCGCGATGAACCGCTTAGGCGCCCGCTCCAACTCGGGGGAAGGAGGCGAGGACCCGGCGCGCTACCGCACCGAGCGAAACTCCAAGATCAAACAGGTGGCCTCGGGACGCTTCGGCGTCACGCCCGAGTACCTCGTGAATGCCGAGGTGCTGCAGATCAAGATCGCGCAGGGCGCCAAGCCTGGCGAGGGCGGGCAGCTCCCGGGGCACAAGGTGAATGACATGATCGCGGCGCTGCGCTTCGCGCGCCCCGGCGTCGGTCTCATTTCCCCGCCGCCGCACCACGACATCTACTCGATCGAGGACCTGGCGCAGCTGATCTTTGACCTCAAGCAGGTGAACCCGGCCGCGCTCGTGTCGGTGAAGCTGGTCGCCGAGCCCGGAGTCGGCACGGTCGCGGCCGGTGTCGCCAAGGCGTACGCGGATCTCATCACCATCTCCGGCCACGACGGCGGCACGGGCGCGAGCCCCTTGTCCTCGATCAAGTTCGCCGGCACGCCCTGGGAGCTCGGGCTCGCGGAGACGCATCAGACACTGCGTGCCAACGATCTGCGCCATCGCGTGCGGCTGCAGACCGACGGCGGGCTCAAGACCGGCCTCGATGTCGTCAAGGCCGCGATCATCGGCGCCGAGAGCTTCGGTTTCGGCACCGCACCCATGGTGGCACTCGGATGCAAGTACCTGCGCATCTGTCACCTCAACAACTGCACCACCGGGATCGCGACCCAGCACAACGTGCTGCGCAGCAAGTATTTCACGGGGCTCCCGGAGATGGTGATCAACTACTTCCGTTTCGTGGCCGAGGAGGTGCGCGAGATCCTGGCAGCTCTCGGCGTGCGCACGCTCGCCGAGCTCATCGGCCGCACCGAGTATCTCGAGGTGCTGCCCGGCGCGACGCCGCGCCAGCGCAAGCTCGACTTGAGGCCGATTCTCTCGACCGCGGGACTCAAGCCCGACGGCGCGCAGTGCTGCGCCACGCCTTCCAATACGCCGTTCGACAAGGGCGAGCTCGCCGAGCGCATGGTGCGCGACATGCTGCCCGCCATCGAGGCGCAGTCGGGGGGCGAGTGGGCCTATCGGCTCAGCAACTTCAACCGCTCGATCGGCGCGCGGATCTCGGGAGAGATCGCGCGCCGCTGGGGCAACTACGGCATGCAGGACGCACCTCTCGTGGTGCGCTGTAGCGGCAATGCCGGGCAGAGCTTCGGGGTGTGGAACGCCGGCGGCTTGCACCTCTACCTCGAGGGCGATGCCAACGATTACGTTGGCAAGGGCATGGCGGGGGGGCGCATCGTGCTGCGCCACCCGGCGGGTGTGCGCTTCAGCGCCAGGGATACAGTCATCATGGGCAATACCTGCCTGTATGGCGCCACGGGCGGGGAGCTGTACGCCGCGGGGCTCGCCGGCGAGCGCTTCGCGGTACGCAATTCCGGCGCCCTGGCGGTGATCGAGGGGGCAGGCGATCACTGCTGCGAGTACATGACGGGCGGGGCGGTGTGCGTGCTCGGTCGAACCGGGGTGAACTTCGGTGCCGGCTTCACCGGCGGCTTCGCCTACGTGCTGGACATGGAGCGCAACTTCGTCGACCGCTACAACCACGAGCTGATCGACATCAGCCGCATCCACCCCGAGGCCATGCAATCGCACGTCCAGCATCTCGAGGCTCTCCTCGAGCGGCACATCGCCGAGACCGGCAGCGCCTGGGCGCAGGAGATCCAGAACGACCTGCGCACCTATCTGCCGAAATTCTGGGTCGTGAAGCCTAAGGCCGCCTCGATCGACTCGCTGATCGAGAACCTGCGGCGCGCCGCCTGAGCTCACCGATGGCCGATCGCACTCTGCAGTTCCTCGACATCCCGCGCGCCGAGCCGGCGAAGAGCCCGGTGGAGTCGCGCCGCACGCACTTCCGCGAGGTCTACGCGCCCTTCGAGACGGCGGATGCGGCGCAGCAGGCGGGCCGGTGCCTCGGCTGCGGCAGTCCCTTCTGCGAGTGGAAGTGCCCGGTCCACAACTACATCCCGAACTGGCTGAAGCTGATCGAGGAGGGCAACCTCTTCGAGGCCGCCGAGCTCTCGCACAAGACCAACTCGCTCCCCGAGGTCTGCGGGCGCATCTGCCCGCAGGATCGGCTGTGCGAAGGCGCGTGCACGCTGAATGACGGCCTGGGTGCGGTCACGATCGGCGCGCTCGAGAAATACATCACCGACGAGGCGCTGAAGAAGGGCTGGAAGCCCGACATGTCGAACGTGCGCGCCACGCATAAGCGCGTCGCGATCGTCGGCGCGGGCCCCGCGGGCCTTGGCTGCGCCGACATCCTGGTGCGCAGCGGCGTCAAGCCGGTGGTGTTCGATCGCCACCCGCGCATCGGTGGGCTCCTCACCTTCGGCATCCCGCCCTTCAAGCTCGAGAAGGAGGTCATGGAGACGCGCCGCGCGCTGATGGAGGGCATGGGTGTCGAGTTCCGGCTCGGCTGCGAGATCGGCACCGAGCTCGGGTTTGACGCGCTGCTCGCCGGGTACGACGCCGTGTTTCTCGGCATGGGGACCTACACGCCCGTGCAGGGCGGCTTCGCCGGAGAAGAGCTGCCCGGAGTGCATGCGGCACTCCCCTATCTCATTGCCAACATTCGCCATGAGCTCGCGCTCCCCGATGCCGCGCATGCGCTCATCAGCATGGCGGGCAAGCGCGTTGTGGTGCTGGGCGGCGGTGATACCGCCATGGACTGCAACCGTACCGCGGTGCGCCAGGGGGCGGAGTCAGTCATCTGCACCTACCGGCGCGACGAGGACAACATGCCGGGCTCGCGGCGCGACTACAAGAACAGCCGCGAGGAGGGTGTCGAGTTCCTCTTCAATCGGCAGCCGATCGAGATCGTCGGCACAGAACGTGTCGAGGGCGTGAAGCTCATCGAGACGCGCCTCGGGGCGGGCGATGCGCGTGGCCGGCGCGTGCCCGTGCCGGTTGCAGGATCGGAGCACATCGTGCCGGCCGATGCCGTCATCATTGCGTTTGGTTTCCTGCCGAGCCCGCCGCCGTGGCTCGCAGCGCACGGCATCCGCCTGCATGACAACGGCCGGGTGCGCGTCGCCGCGGGCGCGAGCAACGCGTTTCAGACCACCAACCCGAAGGTGTTTGCGGGCGGTGACATGGTGCGCGGCTCGGATCTGGTCGTGACGGCGGTGTTCGAAGGGCGCGAGGCGGCGCGCGGGATTCTTTTGCAGCTCGGGGTCGCCTGAGCGTTGCGCTTGCGACTGCCCACCGAGCTAGGTGGACTTGATCGCAGAAGTTTCCCCCGGCACCGGCAGGCGGGCTGTGCGGCAGAACGCCGCGAAGCGCGGATCACTCTTGAAGCGCAGGATGAAGGAATCCCAGAGAAGCTGCGTAATACCCGGGTCGCGGGTGCTCCAGGCACGATCCAGCCACTCAAACGTACTCTTCGCATCGTTGCGCAGCGCGTAGACCTCGGCGATCTGGAAGGGGGCACCTTCGGCATCCTTGTCGATGAGTGTCTTAAGCGCCGCATCGGCGGCCTTCCGATCGGATCCGATCTGCATCGCCATGGCGAGCGCTGCGTCCTGGATCGGACCCGGCGGCTCTTGGCGCGCGGCGGCGACGGCTGCCTCGGCATGGCCGCGCTGGATCTCAATGGCTGCCAGCTGCCAGTAGTTGCCGGGCGCGGTCGGTGCCAATTCGATGGCCTTGCGGCACGCCTGCTCGGCCTCGTCGAGGCGGTTGGCCGCCCACAGATAGCCGCTCAGTAACCCCTGCAGATTGCTCTGCAGTGGTTCGTAGGGGATCACTTCCCGCATGAGCTTGATCGCCGAATCGACGTCGCCGAGCGTTGCGCGCAGGTCCGCCAGGCCCGCCTTCGCCCGCGTATCATTCGGAGCCAGCGCTAGCGCCTGGGCGTACTCGGCTTCGGCACCCCGCCAGTCGAAGTCGAGCAGTTTGAGCACGTTGGCCTTGGCGCCATGCGCGTACGCAAGGTCAGGGCCGAGGGCGAGCGCGCGGTCGGCCGCCGCGCGTGCCTTGGAAAAGGCCTCCTGCTGCGATGCGCCTTCGAGGAACTGACCCCCGAGGCTCTCCCAGCCAACCGACAGACCGCCCCACGCGAGCGCATACTGCGGATCTAGCTCGATCGCCTGCGTGAGCGACTCGATTGCTCTGCGAACATCCGCTTCGGTGCCGCGGGCGCCGTAGAAGCGGGCCTGAAGAAATGCGTTGTACGCTTCAAGGCTCCCGCTCGGAGGTCGCTCGGTCTGCTCTGCTGCATGCTCCCCCGGCAGGAGCTTCACGCGCAGGGCCGCAACGACCGCGTGCGTGATCTCGTCCTGCAGCGCGAACAGGTCCTTGTAGGGACGGTCATAGCGCTGCGACCACTGCATGGTGCCATCGGCAGTGTCGATGAGCTCAGCGCTTACCCGTACCATGTCGCCCGAGCGCCGCACCGTCCCCTCCACCAGGTGTGACACTCCGAGCAGCGTCCCGATGCTGCGGCTGTCCTCCTTGGAATCCCGGAACTTGAACGCCGAGGAGCGCCCGATCACTTTCAGTCCCGGGAACTGGCCGAGCGCGGTGATCAGATCCTCCGAGATCCCGTCGGAGAAGTAGCGCTGACCCGCATCACCGCTCTCGTTCGCAAGGGGTAACACGGCGATGGAGGCCGTGCTGATGAGGTTGGCCGCGGGTCGATGGAGCCGCTCGAGCGCGAAATACCCGAGCGCGAGCGCCGCCGCCACCGCGATCGCTGCGTACAGCACACGCGCCCGCCGCCTGCCCGGGCGGTCACTCGCGACAGTGCTGGTGCCCGGGCGAGGGGGATCCGCTGCCGAGTCGGTGGCGCCGGACAACAAGCGCTGTACGCGCTCAACAAAAGCCGGCGGCGTCTCCCCTCCGGGCAGACGCGTCCACTGCACCCGCTGAAACGACTCCGGCGTGTCGGCGCCGGTTTCGGCAGTTGTGTCCACGCACACCGGCACGATGAAGGCGCGGTTGCGCGCGATCATGTGCGTGCGCTGATCCGCCAGGTCCCATTCGAGGCGAAAGTAACCTTCGTGCCGCGCCGCGGTGTTCGCGGAAACTATGGGAATGAACAGCGTGCAGTCGTGAAGCTCGCGGCGGATCTTCTGGTCCCACGCATCGCCGCCGCGCAGCTCGCTCTGATCGAACCAGACTTCGATGCCAGCGGCGCGGAGTGCCTCGCAAATCCTCTGGGCCGCCGCAGCGTCCTGCGAGGCGTAGCTGACGAAGACAGCGCGCGAGGAATCCGCCACAGGCGTGCCCGAGACCTTATTCGTTGTTACGGCAGGCTGACTGGGAGCTCTCCCGATCGTGTGAATGTTACCCCGCGTCGCGACATCGCAGTCAATCGCACCATGCGGTGTGACGGGCACGCGCAGTAACGTCGCGCGCATAAAAAAGCCCCGCTCTCACGAGCGGGGCTTCATTCTTATCCCATCAACCGACCCGGTGGTTTCGCTGTCAGCTCACGCCGGCTCTACGGCATGTCGCGTCATCACGAGCATCTAGACTTTCCGGCTGAAACGGTTGGAGCGCTGCTCCGGCTTCTATCGCGAGGCCCGCATGGTTCTCCACGCGTTGTATCGTTCCTGACAGCCGCTAAAAGGTAGCCGCTGTCTCACCCGTGCCCGCGTCGATCCCCGAGTTTTCTCATGCTGCTAACGCTTCCTCCCTTTGCTTGCACGCATCACCACCGCTGGTGTCGGCCCATCTGAGCGGCCTAAAGTCCTTTAGGGACGGTGTGTTCCATGAGGAAATTATACTGATTCCAAGGGAAAAAGACATGTAGCGGTGAGGCGACAAATCGTCCTGGCGGTGGTCCCGCGGGGGCCCTCACCGGGCAAGCCGTACCGAGAATCGGGCTCCGCCACCCCCGGGAAGGTTCCCGGCGGAGGCCGACCCGCCGTGAAACTCGGCAATCAGCCGCACGATGTAAAGGCCAAGCCCGAAATGGGGGCGATTGTCCGCCCCGCTGCGCGACTGCCACAGCGACTCGAAGATCCGTCCCGGAGCCTCCGAGGGCAGCGGGGGGCCGGGGTTCTCGACCTCGAGCACGACCGCGTCCGGCTCGGCGTGCAGCCGCACGGTGATGGTCGCCTCTGCCGGGCTGAAATCGACGGCATTCTCGATGAGCTTGTCCAGCATCTGCACGACGAGGTCCGGAGCCCCGTCGATCGTCACCGGCTGCGCCGGCAGCTCGCTCGCGAAGCGCCGCTCGGGGAAGGCGCCGCGATACGCCGCCACGGCGGACTCCAGCAGTGGCACGAGATCGAAGCGGCTGCGCTCGGCGCCAGTGATCGCCTCCTCGACGCGGCTCGCCGCCCCCATGGCGAGCAGGATGGCGTTGAGGCGCTCGCTGCCCTGACGGGCACGCTCGAGATAGGCCCGGGTCGGCTCCGGCAGCCGCTCGGCCTCGAGGTTATCGAGCGAGGAACGCACGATGGTGAGCGGCGTGCGGATCTCGTGAGCGAGCTTGCCCGCGAGGGTGCGCAGGTAACCGGTGTATTCGTTCAGCCGGGCAAGGAGAGTGGAGAAGCTGCGCGCCACGTCGCCGAGCTCATCGCGCGCCTCGGTCTCGGGGAAGCTGACCACCAGTCCGCTGCGGGTCAGGGCCGTCTCGCTCGCCTGGCGCAGCCGCGACAACCGCAGGGCGAGCCAGGCGGCGAATGCGAACATGCAGCCGACCGCCACCGCCGAGATCGCGAGCGTCAGGTTCAACATGTGGGTGAGCGCACGGTCGCGCAGCCGCAGCCAGCGATCCGGGGTCTGCGTCACATCGAGGGAGCCGACGACCGCGCGGTGCTCGCGGTCGTAGATCGCCGCGCGCGCCTCGATCGGCGGCTGCTGACCCGGGCGGTCGACAAAGCGCCGGTAGAGGCGCGCGATGAGCGGTGGCGAGGGGGCGAGCTCGGCCACCTGCTTGAGCGCATCGACACGCGCGAGCGTCTGCCCGGCGGGCGTCGACACCGTGAGTTTGAGGCCCGGCTGCGTGAATTGCGCGAGGTAAGTCGTGAGGTCGGGGGAGGCGACGATCAGGTGTCCGAGCGTGCGCAGGTCGTCCGGATGCAGGCTGCCGTAGCTCACCGGCGCGGCGCCGCGCGCGTCGCGATCGTCGATGAGCACGCCGAATCCAGCGCCGAGCATCGACAGCGGTACGCGCACCTCGAGCCGCGAGCCGCCGGCAGCGAGCTGCCAGGTGCCGCGGATGCGCGGCTCGAGCGGGCTCAGCTGCTCGCCATACTCACCGGTTTCGATGTAGCGCGCCGTGACCGCACCGGGGCCGGTGGCCGCGAGGAATACCTGGTGCTGCCTGCCATCGCCGTCCTCGAAACCGAGCCAGACGCGATCGCCGGTGCCGCGCGCCTCGAGCGGCGAGAGACCCGGCGCATCGAACACCGGATGCTCATCGCGCACCTCGATGAGCAGATACAGCACGCGGTCGAACACTCCCGCCAGCACGCCAAACTTGTGGCGCGGATCCTTCTCGTACCAGGCCCAGGCGGAAGGGTCGTGCGGCCAGTCCTCGGAGTAGCCGTCGATGAGTGGCGCCGCCGTCAGCAGCTGGGGCTTCAGGTCGTAGAGTCCGGGCCTGAGAAAGGCATCCGGGTTCGCCTCCCCGGCAGCTGCGGCATCCGCCGGCGGCGCGCGATACAGCAGATCGAGGCGTCCCTCGAGCGAGGCGGCGAGCGTCTCGGCGACCGACTCGAGCGAGGTCTGCTCGCCCTCGCGCAATGCCGACTCCATCTCGCGCGCATAGCGACAGCCGGCCCACGGCAGCACCAGCGTGAGCAGGCCGAGGAGCAGCAGCTTCAGGCGCAGCGACATCGCGGACCGCGGGCTACTCGACCCAGCGGTAGCCCATGCCGTAGACGGTCTGCACGGCGTCGAACTGCGGATCGACGCCCTGGAACTTGCGGCGGATGCGCTTGACGTGCGAGGTGATGGTGTTGTCGTCGAGCACGACGTTGGCGGCATCCATCAGCTGCTGGCGGTTGCGCACGTGGCCCGGATGACGGGCCAGCGCGTGCACGATCCAGAACTCGGTGAGCGACAGCAGCACCACCTTGCCGTCCCACTGCACCGCCATGCGCTCGGTATCGAGCGTCAGTGGGCCGCGGTTAAGGACGTCGCCCGCCTGCTCGGGTTTGCGCAGCGCATCGACCCGGCGGAACAGCGCGTTCACGCGCGCCGACAGGTGAGCGAGGCTCAGGTCCTTGGTGAGGAAATCATCCGCTCCGAGGCGCAGCCCCGAGACCGCATCGAGCTCGCTGTCGCGCGCGGTGAGAAAGATGATCGGCAGCACCGGCGACAGCGCGCGCAGCGCGCGGCACAACTCATAGCCTCCTTCGGGCTCCTCCTCCAGCGAGATGTCGATGATTGCCAGATCCGGCAGCCGGGCGGCGAAGGCGCTCATGGCCTGCGCACGGTTGGCGTACGTGCGCACGCTGTAGCCCTCACGGGTGAAGGCGGCGGCGTAGTTGTCGCGGATGGCGGCCTCGTCCTCGACGATGGCGATCAGGCGTTTCATGTGGCGAGAGGCTACCGCCGCCGCGCTGCCTAAGAAAGCGCGCCGGTCGGCATTTTCACGTCCTGCCCGAGGCCCCAGCACGCGCACCGCCACATTCCGCCACGATTCGCCGCCGGCGTGCCCCGAAGGCGCCGCTGCGGTGCGAGTGGCGTGCCTTTGAATGAGTCCATGGACGCACCGTGCAGAACAACTGGCGAGGACACGCCGCAGACGCAGGCGCGCTGGGACACCGTCATCAACTGGCTGGCGCTCCTCATGCTGCTGGCCGGCAGTGTGGTGTGGCCGCGCTGACACCTGGCCACGCACGTTCCGGACTGCCACGCCGGCCGGCGTTGAGCCGTTCCCCCACCCCGTGCTAGCTTGTCGGCCGGCCGCGAGCGTCAGAGGCGCCCGCGAGGCGTGCATCAGGAGAGAGTCGCAACAAGAACCATAGCGCGACCTGCAGATCGCGCCGTTCATCCGGGGAGAAACCATGTTCACCCAAGTTCTCGACCCGCTCGGTAACCTGACGCTCACGTGTCTCGTGGCACTGATTCCGGTGGTCTCGCTGCTCGTCATGCTGGCGGTATTCCGCCTGCCGGCGTGGGTCGCGACGCTGATCGGCTCCATCATCACCTTCGTGCTCGCACTCTGGGTGTGGAAGATGCCGGTCGATCAGGGCTCGCACGCCTACCTGTACGGCGCGGCCACGGGTGTGTGGAACGTCGACTGGATCACCTTCTGGGGGATGATGCTGTTCAACACCCTGGCGGTGAGCGGGCTATTCGAGAATTTCCGGCGTTGGCTCATCTCCAAGGGCAGCCTCGACGTGCGCGTGCAGACGATCCTGTTCGCCTGGGCTTTCGGCGCGCTGCTGGAAGGCCTGGTCGGCTTCGGCTACCCGTGGGCGGTTGTGGCGCCGATCCTGATCTCGCTCGGGATTTCGGATCTGAGCGCCATCCGCGTCGCCGCGATCGCCAACAACGCTCCGGTCTCCTTCGGCGCGCTCGGCGCCCCGATCATCGCGCTTGCCGCGGTCACCAACTATCCGCTCAATGCGCTGTCTGCCTCGGTGGGCACGATCGTCGCGTTTCTCGCGCTGCTGCCGCCGTGGGTGCTGCTGTACCTCGTCGCGGGCAAGCAGGGGATGAAGGAGGGCTGGCCGCTCGCCGTGGTGGGCTCGCTCGGCTACATCCTCGGCCAGTACCCGACCGCGGTTTACTGGGGACCGTACCTGCCGGATGTGGTGGGTTCCATCGTGTGCTTCGCGGCGCTGCTTGTGCTTCTTAAGGTGTGGCGGCCGAAGACCGTGCTCGGCTACGGCGGTGTGCCGGTGGATGCGGCCACCGCGCGGCAGACGCAGTCGCATGGCCTGAACCCCGGTGAGGTCGCGCAGGCCTGGCTGCCGTTCGTTGTGCTGCTGGTGGTCGTCGGTTTGTGGACCGGTCCCTGGTGGGGAGACCACGCGCCGACAAAGATCAGCTGG
Organism: Steroidobacteraceae bacterium; assembly: GCA_035568235.1. GTDB lineage: Bacteria > Pseudomonadota > Gammaproteobacteria > Steroidobacterales > Steroidobacteraceae > 13-2-20CM-66-19. Next base: position 78,123 of record DATMOK010000015.1, on the reverse strand, counting down.
TTCAAGGCGCAGGCCGTGGGCTGCTCATCGCTCGCCAGCACCTGCGCCGCGGCTAAGCCCAGCGTGACAGCCGTATTCAATTTCACGCCCTTCATTGCCGGCACTGCGATCCTGGCTTCCTGGATCATCGTGGTGGTGCTGCTGGCGGCCATGGGCAAGCTCAAGGGCGGGCAGATCGGCGAGGTGTTCCGGCGCAGTTTCCACCAGATGTGGGGCGCGTGCCTGGTCGGCGTCTTCATCTTCGGGCTCGCCTACACCTTCAACTACTCAGGGATGGCCGCCTCCCTCGCCAAGGGCTTCTCGAGCCTCGGCACAGCCTTCATCATTGTGTGCCCGATCCTCGGCTTCATCGGGGTCGCGCTCTCGGGTTCGAACACCTCGACCAATGCCATGTTCGGCAAGTTCCAGGCGCTGGTGGGCGCGCAGCTTGGCATGCCGCCGCTCTTGCTTCCGTCGCTCAATTCGGTCGGTGCCGAGATCGGCAAGCCGGTGGCGCCGCAGACCGCGAGCGTCGGCGTCTCGACCAGCAAGTTCGTGCGCAAGGAGGGGGATGTTATCCGCCACAACATGGGGTGGACGTTCATCCTGCTCGCCTATCTCATCGTGCTGGCGATCGTGTTCTATCTGGTGGCGCCCGCTGTGATGTCACCGCCGGTGGGCGGCGGCTAGAAGGCGTTGATGCCCGTCAGCTCGCGGCCGATCGTGAGCTCGTGGATGGTCTCGGTGCCCTCGTAGGTGATGACGCTCTCGAGGTTGAGCATGTGGCGGATGGGCGCAAACTCCGCACTGATGCCCGCGCCCCCCAGCATGTCGCGGCAGTCGCGTGCCACATCGAGCGCCATGCGGCAGTTGTTCCACTTGGCGAGCGACACGTGCGCCGGCTGCATCTCACCTGAGTCCTTCAGCCGTCCAAGCTGCAGCGCCAGCAGCTGCGCGGTGGTGATCCGCCGTGCCATGTCAGCGAGCCGCACCTGGATCATTTGGTTGGCGGCGAGCGGCCGCCCGAAGAGCGTGCGGCTCGCGCTGTAGTCGAGCAGCTGTCTGAGGCACGCCTGGGCTGCACCGATGACACCCCAGGCGATGCCGTAGCGTGCCTGCGTCAGGCACGACAGCGGGCCCTTGAGTCCCAGCACGCCGGGCAGCACCTGACTGTCGGGCACTACCACGTTGTCGAAATACAGCGCCGCGGTCACCGAGGCGCGCAGCGAGAACTTGTGCTGGATCTCGGGGGCGGAGAAACCGGGCGTGCCCTTCTCGATGAGAAAGCCGCGGATGCCCTCCGGCGTCATGGCCCACACGACCGCCAGGTCGGCGATGGCACCATTGGTGATCCACATCTTGGCGCCGTTCAGCACCCAGTCCGCGCCGCGGCGCTTGGCGTGGGTCTTCATATTGGCGGGGTCGGAGCCGCCGTGCGGCTCGGTGAGCCCGAAGCAGCCGATCACCTCGCCGTGCGCCATGCGCGGCAGGTAGCGCTGCTTCTGCTCCTCGGAGCCGAAGGCGTAGATCGGGTACATGCACAGCGATGACTGCACGGAGACGAAGCTGCGGATCCCGGAGTCGCCGCGCTCGAGCTCCTGGCAGATGAGGCCGTAGCAGATGGCGTTCAGCCCGGCGCAGTCGTAACCGGAGATCGAGGAGCCGAGCAGCCCCTGGGCCGCGAGCCTCGGGATGAGCTCGCGCGGGAAGCGGTGCTCCTCGAAACAGCGCTGGATGACCGGCAGCACCTCATCGTCGACCAGCCGCGCCACCGAGTCCTGAACCAGCCGCTCCTCCTCGGTGAGTGCAGCGCGCACGCCGTAAAGATCCAGCGGATCGAGGGTGCTCGTCCGGACGGCAGAGTTCGCAGTCTCAGCGGTGGCCACGAAGGGCTCTCCAATGCGGGCGCGGGCGCGTATCGTATCCTAAGAGCAGCCGGATCCAAGGCGCGCGGTGAGGGATGAGGCGGGGGCCTGCACATGAAGATTCCGGAGATCCTGGTCGTCGAGACCATCCACAAGCCGGGCAGTCTCGCCCGGGTGCTGCAGGTGATCGCGGATGCCGGACTCGCGATCGAGCACCTCACGGCGCTGCGACGCGACTCGGGCCGCACGCAGTGGGAGATCACGGTCGAGATGGACGAGGAGGCCGATCGGTCCCTCTATGACCGCATCGATCAGCTGCCGATCGCGCGCTTCGTCGGCAAGTCGGACCGGGTGTTCAACCGCCATCGTGGCGGCAAGATCCGCGTCGTAGCCACCCAGCCGATCAACACCATGCAGATGCTGCGTGACGTCTACACCCCGGGGGTGGCGCGCGTGTGTCTCGCCATCCGCGACAACCCCGAGGCGGCGCACGACTTCACCGCGCTCGATCACACGGTCGCCATCATCACCAACGGCACCGCCGTGCTCGGGCTTGGCAATATCGGCCCACTCGCGGGGTTGCCGGTGATGGAGGGCAAGGCGGCGCTGTTTGCCGACCTGGTCGGCATCAACGGCGTGCCGATCCTCATGACCGAGACCGCACCTGAGCGCGTCGTCGAGATCATCGCCGGCATCGAGATGTCGTTCGGTGCCATCCAGCTCGAGGACTTTGCCGCGCCCGAGTGCTTCGAGATCGAGCAGCAGCTGCAGAAGCGCTTGTCCAAGCCGGTGCTGCACGATGACCAGCACGGCACGGCGGTGGTGACCCTGGCGGCGCTGCTCAACGGTACCCGCAACGCACGGCTCGACGTGCGCTCGAGCGTCGTCGGGCAAATTGGTCTCGGCGCTGCAGGCCACGGCATCGCGCGACTGCTGTTCGCTTATGGAGTGCGCGAGATCATCGGCACCGATCTCAACGCCGATGCCGTGCGGCGCTTCGAGGCGCTCGGCGGACAGGGCACGACCCTCCAAGGCGTCATGCAGCGCGCCGACATCGTGGTGGCCACCACCGGCGCCAAGGGGCTGATCAAGCCGGAGTGGGTGAGGAAGGGCCAGGTGATCTTTGCGCTGTCGAATCCGGAGCCGGAGATCGAGCCGGTGGTGGCGCGCGAGCGCGGCGCGGCCTTCGCGGCCGACGGCAAGGGCATCAACAACCTGCTCGCCTACCCCGGACTCTTCAAGGGCGCGCTCGATGCGCACGCGCGGCGCTTCACTGATCCCATGCTGATGGCGGCCGCCGAGGCGATCGCCGGCTTCGCACGCGGCGATGAGCTGGTCCCCGATCCGCTCGAGCGCGAGCTGCACGAGACGGTGACCGAAGCGGTGCGGGCGGCCGCGGTGGCGAGCGCAGCCGGCAGCCGTTGACGACCCCCTAGTACCGCAGGCCGAGGCGGCGGTAGGCCGCCGCGAGCAGCCACAGCGGCCCGATCAGCAGGAACTGCAGATCCTTGAAGAACGAGGGCCGCTTGCCCTCGATGGCGTGGCCGATGAACTGTCCGATCCAGGCCGCCACGAAGATCACGAGCGACGTCACCCACAGCGGCCAGGGGAGCTGCGACAGTGCCTGCGTGACGGCGAGCAGCGCGAGGAAGGCGAGCAGCGCCCCGGCGGCCAGTGCCGGCGAGAGCGCGAAGTAATAGAGGACGGTCGCGGCGGCGGCGAGGCTTGCCCAGTTCGCCCACGGCGAGACGCCGGCAAGGACCGCTGGTACCGGCAGCGACCAGAGCAGCCCTATCACCGAGAGCACGATGGGCGGCACGCACAGCCAGTGCAGCAGCTTGTTGGTCGGGTTCTGGTGGCTCGCGCCATACTCGCCGAGCCAGTTCGTCACGGTGCGCATCGCGAGCGACGCTATCAGCTTGGCGGCCGAAATCACAGGCAGTGATTCCGGCGCACATCTTGACCGCCGGCTAAAGAACGCGTCTTTGCCGGCGGCCTTTCAGGGAGCCTTTCTCAGGCGGCGACCATCATGCCGCGGAGCTTGCCGAGCGCGCTCGACTCGATCTGACGGATGCGCTCGGCGGAGACGCCGTACTTGCCGGCGAGCTCGTGCAGCGTCGCCTTGCCATCCGACATCCAGCGCTGCTCGACGATGTCGCGGCTGCGGGAATCGAGGCGGCCCAGGGCGCCCTTGAGGCGCGCAGTGGTGTCATCAGCGCTCTCGGCATCCTCGACCGACTCAGCCGGGTCGGAATTCGGCGCCGACAGGTAGGCCGCCGGGCTGTAGGTTTCCTCCTCGTCGGCGTCCGGAGCCGGATCGAAGGACAGATCGCGGGCGGAGAGCCGCTTCTCCATCTCGGTCACCTCGGCCGTGGTGACGCCGAGGTCGCGCGCCACGGCGGCGGTTTCCTCCGCCGACAGCCAGGTGAGATTCTTCTTCAGGCGGCGCAGATTGAAAAACAGCTTGCGCTGCGCCTTGGTGGTGGCGACCTTCACCAGCCGCCAGTTACGCAGCACATACTCGTGGATCTCGGCGCGAATCCAGTGCACCGCAAAGGACACGAGGCGTACGTTGAGTGTCGGGTCGAAGCGCTTCACGGCCTTCATGAGGCCGACGTTGCCTTCCTGGATGAGGTCGCCCACCGGCAGGCCGTAGCCTGAGTAGCCGCGGGCGATGTGCACGACGAACCTCAGATGCGACAGCACCAGCTGCCGCGCAGCCTCGAGGTCACCGTCGTCGCGAAAGCGCTCGGCGAGCGCACGCTCCGCCTCACGCGTCAGAACCGGAATGCGGCCAACGCGCTCGAGATAGGCGTCAAGACTCCCGACCGGACCGGCGAGCGCCAGATCACCTGGCCGGGAAACCAATGCGGTTCCTGCAGTCATCGGATCTCCCGTTGGGTTTAAGATTCTAGCAGTCACGACGTTAGAGTGCTAAACCGTCCCTGAGTTCCCGCGGAAAGCCTGGAATTATCCTTACCGGACAATAGCTTATCGCGGGCCATCACCCCTCGCATCCCCCGGACGGGGGGCGGGGACCCCTCGTCCGGCCTGCCACTCGGAGCGCTGCGAGCCCCCACTGGCGCCCCGGGGGCTCGCGGCTGGCCGGACATGGCACTCCTGCATTAGAGTCTCCGGGAGAAGAATAAAAGGGGGTCTCATGGTCACGCTCACGGCTCTCTGGCTGCCGATCCTAGTCGCCTCGATCATCGTGTTCGCCGCGAGCGCGGTGATCCATATGGCGCCCCTCTGGCACAAGGGCGACTTCCCGGCGATGCCGCGCGAGGCCGAGGTGCTCGCGGCGCTCCGAGCGCTCGCGATCCCGCCCGGCGACTACTTCCTGCCGCGCCCGGGAGGAAGAGACGAGATGCGCTCTGCCGAGTTCAAGCAGAAGATCGCCCAGGGCCCGGTAGCAGTCATGACGGTGATACCGAGCGGCACCTTGTTCCGCATGGGACCGAAGCTCGCCCAGTGGTTCGTTTTTCTCCTCGTGGTGAGCCTGTTCACCGCTTATGTCACCGGGCGCAGTCTCGGGCCGGGTATCGCCTACCTGCGGGTGTTCCAGATCGCGGGTGCGACAGCCTTCATCGGCTATTCGCTCGCGCTCTGCGAGCTCTCGATCTGGTACAGCCGCTCGTGGCGCCTCACCCTGAAAAGTGCGCTCGACGGCTTGATTTACGCCGCACTCACCGCCGGCACGTTCGGCTGGCTGTGGCCGCGATGAGGCGTGTCCCCTGCCACTGCACGGCGGCCGCCGAGCCGCGCGTGATGCGACTCACATCCGCCGTTGCAGCGGTCGAAAAAATTAAGAGTGCGTCACGCCGGCGTGACATAAGCCGTGGTTTGATAGACTCCTTCAAACTGGGTGTTTCTCAGGGCGTGCACTCCATGAATCAGGGTCGAGGTATCTGGATCACGGCAGCGCTGTGCGTGTCATTTGCGGGCGTGGCTGCGGCGCAGGACGCGGGTCAGACGCTGCGCGTCAGCTACGGCCACCACGGCGCCCCGAGCACCCCGGCGCTGCGCTCGAGCGCCGCGCTGGTTCTCGATGCGACCGGATCCTCGGTGCTGTACGCACGGCACGCCGATGTCGCCATGCCGATCGCCTCGATCACCAAGCTGATGACCGCGCTCGTGGTGATCGATGCCGGCCAGTCGCTCGATGAGTTCCTCGAAGTCAGCGTCGAGGACGTCGCCCGCGGCCGCGGTACCGCTTCGCGCCTGACGCCCGGTGCCACCCTGACACGCGGCGATCTCATGCACCTGGCGCTCATGTCATCCGAGAATCGCGCCGCGCACGCCCTGGCGCGCAGCTACCCGGGCGGCGTCGAGGCGTGCGTCACCGCGATGAACGCCCGCGCACGCGCGCTGGGCATGACGAGCGCGCACTTCGTCGAGCCGACCGGGCTGTCGGATGAGAACGTCGCCAGCGCTGAGGATCTTTCCAAGCTCGTGATGGCGGCGGCGAAGGTGCCGGCGATCCGCGAGTACTCCACGGACTCGAGCTACGAGGTGCAGGTCGGGCGGCGCATGCTCACCTTCCGCAGCACCGACTCGCTCACCTCGAAGCCCGACTGGGACATCGTGGTGCAGAAGACCGGCTATATCTCCGAGGCCGGACGCTGCCTCGTCATGCAGACCATCATCGAGGCGCGCACCGTCGTGATCGTGCTGCTCAACTCCTACGGCAAGCGCAGCCGCATCGCCGATGCGCGCCGCATCCGCCGCTGGATGGAGAGCTCCGAGCATCCGCACGTCGCGCCCCCCGTGCCCGGCCGCCAGGCGGACCCCGCGGCCACCATTCCCGCCGCGACCTGACTTTGCAGCGCGCGCCTCAGGCGCGCGGCTCGATGCTGCGCAGGTGGCGCGCCGCCGAGATCCACGCACCCACCCAGCCGAGCGCGGCCCCCGCGCCGAGCAATGCACCGACGTCCTGCGGCGTAGGCCCGCGCAGCGCGAAGCCACTGCCGTAGAGGCGCGCCAGGTTCGCCACCGGATCGCCGAGCAGCACGATGGCGAGCGCGACGATACCCCAGGCGATGAGCGCGCCGAGCAGCCCGTAGAGAAGACCGGTGTAGAGAAACGGGCGGCGCACGTAGGAGTTCGAGCCGCCGACCAGCTTGATGACCTCGATCTCGGCGCGCCGGCTGGCGATCTCGAGCCGGATGGTGTTGCCGATGACGGCGAGCACGCCCACTCCGAGGAGCACCGCCGCCATGAGCAGCAGCTGTCGCAGCACGCCGAGAATGGCGTTGAAGCGCTGCACCCACTGTGAGTCCACCTGCACCAGCTCGACTTCCGGCCAGGCGCTGAAGTAGCCGCGCAGCGCCTCGAGCGCGTTCGCCGAGCTCGCGCTGCCGCGTGGCCGCACGTGCAGCACGTGCGGCAGCGGATTCTCCTTGAGCGCCGCCAGCGCATCGCCGAACCCCGAGTAGGTGCGGAAATCCGCCAGTCCCTGCGCGGCGGAGATCAGCGTCACCTCGGCGACGTCGGACCGGCCGCGGGCGGCGCTCGCCAGCTGCTGCGCCTTTCCGAGCGGGACGTCGGTCTTGAAGTACACCGACAGCTCGATGGCGTTGCCGAAATCGCCAGTCGCGGCCTGCGCATTGCTGACTAGGAGCCTGAGGCTCGCCGGCAGCGCCAGCGCCAGCGCGATGACCAGCAGCGTCAGCAGCGTCGAGAACGGGTTGCGCGCCAGGCGCCCGAGCGCGCCGAGCAGCGCCTGCAGGTGGCCGACCCCGCTCATCGGTGCGCCACCACGCTCGGCAGCGAGTCCGGCGACTCGCCGCCCAGCATGTGGCCGTTCTCGAGCGTGATCACGCGCTGCGCGAACTCGCGCACCAGGTGCAGATCGTGGCTCGCGACCACCACGGTGACGCCGACGTCCTGGAAGCGGCGGAACAGCCGCATCACCTCCAGCGACAGGTCGGGGTCGAGATTGCCGGTCGGCTCATCGGCGATCAGCAGAGGCGGCTTGCTCACCACCGCGCGCGCAATGCCGACGCGCTGCTGCTCGCCCACCGACAGCTCCTGCGGCAGTGCGCGCTCGCGCCCCAGCAGGCCCACCTGATCGAGTGCGGCGCGCACCCGCTTGTCGATCTCCTTGAGCGGCGTCCCCGCCACCGCCAGCGGCAGCGCCACGTTGTCGAACACCGGCCGGTCGGCGAGCAGCTTGTGGTCCTGGAACACCACGCCGATGCGGCGGCGGAAGGCGGCGATGTGCCGCGCCTTGAGTGCGCGGGTGTTCTTGCCGTTCACCAGCACCGTGCCGCGCGTCGGTCGCTCGAGGAGTGCGATCAGCTTCAGCACCGTGCTCTTGCCGGCACCCGAGCGGCCGGTGAGAAACACCATCTCGCCGTTGTGGATGTTGAAGCTGACGTTGTTGAGCGCCTCGCGTCCGTTGGCGTAGCGCTTGAACACGCGCTCGAAGGCGATCATGAGGCGCGTGCCTCGGACTGCCCCGCGCGCGGTCCGTCGACCAGTGCCGCTGCGAACGCCGCGGCATCGAACTCGCCGAAATCCTCGAGCGACTCGCCGATCCCGACCAGGCGGATCGGCAGGCCGAGCTCGGCGGCGATCGCGATCACGATGCCACCGCGGGCGGTGCCGTCGAGCTTGGTGAGCGCGAGCCCCGTCACGCCGACCGCAGCGCCGAACTGCCGCGCCTGCGCGAGGGCGTTCTGCCCCTGGTTGGCATCGAGCACCAGCAGCACCTCGTGCGGCGCGCTGGGGTCACTGCGCTCAATGACACGGCGCACCTTCTTCAGTTCCTCCATCAGGTGCGACTGGCTGTGCAGCCGCCCGGCGGTGTCGGCGATGACGACATCGCCGCCGTGGGCACGCGATTTCTGCAGCGCATCGAATACCACGGCGCCCGGGTCGGCGCCCGGCTGCTGCGCCGCGAACTCAGCGCCGGTGCGCTGCGCCCACACCTGGAGCTGCTCGATCGCCGCCGCCCGGAAGGTGTCGGCGGCGGCGAGCAGCACACGCCGGCCCTCGGTCGTATAGCGCCGTGCGAGCTTGCCGATCGTGGTCGTCTTGCCCGAGCCGTTGACGCCCACCACCAGGATCACGAACGGCCGGCGCGCGGCATCGATGACGAGCGGCCGCGCGCATGGCGCGAGGATCTCCGTAATGGCGGTGCGCAGTGCGACCGTCAGCGCCTCGACATCGGCGAGCTCGTTGCGCGCCACGCGTTCCTTCAGCTGCTTGAGGATCCGCTCGGTTGCCGCGACGCCCACGTCCGCGGTGAGCAGGCGCGTCTCGAGCTCTTCCAGGATGGCCGCGTCGATCCGCTTACCGGTAAGCAGCTCGCCGATATCACGCGTAAGCCAGGAATCGCCGCGGTTCAGCCGTGCGCGCAGCCGGGCGAGAAAGCCCTGGCGTTCCTCGGGCGGGCGGGCGGCGTCTTTGGGGGCTCGTCCAGACATAGGGCGTGGCCCCATTGTAGCGGGCGCACGCGCAGCGCGGCCGGCTGGCCGCGTCACGCGCGCGGGGGGCGCTGCGCGCTAATCGATCACGGTCGGATTCGCGATCAGGATGGCCGTGCCCGGCGTTGTTGCCGGCAGCCCTGCGGGCGGAACCGGCGAGCCCGTGAAGCTGATCGCCTCGGTCTGCATCTCCGTGGTCACGGCCGGCACCTTGAAGTCGATGATCGAGCCGTGGTCGCCGTTGATGAAGTCGAAGACCGCGCGGAAACCGGGTGGCGTGCCGCTCATATTGAAGATCGCTCCCGGCGCTGCCGGCGGAATAATGTGCGACAGCGGCTCGGCGGTGAGCCCGGCGGGCGGGTACGCCGAGGCGGTGATCAGGTCCTGGGTGGCTGAGTTCGGCACCACCTGATCGGGACACCCGGCGGTCGCCGGCGAAGCGGGAGTGCAGCCCGCGGGCGTCGGACTGGCGCCGACCACCTGCAGCAGGTGGATCGGGTGCAGCGCCGTCGCCTGGGCGATAAAGTTGACGGGGTCTCCTGAGTCGACCACCGTCTGCGTGTCGCGGAAGAACTGCGCGTACAGCGTCGTGCCGGGCTGCAGTCCCTGCGCCTCGAGCCCGGCGTTGATCTCGGGGGCGAAGCTCGGCGAGTTCTGCAGCAGCCGGGTGACAACGCCGCCCGGACTCGCCAGCGTAAAGGTGTTCACGTCGGTGAAGGGAACCACTGCCGCGAACACCGTGCCGACGATGGCACCGAGTGAATGTCCGAGGTAATGCACGGGAGCGGGGGCTAGGCTGCTTGCCGTGACGCCGGTGCTCGCCGGCACCGCCAGATTGGGCAGCGCCAGCTCGAAGGTCATGAGATCCGCCGGCCCCTCGCGCAGGTTGTCGCGCGAGGTAAGCGCGCTCGTCAGGTTGATGAAGTGCGATCCGGACGAGTCGATCGCCGGAGGTGCGTTGAGTGCCAGATCGAAAGTGCGCTCGATCGACATCTGCGTCGTCGGGAGTCCCAAGCCCGTATACACGGGGTTCGCGGCGCTCGCGTACAGTGGATCGGTCGTGGTGTTGGTCACGCCGTGCAACGGCAGGTCGATCGCCGCCACCACGAAGCCGAATTGCGCGAAGGCGTCGGCGACGCCGATCATGTCCTCGCGGCTGCGGGTGATGCCGTGCTGGAAGATGAGTACCGGCCAGGGGCCCGGGATGCCGATCGGCACGCTCATCAGGATCGGGATCTGCAGATTCTGGGTTGCCACCGGCAGCGGGTTATAGCGCGTGACGAAAGTGCTGGGCGGGAGCGGCGCCGGCAGCGGCGGTGCGGTCCAGGAGCCCGTGAGCGGTGCGGCCTTGCTGAGGTAATAGGGGATCGTGAGCGTGCCTACGTACATGTTGGCGTTGCCGATCCCGCCGAAATCCTTGGTTGTGAGCTGATGAGGTCCCGCCTGTGTCGGCAGGATCGCCGGCTGCACCTTGATGGTGGGGGGCACAACCATGGCAGTAGCCGCGGTTTTCGCGTACAGGAGCTCCAGCGTGTCGCTCGTCGACTCGGTCGTGAAGCTGAAGGACAGCACAATGTTGGCCGGGTTGAGGCTGTTGGCGAGTGCCGGGATCGCCTTGGCGAGGCCGGCCGCTATCGCGAGGTGCGCGCCGGTGAGCTGGCAGATGCCGTTCAGCGTCGGGTCGGTGATGCTCGGGCAGGTGGGACCGCCCGAGGCAAGCGCCGTCTTGATGGTGGCGTAGTCGGTGTCGGGAACGGCCGCGTTGCCCGCGGCGTCGGTGATGCCGCTGGTGAGAAACACGAGGTAACCGCTGCCGAGATGGCAGTTGGCGCCCAGGAAGTTGCCGCCGCTGATACAGGTGCTGGGGTTGAGCGGATGGAGCGGCGTGATCTCGAGGATCGTGGGTCCCACGCCCGCGTCGGTGGCGGTCGAGGCGAAGTAATCGACCCCCTGGGTGAGCGGAGGCCCGGCGACCGCGACGGTCGCCATGTTCTTGGTGTTGTCGGTGACGACCGGGACAACAATCACCGAGAGCGGGGTGAACGAGGCGGGGTTCAGCGCGCCACCGAAGGTCTCGCGGATCACCGCAGTGGTCGAGAAGCCGTCGAGCGCATTCACCGCCGCCTGGTTCGGCTCAAACGGATTCGGCGGCTGGATGTTGAGGGTGCCATCGGTCGAGCCGGCGAAGTACAGGTCGGTCGGGTAGGGCAGCACGCCGAATTCCGGCTCGAACAGCGCCGCACTGGCAGTGGGCGCAGGAGGTGCGCTCGAGCCGCCCGGATTGCCGTTGCCCGCGCCGGTGTTGGTCGGGCCGATGGAATCATCGTGGCCCGCGCAGCCGCCGACAGCCAGCGCCAGCGCCACGATCCCGGCCGCAGTGAGGTTTCGCATATCGCTAGAACTCCAGCATTCTTCGCTTCGTTTTGCCGCGAGGCGCTTGCTTCGCAGGCTGTCTCACCGGTCGCGACCCCTCCCGCCGGTGCTGTTTGAGCGCTTCTGGACGAGGCGCACCTAGAGTACGCTCCCGGCGAGAAGCGTGGCAAGGTGCGCACCGCTCGGGGAGGGCGTGGTTTCCAGCCGCAAGACAACCGCCCGCAGGAGCGCGCCGGCGGCGCGTGGCGCGAGCGCACGCGTGCTGCGCATCATCGGCGGCGCCTGGCGCGGCAGGAAGCTGCGCTTTCCCGCCGGCACTCTCATCCGCCCGACTCCGGACCGAGTGCGCGAAACGCTGTTCAACTGGCTGGGCGCGCGCGTTCACGGCGCGCGCTGCCTCGACCTGTTTGCCGGCAGCGGCGCGCTCGGTCTCGAGGCGCTGTCGCGCGGTGCCGCGCACGTGACCTTCGTCGAGCAGGATGCGAGCGCGGCGCGCGCCCTCGAGGCGACGCTCGCCGCCTGGGGCGCGGCGTCCGCCGAAGTGCAGCGCGGCGACGCCCGGCGCTATCTGGCGCGCGCGCCGCGCCCGCTCGATGTGGTGTTTCTCGATCCGCCGTTCGCTTCCGAGCTGCTCCCCGAGGTGGCGGCGGCGCTCGAGAGTCGCGGCTGGCTCGCCCCGGGGGCGCTGGTGTATGTCGAGTACGCCGCGCGCGCTACCCTGCCGCCGCTGCCTGCGGCCTGGACGGCCCTCAAGGAGAAGCGCGCCGGCGAGGTCGGGTATCATCTCTACACGCGGGCCAACGGCTAAGGGGGTCTGTCAGCCGCATGAAGCTCAACGCCGTCTATCCGGGCACCTTCGATCCGATCACCAACGGGCACCAGGATCTGGTGCGGCGGGCCGCCCGCATGTTCGGGCGCGTGTACATCGCCATCGCCGCCAATCCCAACAAGACGCCGCTGTTCCCGCTCGCCGAGCGCGTCGAGCTGGCGCGGCGCGTGCTCGACGACCTGCCGAACGTCGAGGTGCTCGGCTACGCCAACCTTACGGTGGAGTTTGCGCGTGAGCACGGCGTGACCGTCATCCTGCGCGGTCTGCGTGCGGTGTCGGATTTCGAGTTCGAGTTCCAGCTCGCCAACATGAGCCGGCATCTCGACCGTGAGATCGAGACCGTGTTCCTCACGCCGCAGGAGCAGTTCACCTTCATCTCCTCGACGCTGGTGCGCGAGGTGGCGCTGCTGGGGGGCGACGTGCGCGAGTTCGTGCACCCGATCGTCGAGGCCGCGCTGAAGAAGCGCCGGCGCCAGCCTTAGCTGTCTTCGCCGGGCGGCGTCTGCGCACGCGCAGCCGCGGCAGGCGCACCCGCTCGGCAGGCTCCGGAAGGCCGCCCGACCGCTCGAGCTCGAGCGCCCGCCACAGATACCACGCGGCGGTGCTCCGGTACGGCTTCCAGCGCTCGCCGAACGCTGCCAGTACCTTCGGGTGCGGGAGCTCGCGCAGGCCGTAGGCGGCGCGGAAGCCGGCGCGTACGCCGAAGTCATCCACCGGTAGCACGTCCGGACGGCCGAGCTGGAAGATGAGCAGCATCTCGACGGTCCAGCGGCCGACGCCGCGCACCTGCGTGAGCTGGGCGATGATCGCCTCGTCATCGAGCGTCTCGAGAGCACGCCGGTGGGGAACCGCGCCCCCGAGCGCCTTGGCGGCGAGATCCTTGAGGGCGGCAGTCTTCGCGCGACTGAACCCGGCCTGCCGCAGCTGTACCTCCGGAGCGGCCAGCACCTGGTGCGGAGTGGGGAATGTCCCGCAGCCGCACGAGGCGATCAGGCGTCCGAGGATGGTGTTGGCAGCGGTGCCGTTCAGCTGCTGGTGTGCGATCGCCTGGGCGAGTGTCTGAAACGGCTCGCACTCGGGCTCGATGACGAAGCGCCTGTTGCCCGCGGCGCGGATCACGCCGCCGAGAACCGGGTCGAGTCGCGCCAGGTGTCGCAGAATGCGTGGGGTCACGGCGCGCTCATTTCTGACATGACGGGCAATAGTACGTGGAGCGCTGACCCTGCGTGATGGAGCGCACCGCGGTGCCGCAGCGGCGGCAGGGGCGGCCGGCGCGCTCGTACACGTACAGCCGCTGGCGGAAGTAGCCGGGCGAGCCGTCGGCGCGCAGATAGTCGCGCAACGTCGTGCCGCCGGCACGGATCGCCTGCGAGAGCACGGCGCGGACCGCCCGCGCCAGACGCGCGCAGTCCTCGCGCGATAGTGAGCGCGCCGCGCGCCGCGGGCGCAGCCGTGCACGAAACAGCGCCTCGCTCGCGTAGATGTTGCCGACGCCGACCACGAGACGGCTGTTCATGAGCAGCTGCTTCACCGCGAGGCGCCGGCGGCGCGTGATGCGCCACAGATAGTCGCCGCCGAACTCGCGGTCGAAAGGCTCGGGCGCGAGGTGCGCGAGCAGCCGGTGGCGCTGCGGATCGCCGCGCGTGAAGTGCAGGCTGCCGAAGCGCCGCGGATCGTTGAAGCGCAGCGCGCTGCCCGACCCGAGCACCAGGTCGAAATGATCGTGCGTCAGGCGCGGTGCACTGGCGGGCAGCACGCGCAGATTCCCCGACATGCCGAGGTGCACGATCAGCGTTCCCGATTCGAGGTGCAGCAGCAGGTACTTGGCGCGCCGGCCGGTGGCGAGGATGCGCTGTCCGGCCAGCTCGCGCGGCAGGCTGGGCGCGACCGGCCAGCGCAGCCGGCGGTCGTAAAGCTTGAGGGCCGCGATGCGCTGCCCGTGCGCATGCGGATCGAGCCCGCGGCGGGTCGTCTCGACTTCGGGGAGCTCCGGCAAGCGCGTCGGCGAGCCGCGCGCGGCTACTTGATCTTCGACTCTTTGTACGCGACGTGCTTGCGCGCTACGGGGTCGAATTTACGGACTTCGAGCTTGTCCGGGTGCAGACGCTTGTTCTTGGTCGTCACGTAGAAATGACCCGTACCGGCGGACGACAGCAGCTTGATCTTCTCGCGCATGAGTGACTTCTCCCGTGCGGCCCGTCAGAGCTTTCTGCCCTGCGCGCGCAGCTCCGCGACCACCTTGTCGAGGCCCTTCTTCTCGACGGTACGCATGCCGTTGGTCGTGAGGCGCAGCGTCACCCACCGTTTCTCGGTCTCCAGCCAGAAACGCTGCGTGTGCAGGTTCGGCAGGAAGCGACGGCGCTTCTTGTTGTTGGCGTGAGAGACACGGTTGCCGACGGCCGGCTTCTTGCCAGTGACTTCGCAGACGCGAGACATATAAAACCTTGAGAATCAGTGACTTGGAGATTAGCTGGCGGCGCCAGCTCGGCTCCCGGGCCGGGCTTTATACCAGCCCGGGGGCGGGATCTCAAGATACGGGCTCCTCAGATCAGTCCGTGCTCGCAGAAAAATGTTGAGCTCAACATTTTTCGCGGAAGCGGGACCTATTTGATATGTGGAGTGACCTCGCTCTCATAGCCGTGGGAGAGAGGTCTCCCCGCTTTAACTCCACATTTCCATTTGCCACGTAGGGTCCCGATCTCCTTCCCCACCAGGAGATCGTCATGTCACTGGATCTTTGTGCCAGTACCCGGGCGTGGGTCGCACGATCGGCGTCGCGTCGAGAGCTCGGAGACTTTGCCCACTGGCTTGAGGGTGAGCGGTACAGTTCGTTTGTCGCCGATCAGCACCTCCGCCGGATGGCTTTCATGCTGGAGAGGCTTGCTCCAGACGGCCGTCGGAGGGTCTATTCCGCGCGGCAGCTGGAGTGCGCGTTTGCACGCGAGTGCTCGCCCAGGTCGCGCCTCTTTCGGTTCGCAGGCAGCCGTCGTGCCTACAGTCGGTACCTACGCGCCAAGGCCCGCCTGCGGGTCGAGCCTGACGTCGGTCGCTACGCCGCAGATCATGCGCTGCGCGGTGGTGCTTCTGTACACCGCGGGGCCAGTGGCTGGGCCACGCCGGCCTCAACACCACCATGCGCTACGCTCGGGCGGATCTGGATCTCAAGCGCCAAGCCATTTCGCAGGTGTTTCCGGACGCTCTCGCCCCACCTCGTGGGGGTCGGCTGCTCATCGACGGCTCGGATATGGTCGGTCGGCTCCGGCGGATCTAGGCGAATTTGTGCAGGCGGGCACTTACTGGGGTTGGCAGGGGCAGGGGTGACCTGCTAACCCCTGTGCGACCTATCGCACGGGAACGATTTTCCCGAGGCAGGGGTCCACGCCCATTCGCATCCCTCACGGGTGCAATGCAATTGCCGAAATCTCAATCTTTGCGTCCTTCGGCAACCGCGCGACTTCGACCGTTGCGCGAGCTGGGGGAGCGCTTGTGAAAAACGTGGCGTAGACCTCGTTCACCTTCCCGAAGTCATTCAAATCCTTCACGTAGACAGTCGTCGAGACCACGTTGTCGAGAGTCATTCCGTCCGCAGCGAGCACTGCCTTGAGGTTCTCAAGAACACGCTTGGTCTGATCTTCGATGGAGGCATCGCCCATCAACTGTTTGGTCTTTGGGTCGATGGCAATTTGCCCCGAGAGGTAGACCGTCTTCCCAACCTTGATGGCCTGAGAATACGGCCCGACGGCCGCGGGTGCGTTTGGGGAGGCGATAACGCTCTTGTCCGCATTCTGTGCATTCGCAACATCTAGCGTGCAGCCGGCCACTACGACTACCAATGTGAGCCATTTACTGTAGGGCATGCAGTTTCCCCCTTCGTTTTTTGGTTGACGGGCCAGTAAGCACCTGGGGCAGCAGCAGTATACAGCTGCAAGTGCGCCCAAGTGACATGACGATCTCCCGCTATGGAAGGAGATCGGCAACCTACGCGCTGAAGAGAAATGTTGAGTTAAAGCGGGGAAACCTCGCCTCCACGGCTGTGAGAGCGAGGTCACTCCACATATCAAATAAGTCCCGCTTCGCAGAAGGAGAAGCACGCGCCGTCGCCAATGATGAGGTGATCGAGCACCCGCACGTCAAGCAAGGCGAGCGACTCCTTGAGACGGCGGGTGATGAGCTCATCGGCCTGGCTCGGCTCGAGCACGCCCGAGGGGTGGTTGTGGGCGAAGATCACCGCCGCGGCGTTGTGGTGCAGCGTCTGGCGCAGTACCTCGCGCGGGTGCACGCCGGCACGATCGATGGTGCCGCGAAACAGCTCCTCGAAGGCAATCAGCCGGTGACGGCTGTCGAGATACAGGCAACAGAACACCTCGTACGGACGGTCACGCAGCTGCGCCAGCAGGAAGCTGCGGGTGGCCTCGGGAGACTCGAGCGCGGAGGTGAGTCGCAGCGCCTCGCGGAACTGGCGCCGCGACAACTCGATCGCCGCCAGCAGCTGGGCGCCGCGCGCCGGACCGATGCCGTGTTGGGCGAGGAGGCGCGCGCGGCCGGCGGCGAGCAGGGCGGCGAGTGAGCCGAATTCTGCGAGCAGCGCGTGCGCCAGCTCGACCGCCGAGCGGCCGCGGACCCCCGAACCGAGCAGTACACCGACGAGCTCGGCGTCCGACAGCGCCTGCGCGCCGCGCTCGAGCAGCCGCTCGCGCGGGCGCTCGCTCGAGTGCCAATGGCGGATCGTCATCTGCGCGCGCTCCAGCCGATGAATGCAGTCTAGGGAGCGAACGCGGCGTCAGGACAGCAGGAGAAAGCGCCGCGACTGATGGGTTTTCACGGCCGCGAAACGCCGGCGATTTGACTAAATGCCACGCACCGCAAATCCGCGGTTACTCACTGTCCGGTAGTGTCTGCCGGGCGAGACAACTGTGCGGAACGGAGGCAATTGCTGCAGAATTGTTGCGGCGCCAACTCGGCTCACGCAGGGACGGGCACCCAAATAAAAGATCTGACGACGGGCAATCAGGCTGTTGGCTCGACCCTGGACGCGGCTGCACCCGAAGGCGGGAGCGGTGTCGTCCCGAAGGCCCTCGACGCGGTAGCTGCGGCGGACAGAGCCATCCTGCTGGTCGTCGAGAATCTGCCGGTTCCCTATGACCGGCGGGTATGGCAACAGGCGCTGGCGCTGAAGGCGGCGGGCTTCGAGGTCAGCGTGATATCGCCCGCGACGCAGCTCTACCCGAAGCGCAGCGAGGTGCTCGAGGGGATTCACATCTTCCGCTACCCCATGCTGATCGAAGGCAAGGGGCACCTGGGGTTGATCGCCGAGTACCTGTGGAGCTTCGGCTGCATCTTTCTCTGGACGGTGTACGTCGCGTTCCGTCGCGGCTTCAAGGCGATCATGATCGCCAACCCGCCCGACATCTTTTTCCCGATCATGTGGATGTGGCGGCTGCTCGGCAAGAAGACGGTGTTCGATCATCACGACCTGACACCGGAACTGTTTGCAACCAAGTTCCGCGTCGAGCGTTCGGTATTCCTTTCCCTGTTCTACTTCGCGGAACGCCGCATGCTGCGCGCGGTCCACAAGGTCGTCGCGACCAACGACAGCTACAAGGAAGTCGCCATGCGGCGCGGCGCGCGCGCCAGCAGCGATGTGGTGGTGGTGCGCAATGCCCCCGACCCGACGCGCTTCTCGCTGCGTGCGCCGGAGGCGGCGTGGCGAAAATCGGCGCCCCATATGGTGGCCTTCCTCGGCGAGATCGGCGAGCAGGACGGGCTCGACGTGCTCATCCGGGCCATCGCGGCGATCAAGGCGGAGCTCGGCCCGAACGCGGTCCATTACGTGGTGATGGGGGCCGGCCCTTACTACGAGCGGATAGTCGCTTACGCCGCGAGCCTCGGCGTCGCCGGGGACATCACCTTCACCGGGCGCGCCAACAACGACACCATCTGTCGCGTGCTGTCGACGGCGGACGTGGCGGTCGACCCCTGTCCGTTCTCCCCGCACGCCAACGTCAGCACCGCTACCAAGATCATGGAATACATGTTCTTCAGCCTGCCGATCGTGGCCTTCGATCTGCTCGAGACACGGCGTTCGGGCGCCGATTCGCTGTGCTATGCGCGGCTCGGCGACGAGGCGCACTTCAGCCGTCTCATCATCGAGCTGTTGCGCGACGAGCAGCGACGGCGCGCGTTCGGCAGCGCGGCGCGCCTGCGGCTCGATACCGCCCTGTGCTGGCGTGAGTCCACGCGCAGTCTGATCAGCCTGATGGATGAGCTGGTCGGCTCACCCTAGAGGCGCTAGACAGCACTCAGGGCCGGATTGGTCGGGATCCGTCGCTCGAGCCGCAGCACGACCTGGCGGTACACCGCCACGACGCTCAAGTGGTCGCGGAAGGTACGAAACACGTCATCAACCGCCTGCTTCACGCACGAGTGACCGTGTTGCCGGTCTCGCCAGTAGTCGTCGATGACGATGAGGCCGCCGGGCTCGAGCAGCGAGAGGCAGAAGCAAAGATCCAGGTAGACGGCCCAGGCGAGGTGATTGCCGTCGAGATAGATCAGATCGAAGCCCTTGCCCTGTTCCAGAAGCTCGGGCAACAGGCGCCACGACAGGCCCTTCAGCACCTCGACCTTGGCGTCGATGCGGCCGAGGTTGCGCAGGAACCTGTGCTCGACATCGAGGAACTTGCTCTCGGAGTTGACGCCAGGCTCGCACCACGGATCGATCAGTGTCGCCTCGAGACGCTTGCCGAGGAACCAGTGGATGAAGGCCAGCATGCGGCCTTCGTACACGCCAACCTCCAGGTAGTTGACGACTTTCCGCTGCGCCAGCGCCGAGCCCAAGATGGGGCTGAGGAAGGGAATGTTGTCGTCTGCCCACTGGTTGGTGAACTCAAGACCGGCGCTCTCGACGTAGTCTCGAAACGGCTGCGCTTCGGCAGAATTCGGAAAGAGTATGTGCCGGCTATTGCGCAGCAGTTTCAGGGAGAACCGCGGGTTGACGTGAGACAATAAACGCGGGCTGAACGGCATTTTTTGGCTCCGTCGGCACTAAATGGAAACCCCATCCAAGCATACATTTCGTGCTTGTTCCGTGGCTGAATAACTTTGTCGGGAGAATCCCCATGAAATTCAGCAGCGCCCGCGTTGGAAAGTCCTTTCTTCTGACTATCTGTCTCACGATGGCGACGCTCTGCGCGGCCGACGCAGCTGCCAGCGAGTGGTGCGTCAACCCGAGAGCGGCAGAGTTGCCGTGGATCCAACACCAGGTGGATCAAGGACTGGCGTCGAGTCCCAGAGCCGTCGCGCAGATACACGTCGAAGGCACGCTGCCTCATCAGGGCATCTGGGACGCGAGCATGGAGGCGAAGAAGGATTGGCCGCAGATGAGAAATCTGGCGGTGCTGTGGAAAGCGAGTCACAACCAGGCGCAGCTGCAACAGCTGAGCCGGTTGTTGGTGGCTTGGGCCACAACGTATCAGATCGATTACAACCCGATCGATGAGGCCGATCTGGATGGGCTGCTGGATGCCTATATCATCGTTAGAAGCGATCTATCGCAGGATGTCAGAGACTCAGTCAGTCGCTGGATCGGAACACTCGGCGCAGGCTATCTGGTCCGCATGGAGCAGATGCCCGACGCAAAATCCGGCATCTGGGCAAACAACTGGAATTCGCATCGCGTGAAGCTGGCGAGCTTGTCGGCTGTTGCACTGGCTGATCGGGACATGCTGCGCCGTGCACGTGCGCAGTTCCAGGCGCAATTGAGCCGCAACGTTCGCGCCGACGGATCAACGCTCGATTTCGAAGAGCGCGACGCGATCGACTACGTGACCTACGACCTGGAGCCCCTGCTGCACGCAGCCCTGGCGGCCCAACTGGCCGGAGAGAACTGGTACGCGATCAAGGGCTCAGCGGGCGCCGGCTTGCCCGAGGCTTTGACATGGCTGCAGCCGTACGCGCTCGGGCAGAAATCGCACGAGGAGTTCGTTCACTCGAGCGTCAAGTTCGATGCGCAGCGGCGTGCGGCGGGATTGCCCGGGTTTTCGGGTCTATGGGACCGGAAGAAGGCCTACATCGTGTACCGGTACGCCGCGCTGCTCGATAAGCAATTTCAGCCCGTGAGTGACTCGCTGCCTGTCGTCAAGGGCTGGCTGGCGGCGTGCTGGTAGCGCGGCGCTATTTGCTGATGCAGCAGGCCATCTTGGGCCCGAGGCCATTAGCGGAGGCGCTGCACGCGTAGGCACCCGCGAAGCACATGTTGTCCTGATTCGGGGAACAGCATTCCGTGCCTCCGCGGCCGCAGGCATACGAGCCCGCGGGGTGTCCGAGGCACTGATTGACCGTGGTGTGCTCCGGGCCTGGCGGGAGCGAGGACAGTGGCTGCGCCGGAGAGCGCGGCGGATAGCTCGTGTTTGGATAGGCTGACTGGCCCGAGTTGGTCAGACCGTTGTTCGACACCACGAAATTCGGTTGCAGGGCCACACAGACGACGAGATGCGGCACGCGTAACCGGTTCGTAGGCTCGGAATAGCCGGGAGGGCAGCGTCCCTGCGGTCCGGGGGTCGGGGCCGGGTCAGGCCCGATATGCGGCCAGGCCTGGCCGAACAGCGGTGCTCCCGTGGAATTCGGATTGGGCTGCGTCGGGGTCTCGGGCTGCACCATGTAAGTGCCGAGCGGGCCGATCTTGAGGATCGGGGCGGGTGGGCTGGGGGCCGTTTGCGCCAGCGCAACCGCGGCGCCGATGCTTACCGCGAGCCACACGAGCCATCGGCCGGCCCGACTCTTCATGGCGGCAGGGCAGGTGCCGCGATGGCCCTCGGGAAGTTGGCCATCGAGCCGAGCAGCGGCAGGCCGAGCAGCGCATTGACCTGCTGTGGGGTATTAAGGCGCTCGTCCCAGGCTTCACGCACGAAGGCCGCGCTCAAGCCAAGTATCAGGCCGAGCAACACGCCACCAACGATCCACAGCGTCTTCTTGGGCTTAACCGGCATCTCACTCACAAGATACGCCGGGTCGTAGACGGCAACGGTGGAGGCCTTCTGCTTGTTGAGATCATCGGCGATGCGCGCCTGCTGCACCGACTGCAGGTAGGTGCGGTAGTTCTGGTCATCGATCTGATATTCGCGCACCAGGTCCTGATAGGCGGACTGCTCCTGGGAGCGCTCGCCGAGCCGGGCCGAGAGGCCGTCTACCTGCTGGGCGAGAACCTCCTGTGCCTTCGTGGTGGCCTGCAGATCGGCCTGCGCCTGCAGGAGCGATGACTGCGTCACCTGGTAGGTGGGATTGGGCGCCATCTGGCGCAGCGGCGTGCGGTTCGGATAGGAGTTGATGAATGCCTCGACCTTGGCGATCTCAGCGTCGTTGATGCGCGAGGCAGGGCTGTCGGCGCCGAAGCCGGTGTTGAGAGTCTGTTGCCGCACCTGCAGCTGCACGAGCTGCGTGCGGGCGGCATCCAGTGCCAGGTCGCGATCCTCCTGGTGGAGGTTGACCGTCTCGGTCAGCGTCTTGAGCTGCGCCGTGAGGGCGGCGATCTTCCGCTGGTCCTCCTCCATCTGCACTTTGTTCGTGGCGGACTGCCCCTCGAGGTCGGAGCGCTGCTTGAGCAGGTATGAGTTCTCCTCATCCATCGAGGAGATCTTGTGCTTAAGCTGAAAAGCCTCCATGGCCGACTGTGCGTCTGCCACCTGTTTCCTGTACACGGCGACCTGGCTCTGCGCGAAACCGACCTGCGGATCGCGTCCGATCCGCGCCTGCTGCAGCAGGAAGTCATCGACCAGTAGGTCGAGTGCGCGCTTGGCGATGGCGGGATCGGCGTTGTACAGCGTCAGCTGTATTACGGTCGAGTCCTTACCCACCTCGACGTCCGTGTCCCTGGTCACGAAGCGGTAGACCGCGCGCTGCAACGGCGTCTTATAGATACCGAGGGCTCGCGTTATCGCGGCGAGCGTTTTGGCGAGCATCCCGTCCTCGACGTATTTGGGATACATCTTGGCGAGCCCGATCGTGTTTATGACCTGCTCGGCGAGCGCGTTGCTCTGGAAAACCAGGGTGTAGGAATTGAGGATCTCGTCGGCGTCGGTCGGGGTTGCCGGTCCGCTGGCGGCGGACTGGTCGGTGCCGAGCGAGCCGGTCAACTGCCGGTTGAAATTCACCACCACCGACGCATCCGCTCTGTAAAGCGCCGTTGCCCACAGGCAATAGGCGACGGTCAGAATGAGGCCGGCCAACACTGAGCCGACGATGACCCGCCGCTGACGGAACACAACGTAGACGATGCTTTTGGTTGACGGTTCGATCACCATTGGATCAGCGCCTCAGAGCTAAGGCGTCTCCGCTTTGTACCAGGTGTAATTGACGTTGGCGCCGATCGGCAGCGCGTTGCGTATGCGCTCGAGAACGAGACTGGCGTTGCTTATGCGGTCGCGCGGCACATACAGCACGTCGTAGGACTGCAGCAGCACGTCGGCGTTGGGATCCTTGCCTTCCATCGCCGCGGCAAGATTGATCGCATAAACGTGCGGCTTGTTCTGCGCGTCACGGCGCAGCAATACGACCTGACTCTTGTGCGCGGTGATCTTGAAGCCGCCGGCTCGGCCGATCGCGCTGAGCGCGGAAATCTGCCCGCTTACGAGCACCTCGGAGGGCAGCGCCACTTCGCCGGTGACGTAGACGCGCGTGCCGACCTGGCTGCGCAGCACAACCTGCAGGTCGTCCTTCGTCTTGGTGCCATAGGCGACGTTGAGCTTATCCGTCAGCTCCTGCAACGAGTGGCCGCCGGCAAATATGCCGGGCGCGAACTGAAAGGTAACCCTGTTGTCCGGAGCAACGATCGCCTGCTCGTTCATCTCCGGATTGGAAAGGATATGCAGCTCGATCACATCGCCAGGCTGCAGTCGGTAGGCAGGTTGCTCTTCGGGTGGTCCGATCCCGATCTGGGGTGCGGGGGGCAGTGAGCTGCTCACCGACGCGCAACCCGCCAGGAGCACCGCGAGCAAGAGGGAAATCGCGCCGAGGCGCAGTCCCACGCATGTCAGTTGCTGCAAAGCTGCAACATCCCCTGTTATGGTTTTCGAACCGGGCACCTAAACATTATAGCGCTGCGTTCCTCCCTGGGCGCATAGTCCGACCCGCTGGTTCGTACCGTCTGCTCTACACGACATATTGCCAAACTCCGAAAATTGCTGCTGCCGGGTCGTGTGCTCACTCTGACATATCACTGCTTGCGCTCGGTGCCGGGACCGCGCGCCGCATCTCTTTCGGCAGCGGCACGTCACGTCCCTCAACTATCACATCGCGCGTGACGATGAAGCCGCCCAGCAGGCTGACCGCCGCCGAGATTCCTGTCGCTGACATGGCTCCCCACATGCCGAACGGACCGCAGAGCCCCAACGCCAGCGCTATGCCGACGACCCCGCTCACCAGAGTCCACGCGGTGAAAGGGCGCTGGCGATGCAGCAGGTACGCCAGCGACCCGATGGGCAGGCCGAGTCCCAACAGCACCGAGTAGATCGTCCAGCCGATCAGGATGCCGCCGAGCCCGGAGTACTTGCCGTGATAGGCAAGCGAGATGATCCGCTCGTGAAACAGGCCCAGTATCAGCAACGCAGCGGCGCCAATCGCGCCGTAAAACAGCGTGGTGCGCCAGACAAAGCGACGCGCGCCCGCCGTTCCACCGCTGCTCGCCGTGCGTATCCGGTTCTTGTCCGCGGCGTCGAGGCTGCGAAACACGAGCATCAATGGCTGCGTCAGGCTGCGCATCGCGCTGAAGCCGCCGACCTGGGCCGAGCCGCTCACCGTGGCAAGGATCATGAGGGGAATATGCTGGCAACCCGAGGCGGCCCCGGCCTGCAGTAGCGCCGGCACTCCATAACGGCGCCAGTCACGCCCCAACAGGCGCATGCCCCAGGACCAGTGGGGTTGCACGTGCAGGAAGAACAGCCACGAAGATCTGAGCGTGCAGACCGCCGCCAGCGTGACCATGAAGGTTGCGAAGCTGACATGATGGAACTTGGCGAACGCCGACACCGCGATCACGGTCGCGAGATAGACGAGCGAGAGCCCGAGCGCGCCCCGGTACGAGCCCCGTTTCACCTGTATCGCGCGATCGAAATCGGACTGGAAGTAGAGAGTGATGCACACCAGCGTCGCCAGTGAGATGTCGAGACTGGCGCCCCCCGGGCCCATTGCCGCCACTAGTGCCGTAACCAGCGCCGCGAGCGCCACCGACGCACCGGTCACGGTCAAGTGCTCAGCAACCAGGGCGCCGGCACAGCGCGTGGCTACGCGCCGGCTCATGAGAGACAGGGGGACGATATAGAAATTCCGCTGGATGGACTGCACCATCAGCGCGATCGCCAGCCCGATACCGTAGCTGCCGAACTCGCTCGCGGAATACATGCGGGCCAGAGCGATGGTCAGTATGAAACTGGCCAGTGAGAAAACGATCTGATCCAGCAGCAGATACAGCCGCGCGCTGGCGAGGTCACGGGGGATCAGCCCGCGCAGCGAAATGCGTAGCGAAGTCTCGGGCTTCCGTCTCATTGAGGTGTCAGCGCGTCGCTCGCCCAAGGGGAGTGGCAGCAGCTCTCTCTCTGCCGACACCGTGCCAACCTGACACAGGATCGCTCAGCGCGCGGGGCCGGATGCGGAAACCGGCGTCCGCTGCTCGGTTGGCTTGGAAGGGGAATCGGTGGGACGCAGCGAAGCGATCACCAGAAGCCACAGAAGCGTATAGGCGGTGGGCATATTAGTCAGAGAGCTCTGCTCCGCTAGCCCCAGGATCAGCAGGTATATGGCAATCCAGTCCCGCCACAGCAGCGGCCGGCGCGCAAAGGCGGCGAGCACGTACACGATCATGACGGCAAACAGCACGAACCCGACAATCCCTAAGTACAGCAGACACTGCAGATACATGTTATGCGAATGAATCTGCGGGAACCTGGAGGCCTTGTCGTAGATCTCTATGCGGCCCGTATTCCAGCCGTAGCCGAACAGCGGTGACCGCTCGATCTTGCTGATGACGAGCTCCCAGATCCTGGTTCGCCCGGTCAAGGTTCCGACATCGTTGGACGAGCCGTGGCCACGACTGAGGAAGTGCACTATCGATCTGGGCAGCAGATTGTCGATGCCGACGGCCGCTACGATGGCAACGAATGCGGCGATGCCCACGGCCCAGATGGGCGACAGCGCTCTGAGCAGGGGCCTACGCCGCCACACCATCAGCAGACCGCTGACGCACAGCGCGATGATCGCCGTCTTGGCGAAGGCGAGGCCGAGAACGACCACGGCACCGAAGGCGACGAACTTCCACATGCGCGCGCCCCAGCGGCTCAGGCCGTCCATCCGCAGGAGCGAGACCGATACGATTACGAGGGCTGCTGCCAGCGCTCCCAGTGCAGCAGCATGTTCAGCCAGCCCGTGGATGCGCTGCTGCGCGGTCGCGTTCTCCTGCAACGCCTTGGCGGGCTCGGCGTGGGCGAAGAAAAGAATCGGTGCGCTGAGGACGACCAGTGACAGGCCGATTCCGAGACCGGTGAGGATTTCGCGGTCGCTGCAATGACGCCGCAGTGCGAGTGCAAAAGCAAAGAACGCGCCGTAACCGACGGCCGACACGGCGGTCAGACGCATTTCCGGGGAATAGCCGGCCGACAGCAGCATGACGAAGATGAACAGGGCGCAGACTGCGGTTGGCCCCTTGATGTTGCGGGGAGCGAGTCCACCGGACAGAAAGCCCAGTAATCCGGCAAGGCCCCAGACAGTCAGCTGCGCTAGCACCTGGGCGTCAAGGGTCGGAGCGCTGGCGCTGATCTTCCGCGTCCGGAAGGTGGACTCGGTGATGAACACCAGCAAAGCGCACAGCGCGACCAGCACCACCCGCAGCCACACACCCTGCCTGCTGCTGATCGCAGCCCTCGGTGGCACGTCGAATACGCCTTGCTGCGTGACTAGCAAACGATCCACCTCATTGGCAGCGGGAAGCCAAGCGTACTACGCCCGGGTAACGGAACTCTTGCGCCGCTGCGCGCCAAGCTCGCTGAGCAGCACGCGGTACGCCTGCGTGAAGCGATAAGCGCGAACACGAAACAGGATGATAATCGCGCCGCAACGCGCGCGCAGCGAGTGCAAACGCGGCGACCGCAGCACCTTGGCGAAATGCACGAGTGGCGACAGCAGAATGAGCCAGCTGCTGCCGATCCAGATGAGCAGGCCATGAGGACGCTCGCGCGTCAGGATGTAGCGCTCGAGCGTCACGCGTGCCCACTTGCGACGCAGCTCCGGCCAATCGTGGCGCGCCGGATGAGTGGCGCAGACCGAGGCGTCGTAGACAGTGCGATGGCCGCGCGTTATGGCGCGCCGGCCCCACTCCTCGTCCTCGTTGATGCCCTTGCGGAAGCCGCCGACCGCCTCGAAGGCAGAGCGGCGCACAAACAGGTTGCCGCTGCCGCTGAAACCCTTGCGCTCGACATAGCGCTTCATCTGGAAAGCGAACACCAGCTCGAAGGCTTCCGACGGTGTCGGGTTCGCAGCATCGCGCGCCGTGGCAGCGACCGCCCCGCCTACGATCTGCGCATGCGTCAGGGCGGCAAGACCGCGCTCCAGCCAATCCCGCGCGGGAACGCAGTCCGAATCGATGAAAGCGAAGGCTTGTGCCTGCGCGACGCTCGCTGCCGCGTTACGTGCCGGCCCCGCGCCCTGGTCCGGTGCCGGCACCACCAGGGCGCGTGCGCCGACCGCCGCCCGCACGGCGTCGATGCCGACGGTCGAGTTGTTATCGGCGACGATGATTTCGTACGAATCGCGCGTCAGGGTCTGGGCCATGAGCGCGACAATGCAGAGCTCCAGATTGGCGAGATCGTTGTAATGCGGGATGAGAACCGAGACTTGTGGGGCCATTTCGAGCCTGGGCTCCATTCGCTCACAGATGCCGACGCTCGGCGCCAGAGCTTCCTGCCAGACGCGCCGATCATAAGGCACCCTCGGGGTATCGACCACCAGCCTGCAGACTGGCGTTGCGACCGGGGTCGTGGGGGTTCGACTTACATAATCAGCTTGTTTCCCGAGTCAGAGTAAACTCGGGGTGACTTGTCGAGCAGATCGGCGAAACTATTCGAGGGGGAAGTTGGAGGCCGCGGCGTGTTGATCGATGCGCGCGAGGTTTCAACCGGTAAGGAGTTCGCGTGCGATCTGTGCGTGGTCGGCGCCGGGCCTGCCGGAATCGCGATCGCCGATCGACTGCGCGGCTCCGGACTATCCGTCGTGCTGCTCGAGAGTGGCGGTCGTAACGTGGACGTGCCGAGCCAAGGGCTTTATTGCGGCGAGATTCGCGGCCACGGATATTACCGCCTCGACGCCTGCCGCTGGCGGCTGTTCGGCGGCGGTACTACCCGCTGGGGTGGTTGGTGCAGGCCGCTCGAAGCGGTCGACTTCACCGAGCGCGGCTGGCTGCCGTACAGCGGCTGGCCGATCACGGCACAGGCGCTAGAGCCTTACGAGGCCGATGCTGCAAGACTCTTCGAGCTGCCGAACGCGCGCTTCGATCTGGACGCCTGGCGCCACCGACTGGCCGATCCGCTGCCGCTTGAGGCGAGCCACTTCGAGCACGTCGTGTTTCAACACAGCCCGGAGACGGATTTCGGACAGCGCTACGGTGCACGCCTGTTCGGCGCTGCGAACATCACTACCATGCTGCATGCCAACCTCACGCAGATTCGACTGGCTGCGGGTTCATCGCGGGTCAGTGAGCTGCAGGTTGCCACACTGACGGGCCGTCACTTTATGGTGCGCCCGACGGTGGTGGTGCTGGCCGCCGGTGCGATCGAAAACGCGCGGCTGCTGCTGGCTTCAGGCGCCGATCGCCCGGCGGGTCTTGGCAACGAGTCCGACATGGTCGGGCGCTGCTTCATGGAACATCTGCACGTGGTTGCGGGCCACCTGCTGATGTCGGAGCGCGCCGGCAATAACGATTTCTGCGCCAAAACAATCCTGGAAGACGTGCGGCTGCGCGGTGTCATCACCCCCACGGTCGCCGCCCTCGACCGCCACCGCCTGCTCGCGACGTCGATCGCGGTCGAGAACCCAAGTCACGCCATGGGAACACCGTTCGTGGGTTGGCCGCCGGCAATTACTTTCCCCGCGGTGCGTTGGTATCGGACCCTGCGACAGGGGAGCCTCAAACCCGTGGCCAACGGGCTGAAGATATTGGCCCAACGCATGCAGATGCTGCGCTCGCAGGCACGCACCTGGAACATGTCGCGCGTGGCCCGTTCGCAGGCGCTCGGTGCGAGCAGCTCGGATCGTATCTACTCGCTGTACTTTCGTGCCGAGCAGGCACCCGATCCCGCCAACCGCGTTACCCTCTCCGAGCGCCGCGACGCGTTGGATCTACCCCGGAGCCGGCTGGAATGGCGCGTGAATCCGATCGATATCGCCGGCATCACTGGCTGGCTCGCAGTGCTGGACCGCGATGTGCGCGCTCGCGGACTGGGACAAGTCGTTGGCCCGCCGGACGACTGGCAGCGCCATATCAACGGCGGTCCGCACCACATGGGGACGACCCGCATGTCGGCTGACCCCCGCCACGGCGTGGTGGATGCGGATTGCCGCGTTCATTCGGTGGAGAATCTGTATGTCGCCGGCAGCTCGGTGTTCGCCACCGGTGGTTACGCCAACCCGACCTTCACCCTGGTAACGCTTGCGCTGCGTCTCGCGGACACGCTGCGCAGGCGTCTGCAGGCGACGCCGCAGATGAGGCAGTGAGCTGAGGATTTACGCTGGCGCAGAGCCCAGCGGGGCGGTTCAGATGCGCCGGTAGACTTGTGCGGGGATGTGGTAACGCCGCCGGTTGAGGAACACGCCCAGCACGCGGGCGCCGCTCGCCTCTAATTCCCGTTTCGCGTGCAGCGCAACCGGCCAGCGCGTGCGCTCCGCCTCGACTACCAGAACCACTCCATCAGCCATCGAGCCGATGGCGATGCTGCTGGAAAGATCCCCGACAGCGCGGCCGTCGATCAATATGTAGTCGAAGGCGCCGGCGAGCCGTTCCTTGATGGTGCCAATGAGGGCGAGCTCCTGGCTGTCGGCGCTGCTCGAGTCGATCGGAACGACCGAGATGACTCCCTGTACACCGACGCGGCGGCCAGTCTGGGTGTCAGCGACGTCGGAGGCTTTGTCGAGCGTTGAGACGATCGCGTCCCGATGCGAACCCCACTGTCGGGTCAACGTGTGCCCGCGATCCGCATCGAGTACCAGCACCGACTTGCCGAAATTCTGCGCGAGCGTCGCGGCATAGCTGCCGCAGATGGTGGTCTTCCCCTCACCGCTGTGTGCCGATGAGAACATGATCATTCTCACCGCCTGCTGCTCCGCGATCAGCGGCGCGACGGAGCGATGCAGCGCCTGCATCTCGAGCTGCGCGACGAGGAAGTTGCTCGCAGCCGGCGACTCACCGGGGGATTGCGACTCCTCCAACCCGTGCGGTTGGTCCGCGAGCCGTGAATCGTCATCGCCATGCAGTCGATCGGCCGCTTCCGCATCACCGGCGGGATCTGATCCCCGCAGGAGCGCTTGTCCCGCCATCGCCTGCCGTTCGTGGCGGCGCAATGCTTCGTAGATCTTGGTCATCGGCTGGGCCAGAATAGCACAGCGCCCCCGGGGCTTTGTGCCGCGATGCTGACGCTGTTTGCAGACGCCGAAGTGGCGGCGACGCGCAGGTCTCTGCGCACCTTGCGTCGCGTTAAGTCATGTCGGTGCGTCGGTGATGCAGGCAGGTGCGTGCTATGAGCGAGATTTACTACGGCGAGTTCTACGGCTTCCGTACCGCGCCCTTTCACGTTACCCCGGACGCCTCGCTGCTGTTCCCTACCGCAACGCATCAGGCGGCGCTCGGTGCGATCGAATACGGGATCAAGGCAGGCAAGGGCTTTGTGGTCGTCACCGGCCAGGTCGGTGTCGGCAAGACCACCGTACTGCGCAGCTGCCTGGATAACCTCGATTCGTCCAGGACGCGGCTGATCTATCTCTACAACCCCGACCTCACCACCGTCGAGCTCTACAACACTTTGCTCGAGGAACTCGATCCCGAGCTGGCGGCCTCTGTAAAGTCGTCCGACACGCTGCGCGCGCTGCTGCGCGCGCTGCTGGAGACGCACCAGGCGGGTACCGAGGTGATCCTGGCCGTCGACGAAGCGCAGAACATGCCGGACCAGACGCTGGAGAGCCTGCGGATTCTCTCCAACCTCGAGACCACCCACACCAAGCTGCTGCAGATCCTCCTGGTCGGCCAGCCCGAGCTGGATGCCAAGCTGAGGAAGCACAGCCTGCGACAGCTGCGGCAACGAATCGCCGTGCGCGCGCGTATCCGGCCGCTCACTTTCCGCGAGAGCCGCCGATACATCCGGCATCGAGCGCTTAGGGCAGGACGCAGGTCGGCTCGGAATCTGTTCACGCGGCCGGCACTCTGGTACCTGGCGTCGGCTGCGCGCGGCATCCCGCGCACGATCAACATCTGCTGCGACAATGCTCTCATCAACGGCTACGGCCACGCGGCGCAGCGCATCAACCTGCGCATCGCGCGCGAGGTGTGCAGCTCGCTGGGCTACCGCGCACCTCTGTGGCGCGTGCCGGCGATCATCGCTGCGCTGGTGCTGCTGTGCTGCGGCGTACTGCTGGCGGGCGCATGGCTCCCGGGCCTGCCGGGCACCAGCCTGGCGCGCTTGGCCACGCTCGTCCAGCGACACGAGCTGCGCATTGTCGCGCCGGTCGCAGCGGCTGCCAACGCCGTAGCCACAGCGATCAACAACGCTTCGGGCCCAACACCCACACCGTCGCCATCAGCCGCCCCACCGCCAGATGACAGCACCGCACCCAACATGGCGTCGGCTTCGGCGGACGCAGTGCCGGCGCCAGCTGACGGCGGTTCACCCAACATGGCGTCAGCCTCTGCCGGCAGAGTGTCAGCGCCGGCTGACACGAGGACCGCAGTGGCTGCGCACGCGGCGGGCCATGATGCCGCCGGAGCGACCTCGTCCGCGGGTGCCGCGCGGACTGTAGCCACCACTCAACGTCGTCATTGGCTCGTTAGCAGGGGCGATTCGGTTTACAAGGCCTGCCTGAGGACTTACGGCTACTGCGATAAGACGATGCTGCACGCGGTCCTCGCTGACAACCCGCAGCTGCCGGCGTCCGCCGTCGTGTATCCGGGCGACGTGCTCGTGCTGCCCGCTACCATCGGCGCATTGCGCGCCCGACCTTAAGAAAACCTTAAGCAAGACGCATCGCCCTGGTGCGCGGGCGCGTTCCTTCGCACCACACCGATGCGCTAAACGCGGGAACAGCCGGCGGTAACACTCTGTTGTCTCCACGTTGAGACTCCCCGTGCGGCCGCAATCGGGGTAGAGTCTTGGCTGCGGAAAACAGCGCCATATACATATCCGCAGCGTGATGGATCACTGCCATTGACATAACGCGCGCGAACCGCGCAACGCCGCGTTCATGGGGCTGATTAAGGGGAAGACGCGATGAATGAAGTCCCTGTGAGCTACCAGAGCTCGCCCGGACGCCTCGAGGTGCCGATCGATTTACCGCCGCCGCTGGCAACGACTTCAGCCGGCAGTGCCTCGTTGCACAGCAAGGCGGTGCGCATCGGCAGTTTCGAGCCCGCCTCGCTGACTCTCATCAGTCGCGGCGCGCTGCCGGGCGCAATCGTGTTGTGGCTCGCGGTATGCGCGCTGTTGGGTGGCGAATCGCTGTCGCTGCAGTTCTCGGCGCTGGCGTTGGGCGTGCTGCTCATCTCGACGCGCATGCTGACCCCGCTCGACCTACGCAGCCGGGCGCCCGCTGCCGAGCGCCTGCGCAAGGCACTGCCGCTGACTCTCGTGCAATGGTGCTGCGTGGCTGCGGTGCTGGTGTTCGTGAAGGCAGCATTCAATCTGCGCGCGGCGCTGCCCCAGGATGTGCTGGCACGCTGGGTCATCGGTACGCCGTTCGTGCTGCTGCTGGTGCATGCGCTCGGCGCACCGGTCGTGCGAGCGTTCGCCCGTGATCGCTCGATCGCGCAGCGCTACATCATCATCGGCGCCAACGAGGCCGGTCTCGAGCTCGAACGCCGCATTGCACAGAACCAGGCGCGCGGCAAGTTCGTCGGCTTCTTCGACTTCCGCGGCGCCTGGCGGCTGCCGCACGGTTGTCAGAGCGGGGTCACGGCCAACTGCTCGCCGCAGGATCTCGCCGAGATCGTGCGCCGCGAGTCGGTTACGCAGGTCTACATCGCGCTGCCACTGTCGCGCGCGCCACGCATCGAGGCGCTGCTCAATGAGCTGCGCGACACGACGGCCACGGTGTACTTCGTGCCGAACCTGTTTGCCTTCGATCTCGTGCAGCCCCGCTGCGTCGAGATCAACGGCATGCCGGTCATCTCGATCTGCGACTCGCCGCTCGAGGGCATGAACGGCGTGCGCAAGCGCGTGTTCGATGTGTTGTTCGCGACGGGCCTGCTGCTGGTGTTGTGGCCGGCGCTGCTCGCCATAGGCGTAATGATCCGGCGGACCTCACCCGGACCCGCCTTGTTCAAGCAGCGGCGCTACGGGCTCAACGGCCAGGAGATCCTGGTCTACAAGTTCCGCACCATGAACGTATGCGAGGACGGCCCGGTCGTGGTGCAGGCAACACGCTTCGATCATCGCATCACCCGCATCGGCGCCTTCCTGCGTCGCACCTCGCTCGATGAGCTGCCGCAGATTTTCAACGTGCTCGACGGCACGATGAGCTTCGTCGGCCCCCGGCCGCACGCGGTGGCCCACAACGAGGAGTTCCGCAAGCGCATCGACGGCTACATGATCCGGCACAAGGTGCGACCCGGCATCACCGGCTGGGCCCAGGTCAACGGCCTGCGCGGCCAGACCTCGACAGTCGACGAGATGCGGCGTCGCGTCGAGTACGACATGGAGTACCTGAGGAACTGGTCGTTCGCGCTGGATCTGAAGATCATTGCGATGACCGCGGTGACATTCTTCCGCCATCGCAACGCGTACTGAGCGAATTCCCCGCCTGCCGCGGCCGCTGCCGCGCTCCATCACCTTTCGGTCTAAGCTTAGGCCCGCCTGACCCCGGGCGGGGCAGCGGAGTGTGCTGCGCATTTCACCGTTTGCTCGCCACGGTGAGATAATTGCGCTACGAGGCGAGCTGTATGCAAGGCAAGCACATCCTTCTTGGCGTCACCGGCGGCATCGCCGCCTACAAGAGCCCGGATCTGGTGCGGCGGCTGCGCGAGCGCGGTGCCGAGGTGCAGGTGGTCATGACCGCCGCGGCGCGCGAGTTCGTGACCGCGACCACCTTTCAGGCCGTGTCCGGACGTACCGTGCGCACCGACCTGTGGGATGCGGCGGCGGAAGCGGCCATGGGGCACATCGAGCTGGCCCGCTGGACCGATGCGGTATTGATCGCGCCCGCGAGCGCCGATTTTCTCGCGCGGCTCGCTGCCGGGCTCGCCGACGATCTGCTCTCGACGCTGTGCCTCGCCACCGAGGCACCGATCGCGGTGGCGCCTGCCATGAACCATGTCATGTGGGCAAACGCCGCGACGCGCGCCAACGTGGCGCAACTCGCCGCGCGCGGCGTACGGATCCTGGGCCCGGCGGCCGGTGACCAGGCGTGTGGCGAGGTCGGCGAGGGGCGCATGCTCGAACCCCTCGAGCTCGCCGAGCAGATTACGGCGCTGCTTGGCGCCGGTGGCGAGCTCGCCGGGCGGCGCGTACTGATTACCGCCGGCCCCACCCGCGAGCGGCTCGATCCGGTGCGCTTCGTGAGCAACCGCAGCTCGGGCAAGATGGGATTCGCCGTGGCGCAGGCGGCGCGCGCAGCGGGCGCCGAGGTCGTGCTGGTCGCCGGCCCGGTGACGCTCCCGACGCCACCGGGGGTGCGGCGCCTCGACGTCGAGAGCGCCGCCGACATGCTGGCGGCCGTGCTCGCCGAGCTCGGCGGCACCGACATCTTCATTTCCACCGCCGCGGTCGCCGACTATCGCCCGGTACGCACCGCGCAGCAGAAGATCAAGAAGACCAGCGACACGCTCGATCTCTCGATGGAGCGCACCCCGGACATCCTCGCCACGGTCGCGGCGCGTCCCGAGCGGCCGTTCGTCGTCGGGTTCGCCGCCGAGACCGAGTCGGTGGAGCAGAATGCGCGCGCCAAGCTGCTGAAGAAGAACCTCGACATGATCGCCGCCAACGAGGTGGGGAACGACAAGGCCTTCGACAGCGAGGACAACCAGCTCATCGTGCTCGCGCGCGGCGCGCGCTACGAGCTCGGCAGGGCCGGCAAGCTCGCACTCGCCCGCGGTCTCGTGACGCTCATCGCCCGCGAGCTCATCGCCCGCTCCGAGCGCGGCAAGCGCGGCACCGCGCTCGGTTGAGCTACGCATGAGCGCCGCAGAACGACGTGCGCTCAAGGTGCGCATACTGGATGCGCGTCTCGGAACGGAGTTTCCACTGCCGGCTTACGCCACCGCCGGCTCGGCCGGTCTCGACCTGCGGGCGCTGCTCGCGGCACCCCTGACGTTGGAGCCGGGGCGCGCGGAGCTCATTCCGACCGGGCTCGCGCTTCACGTCGAGGACCGCTCGCTCGCCGCCGTCGTTCTGCCGCGCTCGGGACTCGGCCACCGCCACGGCATCGTGCTCGGCAATCTCGTCGGACTCATCGACTCCGACTACCAGGGGCAGTTGATGGTGTCGTGCTGGAACCGCGGCGTGGAGCCCTACACGATCAGCCCCGGCGAGCGCATCGCGCAGCTTGTAATCGTGCCAGTGGTGCAGGTGGAGCTCGAAGTGGTGGCGGAATTCGCCGCATCCGCGCGCGGCGCGGGTGGCTTCGGACACTCTGGAAGCGGCTGACGCTGCGCGTCAGTCGTTCGAGTGCAGCGTGTGCAGCTCGCGATAGCGCTCGATGTCGGTCTGGAACTGCGCACGCAGCTTGGCCTCCTGGTCGCTCTGGCTGGCGAGCGCGCTGCTTTGCGTGTGCATCTCGCTCACTGCGCGCACCAGGTCCTCGGCCAGGTCATCGGGCATGCGGCGCGCGTTGGCATTCGTGCTGTAAGGCAGGTAGTTGAGGGCGCGCGTCTGCAGGGCCACGAGCCTGGACTTGAGGCTCTCGATGTACTGCATTGCCGCGGTCCGCTGCCCCTCGAGCTGCTCGAGGCGCGAGTCGCGCAGCGCCTCGATGTCCTTCACCGACGTGTAGGTCGTGACGAGGAACGCGTCGTGCTGCTTCTCCTTGATGAGCGCGGCGCGGTCGCGCGCCTCGACCGCCAGCTGGTCGGGGCTCTTTTGTCCGTCGACGTGCTGCACCGGAACGCCCTCGCCGTTCAGCACCTCGTGGTCCTTGCCGGCGTATTGCGGCGGGACTTGGTCGCCGTAGTGCACCACACCCTGATCGTCGACCCAGCGGTACGTGGTGATCTTGGGGCTGCTGGAGTTGTGCGGGGATTGAGCCTGAGCGCCGCCGGCGGCCAGGGCCGCCAGCAGTGCTGGCACCAGCAGGTGCAGCGCAGCGGTTCTCATCTGGCTAGTTTCCGGCCGCCCCCGGCCGCTGGCAAGAGCTACGTGGCGCCGTAACGCGCCCGATAGGCCTTGAGCGCTGCGAGCTGTTCCGCAGAAATACGCTGCGGCCCGCTCACGGGACGCGACAGCGCTTCGATCAGATCGGAGAGTGTGACGATGCTCACACATTTGAGACTCTGATCACGCTCGAGCTCCTGCACGGCGCTCAACGTCCCCCGGCCGCGCTCCTGGCGATCGAGCGCCAGCGCAACACCGACCGGCTCGGCGCCACCGGCACGGATGAGGTCGAGCGACTCGCGCACCGCGGTGCCTGCAGTGATCACGTCATCGACGATCAGCACGCGCCCGTGGAGCTGGGCGCCCACCACCACACCTCCCTCGCCATGCCCCTTGGCTTCCTTGCGGTTGTAGGCATAGGGAACGCTGCGCCCGTGCTGCTCGGCGAGGGCGACCGCGGTGGCGGTGACGAGCGGAATGCCTTTGTAGGCCGGGCCGAACAACATGTCGAAGCCGAGTCCGGAGCGCATGATGGCCGCCGCGTAACAGCGCCCGAGCATGGCTGCGGACTCACCGTCGCTGAACAGCCCGGCGTTGAAGAAGTAGGGGCTGTCGCGTCCCGACTTGAGGCGGAACTCACCGAAGCGCAGCGCTTCGCGGCTGAGCGCCAGCTCGATGAACCTCAGCGCATGTTCCTGCATGTCATATCATTGCCCGATGCGAGTCATCACCGTCAACGTCTGCGGGTTGCGCTCGGCGGCGGCCAAGGGCCTGTACCGCTGGTTGCGCCGCCAGCAGGCGGATTTCATCTGTCTGCAGGAGACCCGTTGCCAGCAGGTGCAGCTCGACGGGCACGACACGCGGCTGCCCGGCTACCA
This sequence comes from Steroidobacteraceae bacterium, assembly GCA_035568235.1. GTDB lineage: Bacteria > Pseudomonadota > Gammaproteobacteria > Steroidobacterales > Steroidobacteraceae > 13-2-20CM-66-19. The sequence continues at coordinate 41,229 of DATMOK010000015.1, read as the reverse complement.
GGGCTACTTCTGCGAGGCCGACCGCAAGGGGTATGCCGGGGTGGCGCTCTACACGCGCCACCGCCTGGACAAGGTAATTCACGGCTTCGGGGAGGCCGAGTTCGATCGGGAGGGGCGCTATCTCGAGGCACGCGTCGGCGACCTGTCGGTGGTGTCGCTCTACCTGCCCTCGGGCTCGGCGGGACCGGAGCGCCAGGCCTCGAAGTACCGCTTCCTGGAGGCCTTCACGCCGCACCTGGCGCGCCTGCGCCGCGGCCGGCGGCGCTGCATCCTGAGCGGCGACTGGAATATCGCGCATCGCGCCATTGACCTCAGGAACTGGCGGTCGAACCAGAAGAACTCCGGCTTCCTTCCCGAGGAACGTGCCTGGATGGATCGTCTGTTCGGGCCCGCCGGCTACGTAGATGCCTTCCGCGAGGTGTGCCCGGGACCGGACCTTTATACCTGGTGGTCGAACCGCGGCCAGGCGCGCGTCAACAACGTCGGCTGGCGTATCGACTACCAGGTCGTGAGCTCCCCCCTGGCGGGGCGCGCGCGGCGTGCCTCCATATACAAGGAGAGGCGCTTCTCCGACCACGCCCCCCTCGTCATGGACTACGTTCTTTGAGTGCCGCACTTGCGGGCGAGCGGCCGACGCTGCGCGCGGCGCTCGCGAGCCCGAAGATGCTCGCCATCCTGCTCCTGGCAGGGGCATCCGGCTTCCCCAACCAGCTCACCGAGAGCGCGCTGCAGGCCTGGCTCAAGGACGTCGGCACCACCAATACCACCATCGGACTGGTCTCCTACGTGGCGTTGCCCTACCTGCTTAAGCCCTTTTGGGCGCCGCTCGTGGACCGCTTCCCCTTGCCGCTGCTCGGCAGACGCCGCGGGTGGATACTCGCGATGCAGCTCGCTATCGCCGCCGGTCTCGCGCTCCTCGCCCTGCAGAGCCCGGCCATCTCGCTCACCGGCGTGAGCGTCTGCGCGCTCGCGATCGTGTTTTTCTCGGCGACGCAGGACATCTCGGTCGACGCCTATCGCACCGATATCTCGCTGCCGGGCGAACGCGGGCTGGCCGCCGCCGCCACCAATCTCGGCTACCGCACCGCATCCTACGGCGCGCTCGCGGTTGCTCTTGTCATCGCCGATCACTTCGGCTGGCGGGCCGCCTTCCTGGTGGTCGCCGGCGCCATGTTGTTGTTCTGCGTCGCGACGGTGCGCGCACCGAGCACCGACAATCGCTACCAGCCGCGTTCGCTGCGCGAGTCGGTGACGGCGCCGCTCAAGGAGCTGCTCGGCACGCCGAGCGCGCTGACCTTCATCGCCGTGGTGCTGCTGTTCAAGATCGGGGATGCCTTCGCCAACAAGCTGTTCACTCCCTTCATGATGGACGTCGGGTTCTCCAAGACCGATCTCGGCATCATCATCAAGCCGCTGTTCACTGCGGGCTCGCTGGTGGGCTCGGTGCTCGGCGGCCTGCTCATGGTGCGCCTCGGACTGCTGCGCTCGATGCTGGGCTTCGGCGCGCTGCAGGCGCTCAGCAATCTGCTGTATTGCGTGCTCGCAGCGGTCGGCAAGAGCTACGCGATCATGTGCGTGGCGGTGTTCGTCGAGCACGTGGCCGCTGCGCTCGGCAACATCGCGCTGGTGGCGCTCATCATGGCGCTGTGCGACCGCCGCTATAGCGCCTTCCAGTACGCGCTGCTGTCGGCGATCGCGCTGCTGCCACGCTACAGCCTCGGGTACCCGGCGGGCTGGGTGGCCGATCACGGCGGCTGGTACCTCTACTACGTAACGAGCTTCGCCATCGCGCTGCCGGGACTCGCGATGGTGTGGCTGACGCGCGCGAAGATCGCGGCACTCGATGAGCTGCGTGCGCGCGAGCTCTCGTGAGCGCACCCGGGCCCCCCGGGAGTATCGCGCTCGACGTCGAGAGGGTGGTGTGCCGCGAGACCGAGCTTGGCAGCCACGGCGTGCGCTCTTTCACCATCGGCGGCGGCGACTGGCCTCTCAGGGGCTTCGTGCTGCGCACCGGGGCGCAGCTGCGCGGCTACGTCAATCGCTGCCCGCATGCCGGCCACCCGCTCAACCTGCTGCCGGACCGGTTCTTCACGCCCGACGGCGCGCTCATCCTGTGCTCATCGCACGGTGCGCTGTTCGAGAAGCTGACCGGCTATTGCGTGGCGGGACCGTGCGCCGGATGCTCGCTGACCCCCGTGCCGCTCGAGGTACGCAGCGGCTTCGTGCTGATCGCGGACGGCGTGGATATTGCGGCGCTGGCTGAGGCGGCGGGCTGAGCCTTACTCGAACAGGTCGATACCGTCGAGCGGACTGAGGCGCAGATCCCGATCCTCGCCGAGATTCTCCGCGCCGCGCGCATTCTCGTCCGCGGCCTCGACGTCCACCGAGCCGCTCCAGTCCTCGGGGGGTGCCTCGGCCGCCTCGAGGCCGCCCTCGTCCCACTGGAGCCGCCAGTCCTCGACGTCCATCTCCCCGACCGTGCCGTCGAAGTACTGAATCTCGATCGTGCCGTCGTCGTCATCGACGGCCACGACCTCGAACAGCTGGCCGCTGGTGAGGCGATACCAGTCGCCGATGCCAGGACTTGGTGCTGTCATGGTCGCAACCTCCCCAGGCCCGTCGCGCGGCAGCTGTTATGCTGCGCGCTCTCCGCGGGCCTGGCGAACACTTCTGCGCAGGGATGCGCGGCGCGATTCATGTTGCGCCTCGGCCGTGACGCTTTCAAGACTGGATTGGCACGACGTGCTTGGCGCACAGCATCAATGTTCGAGCAGGCTCTCAAATTCTTCGTAGTGTTCTTCGTGGTCGTCGACCCGGTGTCGCTGATCCCGCTGTTCACCGGGCTGACCGTCGGCGCGAGCAGTAGCTTCAAGCGCCGCATGGCGCTGCAGGCGGTGACGATCTCGACGATCCTGCTGTTGCTGTTTGCGCTCGGTGGTGCGGCGTTTCTGCAACTGATGGGCATCAGTCTCGAGGCGTTCCGCATCTTCGGTGGCCTGCTGCTGTTCCTGCTGGCGCTCGAGATGGTGTTCGCTCGCGAATCGGGCGCGCGCACCTCGAGCGACGAGGCGGCGGAGAACCGCCGCCGCGCCGACATCTCAGTCTTTCCGCTCGCTTTTCCTTTCATCGCGGGCCCTGCCGCTCTCACCACCATCCTGCTGTGGTTCGGCCGCATCCAGTTTCCCGGGCAGGCGGCGCTGTTCGCCGTGCTGATTCTTGCGGCATTGCTCGTGCTTGCGATCGTGCTGGCGCTGCTCATGGTCGCCGAGCCGGTCATGCGCGTCATCGGCGTGACCGGCGCGAACGTCGCGAGCCGCATCCTCGGAGTGATCCTCGGGGCGCTCGCGGTGCAGTTCGTGCTCGACGGACTGCGCTCAGCGCTCGGACCGAGCTGAAGCGTCAGCGGCTCAATGGGGGTTGCGCCGGAAGGCGAGGTCCCAAACCTCGTGACCCAGCCGCTCGCCCCGCCGCTCGAAACGGGTCGGCGGCCGCTCGGCCGGGCGAGGTACGAAGCCGCCGTCCGCGGCGAGGTTTGTGAGTCCCGCGGCCGCGCCGACCACCTCCAGCATCTCGAGCGCGTACGGTTGCCAGTCGGTGGCACAGCGCAGTACCCCGCCGGGGGCGAGCGCGCCGGTGAGCAGCGCCACGAACGCCGGCTGGATGAGCCGTCGCTTGTGGTGGCGCTTCTTGGGCCAGGGGTCGGGGAACAGGATCAGAATCTCCTCGAGGCTCGACGGGGCTATGTGCCGCTCGAGCACCTCGACGGCATCCCGGCAGATGACGCGCACATTGGCCAAGCGCCGCTCCTCGAGGGCGAGCAGCAGGCGGCCGACGCCCGGGCGGTGCACCTCGATACCCAGGTAGTCGCGGTCCGGATGGGCGGCGGCGAGCGCGACCAGGTTCTCGCCATTGCCAAAACCGATCTCGAGCGTGCGGGGCGCGGCGCGCGCGAACAGCCGCTCGAGATCGAGCCGCTCTTCGGCCGTGTCGATTCCGTATTTCGGCCACAGGGTCGCGAGCGCCCGCTGCTGCGCCGGGGTGATGCGCCCGGCACGGGTGACGAAGGAGCGGATCGGGCGCGGATGTACGGCATCGCTCATGGTGGCGCAGCATGCTAGCGCGCCGCGGCGATGCCGCGCGTGGTATAAGCGCGCGCGTTACGAATACGAACTGCCGGGGAGGATCTCATGCTCAGGTCGTGGGTAACGGGCGTGGTTGCGCTCATCGGTCTGGTGGGCGCGGCGGCCGCGCAGGATGGGGCGAAGGCTGCCGAGGCGCACGGCGAGCCGCCGAGTGATGCCGGCGCGCTGATGCGGCTGTGTCACATCGACGTCAAGGGTGATCTGAAGGACGAGTGGCGCCGCTTGCCGGTTGCGGAGAGCTCGGTCACCGAGCATCACTTCGCCGCTGGCGGCAAGTCCCTCGACTACACCGCGACCGCCGGCACCCTCATCGTGCGCGACGATGAGGACAAGCCGATCGCCGGCATCGGCTACGTGGCCTATACGGCCAAGGGCGGCAAGGCGGGCGAGCTGCGGCCCATCACGTTCGCCTTCAACGGCGGGCCGGGCTCCTCGTCACTGTGGCTGCACATGGGAGTGCTCGGACCCAAGCGCGTGGTGGTCTCCGATCCCACGCCAACCCCGAACGCTCCCTATCGCACCGTCGAGAACCAGTTCGGGCTCCTCGACAAGAGCGATCTGGTAATGATCGATCCGGTCGGTACCGGCCTGTCGCACGCGGTCTGCAATCACAAGGACGATGAGTTCTTCGGCGTCGACCCCGACATCGATTCCATCAGCCGCTTCATCGCCCAGTATGTGAGCGACAACAACCGCTGGACCTCACCTAAGTACCTGCTCGGGGAGAGCTACGGCACCACGCGCGGCGCGGCGATCGTCAACTATCTGCGCGCGCGGCGCGCCCTGTATTTCAACGGCCTGATCCTGGTCTCGGTCGCGACCGACATCGAAGCGATCTTTGCCGAGCTGCCCGGCAACGACCGGCCGTACTCGGCGTACCTGCCGGGCTACGCGGCGGTCGCCTGGTATCAGAAGATGCTGCCGCAGCAGCCGCCGGCGCTCGAGCCGTTCCTTGCCGAGGTGCGCGCCTACGCCATGGGCCCGTACACGGCGGCGTTGCTGAAGGGCGATGCGCTGAGCGAGGCCGAGCGCGATGCGGTGGCGGCGCAGCTGCATGAGTACACGGGCCTCTCGGCCGAGTACCTCAAGTACGCGAACCTGAGAGTGTCCGAGGTCATGTTCGCGCACGAGCTCCTGAAGAGCCGGCGGGAGACTATCGGCCGTCTCGACGGGCGTTTCGTCGGACCGACGCAGGATCCGCTCGCCAAGGAGGTCGACTACGATCCGCAGTCGGCCGCGATCGGCGCGGCCTTCAGCGCCGCGTTCCTCGACTACTACCACGGTGAGCTCAAGTTCGGCCAGGGCAAGACCTACTTCACCACCAACTTCGGCATCGGCGAGAAGTGGAAATTCACGCACAAGACCGACAACGGTGAACAGCCGATCGTGAACTCGGGCGTGGATCTCGCCCAGGCGCTCATCCAGGACGTCAATCTCAAGGTGCTGGTGCTGAACGGCTACTACGACCTGGCGACGCCGTTCTCAGCCACCGAGTACATGATGTCGCACCTCGGGGTGCCGCCCTCGGCCAGCTCGCGCATCGCGCTCAAGTACTACGCGGCGGGCCACATGATGTACGTGAATCCGGCCTCGATCGCCAAGATGAAGAAGGATCTCGACGACTTCATCGACTCCACCGACCGTCAGTAACCGGCAGCACCATCCGGGCCCTGAGGCCCGGATGGTTGTCGAGCAGCTCGAGTACGCCGCCGTGCAGCTTGGCGACGGCGTCGACGATCGAAAGGCCGAGGCCCACCCCGGGGGTGCCGCGGCTCGCATCGCCGCGGAAGAAGCGCTCGGTGACTTTCGGCTTGTCGGCGGCGGCAATGCCTGGGCCGTTGTCGGTGACCGCGATCTCCACGGCGCCGTCGCTGCGTCTGCCGACGCGCACGCTGATCACGCCGCGCTCGGGCACGCACTTGAGGGAGTTATCTATGAGGTTGCTGAGCGCCTGGGCGATCAGCACCGGGTCGCCCGCCACGGCGGCTTCACCCGCTGACTCGAACGAGAACGCCACGCCCTTCTGTTCGGCGGCCGGCTCGTAGAACTCCACCACCTCGGCGGCTACCTTCGAGGCGTCCACCTGCACGAAGCCCGAGCGCCGTGCACCGGTGTCGAGCTCGGCGAGGCGCAGCAGGGCGGCGAAGATACGCATCACGCGATCGACGTCAGCCACCGCGCCCTCGACCTCGGAAAAAGTCTCGGCCGGGGACGGACGAGTCAGGCTCAGCACCTCGAGGCGCGAGCGAAGCTCGGCGAGCGGCGTGCGCAGGTCGTGGGCGATGGAGTTGGAGACGTCGCTGATGCCATGGATGAGGCGCTCGATGTGATCGAGCATGCCGTTGATAGTCTGCGACAGCGTGTCGAGCTCATCCCCCGCGCCCGAGGCCGGCAGCCGCTGGCGCAGGTCGCCCGCCATGATGGCGGACGCTGTGGTGCGAATGCCCTGCACACGGGAGAGCAGCTGGCGCCGCATGAGCAGCGCGCCAGCCAGGCCGACCACGAACAGGAAGGTGACGGCGGCTGTGAGACCCCAGGCGAAGCGCCGCTCGAGCGGCTGGAACAGCGCCAGGTCACGCCCCACCAGCAGGTGATAGCCGCCCGGCAGCGTGCGTTGCACCAGCCCCATGCCGGCAGGATGTCCCGGGAGATTGACGGTCACCGCGTGGTTGCTCTCCTGCGCCGGGGCGCCCGGCGGCCAGGCCTCGAGGTTGCCGGCGAGCCGGTGATAGTGGCTGTCGGTGAGCAGCAGGGCGCGCTCGCCGGCGATCTGCAGGGCGAGGCGCTCGTTGATCCGTGCCGTCAGCGCATCGACCCCCTCGCGGGCATACACGGCGACCAGCCGCTGCGCGTCATCGAGCAGCAGCTCCTCGCGCGCGGCGAAGATGGTGACGTTCCAGGTGTACCAGAGCGTCACCGCGAAGGCGGCCAGTGCCGCGAGCCCGAGCAGCACGTAGCCGAGCGCCCAGGTGAGCGCGGAGGAGTGCGTCAACCGGCCCCAGCTAGTCATGATCGGAGAGCATATAGCCGGCGTTGCGCACCGTGCGCACCAGCGGGCGCTCGGTATCGAGCTCGATCTTCTGGCGGAGCTTGGAGATGTGCACGTCGACCACGTTGGTCTGCGGATCGAAGTTATATTCCCACACCGCCTCCAGCAGCATGGTGCGGGTCACCACCTGGTTGGCGTGCCGCATGAGGTACTCGAGCAGCTTGAACTCGCGCGGCTGCAGCGTGATGGCGCGAGTGCCGCGCGTCACACGCCGCGACAGCAGATCCATCCGCAGGTCCCCGACCTGCAGCGAGCGCTCGCTGTCGGTGCCGGCGCTGCGGCGTCCGAGCACATCGAGCCGCGCCAGCAGCTCGCCGAAGGCGAATGGCTTGGTGAGGTAGTCATCGCCGCCGCTGCGCAGCCCTTTGATGCGCTCATCCACCGCATCGAGCGCCGAGAGGATCAGGATCGGCGTGTGGTTGCCGGCCTTGCGCAGCGCCTCGATGATCGCCAGGCCATCGATATTGCCCGGCAGCATGCGGTCCATGACGATGACATCGTGCGGCTCGCTGGCGGCGAGAAACAGGCCATCGCGGCCGTTGCCGGCGTGCTCGACCGTGTGGCCCGACTCGCGCAGGCCCTTGGTGATGAAGTCCGCCACGCGCTGATTGTCCTCCACCACCAGGATCTTCATGGCGCACCCGCGGCGCCGCCCGGCGCAGCCACGGGCTCGTGGCCAGGCGCACTGTGCGGGTGCTTACGTGCCCAGCGCACCGACAGGCGGTCGAGGTACAGGTAGATAACCGGCGTCGTGAACAGCGTCAGCATCTGGGAGAGCACCAGCCCGCCGACCATTGTATAGCCGAGCGGCTGGCGCAGCTCCGAGCCAGTGCCATGGCCGAGCATCAGCGGCAGGGCGCCGAGAATCGCCGCCATGGTGGTCATCATGATCGGCCGGAAGCGCAGCAGGCACGCCTTGCGGATCGCCGCCTCGGGCTCGAGCCCCTCGTTGCGCTCGGCGTGGATGGCAAAGTCCACCATCATGATGCCGTTCTTCTTGACGATGCCGATCAGCAGGATGATGCCGATCGTTCCGACGATCGACAGGTCGAAGTGGAACAGCATCAGCATCAGCAGCGCGCCGACGCCCGCCGACGGCAGCGTCGACAGGATCGTGAGCGGGTGGATGTAGCTCTCGTAGAGCACGCCGAGGATGACGTACACGACCAGCAGCGCCGCCAGGATCAGAAGGGGCAGCGTCTTCAGCGACGACTGGAAGGCCTGCGCGGTGCCCTGGAAGGTGCCGGAGACCGAGTCCGGCATGTGAATGGAAGCTGTGGCCGTCTGGATCGCGCTCACGGCATCGCCGAGTGCCGCGCCGGGCGCCAGGTTGAAAGACAGCGTCACCGCGGGGAACTGCCCCTGGTGGTTGATCGACAGGTAACTGGTATGACCGGTGTCGAATTTCGTGAACGCGGACAGCGGCACCTGCTGCCCCGTGGTGGGCGACTTGATATAGATCTTATTGAGTGTGCCGGGCTGCCCGAGGAGCGACGGCAGCACCTCGAGCACCACGTGGTAGCTGGCGAGCTGCGTGAAGTACTGCGTCACCTGGCGCTGCCCGAAGGCATCGTAGAGCGTGTTGTCGATGAGCGCCGGCTGGATGCCAAAGCGCGCCGCCTGGTTGCGGTCGATGACGAGTGACAGCTTGGTGCTCGAGGACTGCTGGTCGGAGGCGACGTCGGCGAGTTGCGGCAGTTTCTTCAGCTGTGCGAGCAGGCGCGGTGCCCATTCGTTCAGCTCCTCGATATTGGCGTCCTGCAGCGTGTACTGGTACTGCGTGCGCGAGGGGCGGCCGCCGACGTTCAGGTCTTGCGCGGCCTGCAGGAACACCGTGCCGCCCGGTGTATTGGCAATTTTCTTGCGCAGCCGGGTCACGACCTGGTCCGCGGTCACATCGCGCTGATCGCGCGGCTTGAGCCCCAGAAATACGTAGCCGTTGTTGAGCGGGTTGCTGCCACCGACGAAGGCGGCCCAACCCGCGACCGCCGGGTCATCCCCGATGACTTTCATGAGGCGACGCTCGATGTCGACCATCTCATCGAAGGACACGTCCTGCGGCGCATCGGTAATCCCGGCGAGGACGCCGGTGTCCTGCTGCGGAAAGAAGCCCTTGGGGATCACGACGTACAGCAGCACGGCGAGGGCCACCGTGGCGAGAAAGGTGATCAGCGTTTCGCGCTGATGGCGCAGTACGAAGTCCAGCCCGCGCGTGTAGTGCTCGATCATCCACTGGAAGCCGCGCTCGAGCGCCATATACGCGCGCCCATGACTCACATGCCGCTCGTCGCGCAGGAACAGTGCGCCCATCATGGGCGAGAGGGTGAGCGCGACGATCGCGGAGACCGCGATGGTCATGGTCACGGTGACGGCGAACTCATGGAACAGCCGGCCCACGAGCCCGCTCATCAGCAACAGCGGAATGAACACCGCTACCAGCGAGACACTGATGGAGAGGATCGTGAAGCCGATCTCGCCCGAGCCCTTGATGGCAGCATCCAGGGGCGACATCCCCGCCTCGATGTGGCGGTAGATGTTCTCGAGCATCACGATGGCATCGTCGACCACGAAACCCACCGCGATGGTGAGTCCCATCAGTGACAGATTGTCGAGGCTGTAGCCGACGACGTACATGAGCGCCGCGGTGCCCAGCAGCGCGAGCGGCACGGTCACACCCGGAATCGCGGTGGCCCAGAAGTTCCTCAGGAACAGGAAGATCACCATCACCACCAGGCAGATCGCCAGCAGCAACGTCAGCTCCACGTCGCGTACCGACGCCTGGATAGTGACGGTGCGGTCGATGACCTGCTCGAGCTTCAGCGACGGGGGTACTGAGGTCATGATGTGCGGCAGAGCTGCCTTGACCTCCCGCACGTCGTCAATCACGTTGCTGCCCGGCAGCTTGTGGATGAACAGCAGCACCCCGGTTCGGCCGTTCTGGAAGGCAACCGACTGGCTGTTCTCCGGACCGTCGATGGCCACTCCGATGTCGCGGATGCGGATCGGCGCGCCGTTCTTGTAGGCGACGATCACCTCGTTCCACGGCGCCGCTTTCAGCAGCTGGTCGTTATCGTAGATGGTGTAGTTCTGGTGGACGCCGGTGATGGCGCCCTGCGGCGAATCGACCGTCGCGGTGGTGATGAGGTTGGCGACGTCCTCGAGCTGCAGCCCCACTGCGGCGAGCTTCACCGGGTCGACCTGGACGCGAACCGCCGGCTTCTGCTGCCCGCCGACGCCGACGTTCGCGATGCCCGGCAGCATCGAGAGCTGCTGGGCGATGACCGTCTCGGCGTAGTTGTCGACGTCGGTCATCGGCAGTACGTCCGAGTGCACCGCGTAGATGATGATTGAGTAGTCTGCCGGGTTGTACTTGCGGTACGAGGGGGGCGAGGGCAGGTTCTTCGGCAGCTGGCCACCGGCCGCGTTGATAGCGCCCTGGACGTCGCCCGCAGCCGCATCGATGTTACGGTCGAGCTCGAACTGCAGCGTGATCTGCGTACCGCCGAGCACGCTGGTTGAGGTCATCTGCGCGACACCGGGAATCTGCGCAAACTGGGTCTCGAGCGGCTGTGCGACGGAGGTGGCCATGATCTCCGGGCTCGCCCCCGGCAACTGCGCGCTCACCAGGATGGTCGGGAAGTCCACCTGCGGCAGCGGTGCCACAGGCAGGAAGGGAAAGGCGGCGATGCCAATGAGCGCGAGACCGGCCATCAATAAAGTGGTCGCGACCGGACGCTCGATGAAGGGCCGGGAGATATTCACGACGCGGGCTCCGCGGTCTCGCCGCCGGTGCTGCGGGCTTCACCCGGGGCGTGCGCCGGCATACCGGCGTTCACGGCCGGGTTGGCACGGATGTGCGCACCAGGCTGGAGCCGATAGTGATTGCTGGTCACGACCTGATCGCCCTCCTTGAGCCCCTTGTCGATGACCACCAGGTTGCCCACCGGCTCGCTGGCGGTCACCGGCGTCATCGCGAGGGTGGAATCCGGCTTCACGAGGTAAGTAAAGAGGCCATCCGGCCCGCGCTCGAGCGCGCTCGAGGGTACGGTGAGGACCTGGCGACGCATCTGCGTCAGCACGCGCACGTTGACGAATTGCCCCGGCCAGAGGCGGTCGTCGCGGTTCGGCATGATGGCCTTCACCTTGATGGTGCCGGTGCTCTGGTCGATCTGGTTATCTATCAGCTCGACGTTGCCGGTATCGAGCACGTTCTGGTCATCGCGCGACAGCGCCGTGGCGCTCACCGCTCCGCGCGCGAGCGCCGTACTCAGCGCCTCGAAGTCCTCCTCCGGCAGGCTCAGCATGACGGCGATCGGGTTGAGCTGGGTGACGACCACCATGCCGGTGGTGTCGGCGGCGTGCACGATGTTGCCCGGATCGACCAGACGGATGCCGGTGCGGCCGTCGATCGGCGAGACGATGGTGGTGTAGGCGAGCTGCGTGCGCGCGTTGTCGATCGACGCCTCATCACCCTTCACCTGCGCGATGAGCTGCGCGATGAGCGCCTTCTGCGTATCGACGGTCTGCTTGCTGGCGAGGTCCTCGGGCGCGAGCAGCTCGTAGCGCTCCATGTCGCGGCGCGCATTCTCGAGCTGTGCCCGATCCTTGTCGCGCGTGGCGATCGCGATGCCGAGCGCCGCCTGGTACGGCCGCGGGTCGATCTGCACCAGCAGATCGCCCTTCTTTACGCGCTGGCCCTCCTTGAACGCCACTTTCTCGATCTGGCCGTCGACGCGCGCCGTCACGGTGACGGTGTAGAAGGCCTGCACGGTGCCGAGACCTTCGAGATTGTCCGGTACATCGGCGCGTGTTGCGGTCGCGACATCGACCGCGATGGCCGGCGGCGTCTTGGGCGCAGCGCCCGAGCGGTGCGCGAGCCAGTACCAGAGGCTGGCGACCACGCACACGGCAATCGCTCCCGCGGCTGCCTTGTGCCGCGGGGAATCGAGCGAAATGCGGCCGGAGTTCACAACGGCTCATCCTTCTGCTGCCAGCCCCCGCCGAGCGCCTGATAGAGCGAGACGAGCGACTGCAGGTGCGCGTACTTGGCCTGCGCCAGGGCATCTTCGGCGGTGAACAAGGTAGTCTCCGTGTTGAGAAGCGTCAGCACGTTGATCGTGCCGGCGTGCATCTGAACCTGGGCGAAGCGATAGGCACGACGCGCCTCCTCGGTGGCCTGCTGCTGGCGCGTCACCTGCTCCGCGGTCTGCTGCACGGCAACCAGCGCGTCCTCGACGTTGGCGAGCGCCGAGATCACCGCCTTATGATAGTCGGCGAGCAGCTCCTGGTACTGTGCCTTGGCGAGCGAGTAGCCGCCGAGCAGCGCGCCGCCGTGGAAGATCGGCTGCGTGAGGCCTGCGCCGAGCGACCACACGCGGCTCGCGGGCGTGAGCAGCGTCGCGAGCGCCGCGCTCTCATAACCGCCGTCGGCGGTCAGGTTGATGCTCGGAAATATCGCGGCGCGCGCCGCGGCGATGTCGGCATTGGCGGCCATGAGCTGCGCTTCGGCGGCCGCGACATCCGGGCGGCGGGCGAGGAGTTCGGAGGGAAGTCCCGGGCGTACCGCCGGCTGGCCGACCGTGTCGAGTCCGCCGCTTGTCACATCGACCGCCTCGGGGGTCGAGCCGATGAGGATGGCGAGCGCATCGAGGCTCTGGCGCAGCTGCTCGCGCAGCGGCGGGATAGAGGCGTTCACGGTCGCGACTACGGTGCGCTGCTGCGCCACATCGAGCGCGGTGGCGATGCCGGCGCGCTCCTCGAGCTCGAGACCGTGCAGCACCTGCGAGGCGTTGGCGAGGTTCGAGTTGGCGACGCTCAGCCGGTCGCGCAGCTCGAGCGCCTGAAAGTAGGTCGTCGCGACCCCCGCCAGCACGGTGAGCTCGACGGTGGTGCGGTCGTAGCGGCTCGCGTGGGCGGTGGCGGTCGCCGCCGCGAGCAGCGCGCGGTTCTTGCCGAAGAAGTCGAGCTGGTAGCTCGCGGTGAGCAGCGGATTGTAGGTGTTGCCGGTCAGATAGGCGCCGCTCGGCGGTACGGGGGCGCGCGCGCGCGTGGCCTGAGCCGAGACATCGAGGGCAGGAAACAGCGGCGCGGCGGCGATGCGCCGCTGTGCATCCGCTTGCTGCACCCGCGCCACTGCCGCCCGCAGGTCGTCGTTGGCGCGCTGCGCCTCGCTGATCAGGGCATCGAGGTCCGGACTGTTGAAGCCATGCCACCAGTCGGTGCTCGGCCACTGGGCAGCCGCCGGATCGCTCGCCGTCACCCAGTGGTCGGGCGGCGGAACGTCGGGCTTGTGATAGCGGGGCCCCAGGCTGCAGGCGGCGAGCAGGGCGGCGGTCATGCAGGCGAGGGCGCCCGCACGGTGCAGGCGCGCGGCGGCGCGCGGCACGCGACCGCGAGTCATCGAGCCGATGGGATTGAGCCCGGCGAGCATCGCGGCCACCTTAGTCCCCGGGACTTTCCCCGGCGGTGGGCGGATGATTAAAGTCCGTTAATCTCCGACGGATCTCACAGCGCTGCGAAGCGGCGCGCCTCGGCCGACCACGCCGGCGCGCCGGCCAGCGCCTCGGGAACCTCCTCGGGGCGCTCGACGACCTGCCACATCTGAAGATGCCGCGTGTCCATGAAGTGCTCCTGCACCGCGCGCTCGAGCAGTGCGAGCAGTGGAGTGAAGAATCCGCGTGTATTTACCAATACGATCGGATTCAGATAGAGCCCGAGCCGCTTCAGCGTGATGGCCTCGAGCAGCTCCTCGAGCGTCCCCGAGCCGCCGGGGAGCGCAATCGCTGCATCGCTGCGGCTCAGCATCAGGTGCTTGCGCACGCGCAGGTCCTCGACCAGCTCGAGCTCGGTGAGCCCGCGATGCCCCCACTCGAGCTCCGCCATGAATCGCGGCAAGATGCCGATGACGCGGCCGCCTTTGGCGAGCGCACCGTCGGCGAGCGCGCCCATCGAGCCGACCGCGCCGCCGCCGTAGACGATGTCGATGCCGGCGCTGGCCAGCACTTCGCCGAGGCGTTGCGCGGCGCCCCGGTAATCGGGATGCGACGTGCGGCTCGAGGCGCAGTAGACACAAACGGCTCGTCCGCCCGGTCGGGTGGCTGCAGAAGTCATGGGGGTCAAACCCTCGATGATCCGGTGGCGTCAATTATAGGACGGGACATTCTGTTACATTTAACGCGGCAGGACCTGGATCCCGGCTGCTGTCAACGAGTCGGTCGTACCTGAAATCGGGAAGTCGAGGATCGTCGCACATGTGTCCGCGACAACGTGGAGAGTCTCAATGGGGCACGGCGCGCAGTCTGGCCTGCGCGCGCGCCACGTGGCTCGCGCTCGGGGCTGTCGCCGGCGCGCCCGGCATGCTGCACGCGGATGAGGCGCCGCAGGCGTCGGCGTCGGCAGATGCCGGCGGCCCGCTGCAGGAGGTCATCGTCTACGCGCGCCGGCGTGCCGAGCCCGCAGCACAGACGCCGGTCGCGATCAGCGTGCTCACGGGCGAGGAGCTGCGGCAGGCCGACGCCGTGCTGCTCGATGACGTCGGGCGCGACGTGCCGAACACCCATATGTACGCCTCCCCGCAATCGGTCTCGGCGCTCGATATCACGATGCGCGGCCAGACCGTCAATCGCGACGCGATCGTGTTCGATCCCGCGGTCGGCCTGTACGTCGACGGCGTGTATGTGGCGAGCGGACAGGGCGCGATGGCGACGCTGCTCGACATCGACTCGGTGGAGGTTCTGCGCGGCTCGCAGGGCACTCTTTTCGGCCGCGACAACACCGGCGGCTCGATCCTGCTATTCACGCACCGCCCGGACCTCGATCGGCCAGAGGCGGAGCTCGCGACCTCGGTGGGCGACTACGGCGAGTTCATGGGGCGCGCGATCGTGAACGTGCCGGTGGGCGATACGTTCGGGCTGCGATTCGCGTTTCAGAGCAACGACCGCGACGGCTTCGGATCGAGCGTCTCCTCGGGCCAGGACGACCTCGAAAACCAGCACCGCTGGCAGGCGCGGGTCGGGGCGCTGTGGAAGCCGGACGCCGCCGACGAGGTGTACTTCACCTACGAGCGCTTCGAGGCGCGCGAGGCGGGCGCGATCCTGCATCCGCTCGAGGGGCCGCCGCCGGGCACACTGGTGGCGCAGCTCGGCGGGGCGCTCGCGCAGTTCGCGGCGATCCCGGGGGTTCCAACGGTGGCATTTCCCACCAACCCGTTTCAGACGGACGGAAACTTCCCGGCGAGCGACGATGCCACCACCGACAGTCTGCAGCTTACCGCTACACACACGCTGGAGAGTGGGCTCGCGCTCAAGCTGATCCTCGGCTACCGGCACCTGGACGCCACCACCGCGCTCGACGTCGACGCCTCGACGCTGCCGCTCGCCGACTCGACCCTCGAGAACACCTCGAACGAGAAGAGCGCCGAGCTGCAGCTCAACGACAAATCCTTCGGCGGGCGGCTCGACTGGGTCGCGGGGATTTACTGGTTCCGCGAGGACGGCTCTGCCCCCTCGGTGCATGCGCCGGCGTCACCCCAGTTCCTCGGCGCGCTCACGCAGATCGCCGCACTCACCGGTTGTCAGCCACCCCCGGCTGCATCGCCCCCGACCTGCCTCAACCTTTCTCCGTATTTCAGTCCGCTGCCGGTCTACGAGCAGAACTCGGTGATGAACAGCTCCGTCGCTGCCTACGCGCACGGGGAGTACGCGCTGACCGAGGACTGGTTCGTCGCTGCGGGCCTCAGGCGCACCGACGATCGCCGCGATCTCGAGGAGAACGATTACGTCCTCGTTCCGGTGCCCACAATTCCGGGTAACGGCCCCGAGGAGAGCTGCACCATCGGCGGCGCCCCGTTCGGACCGTGCCCCGCCATCGAGCACAGCGTCGGCTACCAGTTCTGGTCCTGGGAGCTCTCGACGCGCTATCGCCTGACGCCCGAGCTCAACGCCTACGCGCGCGTCGGCCGCAGTCAGCGCTCCGGTGGGTGGAACGCTCCCGAGGCCTCGGTGGACGAGCAGCCGTTCCGCCCCGAGCAGCTCACCGACTTCGAAGTGGGACTTAAGGCCGACCTGTTCGAGCACGCGCTGCTCATCGACGGCGATGTGTTCTACGGCAAGTACGACGATATGCAGCGGCTGCTCGCGCAGTTGATCGACGGCACGCCCTCGACGCTGGTGACGAATGCGGGACGCGCTCGCATCAGCGGCGCGGAGCTCGAGACCGCCTGGCAGATCGCACGGCCGCTGCGACTGCAGGGCTCGTTCGGCTATACCGACGCGCGCTACCAGAGCTTCCTCTATCAGCCGCTGCCGGGCGGCCCGACGGTGGACCTGTCCGGTAACGACTTCTATCAGACGCCGCGCTACCAGGCCTCGCTCGCAGCCATCGGTGCGATTCCGACCGCGATCGGTGAGCTCACGGTGCGGGCCGATTACGCGTGGCAGGACAAGGTCCAGTTCAACGTGATCAACGACTTCAACTACCAGCCCTCCTACGGGACCCTCAACGGGCGAGTGGCGCTCGCAAGCGCCGAGCGCCGCTGGGAGCTGGCGCTGTTCGGCCGCAATCTCGCCGACAAGCGCTACGCCTACACGGGCGGCACGGTCGAGTCGTTCAGCGCCACGCCGACCGGAGTCGTGCCGACGCCGACCATCGCGTGGAACATCCCGGGCGCGCCGCGCACCTACGGCCTTGAGGGTACTTACCGCTTCAATCCGGCGCACTGAGCGAGGAGTTGTTGCGCCCTCGTCGCACCCAGCGGGGATTGGCCGGCGTTTGCGCGACCGCGCTCGCCGGCAGCGCCGTGCTGTTGGCGGCGTCACCGGCGGGCGGCGACGACGCGGGACTCAGCCGCTATCTCGATCCGGCCACCGCGCCCTTCATTCCGATCCCCGAGATCGATCTCGACCCCTACAGCGGCACGACGCTCGGGTTGATACCGACGGTGCTGCATACCAACGCGCAGAACGAGATCGACGAGATCATCGCGCCGGATGTCATCCATAACCAGTACTTCGGTTGGGGCAGCCGCATGCGCGTGTTCGGTTACCCCTCGGTCGATGAGGAGTGGATGGTGGTCGGCGGCGGCAAGCAGCGCGTTGAGCGCGAATTCGACGCACGCTTCGTCTCCGGCGAGACGCGCCACAGCGCGCTCAGCTGGTCGATCGAGGCGGTCTATGACCGCAGCGGCAGCCCGCGCTTCTTCGGCATCGGCAACGACTCGCTATACTCGAATCAGACGAACTACCTCGACAACCAGTCGCGGCTCGACGTGCAGGTGGGGCGCAATTTCTCCCCAGCCGTGCAGCTCGCCTACCTGGTGCGAGTGCGCTACGTGGACGTTTTGCCCGGCGTGTTGCCGCAGGTGCCCTCGATCACGACGCTGTTTCCGGGACAGGCAGGCCTCGGTGCCGAGCACGAGGTGCAGCAGCGTCTGATCCTCAGCTACGACACGCGCGACTCGCCGATCATCCCGCGCAGCGGCGTGCATTACCTCGTGTATGCGGGCACGGTGACGCGCGGGCTCGGCAGCTCGGTCTCCTACGACTTCGTGGGTGCCGAGGCCGCTGGCTACCGGCCGCTCACGCCCGAGCTGACGCTCGCGTGGCATGCGGCCGTGCGCTACATGCCGTCGGCGAACGAGGCGCCTTTCTGGGCGCTTTCCGGTCTCGGCGGCGACGTCAGCATTCCGGGTGAGAGCGAGCCGCTGCGTACCGACGGCAGCGACCGATACCTCGACCGCGACTTGAGCGCGGGCGGTGTGGAGCTGCGCACGCGGGTGGCCAACTACGACGCCTTCGGCACCCGGGTGAGTCTGGAGCTCGCGCCGTTCGTCGATGTCGGGAAGGTGTTCGATGATGCGGGCGCGAGCCCGCTCTCGCACCTGCATCGCGCCGTGGGGCTCGGAATGCGCGGCATCGCGAGCCCGCACGTCGTCGGCTACGTCGACATCGGCTTCGGGGAGCGCCGAGCCGCGGTGTTCAGCGGCATCAACTACCCGTTCTGAACGGGCCGCGCGGGCCGCGTCAATTGCCTATGCCGAAGCCGCACCCGTACAATCGGCGTGCCGCCGCGGGTGTAGTTCAATGGTAGAACTGCAGCTTCCCAAGCTGCTAACGTGGGTTCGATTCCCATCACCCGCTCCATTCCCAGCCAAGTCGGGCCAGCGACAGCCAAGACGATCCGTCACCACGGGAGCGTCGCCATCCCCGCCATTGATGCCTCACGTTGGCCAGCGTTTTCACACGCAGCAGCCAACTCGCGGAGTCCGGCATGTGTTGACTGACCTCCAGCGAGGTTTGAAACGGGTATCCGCCAGACACGCGCCTGTAAGAGAGCCCTTGCCGGGAGTCGAAATGCTATTCCGCGAACTGCACGGGAAGCAGCCGGTCGTATTCCTCTTTGACCACGGCATAACACTCGCACACGCGCTGCTCCAGTCTCTTCCGGTCTAATACCTTAATGCGGCCACGCGAATAGCTAATCAGCCCGGCTTTCTGCAATTTGATAGCGCCCCCTGTCACACCTTCGCGACGCACGCCAAGCATATTGGCGATCAGTTCCTGCGTCATCATCAGTTCGCTACCCCGTAGGCGGTCCAGACTCATCAGCAGCCAGCGGCACAGTTGCTGGTCCAACGAATGGTGCCGGTTGCATACCGCCGTTTGCGACATTTGGGTGATCAGTGCCTGTGTATAACGCAGAAGCAGACGGGCCACCGGACCGGCTCGGTCGAACTCGTCTTTTAATATCTGGGCTTTCAACCGAAAACCTCTGCCGCCGCTTTGCACAACGGCGCGGCTTGGCGTCGACGCTCCCCCCAGGAACAATGAGATACCGACCAACCCCTCGCTCCCGATGACCGCGATCTCGGCTGCGTCACCGTTGGCCATCACATACAGCAACGAAACGATCGTCGAGGTCGGAAAATATACGCTTTTCTCAACGCCGCCAGACTCGTAAAGTACAAAGCCCAGCGGCATTTCGACATACTCAAGATGAGGCAACAAACGCCTCAATTCGGCGTCTGGCAGAGCGGCGAGCAACTGATTTAGCTTCGTTTCGTGCGAACTAGAAACTACGGATCTCGGATCCAAGCCTGATGAGCTCTCCATGAGGGAGAGCTTTCTTTGGGGACGCACAGTAGGCATCACGACCCTTAGAAGATGACTATCGAAGATACGAAGTTGCTACCGACAGGACTCTTATACGGCGCGAAGGTTTCCTTGTATGTTCGACACCGCACACGGGACGAACCCCGATGCGCGCACGTTTACGTCCGCTCATTGCCCGAAAACCCGCCAAGAGACACCGTGAAAGCGCGCCGCGCGCCCGGCCTCGCCCGGGTTGTTCGGTGGAAGACAGGTCTGGCGCCGTAGCCAGCTATGCCGGAATCCGGCGTGCGCCCGACCGCAGTTCCACATCAGAGTGCACTCGTCGGCTTGCCATCGGTGACGTGCAGCCAAGGTCGTCCGGGACAGCACCGCCAACCGGGCCACCGCGCCGCTTATGGCCCTGACCGCGGCGGGTGCGAACGAGTACTAACGGCCAACTCCGGCCCCTCCCCGAAACTGCGTGTGGTGGAAGGAACTCGTGCTTTTCGCCGGTCCTGTCTGCTCACACGCGAATCACACGCACGCTGCAGTTTGGAGAAGAAAGGCTTTCTGGTAAGGTTCTTACGCGCGGGCCGATGTGGGTTCGATTCCCATCATCCGCTCCAATCCCTGCAGGCCACTTATGGAGATGTCACCTATGCGTAAATCAAGGTTGGCGGCTCACCTATCCCTTGCGGGTATCGTCACAGCAATCCTCACTGCCTTGCCGGCCTCTGCACAAGCGGCAGATCCTGCTCAGGAGGCGGCTACCGGCGCACAGCACGCCGGCCTGGCGGCTCAGGCCGCGACCATCCAACAGGTCCACATGCACTTACACCACACTGTCAATTGTCTGGTGGGACCCAGCGGGCAGGGATTTGATGCTAAGGAGGCGAATCCATGTCAGAAGCTTGGCAATGGGGCGATTCCTGACACGACCGATTCAGCGATGAAGGCCAAACTGAGCGCGGCGCTCGCGAAAGCGCAGGCGGGGCTGAAGTCCGACGACCTGACTGCGGCGAAGCAAGCGGCTACCGAAGCGCAGGCAGCGCTCAAATAATCCTGATCGATCGTGATTCGACCAAGTCACGCCGCGCTGCATTGCGGCGGCTGACGGCGTGCCTCTTGGTCGCTGCAGCGAGCCGGATTTCAGTGGTGCGTGGAGGAGAACAGGGCCTCGTTTGCGCCAAACCCAGCGCCCTTGGTGAGGCCGAGAAGCAGCAACGCAAATTAGACAACTACACTGAGAAGTCCCCAGATCCCAGCAAGACCTGTAGCGCGTGCCGCTTCTTCACCCCGGGAACCGGAGCTATCGCTTGCGGAAAATGCGCGATATTCAATGGCCCCGCCAATCCGAAGGGCAAGTGCGATGACTGGACGGTGCGCCCGGGCTGAGTGTCAAAGATCGCGGGCCGCCCGCGATCGGGCATGACCCGCCGCCCACGCCTTCCGCTCACACGCGAATCACACGCGGCCAAATGGTTTACACCGGCAAGGCCCAGGTGCGCAGCTACGGGGCAGACCTCAGCGGGCCGTTCCGGCCCCTGATTCGTGGTTGCGGCGCGGAGGGTGCGACCCAGGACAGCTCCCTGGCGGTTTTCCCGAGGTAACCCGGTGGCGCGAATCAGGTCTCGTTCCATTAGACCCGGCGGTGTCGATGAGTACATAGCGGCGTGCCCGAAAGCGGTGCAGGCGAAGCTGAAGAGGGTCAGGGCTGCGATACGGTTGGTTGCGCCGGGCGCCGTTGAGACCGTCAGCTACTTTCAGATGCCCGGATACTGCTATGAAGGTTATGACTACAACGGGATGTTCGCGTGGTTCAGTTTCAAGGAGCCGAACGTGCGCCTGCACGTTCGCCCTCCGGCGATACAACAACAGCCAGAGAAAGACCTCGCAGGCTACGCAACGACTAAAGCCCTGGTGATTTTTCCGGCGGATCAGGAGATACCGGTTGCTTTGGTGAAGAAGCTGGTCAGGGCGAGCGTGAAACTGATGAAGAGCCAGTCTCGGTAGCCTCAAGAAGAGTGAAGTTTTGATCCAGGGACCACGCCGGGTTCGTCGACCCAAGTCATTGATCAGCGCCGTAAGAGGCCAACGAAGCACGATCGGACCCTGTGAGCTTCCCCGGCTCGTCGGGGTGCGGGGCTCAGGCGGGTCCCGCCGACGGCGCAATCGCTCAACCGCGTGAAACGGGCGTCTTGGCGCATGTCGTTTTTTCCCAACGGGTGCCGAGGTTGGTTGGGCCTTGGATTTTGACTATGCTACGCGGCCTCGATGCCGGCGCTGCGCTCGCGCAACACGGCAGTTGCCGGATGAAATTAAGGGAGAGTTTCATGCAGACCACCAAGCGCTGCACCATTCTGATCGGCGCAGCAGCCGTCGCCGCCCTGTTTGTGGCTTCGGCGGATGCCCAGCAGGCCGCGCAGGCGCAGTCCGCCGCGCAACCTGAGTTGCAGGAAGTCGTCGTCACCGGCTCGCTGATCAAGCGCACCGACACGGAGACGCCGAGCCCGGTGCAGGTCATCAGCGAAAAGGACCTGGTCAACAGCGGCTATACCAACGTCAACGACGTGTTGCGCAATCTCGCCGCCAACGGCCAGGGCACGCTCAATCAAGGCTTCACTGAAGCGTTCGCGGCCGGTGCGTCCGGCATCGCGCTGCGCGGTCTGACCGTCGGCGACACCCTCACTCTCATCGACAGCGAGCGCATGGTCGCCTACCCGCTGAGCGATGACGGCGAGCGCAGCTTCGTCGACACCACCGCCATTCCGTTCAACGCCATCCAGAGCATCGAGGTGCTGAAAGACGGCGCCTCGGCGCTGTACGGCGCGGATGCGATCGCAGGTGTGGTGAACATCAAGCTCAAACCAACCTTCCAGGGTGCGGAGCTCACCGGCGAAGGCGGCGCCACGCAACACAACGACGGCTGGACCTGGCATGCAGCCGGCATCGTCGGTTGGGGCGACCTGGCCAACGACGGCTATAACATCTACATGGCGCTCGATTGGCACCGCCAGGAGCTGATCCTCGGTTCCAACCGTACCGGCCCGTGGACCACCCTCAACTGGACCGGCCTGCCGAACGGAATCAACGAGACGCCGGGCTCGCCGACGCAGAGCCTGCTGCAATATCCGGATAGCATTCAGGGATATCTCGTCAATCCCAATCTCAGCAACGGTAAGCCCGCCGTGACGTTCCTTTCGACCGGGCCACAGCCGGGATGCAACAGCCTGGCGGCACAAGCCGCCGGCGCCTGCGAATTCTCCTTCCCCGGTCAGATCCAGCCGCCCACCGAGCAGACGAACTTCCTCAGTAAGTTCACTCACCTGCTCTCGGGTGACTGGAAGATGACCGTGACCGCCTCGATCTTCGACAGCAGCGCGGAGCAGGTCGCGCCCGAGACGCCTCCATTTGGCCACGCGCTCAATCAGACGGGCATCAACAGCGGGGGCAACGTGCTCACGCCCATCGGCCCGGGGATTCCCGCCAGCGCCGTCACTTACCCGGTGTACACGCTGCCGGCTAGCTCGCCGCTGAACCCGTATGGCGCCGCCGCCCAGCTGGCCTACAGCTTCCCGGATGTGGGTCCCGAGGTGACCGACGTCGAGACCACTACCTACCGGCTGTTCGCCGATTTCAGAGGCACCGCCGGCGGCTGGGATCTCGATGCCGCGTTCGGCGCGATGTACGCGCGCATGAGCGATCACATCTCGGGCTTCCTCCAGCCGGCGGTGGTGCAGACCGACCTCAACAACGGCACCTATGTGCCCGGTATCAGCACCAACGGCGCACAGCTGTTCGCGCCCACTGAGATCACCGATCCTTCGAGCACACTCGACGTCATCGATTTCCACGGCTCGCATGACCTGTTCGAGATGCCGGGCGGGCCGATGACACTGGCCCTCGGTGCGCAGTACTTCCACAAGGCGCTCAACTACGTCAATCCGCCGACCGTCATCGCCGGCACGCAGGAGGGCGCCTCGGCCTTCGCGGTGGGCTCGCAGGACGACACCGCGGGCTTCCTCGAGATCGGCGGCAAGGTGGTGAGACAGCTCGAGGTGGACGCCGCGGTCCGCTACGACCACTACGACACCTATGGTGGCTCGGCGACTCCAAAGTTCGGCCTCAAGTACACACCGGTCGACATGCTGTCGCTGCGCGGTACCTGGGGTAAGGGGTTCCGTGCGCCGTCGATCGCCGAGTCCGGCATCGCCGGCAACGCCTTCGGCCAGGGCAACATCAGTGATCCGGTGCTCTGCCCCAACGGCGTTGCCAACGTCAAAGGTACTTTCAACTCGTACTGCGCGTATCCCGGCGTCGGCGTGGGCTCGGCCAACCCGGACCTCAAGGCCGTGACCTCGAAGAATGCGACCTTCGGCATCATCTTCGAGCCGCTACCGCAGTTCAACGCATCCGTTGACTACTACTGGGTGCAGCTCAACAACGACATCATCTCGGCGGCCGCCGCTGGCGGTCTGGGCGCGTCGTTCCTGCAGCTGGTGCGCGGCGCGCCCAAGCCAGTTGAGATGTGTACCGACACGGTTACGACCGGCATCTGCACCCAGGTCCCGACGCTGACACCAGTCGGCCTGCCGGAATATACCGTCGTGCCCTACGTGAACGCCGGTATCACGACGACCTCGGGTATTGACGTCGATCTGCGCACCCGCTGGGACATCGGTCCCGGCAAGCTGACCGGCGACCTCAACTACACCCACATGATCGAGTACGACTACGGTTATGCGGGGACGACCTACCACCTGGCCGGGACGCACGGGCCTTCCAGCATCTCCGGTGACACGGGTAATCCGAAGGATCGCGCGGTCCTGTCGCTCACCTGGGAGCAGGGGCCGCTCACCTCGACGCTGTCGGTGAACTACACCAGCTCGTTCAGCATCGTCGACCCCTCCTCGGGCTACAACAACTGTCTGCAGGCGCTCAGTTCCGGCGCACCGTCGGCCTACGGCCCGATCTGGTTACCGCCGGCGACTCTGCCCCCGGCCTGGAACCAGTACTGCTCGATCGCGCACTTCACCGAAGTGAACCTCTACGCGCGCTACCAGCTCAACGACCACTTCGACGTGCACGGCTCGATCACCAACCTCGGCAACTCGGATGCGCCGATCGACCTGCAGACCTACGGCGGTGGCGCCGAGCTGCACTACGATGCGGCGCTCGAGCAGGACGGTGCGGTCGGCCGGTTCTTCATGCTCGGCGCGACTTATAAGTGGTGAGGCAACACCCGGCCGGTCACCGTGCCACCGGCTGCTGATGACACGTCGGCCCCCATCCGGGGGCCGATTTTTTTCGGTCGCGGGGCACCGACTTCACAGTCCTTGCGTCCGGGGCGGACCTCCGTGACCATTCGGTGACATTCGCTTTCCGGTCAGGCGGTTAAGCTTCTTCCGATGCACCAGATCGGTGTCGTAGGTCTCTCCTACCGGCATGCCGGGGTGGACGCGGTGGCGCGCTTCGCCCTGCCGCGGGCGGAGGTTGCTGCGCGTCTGCCGCAGCTGCGCCAGCGGCTGAACGCCGCCGAGATCCTCTATGTCGGCACCTGCAACCGGGTCGAGATCGTGTACTCGACGCTCGATGGCAGCCCGGCGGGCGACTCGCGCGCCGAGGTGTTCGCCGCGCTCACTGGCCGGGAGTCGCAGCCAGGAGAAGCCGTGCGGACCTTGCGCGCCTGGACCGGAGAGGCGGCGGTCGAGCACCTGTTCCTGCTCGCCTGTGGGCTGGATTCGGCGCAGACCGGCGAGCAGGAGATCGCAGCGCAGCTGCGCGAGGCGTGGGAAGAGTCGCGCGCCGCCCGCACCTGCGGGCCGCTGCTCGACCGCCTCGTGGGCGAGGCGCTCGGCATGGCGCGGCGCGTGCGGCGCATGACGGCGCGCTCGCGCTCCCCATCGCTCGGTGACCTCGCGGCCGAGCGCGTCCTCAAGCATCTCGACGGTCGCGACGGCACGGTGGCACTGCTTGGCGTCTCACCCATGACCCGCCGCTGCGCAACGCTGCTCGCCGCGCGCGTGCCGCTCGTCATCGTCAACCGCACACTCGAGACGGCCGTGGAGCTCGCGCGTACGGTCGCGGCACAAGCGCTGCCACTCGAGGAGTTTCGTCTTCAGCCCCCCTCGCTCAACGCCCTGGTACTGGCCGCAGGCGGTGGTGCGCCACTCCTCGATACGGCCGCGCTCGAGCGTGTCCGGGGGGCGGCAGGCGACGGCGGCGCCCCGGTCCCGCTCATCATCGACTTCGGCGTGCCGCCCAACGTCGATCCGGACGCGGCGCGGCGTGCGGGCCTTGAGCGCCTCGGCATGAGCGATCTCATCGAGGCCGCGCAGGGACAGCGACTCGCCCAGCTGGTGCGGCTCGCGCCGGTACGAGCGGCGATCGACGACCGCCTCATGCACCTGCGCGCCGAGCTCGCCACCCGCGCGCTCGGCCCGCGGCTTGCGGACCTGCGCCTGAGATTTGAGGAGATCGCGGCGCAGGAGGTGGCGCGGGCGCTGCGCCACGAGCTGCGGACGCTCGATCCCGAGGAGCGCCTCGAGCTCGAACGCTTGGGCGTGGCGGTCGCACACCGCCTCGCGCATCTGCCGCTCGCGGGCCTGCGCGCTGCGGCCGTGTACGCGAGCTCGGACGCCGTGGATGCGTTCTTCGAGGCGGCCAAGCCAGGGCGCGAGGCATGAGCGAACACAACCGCTCGGCGCAACTCTTCGAGCGCGCCTGCCGCGCGATTCCCGGCGGCGTGAGCTCCCCGGTGCGCGCGTTTCGTGCCGTCGGCGGGACACCGCTGTTCATCGCGAGCGGCGCCGGCGCGCGGGTGACCGATGCCGACGGCCGCAGCTATCTTGACCTCGTCGGCTCATGGGGTCCGCTGATCGCCGGCCATGCCCATCCACAGGTGCTCGCCGCCATCGGTGCGGCGCTCGCGCGCGGCACCACCTTCGGCGCGCCCTGCGAGGCGGAGGTCGAGCTCGCGGAACGGATCATCGCAGCCTACCCGGCCGTTGAGCAGGTGCGCTTCGTGTCCTCCGGGACCGAGGCGGTGATGAGCGCGATACGCGTAGCACGCGCCTTCACGGGACGCGACCTGATCGTCAAGTTTGCCGGCTGCTACCACGGCCACGCCGACCATCTGCTGGTGGCGGCGGGCTCGGGGCTCGCGACGCTCGGCAAACCCTCATCCGCCGGCGTGCCGCGGGCCTTCACCGACTGCACCCGCGTGCTGCCGCTCGACGACGAGGCGGCCGTGGAAGCGCTGTTTGCGAAGGAGGGGGAGCGCATCGCTGCGGTCATCATCGAGCCGGTGCCCGCCAATCACGGCCTGCTGCTCCAGCGGCGTGAGTTTCTCGAACAGTTGCGGCGTGTGACGCGCGCTCACGGCGCGCTGCTCATATTCGACGAAGTGATCTCGGGGTTTCGCCTCGCCCGCGGCGGCGCGGCGCAGCTTCTCGGCATCACCCCCGATCTTGCGACCTTCGGCAAGGTAATCGGCGGTGGTATGCCGGTCGGCGCGTTCGGCGGTGCGCGGCCGATCATGGGGCGTCTCGCACCGCTCGGCGACACCTATCAGGCGGGCACGCTGTCGGGAAATCCGGTCGCCATGGCGGCGGGACTTGCGACGCTCGAGGTGCTGGAGCGTGAGGCGGGCTGGCAGAAGCTCGAGGCGCGGGGCGCTGAGCTCGAGGCGCTGCTCAAGCCGCTACTCGCGCGCGCGCCCTTTCCGATTCACCCGGTGCGCAGCGGCTCGCTGCTCTGGCTGTCGTTCCACGAGAGTGGCGCGCCGCGCGCGGCCGCCGCGCTCTCGGCGGCGGAGTCGGCGCGCTTTGCGAGGCTGTTCCACGCGATGCTCGAGCGCGGCGTGTATCTGCCGCCGTCGGCCTACGAGGCATACTTTCTGTCACTCGCGCACTCGAGCGCCGACCTCGAGGAGTTCGCTGCGGCGCTCGCCGACTCGCTCAGCGGGATGGCCCCACCATGAAGGCGACGCGCGTCTTTCAGCTCACGGCGCTCGTCCTGGTCGCAGTATCGGCGGTGCAGGTCGGCTGGTGGCTCTTCGACCAGCGCGCCTACACGCTGGAAAAGGTGCAGGCGGCGCGCGCTCTATACGGCGGCCAGGTCCGCGCGGCGCAGGCGCTGCTCGATTCGGGGGTGAGCGCGACGCGGGTGCGCGAGATGCTGCCCGCGGTCCGGGTGACGGGGAGCGAGGCCACGCCCGATCCGGCCATCGAGCAGTCGTTCCTCACCGAGGAGCAACACCGCAGCAACCAGTACGCCTGGGAGGGCTCGTTCTTCCTGCTGGTGCTGGCGGTGTGCATCGCGGTGATCGCGCGCGCGCTGCGCGCCGAGGCGCGTGTCCGCGAGGAACAGGACAGCTTCCTGGCGCTCGTCTCGCATCAGTTCAAGACGCCGCTCGCGAGCCTGCAGCTGTCGCTCGAGACCATGACGTTGCGCACCCTCAGCGCCGATCAGAGCCGCACGCTCATCGCGCGCATGCTCGCGGATCTCGAGCGCATGGAGCTGATGGTGACGCAGATCCTCGAGAGCGCGCGGCTCGAGCGCGGGCGCATCGATCTCAAGTCCGAGCCCGTGGAGCTCGCTGCAGCCGTGGCGCGCGTGCTCGGCGCGTTCGAGGAACGCGCGCGCGGCGAGCGCATCACGGTGACGAGCGATATCGCAGCGGGGCTGTGCGTGCTCGCCGATCCGCTGGCGCTCGATGTCATCGTGCGCAATATCCTGGAGAACGCGCTCGCCGCGGTGGGACCAACGGGCGGCGGCAGCGTGGCGCTCAGGGCAGAGGCCGCGGGCGGGGAAGTGACGCTCACGGTGCGCGACAGCGGCGTAGGCTTCAAGCCCGCGGACGGGGCGCGCCTCTTCGAGAAGTTCACGCGCCTCAATCCTGGCGGCGGCAGTGTCCGCTACGGCACCGGGCTCGGCCTGTACATCGTCCGGCGTCTCATGCAGCTCGCGCAGGGCAGGGTCAGCGCCGAGAGCGCCGGCCTTGGGCAGGGCGCCTGCTTCTCCCTCACCTGGCCGGCGGCCCCGGTGGCCCGGCCATGAGCGCCGCGCCCCCGAGCCGCGTGCTGGTGGTCGAGGACGACCCGCACCTCGCCGCCGGAGTCATGGAGAACCTGCGCGCCGAGGGCTACGAGGTGGCGTCGGCGGGCGATGGGCGCGTGGCGCTTCAGTGGCTGGGCGCGAACTCCTGCGCGCTCATCGTGCTCGATGTGATGCTGCCCGAGCTCGACGGGCTGAGCGTGTGCCGCTCGCTTCGCGAGCAGGGCAACAACACGCCGGTGCTGTTCCTCACGGCGCGCGGCGATCCGGCCGACCGCGTGCGCGGCCTCGAGGCCGGCGGCGATGACTACCTTGCCAAGCCGTTCCACCTCGCGGAATTCCTGCTGCGCGTGCGCGCGATTCTCAAGCGCTGGGACTGGTATCGCAGCGCTTCGGCAACCACCGCCACCGCGGTGCTGCGCTTCGGCGGCAATGAGGTGGATTTCCGCGCCTTCCGCGCCCGAGCCTGGAACGGCGAGTCGCAGGAGCTCACCGAGAAGGAGGCCATGATTCTCAAGGTGCTGGCCGAGCACGCCGGCGACATCGTCTCGCGCGAGGATCTGCTCGAGCGGGTTTGGGGCTACGACGTGTTTCCCTCCACCCGTACGGTCGATAACTTCATCCTGCGGCTGCGCAAGCGCTTCGAGCGCGAGCCCGCCAACCCGCGCCATTTCCTCACCGTGTGGGGAGTCGGCTACCGCTTCCTCATCGAGGGCGAATCGTGAGCGCCGCGCGGCTGCGCATCGGCACGCGCGCCTCGGCGCTGGCGCTGTGGCAGGCGCGGCACGTCGAGGCGCTGCTCAAATCGCAGAGCGGGGCGCCGGGTGTCGAGCTGGTGCACATCACGACCCAGGGGGATGCGCAGCGCGACGTCCCCCTGTGGCGCACCGCAGGCCGCGCCTTCTTCACGCGCGAGATCGACACGGCGCTCACCGCCGGCACGATCGACGTCGCGGTGCACAGCCTGAAGGACCTGCCGACTGCGCTCGCCCCCGGCGTCGTGCTCGCGGCCACGCTGCCGCGCGAGGACCCGCGCGACGCGCTCGTGTCGCGCAGCGGAGCCTCGCTTGCCGAGCTGCCAGCGCGCGCGCGCATCGGCACCAGCAGCCTGCGACGGCGTGCGTTCCTCGCTCGCCTGAGGCCCGACGCGCTTCCCGTGGAGCTGCGCGGCAACGTACCGACGCGTCTCGAGCGGCTGCGCGCGGGCGATTACGACGCGATCATTCTCGCCGCGGCGGGCCTCACACGCCTCGGGCTCGCGCGGCAGATCTCGCAGCATCTGTCACCACTCGAGTTTCCGCCGGCGGTGTCACAGGGCGTGATCGGGGTGTGTGCGCGCGCCGACGACGCCGCAACCCTCACGTTGCTGCGCGCCCTGAACGACCCGGCGGCGCGCCTCGCTGTGAGCGCGGAGCGCTCGCTCCTGGCGCGCCTCGAGGGCGGCTGCCAGGTACCGCTCGGGGCGCTCGCGGAGCTGCGCAGCGACACCCTCGAGCTCGCCGCGTGCGTGTGCGCGCTGGATGGCTCGCGGGAGCTGCGCGCGCGGGGCACGTACAGCGCCCCGCAGGGAGCGCGGCTGACACCCGCGGACGCGGCCGCACTCGGTGAGCGTGTCGCCGACGAGCTGCTGGCGGGCGGGGCCGCCGCGCTCATGGCGGGCCAGCGCGAGGCGCTCGCGGTGACCGCACCATGAGTGCGGCACAGCGTTCGCGGCCGGTGGTGGTGACGCGCGCCGAGTCCGCCGACGGACCCCTGAGCCGTGAGCTGCGCAACCTCGGCCTCGAGGTGCTGACGTGGCCGGCGGTGAGCGTCACACCCGCGGATTCCGCGCCGCTCGATAGCGCACTCGCCGAGCTCGCCTCCTTCGGCTGGCTGGTGTTCGCGAGCCGCCACGCGGTGGCCGCGGTGCTCGAGCGCGTGCCGAAGCCGCCCGCGACGCTGCGCGTGGCGGCGGTCGGACGCGCAACTGCGCTGACGCTGCGCCAGCGCGGCTGGTCGGTCGATCTCGTTCCGGAGGAGGCGAGCGCTGGCGCGCTCGTGGCCGCCTTCGCTGCGCAGTGGGGCGCGGCGGACGCCGGCGTACGCATCCTCTATCCGGCGAGCTCGCGTGCCCTGCCGACGATCGCCGCTGGCCTGCGGGAGCTGGGCGCCGTGGTCACTCAGGTCGAGGCGTACCGCACCGATGGCGCCACGCTCGATGTCGACGAGTGCCGCGCCTGGATCCGGCGCGGCGGACTCGGCGCCGTGACTTTCGCGAGTCCCTCCGCAGTCGCCGAGCTCGCCCGCGCGCTCGGCGATGGGGACTTCGCGCGACTGCTCGATGAGGCCCCGCCGGTCGCCATCGGCCGAACGACCGCAGCCGAGCTCGCCGCGCGCGGCCGCACCGCCACGCTCGCCGAGCCCGCGAATCTCCAGGGCCTCGCCCTGGCCGCCTACCGTGTCATGCAAACGAGAGCCTGACCATGCCATTTCCCCAGCAGAGACTTCGTCGCACCCGGCAGTCGGAGGTCTGGCGACGCATGGTTCGCGAGACGCATTTGCGGCCCGATGCCTTCATCTATCCGCTGTTCGTCGTTCCTGGCCGCGGCGTGCGCCGCCCGGTCGAGAGCATGCCCGGAATCAGTCAGCTGTCGGTGGATGAGGCGGTGAAGGAAGCGCGGGCAGTATCCGCGGCGGGAGTGCCGGCCGTGCTGCTCTTCGCGGCGCCCGAGGAGAAGGATGCGCGCGCCAGCACCGCCGTCGATCCGCAGGGTCTCGCGGCGCAGGCGATCGCGGCCATCAAGGACGGCTGCGGCGATCTGCTCGTGTGGGCCGACGTGTGCCTGTGCGGTGCGACCGATCACGGGCACTGCGGCCATGTGGATGAGGGCGGGCGCATCGACAACGATTCCTCGATCGCGACGCTCGCCGAGGTCGCGCTCAACTACGCGCGCGCCGGGGCGGATGCGGTCGCGCCGAGCGACATGATGGACGGGCGCGTGCAGGCGATCCGCTCGCTCCTCGACCGCGAGGGACACTCGGCGACGCCCATCGTCTCCTACGCGGCCAAGTACGCGTCGTCCTTCTACGGCCCGTTCCGCGAGGCGGCGGAGTCGGCCCCGGCGTTCGGCGATCGCCGCTCCTATCAGATGGATCCGGCGAACGGGCGCGAGGCGGTGCGCGAGGTCGTCTTCGACGTCGCCGAGGGCGCGGATCTCGTGATCGTCAAGCCCGCCGGGCCCTATCTCGACATCATCCGGCGGGTACGCCACGCAGTCACCGTGCCGGTCGTGGCCTACCAGGTGTCGGGCGAGTTCAGCCTCATCAAGGCAGCCGCGCAGCGCGGCTGGATCGACGAGCGCGCCGCGGTGCTCGAGACGCTCACCGGCATCTCGCGCGCCGGGGCCGATCTCATCATCAGCTATTTCGCGCCCCAGGTCGCGCAATGGCTCAACGCATGAAACCGGAAGCGGCACCGCAGGCGACTGCGACGACGAGCGCATTCCTCGCCGCCTGCCGCCGCGAGCCCGTGCCGCATCGGCCGGTGTGGATCATGCGCCAGGCGGGGCGCTACCTGCCGGAGTACCGCGCGCTGCGTGCCAAGGTCGACTTTGAGACGCTGACGCGCCGGCCTGACCTGGCGGCGGAAGTGACCCTGCAACCGCTCAAGCGCTTCGAGCTCGATGCGGCGATCCTCTTCAGCGACATCATGACGCCGCTGCAGGGCATGGGTGTGGACCTGTCCTTCGAGCCGGCGCCAGTAGTGCGCGAGCCGATCCGCACCGCTGCGCAGATCGAGGCGCTGCCCGTCCTCGAGCCGCAGCGCGACGTGCCGTTCGTGCTCGAGACCATCCGCCTGGTGCGCGCCGGCGTGCCGCGTGGTGTGCCGCTCATCGGCTTTGCGGGCGCGCCGTTCACGCTGCTGTGTTATCTCGTCTGCGGCCGGCCGTCGAAGGAGTTCGCACCGGCGCGCACCTTTCTCTATGCGCAGCCAGCCGAGGCTGAACGGCTGTTGACCAAGCTCGCCGACGCCATGGCGGCCTATCTCGCCGCGCAGGCTGGCGCCGGCGCGCAGGCGCTGATGCTGTTCGAGTCGTGGGCGGGGCTGCTCGGCGTACCGGAGTACCAGCGCTTCGCCCTGCCCGCGGTGCGCCGCACGCTCGGCGCGCTCCGGTCCTGCGGCGTGCCACTCATCTACTATCTCAACCAGGGAAGCGCGCTGCTGCCGCAGCTCGCCTCGCTCGATGTGGACGTAGTCGGGGTCGACTGGCGCTCGCCGCTCGGTGAGGCGCGGCGGGTGCTCGGGCCGGGCAAGGCGGTGCAGGGCAATCTCGATCCCGCGGCACTGTTCGCGCCGCCCGCGGAGCTCGAGCGTCACGCCGCGGCGGTGATCGCCGAAGCCGGCGCCGGCCCGGGGCACATCTTCAACCTCGGCCACGGCATCTGGCCGGACACCGACCTGGAGGCCGTCCGGCGCCTCGTCGACTTCGTGCATGAGCGGCGCTGAGCTCACGGGTAAGGGCGCGAACGCCTCGGGCGATTTCGCCGCGACCGCCACCGCCTACTTCCGCGAGCTGCAGGCGCGCTTCTGTGCGGCGTTCGAAGCCTTCGAGCCGCAGATACGCTTCGAGGCACGCAGCTGGGAGAAACCCGCCGGCCATCGCCTGAAGGGAGGCGGCGATTCACGGCTGATGCGCGGGAAGGTGTTCGAGAAGGTCGGGGTAAACGTGAGCCACGTCTGGGGCGTGCTCTCGCCCGAGGCGCACGCTCAGGTCTCGGGGGCCGCCGAATCCGCAGGCCGCTTCGTCGCCTGTGGTGTGTCGCTGGTTGCGCACCCCATGAATCCCTACGTGCCGGCCATGCATCTCAATCTGCGCTACCTCGCCACCAGCCGCGCGTGGTTCGGCGGCGGCTCGGACCTGACACCCACCTTTCCGATCCCGGAGGACACCGCAGACTTCCACGACGCGCTGCGCGCGGCGTGCGAGACCTTTCGCGCGGGGGCCTACGAGGACTACAAGGCCTGGTGCGACCGCTACTTCTACCTGCCGCACCGGCAGGAGCCGCGGGGCGTCGGTGGGGTCTTCTTCGACGACCTCGCGACGGCCGAGCCAGGCGGGGGCGCGCAGTTCGCCTTCGTACGCGCGGTCGGGGAGGCCGTGCTGTCGGTCTATCCGCGCATCGTCGCGCGGCGCAGGGACACTCCGTACGATGAGGGGGCGCGCGAGCGGCTGCTCGTGAAGCGCGGCCGCTACGTCGAGTTCAATCTGGTCTACGACCGGGGCACGCGCTTCGGGTTCAGCACCGATGCGGATCCCGAAGCCTATTTGATGAGCCTACCGCCCCTGGTGAGGTGGTGAGACTTCGATCCGCGCTCCTCGAGGGACCTGAGCCAGTTGCCCTTTGCCGGGCCGAAGACCTGCAGCGTACGGTCGCGGGCCTTGCGCCAGTGCCCGCTCATCACCGCCGCGAAGGCATCGAGCGCTGCGTGCGGCGGACGCCACAAGCTCCGCCATACGGCCGGCAGGCTGTCCTCGCGCTCGGTGTCTGTTGGCTCCATGCAGGCATGGAGTGCTGCGCCGCGGCGGAGTTCCGCAGAAAACTGTTGCGGTTCAGCGACGTAAGATCTCTTTAAACCGGCGGGAGCTCGGCGGTCTCTAATCCCACGATGACACTCGCGCAGGTCGAAAGCTCGGCGATCGACTGGGAGGGGGCGCTGGTAGAGCGCGCCCGTGCCGGGGATACCCGCGCGTTCGAACGGCTCTACCGCGAGCATTCCGGCCGGGTGTACGGCCTGTGCCTGCGCATGACGCGCCAGCCGGCGCTTGCCGAGGATTGTACGCAGGAGACTTTCATTAACGCCTGGCGGGCATTGGCCCAGTTCGAGACGCGCAGCTCGCTAAGCACCTGGCTGCATCGCATTGCGGTCAATGTGACCCTGGCGAGGCGTCGCAAGGACTCCCGCCACGAGCCACTGGCCGAGGCACAGGTACAGGACGAGGGAACGGAGACGGCATGGACGCTCGAGACACCGGTCGAGGTGCAGGAGATCGAAGAGGCGATCGGCTCGCTGCCCGAGGGCGCGCGCGATGCGCTGGTGCTGCACGCGCTGTACGGCTATTCGCACATCGAGGCGGCGCAGATGCTCGGCGTGGCCGAGGGCACGTGCAAGGCGCAACTGCACCGCGCACGCAAGCTCCTGCGCGAGCGGTTGCACGTGGAGGTGGGGTGACATGACAGGGCCGACTGACAGGACGAGCGTCACGACGCTGCGCGACCTGCCGCGCTCGATCGAGCCTAAGCGGGATCTGTGGCCGCAGATCGAGGCGCAACTCGCCGCCCCTGCACCTGCCGTGGCGCCGGCCCCGGCCACGGGCGCCCCCCGGGCCCGCTCGCCCGCGCCGCTGCACTGGCTTGCGGCGGCAGCCATGGTGGCATCGCTCGCGGTTGGAGTCTGGATCGGGCGTAGCGCGCTGCCGGGCGCGGCGCCGCCGTCGAGCGCGAGTGACACGCGGTCGTCGGGCGCGGTGCCGGTGACCTGGGTCAGCGACCCGCGCTACCAGCGCCAGCACGAGGCACTGCTGCAGTCTCTCAACACGCAGCTCGCCGCGCTTCCGCCGGCGAGCCGCGCCAAGGTGCTCACGAGTCTGGCGACCATTCACGAGGCCAAGCGCCAGCTTGAAGACGAGCTCGGCAAGGATCCCGGCAATGCGCTGCTGCAGGAGCTGCTCGTCAACACTTACCAGGATGAGATGCGCGTCCTCACGGACGTGCGCGAGGCCAGCGACGCTGGCAGAGGTATCTGATCATGCACAGGGTTCATCGTCTGCTGTTCGCCGCGCTCGCGCTCTCAGTGAGTGCCTGGGCGTGTGCGGAGACCACCACGTTCGAGCGCGAGGTGGCTGCCGATCCGCGCGGCATCGTCGAGGTGTCGAGCACTACCGGCGTAATCGAGGTCAGCGCCTGGGACAAGCCGGCGGTCGCCGTCAAGGCGGAGCTCGGTTCGGACGTCGAGCACGTCGACGTCACGACCTCGGGCAATCACACCGTAGTGCGCGTGCTGCTGAAGCCGCACATGGGGTTCAACTGGAGCCATGACGAGACACATCTGCGGGTGCAGGTGCCGAAGGACAGCGAGCTGGACGCTTCGACCGTGAGTGGCAGTGTCACCTCCGCGGGCGTCCTCGGCACGCAGCGCCTCAAGTCAGTGAGCGGCGACATCACCGCCGAGATCGGACCTGCCGACATCGAGGCGAAATCGGTGAGCGGCAACGTCAAGCTGCGCGGCCACGACCAGCCGGCGCGGCTGCACGTCAGCAGCGTCAGCGGCGATGTGGAGTTGAAGCACGCAGCCGGCGAGCTCGAGACGAGCACGGTGAGCGGCGAGATCACGGTGCAGCTCGATCCGGCGCGTTCGGTGCATGCCCGCAGCACCTCCGGCGACATGACCTTCGAGGGCAAGCTGCTGCGCGGCGCGGATTTCGATGCGCAGACGGTGAGCGGCGACATCAAGCTGCGCGCGAGCACCGAGGACGGCCTGGAGTACGAGGCACAGAGCCTGTCGGGTGACATCAGCGACTGCTTCAACGTCGCAGCCGAGCGCACCAGCCAATATGGTCCGGGGCACAAGCTGAGTGGCACGCGCGGCGCGGGCAGCGCTCACGTGCGCCTGAAGAGCATGAGCGGCGACCTGGAGCTGTGTGATCACTGAGGACCGTCCGGCGCCGCGCGGCGGCTGAACCAGGCGCGGGAGGTTAGAATCCTCCCGCGTGACCTCAACCCGACGACTCACCGACCCTGCCGACTCGCCGATCGCCGCGCCGCTCATAGCGTGGCATGCCGACAGCGGACGGCACGATTTGCCCTGGCAGACCGACCGCACCCTGTACCGGGTGTGGATCTCGGAGGTGATGCTGCAGCAGACCCAGGTCGCGACCGTGCGGCCTTACTACGAGCGCTTCACGCACCACTTTCCCGACGTGCGCGCGCTCGCCGCGGCGGACGTGGATGAGGTGCTGCACCTCTGGTCCGGGCTCGGCTACTACGCGCGCGCCCGCAACCTGCACCGCGCGGCGCGCGTGATCTGCGCCGAGCACGGCGGCGAGCTTCCCGAGAGTTTTGCCGGGCTCGCGCAGCTGCCGGGCATCGGCCGCTCGACCGCGGGTGCGATCCTGGCGCTGTCCTGCGGGGCGCGTTTTCCGATCCTCGATGGCAACGTACGCCGGGTGCTGAGCCGTTATTTCGGCATTGCCGAAGCGGCGGGTGCGGCGGCTGTGAGGCGGCTGTGGAAATTGTCCGAGCGCTGTACGCCGGCGGAGCACGTGGCGCAGTACACGCAGGCCATCATGGACCTCGGCGCCACGGTGTGCGTGCGGCGGCGGCCGCTGTGCGAGTGCTGTCCCCTCAAGGCGCGTTGCATCGCGCAGCGCAGCGGCCGCCAGCAGGAGTTTCCTAAGGCGCACGCGCCGCGCCTGCGGCGCCTGCGCCGCGTGTTCATGGTGGTGGCGCTGAGCGAGGCGGGCAGCGTACTGCTGAAGCGACGGCCGGAGAGCGGCGTGTGGGGCGGGCTGTGGTGTCCACCGCAGTTCGACAGTGCATCCGCCGCACGGGGTTTCATCCGCGCGACCTTCGCGGCGAACGGCGTCGAGCCGCGGCGCCTGTCGGTCGTCGAGCATGCCTTCACCCACTTCAGTCTCGAGATCACCCCGCTCCTGGTGCACTGCCCGGCGGGGGCGGCGGTGATGGAGGAGGGCACGAGCCTCTGGTATAACCTGCACACGCCGCTGCGGGTCGGCCTGCCGGCGCCGATCAGTGCGCTGCTCGGTGAGCTCGCGGACGGCTCGCTGTTCGAACCCCCCGCGGTGATGCAGAGGTAAACGCGACGTGACGCGAGTGGTGCAGTGTGTGTTGCTCAAGCGCGAGGCGCCCGGACTCGAGCGGCCGCCATATCCCGGGGAGCTGGGACGGCGCATCTACGAGAGTGTGTCGCGGGAGGCCTGGGCCCGCTGGCTGCAGCAGCAGACCATGCTCATCAACGAGTACCGGCTGACGCCGATGGAGCCCAAGGCGCGCAAGTTCCTCGAGAGCGAGATGGAGAAATTCTTCTTTGGTGCCGGATCGAAGCCACCGGAGGGCTTTGAGCCGAAGAGCTGAGCGTGCGCCTCTGGACGCTCCATCCACGCTATCTCGACGCGCGGGGCCTTACCGCACTGTGGCGTGAGGCGCTGCTCGCACGCGCGGTGCTGCGCGGCCGGACCCGCGGTTACCGCCATCACCCGCAGCTCGAGCGGTTCCGGGCGCATCGCACACCGCGCGCTGCCCTCAACGTGTATCTCACGGCGATCGCCGCCGAAGCGAGCGCCCGCGGCTACTGCTTCGATCGGCGCAAGATCGGGCCGCGCCGGCGGGGCGTGCGCCTCAGGGTGACTGCAGACCAACTGGCCTACGAATGGCGCCACCTGCTCGTTAAGCTGGCGCGCCGCAGCCCGCGGCTGCACCGCCGCTGGCGGGGAGAGCGGCGCCCCGAGACGCATCCGCTGTTTCGGGTCGTGCCGGGAGATATCGAATCGTGGGAGCGGCGCGGGGCGGCGCCCGGCTGAGGTCGCCGCGCCGCCGGGCGGTCGAATCGCTACAGGTGGATCAGACCGCGCTTGTGCGCGACCGCGACCGCCTCCGTGCGGCTGATGGCGTCGAGCTTGGTTAGGATCGCCTTCACGTGGGTCTTGGCGGTGCCCTCGGTGATCGACAGCCGCCGCGCAATATCCTTGTTGCTGCGGCCCTCGGCCACCAGCTGCAGCACGGCGAGTTCGCGCTGCGTCAGACTCGGCTTCGCCATGCGCTGCAGCGCCTTGGCGGCGATCGTGGTCGAGGTGTAGGGGCGGTCCTCGCTGACGGCACGGATCGCCGACAGGATCTCCTGCCGCGGCGCGTCCTTCAGCAGGTAGCCCTTCGCGCCCTGCGACAGGCACTGAAAGATGTCCTCATCGCCGTCGTAGGTCGTCATGATGAGGATGCGCGCCTTGGGGTTGAGCTCGAGCACGCGCTGCACCACCGCGACGCCGTCGCGTTTCGGCATGCGCAGGTCCAGCACCAGGACGTCGGGGCGGTGCCGCTCGTAGCAGGCGATCGCCTCATCGCCATCGCCCGCCTCGGCGACCACTTCCATGTCGGCCTGCTGGTTGACCATCGCGGCGAGGCCATCGCGCACGACCGGATGATCGTCGGCCAGCACGACACTGATCCGGGTTTTGAGCTCCGCCGACATCCGTTAAGACCGCTTCGTCATGCGCACGCTGACCCGCGTGCCCTGTCCCGGCTGACTCTCGATCTGCCACTCGCCGCCGATCGCGCCGGCGCGCTGCCGCATGCTCGAGAGGCCGAAGCCCTGCCGCGCGTACAGCTCCGGGCGCTGCTCCATGCCGACGCCGTCATCGGCGATCGCCATGGTCCAGTGCGCCGGCTCCTCGGTCGTCGTGATGTGCACGGTGCGCGGCCGCGCGTGGCGCACGGCGTTGCTCACGGCCTCCTGCGCGATGCGCAGCAGCTCGTGCTCATGCTCGGGCTTGAGGCCGGTGATCACGCCGCCGCCGTCGAACGTACAGGTGACCCCGCCCGGCACGGTGGAGCGATCGGCGAGCTGCCGCAGGGCGAGCTCGAGGCCGGCGCGCCGTGTCTGATCGAGGCGCAGCGCCATCACGGAACGACGCGCCTCGGCGAGGCCGTCACGCGCCAGATCACGAATGCGCGACAGGGTGATCGCCAGGTCGGAGTTGCGCTTCTTGCAGGCAGGAAACTCCTCGGCCGCGCCGAGCTGCATGAGAATCCCGGTGAAGGCCTGGGCGAGGCCGTCATGGATTTCCTGGCCGATGCGCGTGCGCTCCATGAGCACCGCGGCTTCCTTGGCCGAGTAGGCGAGCCGCGTCAGCTGCACGGCAAGCGTTGCCTGCTGCGCGAGCGCTACGAGCAGTCCGCTGCGCGGCACGTCCTCGGCGTTGCGGCGGAAGGTCAGGATGAAGAAGCCGACTGACTGCGCGCCGAACACCAGGGGATAGAACACCGTGCCGACTGCGCCCTCGCTGCGATGGAAGGCGCGCACGCCGGGCCAGATCTCCTCTTGCTCACGCGCGACGTCCACGTAGTACGGCTCGCGCAGCTTGGCGTACCGTTCGGTGAAGGCCGAACCGGCCACCGGCACCTTGGTGACATACGAGGGCTCGGCGAGGCGCCCGTCGCGCACGTGGGCGATGACGCGCCACTCCTGAATCGAGTCCTTCAGCACGATAACCGCGCCCGAGATCGCATCGAACTGACGGGTCGCCTCGAGCAGCATGTGCCCCATGAAGCTGTGCAGATCGGTCTCGCCGGCGAGGCGCTCGAGATTGCCGCGGATTACCGCGTTGGCCTTGGCGAGCTCGGTGAAGCGCTCCTCGGCGGCGTGCTCGCGCTCGTGGCGCACATCATCCACCAGCCGCTCGCGATGCAGTGCTGCGCCGATTACCCCGGCGGCGGTCTCGAGGGCGGCGAGTTCGGCTGCATCGATGGCGCGGTCCTGGCGCGTGTTGTCAAAGCCCACGACCCCGATGAACTCCCCGGCGACGAAGATCGGCACGATCGCCTTCGACTGTGTGCCGATGCCGCGGAAGCTGGCCACGTGCCCGTCGATGGTGTCGCTCTTGCTGAACAGCACGCTGCGGCCGGCGCGCAGCTCGGCGCAGATCTCCGCAAAGTTACGCTCATCGCACGCGCAGACCTGTGGATCGTGCAGTTGAGGTGTGACGCCGGCCCCGGTCCATTCGCTCACCATGACGAGCAGCGGCTCGCCGTTCGGCCCGCGGCGCGTCTCCATGAGGTTGACCCGATCGACGTGCGCCGCCTCGCCGATCAGCCCGAGGACGCCGGGAATCGCGGCACGCACGTCGACCGTCTCGAGCAGCAGCCGGCTGGCGCGTGCGGTGGCCGTGAGCAGCCGTTCGCGCCCCTGAAGCGATTCGTTGATGCGCGTCAGCTCCTCCGTGCAGGGGAAGCCGTCCGTCGACTCGAGGAGGACCGGATTGGCGCTCATTAGATGCGTAGTCTTTGGGCCTTCTGGCCGGGTGACGGAGGAGTTTAGCGCGCCGCGGCCGTCTTCTACGTGAGACGCCTCACCGGCAGGGCTCCGGTATGGCTCTTTAGAGAGAGTGGCGCCGCGCACCTCGGGGCGGGCGAGGCGGGGTCGACACTCACCGGCTCAGAACCGGCACGATAATCAAAGGCTTAGAAGGCCGATTGCTTGACGGGCGGTTTCGGGGCCGGTCTAATACGCGGCCTTCCCACGCCGACGGCCAGGTAGCTCAGTTGGTAGAGCAGCGGACTGAAAATCCGCGTGTCGGTGGTTCGATTCCGCCCCTGGCCACCAATTCATTTTGGCGACTTTTGCGGCAGCACGTGCTTTGCTCCGAGGGTCCGCGCGCGCCTAACGGCGGCTGCGGTTTGAGCCTATTCGAGTCCATGTGCACGAGAGCGGCGAGAAAGAGCAGCGGGAGTTTTGACACAAAACTGGATTGAAACTCTGAAGCTAGCAGTTTCAGTATTTCACCACCTGATCGATGCCGTCTGCGACTCGACGCCCCCCAGCTGGCACGCGATCCGGCTGTGGCATCCTTGCGTCGATGTTTACGTTTCGAACCCGCGGGCGACGGTGGTGGCTCGGAGCGATCGCCACAGCGCTGGTCGCAAGCCTGGCCGCGCTGTTGCTGAAACCCATGCTCGAGAACGCGGTGCGTGTGCGGATCGAGTCCGCGGCCGTGCGCCATGGCGCGGTTGCCCGAATCGGGCTGGTACACGTCGGTGTCTGGCCGCTCCTGCGATTGCAGGGATTCGATCTAGACCTCGGTTATGGAGTACGACTGCATGCCGACACGATCGCGGCCACGTGGCC
>DATMOK010000014.1:0-2788 GCA_035568235.1 Steroidobacteraceae bacterium | reverse complement strand
CCACAAGCCGGCGCGCTTATCACCTGGTCAACTGCCGAAGGACTGAAGCACGTCGGGAAGCTCACCGCACCGGATCGTGCTGAATCGAAGTGGGGCCAGGGGGTCCTGTGCCGGCACGGCCTCGAGGAGCTTCCGGTACGTTTCGGCGACCCGTCCGGCTTCTACTCATCGATTGGTCCTGAAGGCGCGCTGGACCACCTACGCCGCTTTCATGCTGCCGAACGGCGCGCTTTTGAAGCGGCCGCGCCCCAGAGCGGTCACTGCTGAGCGGCCGGATTGGGTCGAAAGCAGCGCTTGGCTGCGTAATCCCGGCCGGCGTCAACCGGCCAGAGGACTAAACCGCTCGCGCGGTAGGGGGAGGGCTTCGATTTGGGCCCCTAAGGATGGCTGAGGCCTGAGGCTTTGTTTCGTATGGTTCGAGGTGAGGCAATCCGCCTCGCTTCGTACCGGGATCAGAGCCATGAACGACGCCACTCGAGCCATTTCACCGTTGCGTCAACGGATGCTGGAGGATATGCGGATGCGCAAACTCGCGCCGCATACGCAGGCCGGCTACATACGCGCTGTGCGCAAGCTGGCGAGCTATTTGCGACGTCCGCCGGATACCGCAACTGTCGAGGATCTGCGTAACTTTCAACTGTACCTGGTCGATCGCGGCACCTCGCCGATCACGCTCAACGCGACCATCACGGGGCTTAAGTTCTTCTTCGGTGTCACGCTGGATCGTGGCGCGTTGATGGCCAAGATGAACCCGGTGTTTGTCCCTCGCACACTGCCTGTCGTGTTGAGCCGTGAGGAGGTCACCTCACTGATCGCCGCGACCCGCAACCTCAAGCATCAGAC
Organism: Steroidobacteraceae bacterium; assembly: GCA_035568235.1. Classification (GTDB taxonomy): domain Bacteria; phylum Pseudomonadota; class Gammaproteobacteria; order Steroidobacterales; family Steroidobacteraceae; genus 13-2-20CM-66-19. Next base: position 1,945 of record DATMOK010000014.1, on the reverse strand, counting down.
GGCTCTCTCGGTCGCCTACGGCGCAGGCCTTCGCGCGAGCGAAGTCGCAGCGCTGAAGGTCGGTGACGTTGATAGCACGCGCATGACGCTGCGGATCCAACAGGGTAAGGGCGGCAAGGATCGCTATGCCATGCTCTCCCCGGTGATGCTCGACCGCCTGCGTACCTGGTGGCGTGTGGCCCGAGCCCAGGGCAAGATGCTCGAGGGCGGCTGGCTGTTCCCGGGCCTGAACCCCGTCGAGCCCTTGAGCACGCGTCAACTCAACCGCGCCGTGCATGAGGCCGCCCTGGCCGCGCGTATCGACAAGCGCGTCTCGATGCACACCCTGCGCCACAGCTTCGCCACGCACCTACTTGAACAGAAGGTGGACATCCGGGTCATCCAGGTGCTGCTGGGCCACAAAAAGCTCGAGACGACCTCACTGTATACCCACGTCGCCACCGAGATCCTGCGCCAGGTGATCGGCCCGTTGGAGCCCCGTCCCGCCCCTACCTCGTAGGCGCACGTGGAACGTCCCGCCCTGGAGGTCGCGGATATCTTCCGCGCCCACGGGCCGACGTGGCGCTACCACCAGCGCGGTCACTTGAGCCTCGGGCAGCTGAAGGTCATGTCGGCCATCGAACAGTGCCGCAGCCTCGCCCTCGGCGGCCACGCGCTGCGCTGTTCGGCCTGCGCCGAGCCCCAGATCGCCTACAACTCGTGCCGCAACCGACACTGCCCGAAGTGCCAAAGTAGCGCCGCGCAACGCTGGCTCGAAGCGCGCCAGGCCGACCTGCTGCCCGTGGAGTATTACCACGTGGTCTTCACCTTGCCCGCACCCATCAGCGCCATCGCCTACACCAACAAGGAGATTATTTATGGTTTGTTGTTCGACACCGCCGCCGAGACGCTGCGCACGATCGCCGCCGATCCGAAGCACTTAGGCGCCCAGATCGGCTTGACCCTGGTGCTGCACACCTGGGGCTCGGCATTGACTCACCATCCGCATGTGCACGGCATCGTGCCCGGCGGCGGCCTCGCGCTCGATGCCGACCGGTGGGTGCCCTGCAAGCCCGGGTTTTTCCTCTCGGTACGGGTCCTGTCACGTCTGTTTCGGCGCCGCTTCCTCGAAGAGCTCCAGAACGCCCATCGTGAGGGCCAACTCAAGTTCTTCGGCGAGCACGCCGATTTGTCGGACCCGACGACCTTCACCGACTGGCTCGCGCCGCTGCGCCAGTGCGAGTGGGTGGTCTACGCCAAGCGCCCGTTCGCTGGACCCAAAGCGGTGCTCGCCTATTTGTCGCGCTACACTCATCGGGTGGCGATCTCCAACCGCCGGCTGATCGCCTGTGATGAGCGGGGTGTCACCTTCCGGTGGAAGAACTATCGAGCTCACGGCAGGACGCGCTCCAAAACGATGACTTTGAGTACCGACGAGTTCATGCGCCGCTTCCTGCTCCACGTGCTGCCCTCCGGCTTTCATCGCATCCGCCACTATGGACTGCTCGCCAACGCCAACCGCAAGAGCCACATCGCGATGGCGCGTGAACTGCTGCATCAGCCGGCGGTCTCGGTTCGCTCCGACAGCCGCGAAGCCCTGGCCGGCAATCCCTCCATCCGGCCCACCTTCGTCTGCCGGCACTGCGGCGCCCCGATGCTCATCATCGAGACCTTCACACGCGCTCAGCACATTCGAGGGCCTCCATGGCCATCCGGCTCACCATGAGCACTCACGGCTCGCCTCTCAAGACATCCTCGTCGGCTCTTCTTCGAACAGTGCCGACGCGAACTCCTATTGTCTTGCCTCGAGAAATGACCCGCTGTAGCACGTACCCACGGCGCCCATCCGACTCCGCCGATCCGTCACACAACACCGCGATGCTACGAACGGTCGGTCCGTCGCCGCGGCGGTCGCCTCCAACACCGTCGCCAGCGTTCAAATCCCCATAGCGCATCGCCACTGCCG
>DATMOK010000013.1:0-7773 GCA_035568235.1 Steroidobacteraceae bacterium | reverse complement strand
TGGTGATGCCCGGGGACAACATCAAGATGACGATCGAGCTGATCAGCCCGATTGCGATGGATCAGGGACTGCGCTTTGCGATCCGCGAGGGCGGCAAGACCGTCGGCGCCGGCGTCGTGGCGAAGATCCTCAAGTAAAGGTTAGGCCAGTAGCTCAATTGGCAGAGCGGCGGTCTCCAAAACCGCAGGTTGGGGGTTCGATTCCCTCCTGGCCTGCCACGGGTTGACATGACAGACGAGATCAAGGTTCAGGACGCGGGTGCCGCGGACAAGGCGAAGCTGTACGCCGCCATCGTCATCGCACTCGCCGGGGTTGTGGGCTACTACCTGCTCGCCAACCAGCCGAACTGGATCCGGTGGATCGCGGTGGTGGCGGGGCTGGTGCTCGGTGCGGTGGTGGCGGGGTTCTCGGCGTACGGCGCTGCGTTTCGTGAGTTCGTGGTGCTGGCGCGCGTCGAGCTGCGCAAGATCGTCTGGCCGAATCGCCAGGAGACCGGCATGACGACGCTGGTGGTGTTCGGCTTCGTGATCGTGTTTGGACTGTTTTTCTGGTTGCTCGACCTCGTGCTCGCATGGGCCACGAAGGCACTGACGGGGCAAGGGGGTTGAACGTGGCGCTCAGGTGGTACGTGGTGCACGCCTACTCGAACTTCGAGCACCGGGTCGCGGAGTCGCTCAAGGAGCGCATCCAGCGCGCGGGCCTGAACGAGCGCTTCGGCGAGATCCTGGTGCCGACCGAGGAAGTCGTCGAGATGCGCGACGGTCAGAAGCGCAAGAGCGAGCGCAAGTTCTATCCCGGCTACGTGCTGGTGCAGATGGAGATGGACGAGGAGACCTGGCACCTGGTGCGCGACGTGCCGAAGGTACTCGGCTTCATCGGCGGCACGCCCGAGAGGCCGGCGGCGATCAGCGACAAGGAAGCCAATCAGATCCTGCGTCGCGTCGAGGAAGGCGTCGACAAGCCGCGGCCGAAGGTGCTGTTCGAGCCCGGCGAAGTGGTGCGGGTGGTGGACGGCCCGTTCAACGACTTCAACGGTGTCGTGGAGAGTGTGTCGTACGAGAAGAATCGCCTGCAGGTGGCAGTGCAGATTCTGGGGCGCTCGACGCCTGTGGAGCTGGATTTCTCGCAGGTCGAGAAGGCCTGAGTTGTCGAACACGGTCGCGGCTTACGAGCCGCGTGTTTCAACCTTGAATCCTTGTCAAGGGAGCCTCGCGGCGCTGGAACCTTGAGGAGAGGTATCGATGGCCAAGAAAGTACAGGGTTATATCAAGCTGCAGGTGCCGGCAGGCTCTGCGAATCCGTCGCCGCCCATCGGGCCGGCGCTCGGTCAGCAGGGCGTCAACATCATGGAGTTCTGCAAGCAGTTCAACGCGCAGACCCAGAAGACGGAGAAGGGCCTGCCGATCCCGGTGGTGATCACCGTGTATACGGATCGCAGCTTCACCTTCGTCATGAAGACACCGCCGGCGGCGGTGCTGATCGCCAAGGCGATCGGTATTGAAAAAGGCAGCGGCACCCCCAATACCGCCAAAGTCGGAAAGATCACCCGCAAGCAGCTCGAAGAGATCGCCAAGCTCAAGCAGCCGGACCTGACGGCCGCCGATCTCGACGCCGCAGTGCGCACCATCGCCGGCAGTGCCCGCAGCATGGGCGTCGATGTCGAAGGGGTGAAGTAGCCATGGCCACACCCAAGCGAGTGAAGGCCTGGAAGGACAAGATCACCCCCGGCAAGGCGTATCCGGTCGAGGAGGCGCTCAAGCTGGTCAAGGAGTTCGCCACCGCCAAGTTCTCCGAGACGGTGGACGTGTCGGTGAATCTCGGCATCGATGCCAGCAAGTCCGACCAGCAGGTGCGCGGCTCGACGGTGATGCCGCACGGCACCGGCAAGACGGTACGGGTCGCGGTGTTCACTTCCGGCAAGAACCAGGAAGTGGCCAAGGCGGCCGGCGCCGACATCGTGGGACTTGAGGACCTGGCCGCCAAGGTGAAGGCTGGCGAGATCGACTTCGACCGCGTGATCGCCTCCCCGGATGCGATGCGCGTGGTCGGCCAGCTCGGTCAGATCCTGGGTCCGCGCGGACTCATGCCGAACCCGAAGGTCGGCACGGTGACGCCGGATGTCGCGACTGCGGTGAAGAACGCCAAGGCCGGGCAGGTGACTTATCGCGTCGACAAGGCCGGCATCGTGCATTGCACGATCGGCAAGGCGAGCTTCGAGCTGACGGCGCTGAAGGAGAACCTGCACGCGCTGATCGCGGACCTGCAGAAGGCGAAACCCGCCTCCTCCAAGGGCATGTATTTAAAGCGCGTCACGCTCTCATCGACGATGGGACCGGGCGTGCGGGTGGACTCCGGGAGTCTTTGATTTGGCGGACGGGTTGCGCGTGAGCGCAACCCGTCAGGTCCTGCGCGAAGCGCATGACAGGTTTTGGTGCGGGCCGGCGCTTGACGAGTGCCGGCCATCATCGAAGACCGCAGGCGAGGGAATCGGCCCTCTTAATGGACCGCCTGCGCAGATGGTGAACCGCTCATTGCATCGAGGAGTTCCTCGGGCGTGAAGGTCACCGTCGATAAGGGTGAAGCGGCGGCAAAGGATGCGCTGCTTCGGAGTGATCTTCAGGCGATGAGGAGTAGTTAATGGCACTCAACCTGGAAGACAAGAAGGCGCTCGTTGCGGAAGTGGCCGCTGTGGCAGCAAAAGCCCAGTCGGTCGTGGCCGCGGAGTACCGCGGGCTGACGGTCGGACAGATGACCGAGCTGCGGGCCAAGGCGAGAAAGCAGGGCGTGTACATGCGCGTGGTGAAGAACACGCTGGCACGCAAGGCGCTCGCGGGCACGTCGTTCGAGACTCTGGGACCCAAGCTCAAGGGGCCTCTGGTGCTCGCTTTCTCGAAGGACGATCCGGGCGCGGCGGCGCGCGTGGTGAAGGACTTCGCGAAGGCGCACGAGAAGCTCGTGGCGACCCTCGTGTCTCTCGGCGGGCAGGTATTGCCCGGCGCGGAGCTCGAGAAGGTCGCGAGCCTGCCGACGCGCGAACAGGCGCTGTCGATGCTGCTCGGCGTGCTCAAGGCGCCGGTGCAGAAGCTGGTCGGCACGCTCGCCGCGCCGGCCTCGAAGCTGGCTCGCACCGTTGCCGCGGTCCGCGATCAGAAGCAGGCCGCGGGCGCCTAAGTCGGTTGCAGAAAACTTTTTGGAGACTCACATGGCTGCTAACAAAGACGAAATCCTCGATTCAATTTCCAAGATGACGCTTCTCGAAGTGATGGAGCTGGTCTCCGACATGGAGAAGAAGTTCGGCGTCACCGCCGCGGCGCCCGTGGCCGTCGCTGCGGCGCCGGGCGCCGGCGCTGCTGCGGCCGCTCCGGCCGAGGAGAAGACGGAGTTCACCGTCACCCTCAAGGAGTACCCGGCGGACAAGAAGGTCACCGTGATCAAGGTAATCCGCGAGCTCACGGGCCTGGGCTTGAAGGAAGCGAAGGACCTGGTCGAGGGTGCGCCCTCGACGGTGAAGGAGGCCGTTTCCAAGGCCGACTCCGAGACGATGAAGAAGAAGCTCGAGGACGCCGGCGCGAAGGTGGAGGTCAAGTAAGCCTCCATGCGCCGCACCCCCTGCCGCCCACGGCCCGGAGTCGCCCCGCGACCCGTCGTGGGCGGCGCGGGGTTGTTTGTTTCTGATTTGACGATGCCCGAATGATTTTCGCTGGCCGGGACCGTAGACCGCGTACCGGCCGAACCTGAGGTGACCTAGGAATGGCTTATTCGTTCACCGAGAAGAAGCGCATCCGCAAGAATTTCGGCAAGCAGGCGAGCATCCTCGACACGCCGTACCTGCTCGCCATTCAGCTCGACTCCTACCGGACTTTCCTGCAGATGGACAAGCCGGAGGAGGCGCGCGAGCGGATCGGACTGCACGCCGCCTTCCAGAGCGTGTTTCCGATCTCGAGCTATTCCGGCAACGCTTCCCTCGAGTACGTCTCCTACCGGCTCGGTGAGCCGGTGTTCGACGTCAAGGAATGCCAGTTGCGCGGGCTCACCTACGCGGCCCCGCTGCGCGTCAAGGTGCGCCTCATCGTGCTCGACAAGGAAGCCGCCGGCGCCAAGAAGCCGGTGAAGGACGTGCGCGAGCAGGAGGTGTACCTCGGCGAGCTGCCGCTGATGACCGACAACGGCACGTTCGTCATCAACGGCACCGAGCGCGTCATCGTCTCGCAGCTGCACCGCTCGCCCGGCGTGTTCTTCGACCACGACCGCGGCAAGACCCACTCCTCCGGCAAGCTGCTGTTCTCGGCGCGCATCATTCCCTACCGCGGCTCGTGGCTCGACTTCGAGTTCGATCCCAAGGACTGCGTGTTCGCGCGCATCGACCGGCGGCGCAAGCTCCCGGTGAGCATCATCCTGCGCGCCCTCGGTATGAATGAGACCGAGATCCTCGCGACTTTCTTCGAGACCAACACCTTCTACCTCGGCCGCGAGGAAGTCGCGCTGCAGCTCGTGCCGCAGCGGCTGCGCGGCGAGACCGCGACCTTCGAGATCCGCATCGGCGAGCAGGTAATCGTCGAGGAGGGCCGGCGCATCACCGCGCGCCACGTGCGCCAGCTCGAGGATGCCAAGGTCACGCGCCTGCGCGTGCCGCGCGAATACGTGTACGGCAAGATCCTCGCCCACGACGTGGTCAACACCGAGACCGGCGAGATCCTCGCCAAGGCCAACGAGGTGCTGACCGCGGCGTCCGTCGAGAAGCTGATCGAGGCCAACATCGCCCAGGTCAACACGCTGTATACGAACGACCTCGACCGCGGCCCGTATATCTCCGACACGCTGCGCATCGATCCCACCAAGACGCGCCTCGAGGCGCTGGTGGAGATCTATCGCATGATGCGCCCGGGCGAGCCGCCCACCAAGGATGCAGCCGAGAACCTGTTCGCCAACCTGTTCTTCAACCCCGAGCGCTACGACCTGTCGGCGGTCGGACGCATGAAGTTCAACCGGCGCGTGGGACGCAAGGAGATCCTGGGTCCCGGCATCCTCTACGACCAGAAGTACGCGAGCAGCCGCACGGACGAGCTGTCGAAGCGCCTGGTGGCGCAGTACGGCCAGATGTCCGACATCATCGACGTGCTCAAGGTCCTGATCGATATCCGTAACGGCAACGGCCAGGTGGACGACATCGACCACCTCGGCAACCGTCGCGTGCGCTCGGTGGGCGAGATGGCGGAGAACGCCTTCCGCGTCGGCCTGGTGCGCGTCGAGCGCGCCGTCAAGGAGCGCCTGACGATCGCCGAGACCGAGCCGCTCATGCCGCAGGAGATGATCAACGCCAAGCCGGTGGCAGCCGCGGTCAAGGAGTTCTTCGGCTCCTCGCAGCTGTCGCAGTTCATGGATCAGAACAATCCGCTCTCGGAAGTGACCCACAAGCGGCGCGTCTCGGCGCTCGGGCCGGGCGGACTGACCCGCGAGCGAGCCGGCTTCGAGGTGCGCGACGTGCACCCGACGCACTACGGGCGCGTATGCCCGATCGAGACCCCGGAAGGCCCGAATATCGGCCTGATCAACTCGCTGTCGGTGTACGCGCGCACCAACCAGTACGGCTTCCTTGAGACCCCGTACCGGCGCGTGGACAACGGCCACGTCACCGACCGCATCGACTATCTGTCGGCGATCGAGGAAGGCGAATTCGCGATCGCTCAGGCGAATGCGGTGCTCGGACCGAAGGGCGAGCTCACCGATGAGCTCGTCTCGTGCCGCTTCCAGAACGAGTTCACGCTGATGCCGCGCGACCGCATCAACTACATGGACGTATCTCCGAAGCAGATCGTGTCGGTGGCGGCCTCACTCATCCCGTTCCTCGAGCACGACGATGCCAACCGCGCGCTCATGGGATCGAACATGCAGCGCCAGGCAGTGCCGACGCTGCGCTCGGAGACCCCGCTGGTGGGCACCGGCATGGAGCGCCCGGTGGCGATCGACTCGGGCGTCACGGTGGTGGGCCGTCGCGGCGGCACCGTTGACTCGGTCGATGCGTCGCGCATTGTAGTGCGCGTCAATGACGAGGAGACCACCGCCGGCGAGCCCGGCGTCGATATCTACAACCTCACCAAGTACACGCGCTCCAACCAGAACACCTGCATCAACCAGCGGCCGCTGGTGAATGCCGGCGATGCGATCGCGCGCGGCGACGTGCTGGCGGACGGCCCGTCGACGCATCTCGGCGAGCTGGCGCTCGGACAGAACCTGCTGGTCGCGTTCATGCCCTGGAACGGCTTCAACTTCGAGGACTCGATCCTCATCTCCGAGCGCGTGGTGCAGGAAGACCGCTTCACGACCATCCATATCGAGGAGCTCACCTGCGTCGCCCGCGACACCAAGCTCGGGCCGGAGGAGATCACCGCCGACATCCCCAACGTCGGCGATGCGGCGCTCGCCAAGCTCGATGAGGCGGGCATCGCCTTCATCGGCGCGGAAGTGAAGGCTGGCGACATCCTGGTCGGCAAGGTGACGCCCAAGGGCGAGACGCAGCTCACTCCCGAGGAGAAGCTGCTGCGGGCGATCTTCGGCGAGAAGGCCTCCGACGTTAAGGACACGGGACTGCGCGTGCCGCCCGGCATGGACGGCACGGTGATCGACGTGCGCGTGTTCACGCGCGACGGCGTCGAGAAGGACTCGCGCGCGCTGTCCATCGAGAAGGCCGAGATCGAGCGGGTCCGCAAGGACTTCGCCGATCAGCAGCGCATCCTCGAGGACGACCTGTTTCAGCGCGTGCGCGACATGCTGCTCGGACAGGCCGCCGCGGGCGGCCCGCACAAGCTCCGGAGCGGCACGAAGATCGCGGCCGAGTACCTCGATCAGGTGCCGCGCGAGGAGTGGTTCGAGATCCGCCTCGAGGACGAGGACGCGAACGGCCAGCTCGAGCAGGCAGCCGAGCGGCTCAAGTTGCAGCGCAAGGCGTTCGAGAAGCGCCTCGACGACAAGAAGGCCAAGATCACCGCCGGCGATGACCTCGCGCCGGGCGTGCTCAAGATGGTCAAGGTGTACCTGGCGGTGAAGCGCCGCGTGCAGCCGGGCGACAAGATGGCCGGCCGCCACGGCAACAAAGGCGTCATCTCGACCATCGTGCCGGTGGAGGACATGCCGTACCTCGAGGACGGCACACCGGTGGACGTGGTGCTGAACCCGCTCGGCGTGCCCTCGCGCATGAACGTCGGCCAGGTGCTCGAGACCCACCTCGGCTGGGCGGCCAAGGGCGTCGGGCTCAAGATCGGGCGGATGATCGAGGCCCAGGCCGCGGCCGCGGAGCTGCGCGGCTTCATCAAGCAGATCTACAACGAGACGGGTGGCCAGCGCGAGGACATCGACTCGCTGAATGACACCGATCTCGTGCAGCTGGCGAAGAATCTGTCCGGCGGCGTGCCGATGGCGACGCCGGTGTTCGACGGCGCCAGCGAGCAGGAGATCAAGCGCATGCTGAAGCTCGCCGACCTGCCGCTCAACGGCCAGACGTACCTGTACGACGGCCGCACCGGCGAACGCTTCGAGCGGCAGGTGACGGTCGGCTACATGTACATGCTGAAGCTCAATCACCTGGTCGACGACAAGATGCACGCGCGCTCGACCGGGCCCTACAGCCTGGTCACCCAGCAGCCGCTCGGCGGCAAGGCGCAGTTCGGCGGCCAGCGCTTCGGCGAGATGGAGGTGTGGGCGCTCGAGGCCTACGGCGCCTCCTACACGCTGCAGGAGATGCTGACCGTCAAGTCGGACGACGTGAACGGCCGCACC
>DATMOK010000012.1:0-85203 GCA_035568235.1 Steroidobacteraceae bacterium | reverse complement strand
CGACGATGCCGGCGTTCCAGGCGGCCATCACCGCCTGGTTGAGCGGGTCCTGCCAGTAGAACGAGTGCGGCGGCGCGCTCAGCGAGAGATTCAGCACCCGGATGTTGTAGCGCGCCTTCTGGGCGATCACCCACTGGATGCCGGCGATCACGCTCGAGTAGCTGCCGACGCCGTTGGCGTCGAGCACGCGCACCGCCACCAGGTTCACGCCCGGCGCCACGCCCTGGAAATTGCCGGTGGTCGCGACACCACTGCTGGCGATGATCGAGGCCACGTGCGTACCGTGCCCGTAGCCGTCGTTGACGTTGGTATTGTTGGCCGTGGCGAGGGAGGTGACCCCGGACAGCAGCCCGCCTGCCGGCTGGGAGCTCGCCGCCAGCACGTCATACTGGGCGACGATGCGGCTCGCCACCTGACCGGGCGCACTCTGGTCCGGTCCATGCTGACTCCAGAGCCCGGAGTCGACCACCGCTACGGTGACACCGGTTCCGACCGTACCGCCGGTGTGCAGCGGCCGCGCTCCGATCTCGCTCGGATAATAGGTTTCCGGCAGCGCGCCCAAGGAGCTCGCCCGTACCTGCGAGTCGTCGTAGACCTCGAGCAGCGGCACCGCAGCCCGCTGCAACGCACCGAGCTCGCGCTGGTCGAGCACGGCGCTGACGGCGCGGATCACCGGCAGCTCGGCGCGCACCTGGCCGCCGGCCTGCCTGACCGCCCTGCCCGCCTCATCGGCGCTGCGTGCCTGCACGATGTAGATACGCGACGCACGCCCGGACGGGCCGGCCGTGCGCGCGACGTCGCCGCCCGACAAAGCCAACAGGGTGAGTATTCCAGTAACCACGCCGGCCGCTGCCGGCCAACGCAAGCGTTGCACCTTCATCGAAATCGCTCCTCGTTCGATCTTGGTGTTGGAGCATCCCTTCCTACAGCCGCATTGTTTACCGGATATCTCTGTCGCGGGACAGTGACACGGCGCCCGGAAATTGCGACGCAGTTCGCAGGATTCGCATGTTGGTGTTATGTCGCGCGCGCCGCTGAACATAGCGCGAGGCTCAATCAACATAACAGCGGCGAGCATGTCAGCGCGCGCCTACGCACACGCGACGCGCCGTGCGTGCGGCGTCAGTCAGGGTGGCGTGAGCCGGGGATCCGCCAGCGCGTCTTCAGGGTGCGCAGGCGGGTCCGCTGCAGCGCAGGGTCACGTAGAGCTCGGCCAGCGTCAGCCAGGCGCCGTCTTTCTTGACCCAATGAGCGCAGTATTCTCCGCTCATCACCGAGCCTTCCTTCGCGTTGCGCCAGACTCCCTGCCATTTACCAGCCTCGAAGGCCCGATCGCCGGTGTCGGAGATCGTGACCGCGTCGGGCGTGCGGATGTAGGTGACGAGGCTCGGGTCGGCGAAGCCCCTGACGAAATAGTCGTGGACCACCTGCTTGCCGACGTGCCCACCGCTCACACCTCCCACCAGGATGAAATCATCGGTGCTATGGCGCAGAACCCGGTCGACATCGTGAGCCAGAAGGCCCGCATTCGATTCGGCTCGGAGAGCCAGAATGGCCCCGACGTCGCTCTCGGCCGCCATCACGCTGCCGAGACCGCAGGCGGCCGCCAGCAGACACGCGAAGTATTTCCGGCGCATATCGTCCCCGGCCCGTCGGTTATTTTGAGCGGACTATAAGCGGCCCTTCAGTGAAAGTCCCGCGAGCGCGTGGTGAGCTGTCCGAGGAGCGCGCTGCGGTCGATGAGCCGCCGCGCAATCAGGTGCCTGACCCCGTCCTGGCTCTGCAGCTCGCCGTGCACCTCGAGGAGGCGCGACTCGATGAGCGCGCGGCGCTGCGCGCGCCCGACGCTCTCCCAGACGATGACGTTCACCTGGCCGCTCTCGTCCTCGAGGGTCACGAAGGTGACGCCGCCCGCGGTGGCGGGGCGCTGGCGCATCAGCACGATGCCGGCGGTGCGCACCGCAGCGCCATGCGCGGTGCGCGCGAGCTCGCCCGCCGGCAGGATTGCGAGTGCGCCCAAGCGCTCGCGCAGCAGCGCGAGCGGGTGCCGCCCCAGAGTGAGCCCGAGCGCGGCATAGTCGGCGCAGATCTCCTCGCCCTCGGAAGGCTTCGGCAGCAGTGGCCGCCCCTCGGCGAAGCCGGTGGCCTCGCCTTCCCGGGCGGCGGCGGCCGCGAGCGGCAGCGCTCGCTCGGCTCCCGCGACCTCCCAGAACGCCAGGTGCCGGTTGCCACTCAAGGACGCGAACGCGCCGCCCGCGGCGAGTGCCTCCAGGTCGCCGCGATCGAGCCCCGCGCGCGCGGCGAGCTCCGCGACGTCGGCAAAGGGCCGCACGGCGCGTGATGCGAGCAGCCGCTCGGCGCCGGCCTGCGACAGGGACTTCACGAGCCGCAAACCTAAGCGCAGCGCCGGCTCGCCGTCCTCACGGCGCTCGAGCGTCGAGTCCCAGAGCGAGGCACGGACATCCACGGGCCGCACCTCGACGCCATGGGCGCGCGCATCGCGCACCAGCTGCGCGGGCGCGTAGAAGCCCATCGGCTGGCTGTTGAGGAGCGCTGCGGCGAAGGCCGCGGGCTCATAGCACTTCAGCCAGGCGGAGTCGTACACCAGCAGCGCGAAGCTCAGGGCGTGTGAATTGTGAACAACGAGATTGTTTGCTACGAAGCTGTGATCACCCTCTATCTGCAGGTCGTAGGTCGGCTGGTGCCCGAGCTTCTCGACCGCCACCACTCTGTCCCAGTAGACATCAGAGTTTGCGAGTCGGTGCAACTCGTACGACCGCAGGACAGCAGCAAGGCGTTCGATGACGAAGCGGCGAAAGCCGATCTTCTTTCGTGTAGGTGAGACGATTTCGCGCATGCCGAGACCGCTCATGCGGCCGATCTCCAGCCAGGTTAGTCCGGCCCGTTCACGCTCGCGGCGAATCGTCGCACAGACTTCCGCAGGAATGATGTCGCGCGACATGCGTCCATTCCGGCGTATGGCCAAAGCCTTCGAACGTCGGCGCTTTTGCGGATCGAGAAACCGCCTGCCGATGTGCCGCCAAAACTCACGTAGCGGCTCTTCACCCGTCACTGTAACTACGTTATGTGTCAGCTTCCGCCCCCTGTATGAACGTATTGGCCGGTACAGTCGGGCGACTACGCCGAGGCGCAAAAGCAAGTACTGAACTTCCAAGCCCAGTCGGTCTGACGCAGTATCGTATGAGGCATGCCCTGCCGATGAGAATCCGCCGTCACCTTCCCAAAGTCGGGCAAGTAGCAACCCAATATTGCTATCGCATAATGTAAATACCTCGGGCGGCAAATGTTTCTCTCTCGCCCCAAGCCCCCGGATACCCAGCCCTTGCGCCCACATAACGGCACCCGCCAGTCGGCTTCGATCGATTCGCTTAACACGTACCGCATAGCAACTCTTGTGCCGATCGATTACCGCTCGGGTATTCGGAAAACGTTCAACGGCCTTTACAAAGCTCCTGCAGTACCGGAGAGCGGTTGTATAGAAATAAAATGTACTTGGGTGACATAGATTCCCTTCGGCGATCAGGTCCGCAAGGACCACGATTTGATAACGAGGCCACCGAAGGCGACCCACCACCGGCAGCGAGCGAGCTGCCGCTAGATGGTCACCGACTCGCAGCTTTCCGAGCTGACGCCAACCACTCATCGTCAGGAAAGGGTGTTCCGCAGTTGCCGTGATCCTGTGTCCCAGTGCAGTCCGTAGGCGCCACACAGGCTTTACGCCGCTCGACTTGACCGCCAGCACCCTGCGCCGGCGCAAACGTAGATCGTCATCGCACGCGATCGTGGCTCTTAGCTTGACATCCCCGGCGATGATTTGATCAATCGTTACCCATTGCCCGGTGTCGGCGTTTACGACTCGCGTGTCACCAACGACGCACTCCGGGAACCCGTAGTCACCGAACCCCTCCATCTGCCGGTAGATGCGCTCCGCAAACTCATCGGGATAATTCCTCTCACGCATCCCCGTCAGCAATCGCTCGCGAAAGGCATCGAGTCCCCCGGTCCTCTTCCAGGCGCCCATCGCGCGGCGCAGCGCATCCGCCTCCCCGGGCGAGAAGCCCGCGGCGACGATCGCGATCTGCATCACCTGCTCCTGAAAGAGCGGCACGCCGAGCGTGCGATGCAGCACCGCACGCACCTCATCGCCCGGATAGTCGATCGGCTCCATGCCGCAGCGGCGCCGCAGATACGGATGCACCATGTCGCCCTGAATGGGCCCGGGGCGCACGATCGCGACCTCGATGACGAGGTCGTAGTAGCAGCGCGGCTTCAGGCGCGGCAGCATCGCCATCTGCGCGCGCGACTCGATCTGGAATACACCTATGGTATCGGCACGGCAGACCATGTCGTAGACGCGCGCATCTTCGGCCGGCAGCTCGCCGAGCGCGTGGTGCGTGCCGCGGTAATCGTTGACCAGCGCAAACGCGCGCTTCAGCGCGGTGAGCATGCCGAGCGCCAGCAGATCCACCTTGAGAAGACCCAAGTCGTTGAGGTCGTCCTTGTCCCACTGCACTACGGTGCGCTCGGGCATGGCGGCGTTCTCGATCGGCACCAGCTCCTCGAGCAGCCCCTGCGCGATCACGAAGCCGCCCACGTGCTGCGACAGGTGGCGCGGAAAGCCCGGAAAGGCCGTGAGCTCCGCGGCGAGCGGCAGCAGTCGCTTCAGCCAGGCACTGTCGGCGTCGAACCCGGCGGCGCGCACCCGCTCAGGCATGGTCGCGCTGCCGTCCCACCACTGCATGACGGATGCCAGCCGCCCGCACTCTTGCGGCGTCAGGCCGAAGACCTTGCCGAGATCGCGCAGCGCGCTGCGCGAGCGGTACATGATGACCGTGGCGGCGAGCGCCGCGCGCTCGCGGCCATACTTGTTATAGACGTACTGCAGCACCTCCTCGCGCCGCTCGTGCTCGAAGTCGATGTCGATGTCGGGTGGCTCATTGCGCTCGCGGGAGATGAAGCGCTCGAAGAGCAGCGCCGCCCCGCGCTGCGGGTCCACCGAGGTCACGCCCAGGCAATAGCAGACGCGCGAGTTGGCGGCCGAGCCCCGCCCCTGGCAGAGGATCCCGCGGCTGCGCGCGTAGGCGACGACGTCGTAGACGGTGAGGAAGTACGGCTCGTAGCCGAGCTCGGCGATGAGGGCGAGCTCATGCTCGATGGCGAGCCGATCGCTGTCCGGAATGCCGGCCGGCCAGCGCCGCCCCGCCCCCTCGTAGGTGAGGCGGCGCAGGTAGCCGGCCGCCGTCTCACCCGCCGGCACGATCTCGCGCGGATATTCGTAGCGCAGCTCATCGAGCGAGAAGTGGCATTGGGCGGCGAGCGCCGCGCTCGCCTCGAGGAGCGCGCGCGGGTAGAGCCGCGCGAGACGCGAGCGCTCGCGCAGGTAACGCTCGCCGTTGGCATAGAGCTGCGCGCCGGCGGCGGCGATCGGCACATTGAGTCGGATCGCGGTGAGCGCGTCCTGCAGCCTCCTGCGCGAGCGGACGTGCATGTGCACGTCGCCGCTCGCCAGCAGTCCGACTCCGAGCTGCTCGCCGAGCGCGGTGAGCCGCGCAAGCCGCGCACCGTGCTCGCCGTCGCGCAGCAGCTCGACCGCGATTCGCAGCTTCCCCGGAAAACGCTCGGCGAGCCAGCGGGCATCGCCCGCGTCCGGCTGCGCAGGCGGCAGCCACAGAACGAAGCAGCTCTCGGGGAGCGCCGCCTCGAGGTCGGCGCGCGTCAGGGTGTACTCGCCCTTGCCCGCGGCGCGCCGCGCCCGCGTGATGAGCCGGCAGAGCCGCCCGTAGCCGTACCGGTCGATGGCGAGCACCGCCAGCCTCAGCCCGCACCTCAGGCGCAGCTCGGCGCCGATGATGATCTTCAGGCGGCGATTGCGCGCCGCCATGTGCGCACGCACCGTCCCGGCCACCGAGCACTCATCGGTGAGGGCGAGCGCTGAGTAGCCGAGTGCCTCGGCGCGCTCCACCAGCTCGTGCGGATGCGAGGCGCCGCGCAGGAAAGTGAAGTTCGACAGGCAGTGCAGCTCCGCGTACGGCGGCAGCGCCGCTTCACTGGAACTGCTCACCCGAACACGCCGTGCAGATACCACCCATGCGGCGCCTGTCGCTCACGGAACACCCACAGCAGCACGCCGTGACTGTCCGCCGCGGCGTAGTAGTCGCGCGCGATTTCCTCGCCATCCCACCAGCCGGTCTCGATGCGCTCCGGCTCGCCGATGAGGCGCAACGGTCCGCGCCGCCGCGGCAAGCCATCGCGCATGGGGAGCGAGCGCGGCGCAGGCAGCAGCCACAGCGGCCGGCGCGCAGCACACGCGGGAAGTGCGGTCGCGATCCGGCGCGCCGTGCCGGGGGCAGAGCTGCCGCTGCCGGCAGCCGGTGCAGGGGTCCTGCTCCAGGCCTTCTCCGGACGGTGGCCCTCGAGGAGCTTGAGGCCGTAGACCGCCTCCTCCCCGAGGCGCGCGCGCAAGCGCTCGAGAAGTCCGCTGCCCTCGCCCGCCACGCCACCGCCATGCTCACCCGGCTGCCACAGATGCGGGCATTCCGGCCGGTACGGCAGCAGCTCCTCGGTGCGCAGCTCGCAGCCGCGCACCGGCTCGGATAGTGCGAGCGCGCTCAGGCGCTCGCCCAGCAACTGCGCCAGATGCTGCGCATCCGCTGCCGGGGTCGCGAGCCTGAGTGCGCAGCGCGTCGGCGGCGCATGCCGGTGGGTGAGCAGGCATTCGAGCCCGACGATGCCGCACTGGCGGGACGTGAGGAACCGGCCGAGCTCGGCAAACAGCGGTGCGAGGGCGGCGAGAATCGTCGCGTGATCCTCCAGCTCGCACGTGAGCTCGCGACGCCGCCGGAACCGGACGGGCGGCTGATGCACACGCCGCAGGTCCGCAGCACGTCCGGTGAGCGCATCGAGCATGGCGAGCTGCGCGCTGCCGAAGCGGCGTGCAAAGCCGGCCCGCGGCAGGCGCAGCGCCGCGCCGATGGTGCGCACTCCCGAGTACGCGAGCCGCGCGCGGGTCTTTTCAGGCCAGCGCAGCGTGGCCAGCGGCAGCGATGCGAGCCGTCCGGTGAGCTGTGCCGGGTCGGCAACGGCGAGCGGCTTCCCGGCGCGGGCCAGGACCAGCGCCGCGAGCGGTGTGGGCGCAAACGCCAGCACCGCCGGTATTCCCAGATGCCGGCACTCCTCGAGCAACGCGTGCCTGAGGCCCGTCAGCCCTGAAAACAAATGCAGGCTCCCCTGCACCTCGAGCAGCACTCCGTCCGGCGGCTCGAGGCTCACGCGCGGCGTGTACCGTCCGGCGCACAATGCGAGGCGCTCGAGCTGGCCGGCGGGGTCGGCTCCGGCCAGATGGATGGCGGCCCACAGCTCTGCGGCCGCCGTACCGGCTGCGGGCGGCGGTGAGCTGAGCGCAAGCAGCGCTGCGCCGCGCGGCTCGGGCGTCGCTGCCGCAGGCTGCGGCTGTGTCAGCGCAGCGGCTGGTTTTCTGGCCACGGCAGCTCGATCGAGCCGCGGTCCATGCCGCGGCCCTTCAACAGGGTGACCCGCAGATGCGCCGCGAGCGAGGTAAGGCTGAGACGCAGCACCGCCGGGGAAGCTTCCCGGGCGGCGCTGCGCGGACGAAACAGAATGCCGAGCGTGCGGCCGCGCTCGGCAGCGAGTTGCAGGCGGCGCAGCTCGCGCGGCTTCGGTCGCCCCACCCAGGCCAGCGCCACATCACAGGCGCCTGAGCCCAGCGCCTGCTCGAACGCCCACAGCGGGCGCGCGCCTCCGACCACTGCCAGCTGCTCGATGGCTACGCCTGCGGCGGCGAGCGCCGGGGCGAACGGCATCAGGGGCGGTGCCACCCACACGCACCAGCGTGCCGCCGCAGCGCGCGTCAGCGCAGCGAGCGCCGGTAACACCAGGTAGAGCTCACCGCTGCCGAAACGCGCGGTGAGAATCTCGATCAGCCCGCTGCGCGGCCAGCCCTTGCCCGGCAGCCGCTCATCCAGAGCGGCAAAGCCGCTCGGCAGCACCTCGAAGCGCGCCGCACTGCGGCCGCGCCAGATGGACGGATGCTCGAGCAGCCGAGCAAGCTTCGCAGCGCTCTCCATAAGCGCATGCGGTCACATCAAGCCACTCGCGCGGCCCCGGCGCACCACCCCGACCACGATGCCTTCTATGAGCAACTGTTGCTGCTTCAAGTCGACCCTGATCGGCTCGAACTCGGTGTTCTCCGGCAGCAGCCACACCACCGAGCCTTCCTGGCGATAGCGTTTCACGGTGACCTCGTTCTCCAGGCGCGCCACCACGATCTGGCGGCTGCGTACCTCAGCGGTGCGATGCACCGCGACCAGGTCGCCATCGAGGATCCCGACATCCTTCATGCTCATGCCGGTGACCTTCAGCAGATAGTGCGGTCGCGGCTGGAACACCTCCGGGTCGATCGCGAGGCGCGCCTCGAAATTCTCCTCGGAAAAAATTGGCTTGCCGGCAGCGACGCGTCCGATGAGCGGCAGACCCATCTGCTCCCGGATGGTGTCCTTCAGCTGAATGCCGCGGGACGTGCCCGGCACCAGCGCAATGACCCCCTTGCGGGCCAGGGCGCGCAGATGCTCCTCGGCGGCATTGGCCGAACGGAAGCCGAGCTCCTCGGCGATCTCAGCCCGTGTAGGCGGCATGCCGGTCTCGGAAATGAAGCGCTGGATGAGGCGCAGGATCTGTGTCTGGCGAGGGGTAAGGTCGGACATCTTGAGCCAGCCTGTTTATATATACAGTAACTGTGATTATATCCAGATACGGCCTTCCCGCAACCCCCGCTTCGGTTTTTTTGCCCCGGCGGCAGGTATCCCTCGCTCGGGTGCTGCGGCCAACGACCTCGAGTGACTCGGGCGCACCCAAGAAGCGGCGCACAAACCACGCGCGAGCAGCACGATTACAAATTCTTAAGCAACTCTGCGCTTATCGACCGCAACGCCGGCGCGCGCAGAGCCTCACTCAGCACTCGCAGCTACGCACCTGAAATCGCGCCACAAACATGCACGCTGCACGCGCTGACTGTCGTGCTCCCGAGTGCGCTGAACGCACGCTGAATGTCCGTTGTGTCGTGAAGCGAAGACAACTGCCCTGTTGACAGTTGCATTCCCGGTACAAATTTGATGCAGTTGCCGCCGGGCGTAGGACGGCGTAACTTGCGCCGGCTTCGCAGTTAGTTAATCAGGACCTCCTGAAGTCAACAACCCAAAAGGGGACGTTTATGAAGAGCGCGAGTGTTGTGAAGGCGGCAGCTGCCGTCATAGCGGTGGTTGGACTTGCGGCGTGCACGGATCTTAAGCCGATCCAGGCTCAGATCGATGATCTGAAGGCCCAGATGGCCAAGACGCAGGGCGATATCTCCGCGGCCAAGAGCGGTGCCGATCAGGCGAACGCCGCGGCGCAGTCTGCCGGCCAGGCGGCGAGCGGCGCGCAGAGCACCGCCAACCAGGCGCTGGCTGCTGCTCATGCCAGCCAGTCGTGCTGCGACGCGACCAACGAGAAGATCGACCGCATGTTCAAGCGGTCAGTCTCCAAGTAAGTTCAAGCTTCTTTTGAAAGCAACGCCGCGCAGCAGCGCGGCGTTTTTTTTCGCCTGCCGGCTGCGCCGCGAGCGCAGCGCCCCAATCAACTAATAACGCACCAGTGCCGAGCCCCAGGTGAAACCGCCGCCGAAGGCCTCGAGCAGCAGCAAATCACCGCGGCGGATACGGCCGTCGCGCACTGCGACGTCGAGCGCAAGCGGCACCGAGGCCGCGGAGGTGTTGCCGTGCTCCTGCACGGTGACGATCACGCGCTCCATCGGCATGTCGAGCCGCCGTGCGGTGGCCTGGATGATGCGGATGTTCGCCTGATGAGGCACCAGCCAGGTGATGGCCGAGCGATCGAGCCCGTTGGCCGCGAGCGTCTCATCGACCGCGGCACCGAGCTTGGTGACTGCGACCTTGAAGACCTCGTTGCCGGACATGACGATCGCCAGTTTGTCGCCGAAGCCGCGCGACACACCGGCCGCGCAGTACAGCAGGTCCTTGTAGGCGCCGTCCGCGTGCAGATGGGTCGAGAGCACGCCGGCCTCGGCGCTCGGCTCGAGCACCACGGCGCCGGCGCCGTCGGCGAACAATACTGCGGTCGCGCGGTCGCTCCAGTCGGTGATGCGTGACAGCGTCTCCGCGCCGATTACCAGCGCGCGTTTCGCTTCTCCGCAGCGTACGTATTTGTCGGCGATCGAGAGCGCGTACATGAAGCCGGCGCATGCGGTCTCGACGCTGAAGGCCGGCACGCCGCGACAGCCGAGACGCGCCTGCAGCAGCACGCCGCAGTTGGGGAACACCAGATCCGGAGTGGTGGTACCGAAGGCGATGAAATCGACATCCGCGGGCGCCACGCCTGCCGCCTCCAGCGCCCGCCGCGCGGCGATCTCGGCGAGATCGACGGTGGTCTCACCGTCTGCGGCCACGTGACGGCGTTCGATGCCGGTGCGGGTACGAATCCACTCATCGCTCGTATCGACCATCTTCTCCAGGTCGAAATTGGTGAGCACCTTCGCGGGCAGATGCGAGCCGGTGCCGGCGATGCGCGAATGGATCAAGCGTGGGTCCCCTGCGCCTGCAGCGCGTGTGCTATGCGGTCGGTGAGTTTGCTGCGCGCCGCGAGCGCCGCCGTGCCGATCGCGCGCGCGAAGGCGACGCCATCGGCGCGACCGTGGCTTTTTACCACGATCCCGGTGAGCCCAACCATGCAGGCACCGTTGTAGCGGCGCGGATCGAGACCGGCTGCCGCCCGGCGCAGTACCGGTCGGGCGATGATACCGGCGAGGCGATCGAGGAACGAGGCCTGGAACTCGAGCCGCAGCCGGTCGGCGATCAGACCGGCGACGCCCTCCATGGTCTTCAGCGCGACGTTGCCCGTGAAACCATCCGTCACCACGACGTCCACGTCGCCGGAGAAGATGTCATCGCCTTCGACGAAGCCCACGTAGTTGAGGCCGCTGGCCGCGACCAGCTGATGGGCGGCCTGCACCAGCTCATGCCCCTTCATGTCCTCTTCGCCGATGTTGAGCAGCCCGATGCGCGGCGTCGGCACGCCGTAGACATCGCGGGCGATGATGGCGCCCATCGCGGCAAACTGCCGCAGCTGCTCCGGCGTCGCCTTGGTATTGGCGCCGAGATCGAGCATGTGGGTATGGCCGTGCGCGGAGGGGATCGCGGAGACGATGGCGGCACGCTCGACGCCCTCGATTGTCTTCAGCACGAAATGCGCGATCGCCGTCAGCGCGCCGGTATTGCCGGCGCTCACGCAGGCACTCGCCGCCCCGTCGCGCACCAGATCGATCGCGACGCGCATCGAGGAATCCTTCTTGTGGCGGATCGCCTCACGCGGCTTCTCCTCCATGGTCACCACCTGCGAGGCGGGAGCGAGCGTGAGGCGCTCGCGTAACGCGGCCGGTTGCTGTCCGAGCAACGTCTCGATCAGTCGCGGCTCGCCCACTAGCGTGACACGCAGCTGCGGATCCTCGGCGAGCGCGCGCAGCGCCCCCGCCACGTACTCGCGCGGCTCATGATCGCCGCTCATTACGTCGATCGCGATCGGCAGCACGCAGTCCCCGCAGTGCGGTGCGGCGAGGGCCGACTATTCCTTGTTGTCGTCGTCTGCCGGCTTCTCGATCACACGCTTGCCCCGATAGAAGCCGTCGGGCGTGATGCGATGGCGCAGATGAGTCTCTCCCGACTGCGGGTCGGTCGACAGCGCCGGCTTCGCCAGCCCGTCGTGCGAGCGGTGCATGCCGCGCGCCGAGGGCGTCTTGCGGCTCTTTTGAACAGCCATTGGGTCAGCTCCTGATTCTATTCACTCTAACGCTTCATCAGCTCCGCAAGCCGGGCGAACGGCTTGTGCGTCTCGGGCGCGCGCTCCGCGCGAGCCCCCTGCTGCGCCGTTGCCGCCACCGCACACGGCTCGCCGCCGCCGTGCAGGGGCACGATGGGCAGACTCAACAGCAGCTCCTCCTTGATGAGCTCGCCGATACTGGTGCGACCCCCCGGGGCGAGCACCGGCTCGAACTCCGCCGGCACCCGGGCGACATCGGATTCGGTTGCGAGCAGCGCAACTTTGACCTCCGAGTCGAGCGGCACGGTCAGCGGTTGCATGCATCGCTGGCACTCGAGCGTCGCCGTGCCGTGCACCGTGAGCTCCGCTACCGCGAGACCCTGCGAGCGCCTGAAGCGCGCGCGTCCCGCGACGCTCCCCGCGACACCCGCAGGCATTGCGGGCAGCTCAGAGAGCGCAACGGCAAACTCGATATCGGCTTCGCCGTCAGCCAGCTGGTCGACGTCGAGAGGCCTCGACCACGGCTCCGACATGGGGCGCGTATAATAGGTAGCGAGTCCTCCCAAGTCAAAGCCAGATTTTGGTCTAAGCCTTTGTTTCTTGAAGGCGATTCACGCGCCTCAGCATCTTCGTGGCACGACTGATCCTCGCCTCCACCTCCCGCTACCGCCGCGAGCTGCTCGCCCGGCTCGGCGTGCAGTTCGAGTGCGTCCCACCGGGCGTCCCCGAGGAGCACCGCCGGGGCGAATCGCCCGCCGATCGGGCGCTCAGGCTTGCGACTGAAAAGGCACAGGCCGTGAGCCTTAAGTCCGGCGGGGCACTCGTGATAGGCGCCGATCAGGTTGCCTGCGTCGGCACTGAGCTTCTCGACAAGCCGGGCGATGCCGAGCGCGCTCGCGCGCAGCTCAGCCTCCTTTCCGGGCGAGCCGCGCATTTCTACACGGCCTGCGTGCTGCTGCGCGCCGATCCTGCGCTGCACGCCGCGCACGTCGACACGACTACGGTGGTGTTCCGCACGCTGAGTGCCGAGGAGATCGGGCGGTACGTTGAGCGTGAGCCGGCGTTCGACTGCGCCGGTGGGTTCAAGGCGGAAGCTTCCGGGATCGCACTTTTCGAGTGCATCGAGAGCCAGGATCCGACCGCGCTCATCGGGCTGCCGCTCATCTGGCTTGCCGGCGCACTGCGCGAGGCGGGCTACGCGCTGCCTTAGCCTGAGGACGGGGCTCAGCCGCCAGCCGCTCGAGCACCGCTTTGAGGTCCGGCGGGAGCGGCGCGTTGACGCTGAACGTCCCGCCCTGCGGCCAGGTGAAGCTCAGGCTCGAGGCATGCAGGAACATGCGTGTCAGGCCAAGAGCCCGCAGGCTCGCGTTGAAGCCCTCATCGCCATACTTCTCGTCCCCGGCCACCGGGTGCCCGGCGTGCGCCGCGTGCACCCGGATCTGGTGTGTGCGCCCGGTATCGAGCCTGACCTCGACCAGCGTGGCCGTCCTGCCGAAGAACTGCACCGGACGGAAGTGGCTGACCGAAGGCTTACCCGAGGCATCGGCCCGCACCGTGCGCTCGCCTCCGACGCGCGTATCGGTGCGCAGCGGCACATCGATGCGCTTGTCGCCGAGCTGCCAGTGCCCCTTAAGCAGTGCCAGATAGCGTTTCTCAAAGCCCGCCTCGCGCAGCAGCGCGTGTAGCGCGCGCAGCGTCGCCGCATCGCGCGCCACTAGCAGGCAGCCGCTGGTGTCCCGATCGAGTCGGTGGACGAGCTCGAGCGACTCCTGCGGCCGCAGCGCCCGCAGCGCCTCGATGACACCCGAGCTCACCCCGCTGCCGCCGTGCACGGCGATCCCGGCGGGCTTGTCGAGCACCAGGAGCCTCTTGTCCTCGTGAATCACCGCGCCCTGGATCCGGGCGAGCAGATCCGGCGCGGGCCGTCCGGGCTCTGCGCGCGGCAGTACCCGCACGGGCGGCAGGCGGATGCGGTCCTGGGCCTTGAGGCGCGTCTCAGGCCCTGCACGACGACCGTTGACCCGCACCTCACCCTTGCGGATCACACGGAAGATGCGGCTGCGCGGGACGTCGCCGAGGCGTTTTTGGACGAAGTTGTCGAGCCTCTGGCCGGCCTCCTCCGCGGTGACTTCCACGTGCTGCACCGGGCTGCGGATTTCGGGTGCTTCGGGCTCCGACAAGGGATCCTCAACGTAAGGCATTGTTTCTACAACGGTCTGTCGAGTATACTCTCGCCCGTCGTCCGCGAAGCGGACGCGCCAATGGCTTGGCTGGCGTTGAGCCGCCGAGCCTCTTTAGTTGGACCTCCTTAAATCGAGGCCATCGCATTGGGCCGACAAGATCGCGCCACCTGCGTCGAGACTCTCGCATCGAGAACTTCCGCAGTCGGTGCCGTCGGTTGAGTTCACCGAAGGTTTCATCCAGACCGCCTCCTCGCGACGGCGGCAATAACGTGAACAACGAGAGTCGTACTCCCTTGTCAGTTGCTGGAAAACTTCGCTGCCGCGGACTTATCAAGTCGCGGCCTCCCGTCGTCTGCTTGCCGGCCCCTCAACGCACAAGTGGGGCACATGAAGAGAATGCTAGTGAATGCAACTCAGGAAGAGGAGTTGCGCGTCGCTCTGGTTGATGGACAGAAGCTGTTTGACCTGAGCATCGAGTTACCTTCCCGCGAGCAGAAAAAAGCCAATATCTACAAGGCCCGGATCTCCCGCATCGAGCCCTCGCTCGAGGCCTGCTTCGTCGACTACGGCGCCCAGCGCCATGGATTCCTGCCGCTGAAGGAGGTCTCGAAGGACTACTTCCGCCAGCAGCCGCAGGGCGGCCGCATGAACATCCGCGAGCTGCTCTCCGAGGGCCAGGAGGTCACGGTCCAGGTCGAGAAGGATGAGCGCGGTACCAAGGGTGCCGCCCTCACCACCTTCATCAGCCTCGCCGGGCGCTTTCTGGTCCTGATGCCGAACAATCCGCGCGCCGGCGGCGTATCGCGCCGCATCGAGGGCGAAGACCGTGACCAGATGCGCGAGGTCATGAATCAGCTGCAGATTCCCGACGGCATGGGCGCCATCGTGCGCACCGCCGGGGTCGGCCGCTCAGTCGAGGAGCTGCAGTGGGACCTCGATAACCTCAAGGTGCAGTGGGAGCAGATCGCCGCCGCCGTCAAGGACCGGGCAGCGCCGTTCCTGGTGTTCCGCGAGAGCGATGCGGTCACGCGCGCCATGCGCGATTACCTGTCGGACGACGTCGGCGAGCTGCTGGTCGACAGCCAGCCGGCCTTCGAGAAGGCGCAGGAGTACATGCAGCGCTTCATGCCGGCAGAGGCGCAGCGGCGCCTCAAGCTCTACACCGACGACATCCCGCTCTTCACGCGCTTCCAGATCGAGAGCCAGATCGAGTCGGCGTACGCGCACAAGGTACAGCTGCCTTCAGGCGGCAGCATCGTCATCGACTACACCGAGGCGCTGGTTTCGATCGACATCAACTCCGCGCGCGCGACCCGCGGCAGCGACATCGAGACGACCGCCACCAACACCAACCTCGAGGCGGCGGAGGAGATCGCGCGCCAGCTGCGTATCCGTGACATCGGCGGCCTGATCGTCATCGACTTCATCGATATGGAGTCGAGCAAGAACCAGCGCGACGTCGAGGACCGGCTGCGGGATGCCATGAAGATGGACCGCGCCCGGATCCAGATCGGCCGGCTGTCGCGGTTCGGTCTGCTGGAGATGTCGCGCCAGCGCCTGCGCCCCTCGCTCGGCGAGTCGAGTCATATCGTCTGCCCGCGCTGTGTCGGCATCGGCAGCATCCGCAGCGTCGAATCGATGGCGCTCGCGGTGCTGCGCCTGATCGGCGAGGAGCTGCGCAAGGACCGCACCACGCGCGTCATCGCGCAGGTACCGGTGGCGGTGGCAACCTACCTGATCAACGAGAAGCGCGAATGGCTGCGCACGCTCGAGGACAAGAGCTCGGCCGAGCTCATCATCGTGCCGAACGAGAACATCCAGACGCCCGAGTATGCGATCCGTCGCGTTCGCGACGACGAGACCGAGCTCCCGGAGAACAAGCAGGCCACCTATCTCATGCCGACGGCGCCTGAGGTCGTGGAGCCCGGCCTGGCGCAGGACAAGAAGCCGCAGCCCGAGGCACCGGCGGTCGCAACGCTCCTGCCCGCAACTGCGGCACCGATGGCGCCGGCCGCACCGGCACCTGCGGCGGCCCGTGCGCACGACCAGGGCACCCCGGCGCCCGCGCACGAGGGCTTCTGGTCGCGCTTCAAGCGGCTGCTGGCCGGCGAGCCCGCCGTGACCCCCGAGGCACAGTCATCGCCCTCTGCACCGGCAGGCGGCGGCGCCCGGCGGGATGATGGGCAGCGTCGCGACCCACGTCGCGAGCACACGCACCACTCACGGCGCCCCGAGAGTGCGCGGCGCGAGCGCGGCGATGGTCGCGACCGGGACCGTGGTCGCAGTCGCGACGGCCGCGAGATGCGCGACCGTGATCGTGATCGCAATCGCGACCGTGATCGCAGCCCAGACCGTGATCGCAGCGCAGAGAGCCGTCAGGGTGGTGAGCGCCCCGCGGCCGAGCCGTCGGCGTCTGGCGGGGCGGCGCCCGCCGGCGGTGAGGTGCGGGCAGACCGTGGTGAGCGCGGCGGCGGCCGCGGGCGTCGCGGCCGCCGCCGAGGACGCCGTGGTGGCGGCGGGGGTGGCATGCGCGAGGGCGTGAGTCAGGCGGAAGCTCCGGGCACGGCTGGCCTGACGCCGCCGGGTCCCGGTAACGGCTCCCACGAGGGTGCTGCCGGCGCCGAGAGACCGGCGGCAGCAGAAGCCGTGCCGTTGGATCGGCCGCGCGAGGCGCCGGAATCAGCACCGCCGGTACGCGAATTTCACTCCGCGCCGCGCGAGCCCTCCGGCACGCATGAGCCGGCGCCAGTCGCGCACTTCGAGCCCACACCGAAGCCGGAAGCAGGCTCTGCCAAGCCGTACGTCGTGTGGACCTCGGCTCCCGTCAAGGACGCGCCCACCAGGGGCTCCGAGGAGTAGGCCGCGGCGGGCTCTAGGCGGCGCGCGGCTGGCGGCGCAGATGCGCCAACAGGCCGCGGCTCGCCGACTCGACCAGATCCAGCACTTCCTCGAAGCCGTTGGGCCCGCCGTAGTACGGGTCGGGCACTTCCTCGGCTACGCCCTCGGGAGCGAACTCGAGGAACAGTCGCAGCCGTTCGCGCGCCTGATGCGGCGCGCGGCGTCGCAGCACCTCGAGGTTGTCGTGATCCATGGCGAGGATCAGGTCGAAGTGCTCGAAGTCCTCGGGCTCGACGATGCGCGCCCGCAATGCGCCGAGATCATAGCCGCGACGCGCCGCAGCTGCGCGAGTGCGCGGATCGGGAGGCTGGCCGACGTGATAGCCGGCAGTACCGGCGGAGTCGACCTCGATGACAAGCTCCGGGGCTTCGCGGGCCGCGAGTACGCGCAACACGCCCTCCGCGGTTGGCGAGCGGCAGATGTTGCCGAGACAGACGAACAGGATTCTCACGTCGGCACTTACGAATACAACTTGATGATTGCGTGTCTCATTGTGTCTAGACGCATCTCAAGCTGTCCACTACCTTGACGCACCAAGGTGCATCCCGGATACATTCCCGGAGCGCCAAAATGGGCGTGAGTACCGGACGCCTCAATGAAGCCGTCAAGCGAAACGCTGAGCGGTTTCCAGAGGACTTCATGTTGCGCCTCTCGCGGGCCGAGCACGCAGGTTCGATACCGCAAATTGCGATATCAGGTGTCGGGAACGATTACCAGCTCGGTGTGATCCGCTACAGCCGCGGGCACATCACGTTGCTGGATCGGCCAAGGCTGGAGGAGCTGTGTTGCGAGTGTTACGCGGCGGTGAAAAGGGAAAGCGCTCGTCTTCTGCGCCCGCTGCCTCAATAAGACTTGACGTCTGCGGCTCGGGCAAGTCATCGCTGGCGTCGTTCACCTTGGCAGCCGAACGGTAAACTCGCTCCCCTGCCCTCGTCCGCCGCTCGTCGCCGCGACGCTGCCGCCGTGCAGCTCAACCAGATTGCGCACCAGTGCCAGGCCAATGCCGAGCCCCGATTTCGAGCGCAGAGACGCTTCGTCCGCCTGCTTGAACAAATCGAATATGTGCGGCAAGACCTCAGGGGCGATGCCAATCCCGGAGTCCTGGATACGTACGGTAACTTGACCCTCCTGCGTCTGCAGGTATACGCCCAGCTCGCCGCCCGCGTCCGTATATTTCGAGGCGTTGGCAAGCAGGTTCACGAACACCTGCTCCAGACGGCAGGGATCGGCGTGCAGCCAAATGGGCGCGGCTGGCAGCGCAACGGTGAGCCGGTGATTACGTTCATTGATGTCCGACTCGAGCGTCTCGATTGCGTTGCTGAGGACAGCGCACAAATCTATCCGTTCACACCAGACGCGCAGCTGCCCGTTGATGATTCGTGAGACATCCACGAGGTCGTCGATCAGCTTCCCCATTTGGCACACCTGCCGCTGGATCAGCGCATGCGTCCTGTGCCGCGTGGGGGTCTCCGCGGTCTGGCTGCTCAAGATATGGATCGCGTTCTGTATCGCGGCAAGCGGACTGCGCAGTTCATGGCCGAGCACTCCCAGAAACTCATCCTTGCGACGGTTGGCGGCTACCAGATCTTCCATTTCCAACCGCGTCGCTGTGGCCTGTTCGATTTCAAGCGCCTCAAGCGACGCATTACCGTCGTCGATCAGCTGGGTAGTCCTGTGTCTGAAGACCAGGAAGCGCTGCTTGGGATGCGGCGCAATGAGATCATCGGGCCTTCCCTCGAAGGCAAAATTCGCGCGTGCTGGCCGGTTCGTATCGGGCGCGCCAGTCCCGGTCCCGTTCGTCGATACCGCTGCGTTGCCCATTGACCCTCCCAAAGATCGGTTCGTCAGGAAAGTCCGGACGATCGTCACAGTCCCCATCGCACAGAGCGTAAGCTGCACCGCCCAGAGGCAACATTCCGTACGCTAACGAACATAGTGGTTTGCCTCAGGGGATACATTGCGGAGCCCGCTCGCCGCGTGACGCACTCGATGCTCGCTCTCTCGACTCGATTGCGAAGTCCCTGCAGGAGCTGCGACTCGTATCTCCCTGTTGATGCAGGAATTCTGTGAAACTCTGCGAGGCGAAGTTGATTCAGGCGTGGGGATCCGAGTCCCCGGCACCCGCGAGCAAGCCAAACGCCGTGGCTTGACTGAGGCGGGAGGCAGCGTGAGCTGCGCTCGCGAAAGCGCCGCCCGCAGGCGGCGCCTTATCGATGGCCTGCGCCGCTGACCGTCAGCGGGCGCTGTAGCCGCGCCCCTCGAGGCAGGCGCGCATCGCGCGCTGGTAGTCGGCGCGTTTGGAATTGAGCTGATCCGGCGGCACGCCACCCGAGGACTGGGTCGGATCGAAGCCGCTCTGCGACGCGGACCACTTGTGGCACTCGTACTTATCATTCGCCTGCTGCTCGGCGCTCTGACCCTGCTGCGGATAGACGTACAGATCGTCGCCCTGCGGCGGTGGCGGCTGCGGCGCCTCGGTGCTGGCGCTCTGCTCGGTCCCCGGCGGATCGACGGTCACGTAGCCGTTCTGCCCCGCATCCCACGTGTAGTAGGTGTCGTTGGCGTAGTAATACGGCATGCCACCGAACCATACCGTGGTGTAGTAAGGCGGCAGCACCGGCACGAACACGCCGAGCGGCGCCGCCACGACCACGAAACGCGGCCCGTAGGGGGCGTACCAGACGCCTCCCGAGTAGAAGAAGCGTCCGCCCGGGCGATTGACGATGAACGGCCGCCCCGGAAGCGCGCCGATATAGGCGCCACGGTTTGGGTAGTAATGGTTATGGGCGAAGCGCGGATCCATGTGCTCCGGGGCGCGCCCCCCCGGACGGAAGCCGCGGTCCTGTGCCTGCGCGCCCGGGAGCGCCAGCATTCCGGCTGCGATGAGGGCGGCACAGGCCGCCACGCGAACGAACGTCTGCTTCATGATCTTGCCTCGGGCTGCGCTGCGCAGCTCACTTCACGCTGTAGCCGCGCGCATCGAGACACGCGCCGATGGCGCGCCGGTAATTCGCCGCCTGCTGCTCCTGTGCGGCCACGGCACGCCGGTCGGTGACGACTACCTGGCGTGTCGCCTGCGCGTTGGCGGCATCCGCCGTGCTGCCGATCGCGCCGCCGACAACCGCTCCGGCGAGCGCCGCCGGCGCGGCCTGCCAGCGCGGTGCGATCACCGCACCGAGGACGGCGCCCGCGACCGCGCCGATCGCTGTGTTAGTCCCGGGCGGCGGTCCCGCCGAGACCACCTGCACACGATCGTGCGGCGGAACCCCCGGTGCGCTCGGATCAAATCCGGTCTGCTGCGTCGCCCAGGTGCTGCATTCGTAGCGATCCCGGTCCTGTTGCTCGGCCGTCTGGCCGTGCAGCGGGTAGGCATAGACCTGTACCACTGGCGGCGGCGCCGGCGGCGGGGCCTCGTACACTGGCCGCGGAGGCGGTGCCTCCACGCAGCCGGCGAGGGCCGTCACGAGCGCGACCACGGCGATGAGCTGCGCCGTAGCGCGCGGAAACTTGCGGATTGGCTGCATGATCAGTGTTCCCATAATCCTAAGAGGAAGTGCTCCTCACCCAACGCTAAATGCGGGCGCGCCGTTGACACTCAAGAGCCGCGTCCCACCGCTATCTTGGACGCCGCGTTGCAAGCCTTAGTTCCGGCGTCCCGCGTGTGAGCAATTGTTAAGCTGCCTCACAAGTCGCGCCGTTCAGCCCTGATTAATGGAGTGTAACTCTCAACGGGTGCGCACCGCGATCTGCTCGGCAACGCGCTCGAGGTCCTGAGGCGTGTTCACGTCGGGTCCCGGCGACTCGCAGGCGACCGCGACCCGGATCGCGAAGCCATTCTCCAGCGCCCGCAGCTGCTCGAGCTTCTCGCGCGTCTCGAGCTCGGACGGAGCGAGAGATGCGAGCCGCAGGAGCGAGGCCACCCGATAGGCGTAAATACCGACGTGGCGCTGCGCACCGCCCGCGTCCGTCTGGCTCATGAGATCCGCCCCTGCTGCCGCGCGGTTCCAGGGAATCGGCGCGCGACTGAAGTACAGCGCGTGCCCGCGCGCATCGACCACTACCTTCACGACGTTCGCATCGAGGAGCTCGGCGACCGAGCCGATCGGTGCGGCGAGCGTCGCCATGTCGGCGGCGGCGTCTGATCCGAGCACCGCGGCCACCTGGCCGATGAGCGCCGCCGGCATCAGCGGCTCATCGCCCTGCAGGTTGACGACGATCTCCTCCGCCAGCCAGCCGCGGCTGCGGGCAATTTCCGCGATGCGATCGGTTCCCGAAGCGTGGTGTGCGGCGGTCATCACCGCCGGGGCGCCGAAAGCACCCGCGGCCGTCTCGATGCGCGCATCGTCGGTGGCGATCAGCACCTCGCTGGCGCCCGCGGCGCTCGCGCGCTCGTACACCCATTGCACCATCGGCTTGCCGGCGATCAGGCGCAGCGCCTTGCCGGGCAGCCGGACGGAGGCGTAGCGGGCAGGAATGACCACGCGGAACATGCCGGCCGTTCAGCGCTCGAGCAGCGGGTCGTCGGCGAGCAGCTGGCGGGCCTCCTCCTCCAGCATCACCGGTACACCGTCGCGGATCGGGTACGCAAGGCGGTCCATGCGGCACACCAGTACCTGCGCCTCGCGCTGGTACTTGAGTGTTCCCTTGCACACGGGACAAACCAGGATCTCCAGCATTCGGGCATCCATCGGCAGCTCTAACCTCCTGCAGCAGGGCGCGTCCGGCCGAGCACCCTCTCGAGGACCCCGGCGCGCAGCGCGCGGCCATCGGGCTCGCTGAAGGCCGCGCTTACCGGCACGCACCATAGCCGGGCGTGGGCGAATGGCGTGCATTTTACGGCATCCTTCTCGGTCATCAGCACCGGCAGCTCGTCGCCAAAGGCGAGCTCGCGCGCCGTGAAAGGATGATGGTCGGGGAACGGGTGGGCGAGCACCTCGATGCCGTGCGCCGCGAGCTCGCTGAAGAAGCGCTGCGGATTGCCTATGCCGGCCACCGCGTGCACGCGCCGGCCGCGAAAGGCGCTGAGCTCGCACGGCACGCCACGGCCATCGAGGCGTACCGCAGGCTCCGTGACGAGCCGCATACGCAGCAGCTGCGCCGGCAGCGGCGCCGCGGCGAGCGAGGCGTGGGTCGGTTCGCCATTGACCACCACGAGGTCGGCCCGCGCCAGCGCCGCGGGCGGCTCGCGCAGCGGACCTGCCGGCAGCAGCCGGCCGTTGCCAAAGCCGCGGCTGCCGTCGATGACGACGATCCCGCAGTCACGCGGCAGGCGCAGATGCTGCAGCCCGTCGTCTGCGAGGATGACGTCCGCGCCGCGGGCGATGAGCGTGCGCGCCGCCGCCACACGATCGGCAGCCACCAACGTCGGACAGCCGGTGCGCCGCGCGAGGATCAGCGGCTCATCACCCACGTCGCGCCAGTCGGAGTCCGGCTGCACGCTGCGCGCCCCGGCCCCGTGACGCCCGTAGCCGCGCGACACGATGCCGACCTTCAGATGCGCGGCGCTGAGCTCACGCGCCAGGTGAATGGTGAGCGGCGTCTTGCCGGTACCGCCCACCGTGAGGTTGCCCACCACCACCACCGGGCGTGCCAGCGCGCGCGGCCGCAACAGGCTTGAGCGGTAGGCGCGGCGGCGCGCGGCACTCAGTGCGCCGTACGCCCAGGCGAGCGGCGCGAGCAGCGAGCGGCCCGGGCTCTCCGCGTACCACAGCCGCTCGAGGCGTCCCGGCATCACGCGTCCCGTCAGTCGGAGAACTGCAGCCGGTGCAGCTGTGCGTACAGGCCGCCGCGGGCGATGAGCTGCGCGTGTGTGCCCTGCTCCACGATCGCGCCGCCATCGAGCACGATGATGCGGTCGGCCCGCTCGACCGTCGACAGGCGGTGCGCGATGACCAGCGTCGTGCGGTTGCTCAGCAGCTCCAAGAGCGCCGCCTGGATGTGGCGCTCGGATTCGGTGTCGAGGGCCGAGGTCGCCTCATCGAGGATCAGGATCGGCGCGTCCTTGAGCAGCGCGCGCGCGATCGCGATGCGCTGGCGCTGGCCGCCCGAGAGCAGCATGCCGCGGTCGCCCACCAGCGCGTTGAGGCCCGGCGGCTGATCGCGCACGAACTCGAGGATATGGGCCGCCTGCGCTGCGCGCTCCACGGCTGCATCCGCCACCTCACGCCCGAAGGCGATGTTGTTGCGGATGGTGTCATCGAACAGCACCACGTCCTGGCTGACGACCGCGATCTGCTCGCGGAGGTTGCGCAGCTCGTACTCGCGGACGTCGCGGCCGTCGACGCGCACGGCGCCCTCGCGCACGTCGTAGAAACGCGGCAGCAGGTTTACCAGCGTCGACTTGCCACTGCCCGAGCGGCCGACGATCGCCAGGCGCTCGCCGGCGGCGATCTCGAGCGACACGTCGCTGAGCGCCGCTGGCCGGCGCGGCAGCCCCGCGTCGCCGTCCGCCGGCGCCGCGCTCCCCGGGTAGGCGAAGGAGACGTGCTCGAAGCGCACCGCGCCGCGTACCCGTGGGGTGCGGAACGTCCCACCCTGCGACTCGGCCGGCTCGTCGAGCAGCTCGAACAGGCTCTGGCCGGCCGCGATCCCCTGCTGCAGCGGACCTGCCACCCCGACCAGGTCGCGCAGCGGCTGCGCGATGCTGACGAGGGCGGCGAAGAAGCCGAGCAGCGAGCCGATCGAGGTGCGCCCATGCACGGCGTCCGCGATCGCGATCGACAGCACGACCGAGATACCGACCGCGGTCAGCAGCTGCACCACCGGATTCGACAGTCCCTTGGTGAGGATCAGCTTCATGTTGGAGCGCAGGTTGTGCTCATTGACCGCATCGAACTGGCGGTCGAGGTGCTCCTGGGCGTTGTATACCTTGATGAGGCGCGGCGCCTCGAAGCTCTCCTTGGCGACGCGCGTGACGTCGCCCATCGAGTCCTGGATACGGCGGCTGTAGCGGCGGAACTTGCGGTTGATCACCGACACGAGCCATGCGACCAGCGGTCCCATGGTGAGCGCGAACAGGCCGAGGCGCAGGTTGAACCACAGCACGAGCCCGATCGAGGCGACGATGGTGAGTGCGGTGCGCACCATCACCACGACCGAGTCGGTAGTCGCCTGACCGACCTGCTCGGTGTTATAGGTGAGCCGCGACAGCAGCATCGCGGAGGAGTTGCGGTCGAAGTAGCCGATCGGCAGCTCGAGGATGCGCCGGAACACCTCGTGGCGCAGCCGCGCCACCACGCGCCTTCCTACGTATCCCATGAAGTAGGTCTGGGTGAAATCGCCGACGCCGCGCAGCAGGAACAGGCCGACCACGGCCAGCGGCACCCAGACGATCGAGCGCGGATCATGTGCCGCGAGGGTCGCATCGCCGAACAGCTTGGCGAGCAGCGAAAAACTGGTCTGCGTCGCGGCGTACACGATCGCCCCCAGCAGCCCGACTGCGAAGGGCAGGCGGTGCGGGCGCACGTAGCCGAACAGCCGCCGGTAGGTGGTCAGGCCGTCGCCGTCCGGCAGCGGTGACCGTGCGCCGCGCGGGTCGGTCCGGGAGCGCGCGTCGTTCAAGGCTTGTCCGCCGGCGCTTCCTTGACGGTGGCGACGTTGATCTCGGCGAAGCCGAGGCGTCCAAGCACGTCCATGGCAGTAATGACGGACTGGTGGGTGGCGCGCGCATCGGCACGCAGGGTGACCGGCATCGAGCGGTTGGCGCCCGCCTCCTTGAGAAGCGCCGCGCGCAGCGTCTCCGGGCTCGAGTTGATGAGCTCGTGCTGGTTGACCAGATAGCCACCGGCCTGTGTGACGCTGATGATGAGCGGCTCGCCGCCGACATGCTCGAGCGGCACTGCGCTGGCGTGCGGCAGATGCACCCGCAATCGTCCCTCGTCGGTGAACCGGCTGGAGAGAATGAAGAACACCACCAGCAGCAGCACCACGTCGATCAGCGAGACGACGTTGATCTCCGGGTCCTCAAGTCCACGCCTCGGTCTGACGTTCACGGCTTACGCTCCGGGTGGGCGTGTCACGCGGCGGCGGCCGGCGAGCCGCGCTGGCGCGCCGCCTCGAGTGCATCCGCCATGCGGATCGCCTGCTTCTCCATCTCCACCACGATCCCCTCCACGCGGCCGCGCAGGTAGCGGTAGAAGATGAGCGCCGGAATGGCGACACACAGGCCGGCGACGGTGCAGATCAGCGCCTCGGCAATGCCACCCGAAAGCGCGCGCGGATCGCCCATGCCGCCCGCCTCGATGGCGTTGAAGGAGCGGATGATGCCGGTCACGGTGCCAAGCAGTCCGAGCAGCGGCGACACGCCCGCGATCGTGCCGAGGGTGTTGATGAAGCGCTCGAGCTCGTGCACCACGTGACGCCCGGTGTCCTCGAGGCGCTCCATGAGGATCTCGCGCGGCCGGTGGCGGTTGGCGAGCCCGGTGGCGAGCAGCCGGCCGAGGGGCGAATTCTGCTCGAGCCCGGCGATCACCTTGTCAGTGACCTGATTCGCCTCGATCAGCTGCCAGACCCGCTGCGGCAGCTCGCGCGGCAGCACCCGCTTGTCCTGCAGCGTCCACAGCCGCTCGAGAATGATGGCCGCAGCGACGATCGAGCACAGGATGATCGGCCACATCATCGGGCCGCCGGCGCGTACTATTTCCCACATTCCAAACGACCCCAAGAAACCGGCACGGCCGGTGTTGCAGCGGCAATCATACCGGAACCGCGGCACAGTCCCGCCACGGCCCCTTCTGGTAGAGTCAAAGCCGCGATGCCGCGGGCGTTACTCAAAAAGATCGTTCCGCAGCCCCACACCCTGCGCGATCGCTGGCCTGTGCGGCTATGCGGCGAACGGATCGCGGACCCGCAGCTGTGGAGCCTGCACCGGCGGGCCGTCACCGCTGCGTTCGGCGCGGGGCTCGCCATCTGTTTCGTGCCGCTGCCGGTGCATCTGCTGCTCTCCCTGCTGGTGGCGATCACCTGGCGCATCAACCTGCCGGTGATGTATGGCACCACCTGGGTGGTCGCTAACCCCTTCAGCCTGGTGCCGCTCTATTACTTCGCCTACCGGGTGGGGGTCGCCATTCTGCAGGTGCCGCCGCACCACTTCCGCTTCGTCGCCGACTGGAAGTGGTTCCGCTACGGGCTGCTGCCCGTGTGGCAGCCGTTTGTGGTGGGATGCGCCGTGTGCGGGCTCATCGCGGGGCTCCT
This sequence comes from Steroidobacteraceae bacterium, assembly GCA_035568235.1. Classification (GTDB taxonomy): domain Bacteria; phylum Pseudomonadota; class Gammaproteobacteria; order Steroidobacterales; family Steroidobacteraceae; genus 13-2-20CM-66-19. The sequence continues at coordinate 59,083 of DATMOK010000012.1, read as the reverse complement.
CGGCTGGGTGGCACTCGAGCTGCTGTGGCGCTGGCACGTATCGAGCCGCTACCGCACCCGCCACACCACGGCCACCGACCCTTAAGAACGCTCCGCGAGGCTGCCGCCTTCGAGCTCGTAGATGCGCTCCATGCGCCGCGCGAGCTTCAGATCGTGGGTCACCACCACGAGACTCGTGCGGTGCTCGCGATTGAGCTCGAGCATGAGCGCAAACACGCTCTCCGCGTTCACACCATCGAGATTCCCGGTCGGCTCGTCAGCCAGCACGAGCCGCGGCTGCGTGACAAGCGCGCGCGCCACCGCGGCGCGCTGCCGCTCGCCGCCCGACAGCTGGTGGGGCCGGTGCGTGAGCCGCGCACCGAGCCCGACGCGCTCGAGCAGAGCGCGCGCCGCACGCCGCGCCTCCGCCACCGCGGTGCGCCGCACCAGCAGCGGCATCGCCACATTCTCCAGCGCCGAGAACTCCGGCAGCAGGTGGTGGAACTGGTAGACGAAGCCGATCGCATGGTTGCGCAGCATGCCGCGCTCACGCTCGGCGAGCGCATGAATGTCCTGGCCCGCAATCAGTACCGCACCATCCGTTGGCCGGTCGAGGCCGCCGAGAATCTGCAGCAGCGTGGTCTTGCCGGAGCCGGAGGCGCCGACGATCGCCACGCGCTCGCCGGCCGTCACGGCGAGCGACACGCCGTTCAGCACCGGCAGCAGCTCCGGCCCCTGGCGAAAGCTCTTGTGCACCTCGCGTGCCTCGAGTACGCGCTCACTCATGCCGCAGGGCCTCCGCGGGCGCGGTGCGCGATGCGCGCCACGCCGGATAGATGGTCGCCAGCGCGCACAGCACGAAGGCCACGCTGCACACCTTCAGCACGTCGAGCGCCTCGACGTAGGCCGGCAGGTCGCTGATGTAATAGACGCGCGCATCCATGAACTGCGTGCCGAGCAGCCGCTCGAGGCCGCTCACCAGCGCCTCGAGATGATCGGCGAGCGTCTTGCCGAGCAGCGCGCCGAGCAGCGTTCCGGCCAGTCCGATCATCACCCCCTGCACTGCGAAGGTGGCGAGCACGTTGCGCGGCCCGGCACCGAGGGTGCGCAGGATGGCGATATCGCTCTGCTTCTCCTTCACGATCATCACCAGGGTGGCGACGATGTTGAAAGCGGCGACCCCCACCAGCATCGACAGGATCACGAACATCATGGTCTTGGTGATCTCGATGGAGCGGAAGAAATTGGCGTGATCCTCAGTCCAGTCGCTGACGTAGAACCCGGCGCCGCCGAGCGACAGCGCCACGCGCCGCGCCACCGTGGGCGCGGCGAGTGGGTCGGCGAGCGCCAGCCGCAGCCCGGTCACCGCATCGCCGAGGCGAAACAGCCGCGCCGCATCGCTCATGTGCGTGAGCGCCAGCCCGCGGTCGAACTCGTACATGCCGGAGGAAAACAGCCCCACCACCCGGAAGCGGCGCATGCGCGCCACCACTCCGGTGGGCGTGGCGGTGCCCTGCGGCGCGATCACCACCACCGTGTCACCGACTGCGACCCTGAGGTCACGCGCCAGCGCCGTGCCGAGGATGATGCCGTAGCCGCCGTCGCGAAGGTCATCCAGGCTCCCCTGGGTCACCCGCTGCGCGAGCCCGGTGGCGCGGCGCTCCTCCTCGGGCAGCACGCCGCGTACGGTGGCGCCGGTCATCACCTGGCCGTTGGCGAGCATGGCCTGGCTCTCCACGTACGGCACGGCGGCGAGCACGCCGCTCTGGCGCTGCACGCGCTGCTGCAGCGTGCGCCAGTCGGCGAGCGAGCCCGAGAGGCCCGACAGCGTGGCGTGCGCCGTGACCGCGAGGATGCGGCTGCGCAGCTCGCGCTCGAAGCCGTTCATCACCGACAGCACGACGATCAGCGTCGCCACGCCGAGCGTCAGCCCGCACACCGAGATCACGGCGACGAACGACACGAAGCCACGCCGGTGCGCGGAGCGCAGGTAGCGCGTGCCGATCAGCCACTCGTAAGGGAAGTTCATGCGGCTACTCGTAGCGCAGCGCTTCCGCGGGCGCGATGCGCGCGGCGCGCAATGCCGGGTAAACGGTCGCGAGCCCGGTGAGCGCGAGCGCGGCCAGCGAGATGACCAGCACGTTGCCGGCATGCACCTCGGAGGGGATGACGCTGCTGTAGTAGACGTCCGAGTCGAGGATCTGGAAGCGGAAGGTGTGCTCGAGGAACGGCACGATGGTCTCGACATGCAGCGCCAGCAGCAGTCCGAGCGCCACGCCAAGCGCGACTCCGACCCAGCCGATCACCAGGCCCTGGGTGAGGAAGATGCCGAGCACCCGGTGCGGCGCCGCGCCGAAGGTGCGCAGGATCGCGATGTCGGTGCGCTTGTCGGTGACCACCATGACCAGCATGGCGACGATGTTGAATGCCGCCACCGCGACGATCAGCAGCAGGATGAGCGACATCATGGTCTTCTCGATACGGGTGGCGCGGAAATAGTTGGCGTTGTCCTGCGTCCAGTCGCGCACCTCGTAGCTCGCCGGCAGCGCCGCGCGCAGCCGCGCCGCGACCAGCGGGGCCGCGAGCACGTCGGCAACCCGCAGCCGCAACCCCTGATCGGTGCTGCCCTGCGGGGCGAGCGCGCGCACCTCGTCGAGGCTCGCGAGCACCAGCGTCGAGTCCTGGTCGGGCTCGCCGACCTCGAACACCGCCGCCACCATGAACTGCCGCAGCTTCGGCGCCGGGGTACCGTCGGCGCCGATCGTCGGCACGAGCAGCGTGAGCGCTTCGCCCGGCGCGAGCCCGAGCCGCTCGGCGATCGCGGCGCCGACGATCACGCGCCCCGGAGCGGCCGCGAGGTCGGCCAGATGCCCCTGGGTGATCGCAGAACCGATCTCGCGCGCCGTCGAGTCGGCGTGCGGATCGACGCCGCGCAACAGCACCGGCATCATCTCCGGCTCGTGTACCGCGAGCGCCTGCAGGTCCGCATACGGCGCCACGTCGCGCACGCCCGCGACGCCGCGCGCGATGCGCGCGGCGGCACTCCAGTCGGGCGCCGCAGCGGGCGCACTGCCGGCAGCGCCGCTGGCCGGCACGACGCGCACGTCGGCGCCGAGCGCCAGCAGCCGCTCGCGCAGCTCACTCTCGAAGCCGTTCATCACCGAGAGGATGACGATCAGCGCCGCAACGCCGACGCCTACCCCGACGAGCGACGCCCAGGTGATGAACGAGACGAAGAACTTGTGCGACCTGGCGCGTACATAGCGCAGGCCCACGTAGATCGACAGCGGCCGGAACATCGTCGCGATTTAACCACATACGGGCCGCTTTTCAGACCTGGTTCACAGATTGGCGCCCTTAAGTCAGCGCCCGGCTTTGACAGATTGCATCCGGTGCTATAGTCGCCGGGGACCGAAGGAGGTTCTCCGCATGGCTGTACGAATGCTCGCAGCACTCCTCGCCGGTTGTGCAGTCGCCGGCAGCGCGCTCGCCGACACCGTCGTGGTCGACGACCAGGTGCAGGTGCGCCCGTCGCAGACCGACACGCCGAAGCGCGGCAGCACCATGGGTGATGTTGAGAAGCGCTTCGGCGCTCCGGCCACCCGTCACGCGGCGGTCGGCGGCGGCAGTCCGCACACTCCGCCGATCACGCGCTGGGACTACAACGGCTTCTCGGTGTTCTTCGAGAACGATCACGTGATCGACTCGGTGGTCACCGGCGCCGCGCCCGAGCCCGCCGCGCCGGCACCCGCCGCCTAAGACACCCGCCGCGACCTGCTGAGCGCCGCGCAGCGCGCGCGCCGCCCGTTATGGTGTGTGCGCTGGCACCTGCCGGCGCGCCAATGTTACGCTCGCAACAACAGAATAATTCGGGGGATGCAATCGGTGGACGAGCCTCTCAGGGCCCACATTGAGGCCCTGCTGCGCGCCAACAGCGTTCGTAGAAAACAGGCGGCGGCGCAGCTCGAGGAGGAAATCCGGCGACGCGAGGAGCTCCTGCGGCAGACCTTTCGCCGCTATGTCTCGCCGCGCGTCGCCGACAAGATCCTCGAGGACACGCAGCTGCGCGACACGCTGCTGGCGCCGCCCGCCGCGCCGGTCGATGCGCGCGCGCATGCGGTGGTGTTGTTCGCCGACCTGCGGGGTTTCACCAGCATCGCCGAGCGGCTCGACCCGCAGCGCATCGTGCCGCTGCTCAACGAGTTCTTCTCGCTGCTCACCGAGATCACCTTTCGCCACGACGGCACGGTGTTCCACATGGCCGGCGACTGTCTGATGCTCGGCTTCGGCGTGCCGCAGGCCCAACCCGACAGCCCGGAGCGCGCGGTGCGCGCCGCGCGCGAGATGCTGGCGAGTTTCGGCGAGCTGGCACGCTCCTGGCGCGAGCGTTATCAGGTCGAGGCGGGGCTCGGCATCGGCATCAACGAGGGCGACGTGGTGGCCGGCAATGTCGGCTCGGCCGCCTACATGAACTACACGATCATCGGCGACACGGTGAACATCGCCGCGCGGCTCTGCCAGCGGGCGCGGGCCGGCGAGATGCTGTTCTCGAGCGCGCTGAAACGCTCGCTCGATGCACACGGCCTCGACATCGGGGCGACACCGTTGCCGCCGCTGCAGCTGCGCGGCCGCACGCATCCGATCGACATCTTCTGTGTGCCGCTCGACACCCGCATCCAGCTGAGTCCGGGCTGAGGAGCGCCAGCGCCCGACAAGCCGCCCGTGCCTTAGGTAAGCTGCGGCGATGTCCGTGTTGCTCAATCCGCCGCTGCCGAGCGCCGCGCAGCCGCGTGTGGCGTGGCGCTCGCTGCACGGCAGCGGGGCGGCGCTGGCGCTCGCCGAGGCGTTGCGCGCCGATGCGCGCCTCTACGTGGTGGTCGCCGACGGCGCCCGCGAGCTCGAGCGCCTCACCGCCGAGCTGCGCTTCTTTGCCGACCGCGCACTGCCGCTGCTGCGCCTGCCGGACTGGGAGGTGCTGCCCTACGACCTGTTCTCACCCCACCCGGACATCATCTCCGAGCGGCTGCAGACGCTTTACGAGCTGCCGCACACCCGCCAGGGGTGTCTGATCGTGGCCGCCGACACGCTCATGCAACGGCTGCCGCCGCGCGACTACGTGCAGGGCCGTGCCTTCGAGCTCACGCGCGGGCAATCGCTCACACTCGAGCCGTTCCGCGAGCGACTGGTCGAGGCCGGCTACGCCAGCGTCAGCCAGGTGGTGAGCCCCGGGGAGTTCGCGGTGCGCGGCTCACTCCTCGATGTGTTCCCCATGGGGAGCTCGGTGCCGCTGCGCATCGATCTGTTCGACGAGGAGATCGAGGCGATCCGCACCTTCGATCCGGAAACGCAGCGCTCGCTCAATGCGCTCGAGGAGGTGCGGCTGCTGCCGGCACGCGAGGTACCGCTCGATGCGCTCGCGGTGCGCGAGTTTCGCCGCCGTTACCGCACGCGCTTCGAGGGCGACCCCAACCGCAGCGCCATCTATCGCGGCGTGAGCGAGGGACTGGCGCCGGCCGGCGTCGAGTTCTACCAGCCGCTGTTCTTCGCCGCCGGCGCCACCTTGTTCGATTACCTGCCCGCCAACGCCGTCATCGTGCACCATGCGGCGCTGCCGGCGGCGCTCGCGGGCGCCTGGGCCGAGATCGGTGCGCGCTACGAGGATCGCCGCCACGATCTGGAGCGGCCGGTGCTCGAGCCGCACGAGCTGTTCGTCGCGCCGGCGGAGGTCGGCGTGCAGCTCGAGCGCTTCGCCAGCGTGACCCTCGATGCCACCAAGCTCGACACCGAGCTCGCCGCAGCGCCGCCCGGCGTGCGCAACTTCCCGACCGCACCAGCACGGGAGCTGCGCATCGACGTGCGCGCCGAGCAGCCGTTCGCCCCGCTCGATGCCTTCCTGCGCGAGTTCCACGGCCGCGTGCTGATCGCCGCCGACTCGCCCGGGCGCCGTGAGGTGCTCGCGGAAATGCTGCGCGCCTACGGCCACGAGATCGTGAGCGTGCCCGACTGGGCCGCCTTCGCCGCCGGTCAGGAGCGTCTCGCGCTCGCGGTCGCGCCCGATATTCAGGGCCTGACGCTCGCCGAGCCGCCGATCGCGGTGCTCGCCGAGGCGCAGCTCCTCGGGGCGCGCGCCCGCCAGGAGCGCCGGCGCAAGCGCGCCGTCGATCCGGAAGCGATCCTGCGCGATCTGCAGAACCTCGAGCCCGGCGCGCCGGTGGTGCACGAGGAGTACGGCGTCGGCCGCTATGCGGGACTGCAGGCCATGGAGGTCGGCGGTCAGCCGGGCGAGTTCCTGGTGCTCGAATACCTCGACGGCGACCGCGTGTACGTGCCGGTGCAGGCGCTGCACCTCGTGAGTCGCTATACGGGGGCGGCCCCGGAGAGCGCCCCGCTGCACAAGCTCGGCACCGACCAGTGGGCGCGGGCGCGCCGCCGGGCCGCCGAGCAGATCCGCGATGTGGCAGCGGAGCTCCTCGATCTGTACGCGCGGCGCAAGGCGCAGCGTGGCCTGCAGCTCACTGCCGGCGAGCTCGACTACCAGGCGTTCGTCAACGCCTTTCCCTTCGAGGAGACCGCGGACCAGGCCGAGGCGATCCGCCAGGTGCTCGCCGACCTCGCGAGCGAGCGCCCCATGGACCGCATCGTGTGCGGCGACGTCGGCTTCGGCAAGACCGAGGTGGCGATGCGCGCCGCCTTCGTCGCCACGCAGTCGGGCAAGCAGGTCGCGGTGCTGGCGCCAACCACGCTGCTCGTGCAGCAGCACCTCGGCAACTTCCGCGACCGCTTCGCCGACTGGCCGGTGCGCATCGAGGCGCTGTCGCGCTTCGGGACCTCCAGGGAGACCCAGGTGACGCTCGAGGCTCTCGAGCAGGGCAGGGTCGACATCGTCATCGCCACCCACCGCCTGCTGCACGCCCACGCGCGCTTCAAGGACCTTGGCCTCCTGATCGTCGACGAGGAGCAGCGCTTCGGCGTGCGCGACAAGCAGCGCCTGCAGGCGTTGCGCGCCAATGTGCACGTGCTCACCCTCACCGCGACCCCGATCCCGCGGACGCTCAACATGGCGCTCGGCGGCCTGCGCGACCTGTCACTGATCACTACCGCGCCGGCCGCGCGCCTGGCGATCAAGACCTTCCTCATCGAGTGGCATGCGCCGACGCTGCGCGAGGCGGCGCTGCGCGAGCTGCGGCGCGGCGGCCAGATCTATTTCGTGCACAACGAGGTGCGCAGCATCGCGAAGATCGCCGCCGAACTGCAGGCGCTGGTGCCCGAGGCCAACGTGCGCATCGGCCACGGCCAGATGCGCGAGCGCGAGCTCGAGCAGCTGATGGTGGATTTCTACCACCGCCGCTTCAACGTGCTGGTCTGCACGACCATCATCGAGAGCGGCATCGACGTGCCGAGCGCCAACACCATCATCATCAACCGCGCCGACCACATGGGACTCGCGCAACTGCATCAGCTGCGCGGCCGCGTCGGCCGCTCGCACCACCGCGCCTACGCGTACCTCGTGGCGCCGCCGCGGCAGGCACTGCCGCGCGATGCCGCCAAGCGGCTCGAGGCCATCGAGTCGATGGAGGAGCTCGGCGCCGGCTTCGTGCTCGCCACCCACGACCTCGAGATCCGCGGCGCCGGTGAGCTGCTCGGCGAGCAGCAGAGCGGCAACATGACCGAGATCGGCCTGACGCTGTATCTGGAGATGCTCGAGCACGCGGTCGCCGCCCTCAAGGACGGCCGCGAGCCCGCCCTCGAGCAGCCGCTCGCCGCCGCCACCGAGGTCGAGCTGCGGCTGCCGGCGTTCCTGCCGGAGGCGTACGTCGCGGATGTGCACGTGCGGCTGTCGCTCTACAAGCGCATCGCCGCAGCGGCGAGCGAGTCCGAGCTCGATGACCTCGGCGCGGAAATTCACGACCGCTTCGGGCCGTTGCCACCGGCGGCGCAGAGTCTGCTGCGCATCGCGCGCCTGAAGCTCACCGCCCGGCGCCTCGGCGTACGGCGCCTCGACCTAGGTCCGCAGGGAGGCTCGGTGGTGTTCGAGGAGCGCACGCCGGTCGAGCCCGCAGCGCTGCTGCGGCTCATTCAGGGTGGCGCGCGCGAGTACCGGCTCGACGGGCCGCAGCGGCTGCGTATCTCGCGGCAGATGGCAGCCGACAGCGCGCGGTTCGAGTTCGCGGCAGCGCTCCTGAAGCGACTCGGCGCTCCGGCGCACGCCTGAGTAGAATGCCCCCATGAGGCGACTCACCCTGGCGCTGCGCGCGCTCGTTCTGCTCCTCGCCGGGATGCTCGGCACGCCGCTGCCGGCGGCCGAGGACACGACCGGCACCGTATACAACGTCGAGATCATCGTGTTCCGCACGGCCACCGCGCAGGGGGGCGCGGAGAACTGGAGCGAGGAAGCCGGCGCCCGCAGCGTCGCCGGTGATGAGTCGGCGAGCGGCTCGCTGCAGGTCGGACGGTTCGTGGGGCTGCTGCCGGCGTCGGCTTACCAGCTCAACGAGCTCGAGGGCCGCCTGCGTGCGAGCGGCGCCTACCTGCCGGTGGCGCACGCGGCCTGGTCACAGACGGCGAGCGCCTGGGGTACGCGGGCCGGCTTTGCGCTCAACCGCTTAGGGATCGACGTGCCGGGACTCTCCGGCAACGTCTACCTCGAGCACGGGCAGTTCCTGCACCTCGGGATGTCGCTCAGCTGGAGCATGGAGAGTCCGCCCGAGGGGCTCGGCGCCGGTCCCGGCACCGCCTTCGCACTGAACGAGACGCGGCGGGTGCGCTTCTACGAGCGCAACTACTATGACCATCCTGCCTTCGGCGTCATCGCCCTGGTAACGCCGTCGCAGGGCCCGCGCGCTCCGGGACGCTGACCCGCGGCTACTGAAAGTCGGCGGCCTCGGCGGTCGCCACTGCATCCTTGCCGTTCTGCTTGGCGCGCTTCATGGCGGCGCGGCAGGCGTTGAAGAGTCCTTCGAGCGGCAGGCCGCGCGGCGGCACGAGACTCGCTATCCCGGCGCTCACGGTCACGTAGCGCCCGGCGCCCGCGGTCGGGTGATGCATCAGCAGATCGCGGACCCGCTGCGCGACGATGCGCGCGTACTCCGAGGCACGCTCGGCGGCCTCGCCCTGCGTGAGCACCACGAATGTGCCGCCATCCCAGCGCCCGACCAGATCGCCGCCACGCCGGTAGGAGGCGCCGATGACGCGCGACACGCGGCGGATGCAGGCATCGCCAGCGGCGCGATCGAACTTCTCGTTGTAGGCGGCCAGATCGTCGATGTCGAACAGCGTCAGTCCGATCTCGTGCGAGTCGCGCTGCGCGAGCTGCCAGTCGCGCTTCAGCAGCTCCTCGAGATAGGCACGTGAATAGAGCCCGGTGAGCCGGTCCTCACGCTCCCAGGAGGGCAGTCCCGCCGGCGCGCGCTCCGGCGCCCGCAGCCGCTCGCTGGCGTCGCGGTGATAGCCGATGAAATGGGTCAGCTGCCCGGCGGCAGTGCGCACCGGCTGGATGACGGTCTCGTTCCAGAACAACGTGCCGTCGGGCCGGTAGTTGCGCAGCAGCACCCGCGCCGGCTCGCCCTTGCTCACCGCCTCGTGCAGGCGCACGCGCGCTTCCTGATCGCGGTCGGTGCCCTGGAGCATGCGCAGGTTGTTGCCGAGGATCGCGGCCGCCGGATAGCCGCACATCTGCGCAAAGGCGGCGTTCACAAAGACGACCGGGCAGTCGGCGACCGTGGCATCGCAGACCACGACGCCATCGGGTGAGCCCTCGACCAGGGCGCGCCAGGCCTCGGGGGTCCAGTTGTTCATGGGTCCCCGGCCGCCGTAAGGTGCAGCGCCGGCGCCGCCTGGATCTGCTCGAGCCGCTGGTGCGCCTGCGCCCACTCGGGTGAGGCCAGGAGCTCCGCGCGCGCCGGGGCGGCACGCCCATGCAGGCGCACCAGACGCAGGCTCGAGGCAGGCTCTGCCTGCACGTCCAGACGGCTCAGAAGCTCAATGACGCTCGCGCGATTGTTGCACACCGGAAGCATGTCGCATCCCGCGGCCAGGGCATGCCGGGCCCGGGTGACCACGTCCCCGTAAGCCGCAGCAGCCCCTCCCATGGAGAGATCGTCGGCAAACACTACGCCCTGAAACCGCAGCTGACCGCGCAGCAGTTCGCGAATCCAGCGCGCCGACAGGCTTGCCGGGGCCGGATCCACCTCCGGGAACAGCACATGGGCGACCATGACAGCCGGCAGGCCGTTGGCGATCAGGCGGCGGTACGGGGCGAGGTCCCCGCCGAGGTCGGTGAGGCCCCGCCGGTCCACCGGGAGCGTCTGGTGAGAATCCGCCACGACCGCCCCGTGACCCGGGAAATGCTTGGCCGTGGCTGCCATCCCGGCATCGCGCATGCCCCGGGCGTAGGCGGCGGCGAGCTGCGAGACCGCCTCCGGCCGGGCGTGGAAGGCCCGTTCCCCGATGACTTCGCTCACCCCATAGTCGAGATCCACACACGGGGCAAAGGAGATGTCCACCCCGTGGGCGCGCAGCTCCGCGGCCATGAGCCAGCCGAGCTGCCGTGCGAGGGCGAGGCCGGCTTTGGCGTCGGTATCAAACACGTGGCCAATGCGCCGCGCCGGCGGCAGCGCCGAGAAGCCCTCGCGAAAGCGCTGCACGCGCCCGCCCTCGTGATCGACCGCCACGATGAGGCTGGGGCTGCGCGCGCCATGGATCTCATCGACCAGGGCGGTGAGCTGGGCCGGGTCGCGGTAGTTACGCGTAAAGAGCAGCACACCCCCGATGAGCGGGTGCCGCAGCAGCTCGCGCTCCTCGGCGCTGAGTGCGCCGCCCTCGAGGTCGATCATCAGGGGGCCGAGGCTCATTGCGGGCGCGTCAGCAACGCCAGCGATTCGACGTGCGCGGTGTGCGGAAACATGTCAACCACGCCCGCCGCCTCGAGCGTGAAGCCGTGCTCGTGCACCAACACCATCAGGTCCCGTGCCAGGCTCCCCGGATGGCAGGAAATATACAGCAGCCGCCGTGCGCTCATCGCGGCCAGCGCGCCGAGCACCGCGCGTGCGCCGACCCGCGGCGGATCGAGCAACACGTGGCTGTACGGGCCGCGCAGCCAGGGCGCCGCGGGCGGCGGCTCGGTGGCGAGATCTGCCGCGTGAAACTCGACGTTGGCGATGCCATTGCGCGCCGCGTTGCCGCGCGCGCGGGCGATGAGCGCCGCCTCGCCCTCGACCCCCGTTGCCGTAGCGCAGCGGCGCGCCAGCGCCAGGGTGAAGTTGCCGAGCCCGCAGTACAGATCGAGCACGCGCGAACCCGGATCCACCTCGAGGAGCTCCACGGCGCGCGCCACCAGCGCCGCATTCACCGCGCCGTTCACCTGAATGAAGTCAGTGGGAGAGAACTCGAGCTCGAGCCCGAAGTCACGCAGCCCGTAGCGCAGCGGCTCGCTCACCTGCCCGTCGAGCTCGTGTACCGAGCCAAGCCCCCCGGGCTGAAGATACAGGCGCAGTCCGTGGGCAGTGGCGAACTCGCGCAGCAGTGCGCGATCGTCCGGCGCGGGCTCCTCGAGCGTGCGCAGAATGAGCGCCACGGCATTGTCGGCGACCGCGACCTCGATCTGTGGCACCTTCTCGCGGATCGAGAGGCGGGTCAGGGCCGCGGCGAGCGGTGCGATCAGCGCGCCCACCGGCTCTGCCAGCACCTCACAGCGGCTCAGGTCAGCGACCAAGGGGGCGGCGCGCTCGCGGAACCCCACCACCACCCGCCCCTTGCGGTGCACGAACTTGGCGCCGAGTCGCGCGCGGCGCCGGTACGCCCACTCGGGGCCCGCGAGCGGGGTCAGCCAGCGGCGCGGCGACACCTGCGCCACATGCGCCAGCACCCCTTCGAGCTCCGCCTGCTTGGCGGCGAGCTGTGCGGGCGCGGCAAGATGTTGCAACGCGCACCCGCCGCAGACGCCAAAGTGCGCACAACGCGGCACCACCCGATCCGGCGAGGGCTCAAGTACCTCGAGGAGCTCGCCGTCATCGTGCTGGCGGTGCCGTCGCGTGCGGCGCAGCCGGATGGATTCCCCCGGCAGCGCACCGGCGACGAACACCGTCTTGCCGCCCCGCACCACGCCCTCACCCTCGTGGGTGAGCCCGCTCACCTGCGCCAGCTCCTCGCCCGGGCCGCGATGCGCGTCGGTGGCAGCGCCCGCCCCGGCTGCGGGTCCGGGAGTCATCCGGGCGCGCTCTTCCACGCCGCGAGGAACTGCTGGTGGTGCTCCCTGTACGAGGCGGCGAGGTGGGCGCGCACCAGTGCGAGCTCCGCGTCGTGCTCTGCGGCCATCAGTCGACCGCGCAGCCGCTCGAAGCGCAGATAAATGAGATAGGTGTTGAGCACGTCGGTCTCGCAGTAGTTGCGGATGCCGGGCAGGTCACCACGCTGGTAAGCGTCCCACACCTGGTCCCCGGCGAAGCCGAGTTTGCCGGGGAGCCCGAGCAGCAGCGCCATGTTGGCGAGCGACACCCGATTGCGCCCGCTGAAGCCCGACAGCACGTCCATGAGATCGGTGTGCCGCCAGTGATAGCGGTTGACGTAGTTGTTGTAGCGAAACTCGCTGTCGAGGTCACCGGTCTCCCAGAAGCGCCCGGCCTCGATCCCCCAGAGGAGCGCGCGGTAGCCGAGCACCGGCAGGTCGAAGCCCGAGCCGTTCCACGACACGAGGTCGGGGGAGAACCTGGCGATGCCCTCGAAGAAGCGCCGTATCAGCTCGCCTTCGCCACTCTCCGGATCGCCGACGCTCCACAGACGGAAACCATCATCTCCGCGGCGCAGCGCGCACGAGATCGCGACCACCCGCTGCTGCTCGGGCGGCAGGAACTCCCCGCCGCTCGCCTGGCGGCGGCGCGCGAACATCGCCTTGGCGACCTGCTCGTCCGGCAGATCGCCAAGGTCGAAGAGGCGGCGGCCGAAGGCCACGTCCGGCACCGTCTCGATATCGAATACCAGGGTATTCACGTCGCCTTCAGCAGCACCGCCACCGCCACCACCAGCCCGGCCTCATCCGTCAGCGTCACGTGCCCCTCGCCCACGCCGAGTGCGCGCCGCACCTGCTCGCCGCGGGCGGAGAACACCACCTCGGGCTTGCCCCAGGCGTTCTGCACCACACCGACGTCGCGGATCCACACGCCGTGGGCAAAGCCGGTCCCCATCGCCTTGACGATCGCCTCCTTGGCGGCAAACCGCATGGCAACAAAGCGCTCGCGGCGCTGCGTGCGCTCGAGCTGCGCCTGCTCTTCGGGCAACAGCAGATGCTCGAGGAAGCGGCTGCCGAAGCGCTCGAGGGTGCGCGCAATGCGCGCCGTCTCCAGCACGTCGACGCCGATGCCGAAAATCATGCGCGCGCCGCCTGCATCAGCGCCTTCATCTCGCGCACCGCACTGCCCAGCCCGGTGAACACCGCGCGCGACAATATCGCGTGACCGATATTGAGCTCGACGATCTCGGCGATGGCGGCGACCGGCTGCACGTTGTGATAGTCGAGGCCGTGTCCGGCGTGCACGATGAGCCCGAGGCCCGATGCACGGCGCGCGGCGCGCAGCAGCCGTTCGAGCTCGGTGGCACGCTCCCCGCCCCGCGCCCCGGCATACGCCCCGGTGTGCAGCTCCACCACGCGAGCGCCGCTCGCGCCCGCGGCCTCGATCTGCGCCGCATCCGGGTCGATGAACAGCGACACGCGGATGCCGGCAGCCGTGAGCTCACCGCTCGCCGCACGGATGCGCCCGAGCTGCCCGGCCACATCGAGGCCGCCCTCGGTGGTGAGCTCGGTGCGCCGCTCCGGCACCAGACAGCAGTCGGCGGGGCGCACCTCGGCGGCGATGGCGAGCATCTCCGCGGTGACCGCCATCTCCAGGTTCATGTGGGTCTGCAACAGGCCTCTGAGGGTGCGCACGTCGTGGTCCTGGATGTGGCGCCGGTCCTCGCGCAGATGCAGCGTGATGCTGTCGGCGCCGGCCTGCTCCGCGGCTAGCGCGGCGTGCACCGGATCGGGCTCGCGGGCGCGGCGCGCCTGGCGCAGCGTCGCGACGTGATCGATATTGACTCCGAGGGCCAGAAATCCGCTCATGACCGTGCCGCCTTTCGCACCATGGAGCGCGCCACCGCGCGCGTCGCAAGCGGCCGCCCCTCGAGACAGTCGCCGAGCGCCGCCTGCAGCACGCGCCGCGCATCCTCGAGCACCCGTGGCTCCTCGAAGCGCTCCTCGCGCAGCGCGAGGAGCGACGCGCCGGCGAGTGCGCCTGGCACGCCCGCCTCGGTACGCGTGAACCCGTCCGCGGGGCGGAACTGATAGTAGCCGTCCGCCGCGAGCGGCGCGCCGTCCGCCTCGCTCGCAAGCTCGAGACCGTAGCCGATGAGTTCCAACAGCCGCTTCTCGAAGCGGCGCAGCGCCGGCTCGAGCGGCGCACCGCTGCGCAGCTCACCGAGCGCTGCGTGATAGTGATCGAACAGCGCCGGCTGCGGATCGTGGCGGGTCGTGAGCTTCAGCAGCAGCTCGTTGAGATAGAACGCCGCCATGAGCCGCTCGGCGGGCAGCGCGCCGCAGTCGTCGGCCCGCTCCGCATGGCTAAGATTCGCCGCCTCGCCAGCGCCACTGAAGGAGATGAGCAGCGGCCGAAACGGCTGCAGGACCGGTGCGAGGCGTGCGGCCGGGCCGCGCACGGCACGGGCGAAGAGACTCAAGCGCCCGTGCTCGCGCAGCAGCACCTCGAGGATGCGGCTGGTGTCGCGCCACGGCTGGTGATGCAGGATGTAGCCGAGGGCCAGATCGATGCGGCGCCGGCTCATTCGACCCCCAGCTGGCGCAGCGCCCGGGCGTTGTCCGCCCAGTTCTCGCGCACCTTCACCCACAGGTTGAGGTGCACGCGCCGCCCCAGGAGGCCATTGAGCGCCAGGCGTGCTGCGCGCCCGACGCGCTTCAGCCGCTCGCCGCGCGCGCCGATCACGATCGGTTTCTGGCCATCGCGGTCGACCCAGATCGCGGCGTCGACGGCGAGCTGGCCGTCTTCCTCCTTGAGTTGCTCGACCTCGACAGCTATGCCGTAGGGCACTTCCTGGTTGAGCTCGAGGGTGAGCTTCTCGCGGATCATCTCGCCGATACGGAATGCCAGCCCGCGGTCGGTGACCTCGCCGTCGGGAAACAGCGCCGGCGATACGGGCAGATGCCCGGCGATCGTGTCGCGCAGGTCGTCCACGTTGTCGGCCTTCAGGGCCGAGACCGGCACGACGGCGAGAAACTCGTGCCGGGGCGCCAGGCTCGCGAGAAACGGCAGCAGCCGCTCGCGCGGCCGGACGCGGTCGATCTTGTTCACCGCGACAATCGCCGGCCGGCGCGAGCGCACGATGCGCTCGAGAGCGAGATCATCGCCCGCCTCCCACTTCAGGGCCTCGAGGACCAGCACCGACAGGTCCGCATCCTCGAGCGCCGTGGTGGCGGTACGGTTCATCGCCCGATTGAGCGCCCGGCGTGCCTCGCGGTGCAGTCCCGGGGTGTCGACGAAGGCGATTTGCGCCGCGGGCAGATTGACGATGCCGAGGATGCGGTGGCGGGTGGTCTGCGGGCGCGGTGTGACGATACTCACCTTCTCGCCGACGAGTGCGTTGAGCAGGGTCGATTTACCGACGTTCGGCCGCCCGACGAGCGCGGCAAAGCCGCTGCGAAACGCGCCTGACCCGCCCGCCTGAGTCACGCGCGCGGCTCCCGCAGGGCATCCGGCCCGAGCTCGCCCAGCATGCGCTCGGCGGCTTCCTGCTCGGCGCGGCGGCGAGTCGAGCCGCCGCCGTGCACGCGACGCCCGAGGGAGTCCACCGCGCAGCTGACCCGGAAGGTCTGCGCGTGCGGCTCGCCCTCGACGCGCTCGACCGCGTAGCGCGGCAGCGCGAGGCTGCGCGCCTGCAGGTACTCCTGCAGCCGGGTCTTGGCATCCTTGAGCGTCGCCGGATCGGGCAGCGCGGCGATGCGCGGGCCGAGCAGGCGCGTGATCGCCGCCTCGGCGGCGCTCAGGCCGCCATCGAGAAACAGCGCGCCCCACAGCGCCTCGAGCGCATCCGCCAGGATCGACTCGCGGCGGAAACCGCCGCTCTTGAGCTCCCCCGAGCCGAGCTGCAGCAGCTCCCCGAGCGCAAGCTCCGCGGCCACCTCAGCGAGTGGCTCGCGGCTCACCAGCCGCGCACGCAGGCGGCTCAAGTCGCCTTCCGCGGCCTGCGGATAGGCGCGATACAGGAGCCCCGCGACCACCAGGTTGAGCACCGCGTCGCCGAGGAATTCCAGGCGCTCGTTGTTGGGGCCGGCGGCGCTGCGATGCGTGAGTGCGGCGGCGAACAGCGAGATGTCGCGCGCCTCGTAGCCGAGCGCCTCGCGCAGCCAGTGCCCGAGCCGGTCGGCGGAGGTCATGCCAATAGCGCGGGCTCCCGCACGGTTACGGGCCGCCCCCGCCTGAGGTCTTGACGACCTTGTCGAAGACGACGTGCAGGGAGATGTTGGCGAACAGCGGCGCCTCGTCGTCGTAGGACGCCTCCACCTCCCAGCCCGACCCAGTGCGGGTGACCTTGATGTCCTTGGCGGTCGGATAGTCGACCATGTCGATCTCGAAGTGCTTGTCGATGGTGGTGCGGATTGACTGCGGATTGCTGCTGCCGCTGGCATCGCTCGCCACCAGATCGAGCGCGCGCACCACCTTCATATAGTTGAGATACACCGGCAGCAGGCGGATACCCGCATAGATGACGATCGCTATCGGCACCAGCAGGATCAGCCAGCCCAAGGCCGTTACACCCCGTTGTCTGCTGCGCATCGCTACACCTCCCGCTTTAGTGGATCGCCATGCCGATGCGCCCCCACACGGGGCCGCCGGTACGGTGCGGATCCCAATTGAACCAGATCCGGCTCGCTTTGCCGACCAGGTTCTCCTCGGGTACGAAGCCCCAGGAGCGCCCGTCCTCGCTGTTGTCACGGTTGTCACCCATCATCAGATAGTGTCCGGGCGGCACCTCGCCCGACCAGGGCGCGGTGCGCAGGAACCCGGGGGCATCCTCGTCGCCGCAGACATAGCCCCGCAGGCCGCTGCGGTTGCAGCTCGACAGCAGCGGCGCCCGGTCGAGGGCCACCGGGCAGAATATCGCCTCGTGCTCATGGTCGCCAAGCCGCTCGCGGGCGATCGACAGGTTCTCGTAGCAGCCGTCGCTGAACTTGTGGGTCTCGAGGGCGAACGGCACGGGGCGGCCATTGATGGAGATGCGGTTGTCGCGCACCTCGACACGATCGCCCGGCAGGCCGACCAGACGCTTGATGTAGTTCGTGCTCGGGTCGTTCGGGTAACGGAACACCACCACATCGCCGCGCTGCGGCTCGCCGATGGCGACGACCTTGCGGTTGAGTACCGGCAGGCGCAGCCCGTAGGCGTACTTATTGACCACGATGAAGTCGCCGTCGAGCAGCGTCGGCATCATCGAGTCGGACGGGATGCGAAACGGCTCGAAGACGAACGAGCGCAGGATGAGCACCACGAGCGCCACCGGAAAGAAGCTGCGCGCGTAGTCGACCGTGCCGGGCTCGGCGAGCGTGCTCGGGTCGCGCCCCGCGGCGCGGGCGGCGGCGAAGCGCTGCGGGCGCAGCAGCGCGCTGTCGACCGCCCATACCAGCCCGGTCGCCACCGTGATGGCGAGCAGCACGGCGCTGAAGTCGAGCCGCTCGGCGAGCAGCAGCCGCAGCACCGCGGCGCCGATCAGCAGCGGCAGCACGCCATACAGAACGCGCATCAGCGGCGCATCCGGTGTGCCCGTGCCCGGCGTGCGCCGCGGCCGCAGCAGCCAGTCATCGACGATGCACACCAGGCCCACCGGCACGGCGAGCCACGACAGCAGCACGATCAGCGGCATCAGGTTTGTCATGACTGGCCTAGTGCTTGCGACCGACCTGCAGCACCGCGAGGAAGGCCTCCTGCGGGATCTCGACGTGACCGAGCTGTTTCATGCGTTTCTTGCCTTCTTTCTGTTTCTCGAGGAGCTTGCGCTTGCGCGTGATGTCACCGCCGTAGCACTTGGCGAGCACGTTCTTGCGCAGCGCCTTGACCGTGGCGCGCGCGATCACGGCGCTGCCGATCGCCGCCTGCACCGCGACCTCGAACATCTGCCGCGGGATGAGCTCCTGCATCTTGTCGACCAGCTCGCGGCCGCGCTGATAGGCGCTCTCCTTATGCACGATGACCGACAGCGCATCCACCTTGTCGCCGTTGATGAGGATGTCGAGCTTGACGAGCGGCGCCGCCTGGAAATGACTGAATTCGTAGTCGAAGGAGGCGTAGCCACGGCTCGCGGACTTGAGCCGGTCGAAGAAATCCAGCACCACTTCCGCGAGCGGCAGCTGGTACTGGAGCGACACCTGCGTGCCGAGGTACAGCATCTTGTTCTGCGTGCCGCGCTTGTCGTTGCAGAGCTTGAGCACCGCGCCGACGTGATCCGGCGGCACCAGGATGTTGGCGATGATGATCGGCTCGCGCAGCTCCTCGATGGCATCCACCGGCGGCAGCTTTGCCGGGTTGTCGACGTACTCCACGTTGCCGTCGGTGCGCGCCACCTCATACACCACGGTCGGCGCGCTGCTCACCAGGGTGAGCTGATATTCACGCTCGAGCCGCTCCTGGACGATATCCATGTGCAGGAGTCCCAAGAACCCGCAGCGGAACCCGAAGCCGAGTGCGCCGGAGACCTCCGGCTCGTAATGGAGTGCTGAATCGTTGAGGCGCAGCTTGGCGAGCGCGTCGCGGAATTTATCGTAGTCCTCGGAGTTCACCGGAAAGAGTCCGGCGAACACCCGCGGCTTGATCTGCTTGAAGCCCGGGAGCGGCGTGGCCGCCGGACGGTTCTCGAGCGTGATGGTGTCGCCCACCGGGGCGCCGTCGATCTCCTTGATGCCGGCGACCACGAAGCCGACATCGCCGGTGGCGAGCTCCTGCTCGACGACTGCCTTGGGGGTGAAGCGGCCGAGGCGGTCGACGTAGTGGCTGCGGCCGGTGGAAACCACGCGGATCTTGTCGCCGCTCTTGAGACTGCCGTTCATGACCCGTACCAGCGACACCACGCCCACGTAGTTGTCGAACCAGGAATCGATGATCAGCGCCTGCAGCGGCGCGGCGCCGTCGCCGCGCGGCGCGGGAATGCGCCGGATCAGCACCTCGAGGAGCTCGGCCACCCCATCGCCGGTCTTGGCGCTCACCCGCACGGCATCCTCTGCCTCGATGCCGATGATCTCCTCGATTTCGCGCACCACGCGCTCCGGATCGGCCGAGGGCAGGTCGATCTTGTTGATGACCGGCAGCACCTCCAGCCCCTGCTCGGTGGCGGTGTAGCAGTTGGCGACGCTCTGCGCCTCCACCCCCTGCGAGGCATCCACCACCAGCAGCGCGCCGTCGCAGGCGGCCAGCGAGCGCGACACCTCGTAGGAGAAATCCACGTGCCCCGGGGTATCGATCATGTTCAGCTGGTAGCGCTGGCCGTCGCGCGCACCGTAGTAGAGAGTGACGCTCTGTGCCTTGATAGTGATACCGCGCTCGCGCTCCAGGTCCATGGAGTCGAGCACCTGCGCCTGCATCTCGCGGTCCGCGAGTCCCCCGCACAGCTGGATGAACCGATCGGCGAGCGTCGATTTGCCGTGATCTACGTGCGCGATGATGGAGAAGTTACGTATGTGCCGCATGAATCGGGAGGATGCCGCCGCCGGTCAGGACGTGCCGCGGCCCAGTCCGGCGGCGGGCGGATTATAGGGAACTTTGCGCCTTCTGGCCCGTCGGGCGCGTGTCAGGCAGGCGCGGCGGCGCGCAGCAGCCGCAACAGCTCGGCGGCGTCCAGCCGGTGCCGGCACACGACGCTGCCATCGAGCAGCAGCACCGGAACGTCCAGTCCGTGGCGGCGGGTGAGCTGCGGATCGGAGTCGACGTCCACCACCTCGAGGGGCGGCAGGGGAAATTTACGCGCGAGCGCGCGCAGCTCGCGCTGCATCGTCTCGCACAGCTCGCACTCGTGACGCTGCACCAGCGTCAGCCGTGCTGCCGGCGGCGCCGTCACTGCGGCGGACGCGCGCAGCCGGGCGACAGGCAGGCGACCGCGGAGGTCGGCGCCCCGGCCGGGGCGGGCGTGGCGACCGCCGTGGCGGTGCCGGCCGTGACCTGCTGGGCGATGAAGCGCACGGTGGCCGGCGGGACCTCACCGACCGCGGTGACCTTGTGACCGTCGGTCACGAAAGAGTAGGCGCAGGAGGAGCCCATGCAGGTCTCCTGGGTCTCGGTGGCGTGCGCGCCGGCCGGGGGCGGCGGCAGCTGCTCGACGAACACCGACACCGCCGCGAGGCCGTCGGTGAACACCAGGTGCGTGGCCGGAAGCGGCGAGCCGGGCAGGCGTTCGGCACCGCGCACCATCATCCTGAATCCGGGCGGGAGCTTCAGCGCGCTCCACCCCGGGACCGGCGGCGGCGGCACGGCCGGGCCCAGATCGCCGCGCAGCCACTGGAAGCCCTCGGTGGCAACCTCGGGCCTGAAGGCCGAATCGGGGATGTGCGTGGGGGTGGTGAGGCTCGCGAACACGATCTGCTCGATGACGTGACCGCCGCTGTCGCACAGCTGGGTCTTGAGCGGCATGGCGGTGGCATCGTCGATCCACAGCCGATAGCCGTAGCGGTACTCATCGCGCGGCGCGATGGTGATCAGATGGGTGTCATGGCGGTTGAGCCGGGTGCGCGCCACCTCGCGGATGTCGTAGTAGCTCGCCGTCTCGGCCGTGACCGCAGGGAAGCTCACCAGCGACTGCTCGGGCGGACGCTGCTCGACCAGCACGGTGCGCTTGTCGGGAAGGTAGCAGCTGAGGCTGGCGCCCGAGCGGATGAACTCGCGCCCCGAGCCATCGAGCGACACGAGCCGCTCGGCTACCTTGCCATCCTGCAGACGATGGATGATGCGCAGCATCTGCATCGTGCCGCCGTGCCAGTGGGCGAAGGTGCCGTCGTAGTTGCGCGTGGTGAGCGAGCGGTTCATGCGCTCGAGCCACTCGGACGGCGTTGCCGCCGAGGCATTGGTCGCCGGCTCCGGCCGTGGCGCGGTGGCGGCCAGCGCGCCGGTCGCGGTGGCGACCGCCCACGCGAGCAGCAGCGCCCTCAGGGGCTCGTTATTGCGCTTGGCTGTGCGCATCGTGCGCGGGGTCGGCGACGCTCGACACGGCGCTCGTGACGCCCGCGACCGTGTCATTGGTCATGAACGACGACAGCAGCGTGCCGCGCGCCATCGGCGGGCTGAACATGCTGTGCGCCACGACGTAGTTGGCGAGCTCCGGGACCGGGACCGCCGCGGCGTTGCCGTGCGCGGCCGGCGGCACGACGTAGCTGTCGGCGGGGGTGGCGCGCGCCGCGGTGCGCAGCGGCGCAGCCTCGGCTGTCGGCGTCGCGCGTGCCGCGGGGAGCGCGGCGACCGGCGGCCCGGCGCTCAGCACGCCGCTATCCGGCGCCTGGGCGCGCAGCCACAGGATCGATACCGCGGCCACGCCGGCCGCAACCGCCACGCCGGCCAGCGGGCGCCACCAGCGCGCCGCCGCCGTGCGCGACATCGCGCCGGCGCTGAGCACCGGCTCGGAGCGCATCACGTGGCTCACGCGCGTCGCGACCCGCGCGTGCAGGCGCACGCCGCGCTCGGCGCGGATCGCAGCGCCGATCACGGCGTAGCGTCCCCAGCGCGCCTTGAGCAGCTCATCGCGCGACAGCCGCCGCGCCAGCAGCTCGCATTCGGCCGCCGCCAGCTCGTCATCGAACATAGCCGATAGCTGACTGTCGAGCTCTTCGTTCATCCCAGCTCCTCGGCACGGCCCAGGCCGCCTTCGAACACTTCCCGCAACCGCCGGTCGATCGCCTCGCGCGCGCGGAAGATGCGCGAGCGCACCGTCCCGACCGGGCAATCCATGGCGGCCGCGATTTCCTCGTAGGAGAGTCCCTCGAGCTCGCGCAGCACGATGGCGGTGCGCAGGTCCTCGGGCAGCGCCTCGATGGCGGCGTTGACGATCGAGCGTATCTCGTCCGTGAGCACCAGCCCCTCGGGGGTCTCCGAATCCTTCATCCGGCCTTGCATCTCGTAGGACTCATCGCTGTTGCGATCCACGTTGTACTCAATGGGGCTGCGGTCGCGTGACACTACGGCGTTCTTGGCGGTGTTGATGGCTATGCGATACAGCCAGGTGTAGAAGGCGCTGTCGCCGCGAAACTGAGGCAGCGCGCGGTAGGCCTTGATGAAAGCTTCCTGAGCAATGTCCTCCGCCTCGGCCGGGTTGCGCACGTAGCGCATGACCAGCTTGACGAGCTTGTGCTGGTACTTGAGGACCAGCGCATCGAATGCCCCCTTGTCGCCGCGCTGCACGCGGCGCACCAGACTCAGATCGCTCGCATCCGCGCCCATGAGCGCCCTCTAGCCTTCGGCCGAGGGCCGCCTTAACGTCGCGAGCTGGATAGACTGTGACGCCCTGTAAAAGTTCAGCATATCCGGGAAGCGTGACATAAATCCCGGATCCGCGCCGTCAGTGCCGCAAGCTCGTGATCTGCAGGTTGCTCGCCCCGCAAAAGGTACCCCGCCAGAAGCGGATCGGGCAGCTCGAGGAGCCGCTCGAACGCCCGTCGCTCGATCGCCGCTGCCCCGGGCAGGGCGTGGCGCGCGAAGCGCTCGAGCAGCACATCGAGCTCCCGCATGCCGCGCCGGCAGTGCCACAGCACCCGCCCGCCCGCCCCGGCAGGCCCACCCGGCTGCGGGCGGGGGACAGGTGGGGAGCGTGCCATCAGCCCTGGCGCTCGGCGAGCAGCTTCTTGATCTCGGCGATCGCCTTGGCGGGATTCAAGTCCTTCGGGCAGACGTCGGTGCAGTTCATGATGGTGTGGCAGCGATACAGCCGGAAGGGATCCTCGAGCTCATCCAGCCGCTCGCCGGTCGCTTCATCGCGGCTGTCGATGATCCAGCGGTAGGCGGCGAGCAGCGCCGCCGGACCGAGAAACCGCTCGCTGTTCCACCAGTAGCTCGGGCAGGACGTCGAGCAGCAGGCGCACAGGATGCAGGCCGCCGGCCGGTCGATCCGCTCCTGCTCCTCCTTGCTCTGCAGCCGCTCGTGATCCGGCGGCGCCGGGGTGCGCGTCTGCAGCCAGGGTTTGACGGCGGCGTACTGCGCATAGAAGTTGCTGAGGTCGCCCACCAGGTCCTTCACCACCGGCAGATGCGGCAGCGGGTAGATGCGGATCTCGGCAGGCAGATCGTGCATCGAGGTGGTGCAGGCGAGGCCATTCAGCCCGTTGATGTTCATGGCGCACGAGCCGCAGATGCCCTCGCGGCACGAGCGGCGGAAGGTGAGCGATGAGTCGAGCTGCGCCTTGATGTAGATCAGGGCATCCAGCAGCATCGGCCCGCAGCTCTTCGCGTCGATCTCGAAGGTATCGATGCGCGGGTTGCCCGCGGCGTCGGGGTCGTAGCGGTAGATGCGCACGCTGCGCAGGTCGCGCGCGCCGGATGCAGCGCGGTAGGTGACGCCTGGCACGGGGCGCGAGTTGCGGGGCAGGCGGAATTCAGCCATCGCTCGGCATCCCTTCAGTAAGTGCGCGCCTTGGGCGCAATGGTGTCGATGTCCCCGAGCGTGTTCAGGTGCACGGGCCGATAGTCGAAACGCACACGCCGCGGGGCTTCCACCCACACGAGGGTGTGCTTCAGCCAGTTGACGTCATCGCGCAGCGGGAAGTCCTCGCGCGCATGCGCACCGCGGCTCTCGGTGCGGTTGGCGGCCGAATGGATCGTGGCGGTCGACTGCAGCAGCAGATTCTCGAGCTCGAGAGTCTCGATGAGATCGGTGTTCCAGATCAGCGAGCGGTCACTGATGCGCACCTCGGCGAACGACTCGAAGGTCGTGCCGATTCGCTCGATCCCCTGCGCGAGGCTCTCGCCGGTGCGAAACACGGCGGCATCGAGCTGCATGGTCTTCTGCATCTCGACGCGGATGGCGGCCGTGCCGCGCGCGCCGTGCGCGTGGCGCAGCCGGTCGAGACGCGCCACCGCCTCATCGCCTGCGTCCGCGGCGAGCGGCGCATGCGGGCTCCCTGGGGTGATGAGCTCGGCGCAGCGCCGCGCCGACTCGCGGCCAAAGACCACCAGATCGAGCAGCGAGTTGCTCCCTAAGCGGTTGGCGCCGTGCACCGATACGCAGGCCGCCTCCCCCACCGCCATCAGTCCCGGCACCACGCGGTCCGGGTCACCGTCCTTCGGACACACCACCTCGGTGCGGTGGTTGCAGGGAATGCCCCCCATGTTGTAGTGCACCGTCGGCTGCACCGGGATCGGCTCGCGCGTCACGTCGACGCCGGCGAAGATGCGCGCCGTCTCGGCGATGCCCGGCAGCCGCTCGTGGATCACGGCGGCACCGAGGTGCTCGAGGTGCAGCTCGATGTAGTCGTGCTCAGGGCCCGCGCCGCGACCCTCGCGGATCTCGAGCGTCATGGCGCGGCTCACGACGTCACGCGATGCCAGATCCTTGGCGTTGGGCGCGTAACGGGTCATGAAACGCTCGCCGCGCACGTTGGTGAGGTAACCGCCCTCGCCGCGCGCGCCCTCGGTGATCAGACAGCCGGCGCCATAGATGCCGGTCGGGTGGAACTGCACGAACTCCATGTCCTGCAGCGGCAGCCCGGCGCGCAGCACCATGGCATTGCCATCGCCGGTGCAGGAGTGGGCGGAGGTGCAGGAGAAATAAGTGCGCCCGTAGCCACCGGTGGCGAGGATGGTCATATGTGAGCGGAACCGGTGCAGCGTGCCCGCGGCGAGATCAAGCGCCACCACGCCGCGGCACGCCCCGTCCTGCATGATCAGATCAATGGCGAAGTACTCGACGAAGAAGGTCGCCGCGTGCCGGATCGACTGCTGGTAAAGGGTATGGAGCATCGCGTGCCCGGTGCGGTCCGCGGCGGCGCAGGTGCGCTGCGCGATGCCCTTGCCGAAATGCGTGGTCATGCCGCCGAAGGGCCGCTGATAGATGCGCCCGGTCTCGGTGCGCGAGAACGGCACGCCGTAGTGCTCCAGCTCGATCACCGCCGCGGGCGCTTCCTTGCACATGAGCTCGATCGCGTCCTGGTCGCCGAGCCAGTCGGAGCCCTTGACCGTGTCATACATGTGCCAGCGCCAGTCATCCTCGCCCATGTTGCCAAGCGCCGCGGAGATCCCGCCCTGCGCGGCCACGGTGTGGCTGCGGGTGGGGAAGAGCTTGGTGATACAGGCGGTCGACAGGCCGGCCTCCGCGAGTCCGAGCGTGGCGCGCAGCCCCGCCCCGCCCGCGCCTACCACCACGACGTCGTAGGTGTGATCGATGAGGTCGTAGGCGCTCACGGCGGCCCTCCGAGCGCCACCTTAAGCACCGCGAACACTCCGGCCGAGGCGATGAGCACGTGCGCGAAGCTGAGCAGGGTCAGGGTTACGGTGCGTGCCCCCGCCGCCGGCACGTAGTCCTCGACGATCACCCGCACGCCGAGCTGTGAGTGCCAGGTCGCCACCACCACGAGGAGAATGAGCAGCAGCGGTGTGACACCCTGGCGCTCCCAGGCGGCGACCGTCGCATAGTCGAGCGACGGCAGGGCAAGGAGCGAGACGGCAAACCAGATGGTGAGCGGCACGAGTGCCACCGAGGTGAGGCGCTGCTGCAACCAGTGGTGTACGCCCTCCTTCGCCGAACCCGTACCCAGCACGCGACGCAGCGGGGTGCGCAGACTCACGGCAGCCGGCCCGCGCGCACGAACACGCAATAGCCGACAAGCAGCATCAGCGCCACGCTCACCACCACCACCAGCCGGGCGCTCCTGCGCGCCACCGCGCGCTCGAGCCCGAAGCCTGTATCCCAGACCAGGTGGCGAATGCCCGCCACCAGGTGGTAGCAGAACGACACGATGCAGGCGGCGTAGATGAGTTTCGCCACGGGCGAGCCGAGCAGGCGCGCCGCGCGCGCCTGCGCCAGCGGTCCGCCAGCGACGGATGTCAGCCAGTAGACGAGCAGCACGAGGCCGAGGGTGAGGCCAGCGCCGGTAAATCGGTTGAAGATCGATGTCGCCAGTGTGTACCGGGACATCCTGTAGACCGACATGTGCGGCGAGAGAGGTCGCGCGCGCATAGACTCAAAAATCGATACAGCGGCCGTTCTTCTCCCAGTCGCCGAAGCGTGTCGGGTCCGGCCCGGCCACACCACCGAGCTCGCGCGGCGCACTGGCAGTTGGCGCGGCCCCGGAGTCGATTACGGCGGATTCAGGAGAAGGCGGCGCAGCGGGAGATGCAGCCGGAGAGTGCTCCGGCCCCTTGCGTTGCGGCGTCGACATACCTATTAAGTCTGCCAGAATTCACGCATCCGGGCCACGGAAAGCCAAGGAAAAACAAAGCTCAACTCATGACGGCCGGCTGCACTCTCCTGCCTCTCGAGTCGCTCGGCGCACTGCGCGCACGCGGGCGCGATGCCAGCGCGTTCCTTCAGGGTCAGCTGTCGGCGGATGTCTCGCAGCTCGCCGCCGATCGCTCGCTGCTCGCCGGCTACCACAATCCGCAGGGCCGTGTGCTCGCGCTGCTGCGACTCATCGAGGTGGCTCCCGGGGACGTGCTTGCCGTGCTCCCCCGCGAGCTCGTCGCGCCGGTGCTCGGGAGACTCTCGACCTTCATCCTGCGCTCGAAGGTCGTGCTGACGGAGGACTCGGCCCACTGGCGCTTCGAGGGCCTGGTGGGCCCCGTCTTGGCGCCCGCACCGCCGTTCGCCGCGCAGCTGCCGTTGATGCCGGGCGGTATCGGGCGGCTGGGTGATGCCTTTGCGCTGCGCTGCGGCGCGGGCCGCACGCGCTGGCTGATCGCGACGCCGACCACCGGCGCTGCGCGGGAGGGCAGTCCGGCACGCGCCGGCTGCGAGCAGGCCTCGCCCGAGCTGTGGCGGCGCCTCGGGATCGAAGCCGGCGAGCCGCAGGTGTACGCGGCGACCTCGGGAGAATTCGTCGCCCAGATGCTCAATCTCGATGCCGTGGGTGCCATTGCCTTCGACAAGGGCTGCTACACCGGCCAGGAAGTGATCGCCCGCGCCCACTACCGCGGGCGCGTCAAGCGCCGCCTGCAGCGTTTCCGCACCGCGCAGCCGCTCTCGCTCGCGCCGGGCGACTCAGGCGAGCTCACCGACGGACGCGCCTTCCGCGTGGTCGATGCGGTATGCCGCGCAGATCAGGGTTGCGAGTTTCTCGCCGTGGCGCCGCTCCCGGCTCAAGAGGCCGGGGCGGCTGAGGCGGCCTCGCCCGCCGCCCGCTCGCGCGCACCGGTCGATGCCGTGCCGCTTCCCCTACCCTATGCGCTGCCCGACTGAGTGCGTCCCGTTCCAATAAGGAGTGAGCATGAGCCCAGAAGCCCCGAGGTCCGCCGCCCCGAGCCACACGGGGGGATGCCTGTGCGGAGCTGTCCGTTACGAGGTCACAGGTCGGCTACGGCCGGTGGTGTTCTGTCACTGCACGCAGTGCCGGCGCAGCACGGGGCATTTTCTGGCCGCGACTGCCGCGAAGCTCCGCGATTTTCGCATCCATAGCGGGGCCGAGCTGCGCTGGTACGCATCCTCCGACGCGGCGCAACGCGGCTTCTGCGGCCGCTGCGGCTCGACACTCTTCTGGCAACCGCACGGACGCGACTACGTGAGCATCGCCGCGGGCACGGTCGATGGGGCTACCGGGCTCGATGGCGCCTGCCACATCTTTGTCGCCGACAAGGGCGACTACTACGCGATCGACGACCGCCTGCCGCAGCACGCCGGCGATGATTTCTCGGTCGCGATTCCGAGCTAGGCGGGCCGATAGATCTGCGCGACGGACCCGCCCGGGAAGGCAATTGAGCGAATCCGCCTGAAGAATCTTGCTGCCTCGAGACCGGAAAAGATCGGCGGACCCTTGCCGAGCACCACCGGATGCACTAACAGCGCGTATTGGTCGAAACGGACATCTTCAGAATCAGCTCTCTCATCGGCCAGCTCGTCTAAGCCTCCGGGCGCAGGTGCGGGAAGAGGATCACGTCGCGTATCGAGGGCGAGTCGGTGAAGAACATGACGAGACGATCGATGCCCACACCCAGACCCCCGGTGGGCGGCATGCCGTACTCGAGCGCGCGAACGTAGTCGGCATCATAGAACATGGCCTCCTCGTCGCCCTTGTCTTTGCGCGCCACCTGGGCGCGGAAGCGCGCCGCCTGATCCTCGGGATCGTTGAGCTCGGAGAAGCCGTTGGCGATCTCGCGGCCGGCGACGAAGAACTCAAAGCGGTCGGCGACGAACGGATCGGCATCGTTGGGCCGTGACAGGGGCGAGACCTCCACGGGGTAGGCATATACAAAGGTCGGGTCGAGGAGCTTCGCCTCGGCGGTCTTCTCGAACAGCCCGATCTGCAGCTTCCCCGGGCCGTCGTCGCGCTGGTAGGCGATCCCGAGCCGGTCGCAGTGCTTGCGCAGGTAGGTGAGATCGCGCAGCGACAGCGGATCTATCCCGGGGTTGCTGTCGATGATCGCCTGCTC
This sequence comes from Steroidobacteraceae bacterium, assembly GCA_035568235.1. GTDB lineage: Bacteria > Pseudomonadota > Gammaproteobacteria > Steroidobacterales > Steroidobacteraceae > 13-2-20CM-66-19. Next base: position 30,521 of record DATMOK010000012.1, on the reverse strand, counting down.
GACGGTCACGCGGCGGAAGGGTTTCGCCAGATCGTAGGGCCGCCCCTGGTAGGTGAGCTCGAGGGTGCCGTTGAGCGTGTCCGCCAGCCCGCGGGTCGCCTTCTCGACCCAGTCCATGATGTCGTTGTAGTCCGCCCATGCGAGGTAGAGCTCGAGCATGGTGAATTCCGGATTGTGCTGGGTCGAGAGCCCCTCGTTGCGGAAGTTGCGGTTGATCTCGTAGACACGATCGAAACCGCCGACCACGAGGCGCTTCAAGTACAGCTCCGGCGCAATCCGCAGGTACATGTCGAGGTCAAGCGCGTTGTGGTGCGTGCGGAACGGACGCGCCGTGGCGCCGCCGGGAATCGGCTGCATCATCGGCGTCTCGACCTCGAGGAAATCGAGCGCGTCGAGAAAGTCGCGCAGGTAGCGCACGATGCGCGCACGGGTGCGAAACACCTCGCGGCTCGCCTCGCTCATGATGAGGTCGACGTAGCGCCGGCGGTAGCGGGTCTCGGTGTCGGCCAGCCCGTGCCATTTGTCGGGCAGCGGCCGCAGCGACTTCACCAGCAGGCGCAGCGCGGTCGCGCGTACCGACAGCTCGCCGGTGCGGGTACGGAACAGCACACCGCTCGCACCGATGATGTCGCCCACGTCCCAGCCCTTGAAGGCCTGGTACGCGGCGCCGAGCGCCTCCTGCTGCAGGTACAGCTGGATCTGTCCGGTGCGGTCGGCGATCTTGACGAAGCTCGCCTTGCCCATGAGGCGCTTGAACATCAGGCGGCCACCGACGCTGACCTGCACGGGGTTGGCCTCGAGCCACTCGCCGTTCTTCTCGCCGTACGCCGCGTGCAGCTCGCCGGCGAGCGCGTCGCGCCGGAAATCGTTGGGGAAGGCGACGCCCGCCTGCCGCAGCTGCGCGAGCTTGGCGCGCCGCTCGGCGATCAGCTTGTTCTCATCGCCGCCATCGCCACTACCGCCGGCGCTGTCGTTGCCGTCTTTCTTCATAGCCGTCACACACCCGCCTTGAGCGATGCCTCCATGAACTGGTCCAGTGCGCCGTCGAGCACCGACTGGGTATTGCCCACCTCGACCCCGGTGCGCAGATCCTTGATGCGCGACTGATCGAGCACGTAGGAGCGGATCTGGTTGCCCCAGCTGACATCCGACTTCGAGTCCTCGAGCACGCGGGCCGCGGCGTTACGCTTGTTGACCTCCAGCTCGTAGAGCTTTGCCTTGAGCATCTTCATGGCGGTGGAGCGGTTCTTGTGCTGACTGCGCTCATTCTGACAGGCCACCACGATACCAGTGGGCATGTGGGTGATGCGCACCGCGGACTCGGTCTTGTTGACGTGCTGGCCGCCGGCCCCCGAGGAGCGGTACACGTCGGTCTTGAGGTCGGCCGGATTGATCTCGATCTCAATGTCGTCATCCACCTCCGGGGAGATGAACACCGAGGCGAAGGAGGTGTGCCGCCGGTTGCCCGAGTCGAACGGCGATTTGCGCACCAGGCGGTGCACGCCGGTCTCGGTGCGCAGCCAGCCGTAGGCGTACTCCCCCTGCACCTCGACGGTGGCGCTCTTGATGCCGGCGACCTCGCCGGGACTGGTATCGATGACCTCGCAGCGAAAGCCGCGCGCCGCGCCCCAGCGCAGGTACATGCGCAGCAGCATCTGCGCCCAGTCCTGCGCCTCGGTGCCGCCCGCTCCTGCCTGGATGTCGAGGAATGCATTGTGCGAGTCCATCTCGCCACGGAACATGCGCTTGAGCTCGAGGTGGCGCACCTCGCCCTCGAGACGCTCGGCGTCACGCTCGACGTCGCGCGCCGCGCCCTCATCTCCCTCGGCCTCGGCGAGCTCGAGGAGCTCGGCGGACTCGGCGATGCCGCGGGTGGCGCGGTCGAGCTCGCCGACGTCGCTCGTCAGCCGGGCGCGCTCGCGCCCGAGCTCCTGGGCGCGAGCGGGATCCGACCACACCGCAGGGTCCTCGAGCTCGCGGCCGACCTCCTCGAGCCGCTCGAGCTTGCGATCGTACTCAAAGAAACCCCCGTAGCGAGCCGATTCGCTCGCCGAGGTCTTTGAGCTGACGCTTGAGCTGATTGACTTCCATGGTCGTTCCGCGAGCCTGTGGGGGCCGAAATCCTAACACTGCCGCGGCTGTTTCAGCGAGCAACCGCCAGCAGGTGATCGACCACGAGCTGCAGCCGCCGCTCGCCCTGGTACTCGTTCACGTCCAGCCGGTAGACCAGCTGCGCAAGTCCGCCCGGGAGCTCCCCGGTATCGCCCTCGCGCAGGTGATTGAAGGCGACGGCGTCGAAGGAGCGGCCGCTGGAGAGCGGCTCGACCCACATCTTTACGTGCCGCTCGCCGATGACGCGCGCGTTGCGTACGTTGAACACACCATCGAAGCAAGGCTCGGGGAACGCCTGACCCCACGGGCCGCCGGCACGCAGCGCCTCGGCGGTGGCGAGCGCTATCTCGCCGATCTGAAGCTCGCCGTCGGTCTCGATCGTATCCGCCGCCACCCCGCCATTCAGCCAGCGCGCGACCTCGGCATCGAAAGCGCGCGCGAACTCATCGAGCCGCGCGCGCTCGAGCGTGAGGCCCGCCGCCATGGCGTGGCCGCCGAAGCGCACGATCAGGCCCGGGTTTGCGGCCGCAAGCGCATCCAGCACGTCGCGGATGTGGACCCCCGCCACCGAGCGCGCCGAGCCGCGCAGCGTGGTGGCATCGGCCGCCGCGAACGCGATCACCGGGCGGCGCAGCCGCTCCTTGATGCGGCTGGCGACCAGGCCCACGACGCCCTGATGCCAGGACGCATCGAACAGGCACACGCCACAGCGCTCAAGTGCGGCGGCCGAGGGCTCGATGAGGCGGCGCACGGCGGCGAGTGCCTCCTGCTGCATCCGTGCCTCGATCGCACGGCGCTCCTGGTTGAGCTCATCGAGCCGCACGGCGAGGCGCTGGGCCTCCTGCGCCTCGTCCGCCAGCAGACAGCGGATGCCGATCGACATGTCATCGAGGCGCCCGGCAGCATTGAGGCGCGGGGCCACGCCGAACGCCAGATCCGCCGCCGTCAGGTCGGAGGTCGTGCGGCCCGCGATCGCCAGCAGCGCGCGGATCCCGGCCACGCAGCGTCCGGCGCGGATGCGCTTCAGGCCCTGGGCGATCAGCACGCGGTTGTTGGCATCGAGCGGCACCACGTCCGCCACCGTGCCGAGGGCCACCAGATCGAGCAGCTGTGGCACCACCGGCGCCGCGGCGGACGCGGTGCGCGCCAGCTGCCGCTCGAGCGCGGCCAGAATGTAGAAGGCAACGCCGACCCCTGCCAGTGCCCGGCTGCCGAAGCGGCTGGCGGGGAGGTTGGGATTGACGATTACATTGGCATCGGGCAGCACGCTGCCGGGAAGGTGGTGATCGGTGATGAGCACATCGATTCCGCCCGTGCGCGCTGCGGTCACCCCGGCGTGGCTCGAGACGCCGTTGTCGACCGTGACGATGAGTGTCGGCGAGCGCGCCGCAGCCAGCGCCACGATCTCGGGCGTCAGCCCATAGCCGAACTCGAAGCGGTTGGGGACCAGGAAGTCGACGGCCGAGAAGCCGAGCGCGCGCAGCGCCCGTACCATGAGCGCGCTGCTGGTGGCGCCGTCGGCATCGAAATCACCGATGATGAGAACCCGGCCGCCGGTGCGGTGTGCGAGCAGCAGCTCCACCGCCGCCGCGATGCCCTCGAGTGTGCCGACCGGCAGCAGCCGCGCGAGCGAGGTATCGAGCTCCTCGCTCGAGCGCACGCCGCGCGCCCCGTAGGCACGCGCCAGCACCGGATGCAGCCCGGCGGGCAGCTGGCCCTGCGCCCCGCGCTCGCGGCGCACCACCCGCAGCATCATGTGCGCGCCCCGCTCATGCGAACGCCTCCAGCCCCGCGCGGCGGACGCGCCAGCGCTTGAGGGCGCTGAACCTGCCGAGACTGACGCGCGTGTCGTTGGCGATCAGCGTGAGGCGCGCGAGTGTGCCGGCTCGAAGCGCCGCGAGTGCCGGGCGCACCAGGCGCTCATCGAGCGCCGCGGCGGCTGCCTCGAGCGACCAGGGCTCAGCGGCGCGCGCGACGCCGGCGAGCTCGACCACCGCGACCGCGCGCTCGGCGCCTGCCGTGCTGAAGAGAGTCTCTGCGGGCTCAGGTGTCGGCGTGAGCCGGCGACCGTCGAGCCGCAGCAGGCCGGCGAGCCAGGCATCCTCGCCGCAGGCGAGAACCGAACCGGGCGCAGAGCGCCTTGCAGCTGCAGCCGTCACGGGCGCAGCGGATGCGCCGTTGCCTGCTGCACCCCAGAGCCACAGGCCGCTGATCGCTGGCGCGCCGCGCCGCCGCCGCGCCTCATTGAGCGGCTCACCGTACAGCCACATCTCGATCTCCGCCGTGAGCCGCAGGAGCGGCGCGGCGGCGAGCCCGTGGGGCACCTGCACCTCGCCCCCGGCGCAGCGTGCCGGCTCGAGCGTCGCGAGCGGTTCGAGCTGCGGGGTCGTCAACAGCAGCTGCCCGTCACTTAAGGCCCCGAGCTCGAGATGGCTGCCGGCGAAGGCGCGCTCGAACGCACTCACCAGCGTCACCTGCTCAGCGGGGCTCAAGCGCAGAATCCCGTCGCGCGGCAGGTGCAGCCGAGTGAGTCCGGCGAGCAGCTGCACCGGCGTTGCGATCCAGCGGGTCGGCGGTGCGCCGCTGGTCGCGCTGGTGGCGGCAGCGGCGGCGACCTGCGCTACCGCAAGGTCGGCAAGATCTGCGCGTCCGAGCCAGCGCGCCACCCAGGCGCGCCAGCCACGCTCGAGGTGCGCGCGCTCCCCGAAGCGCGCCACGTGCGCAAGTCCGGTGAGCGCGGCAGCGGGCGCCACCGGCAGCTGCGCCCGCTCGCCTGGCTGCAGGTACAGGTCGGCGATCACGATGACGGCTTCGCGCATGGGCAGTATCGTAGCGCCGTGAAGTTCACCCTCGAAGCGAACGCGCCGGCCAATCTCATTCGCGGTTACTCCGACAGCGAGGTCCGCATCGGGCAGCACGTCGTGCGCGGCAGCTGCATCGTCACCGCCGACACGCTGATCACGTCCTGGCAGCCGTCGAGCTTTGCCGAGCTCACCGCGGCGCACCTCGAGGCGGTCCTGGCGCTCGCCCCTGAGCTCGTGATCCTCGGCACCGGTCCCGTTCAGCAGTTCCCGGCGGCGGAAGTCCGGGCGCTCCTCGGCTCACGCGGCGTGGGACTCGAGGCCATGGCGCTCGGGCCGGCGTGCCGTACGTTCAACGTTCTGGTGCAGGAGGAGCGGCGCGTGGCCGCAGGACTTTTTCTGCGCTAGCGCGCAAGCGCGGGAAGGACCATCAGCAGAAGACACAGGGGGAGGCTCAACCAACCAAACAATCATTCGAAGCTGACAGACTCGAACAATTGCACTGTTCTTGTTTTTCTTGAAAACGTTATTGCTCTTGTTTCGACTCCCTCCTCCCTGTGTCCTCTGGTGATCGCCCTCCCCGTTGTCTTGTCGTCGCCGAGAGACAGGGAGCGCATGTAAACACGTCGGAGATAGCCGCGCAAGCTCCTTGACAGGCAAAGACTTTTCTTCACGCACGCCGAGCGCCGCGGTGCTCTTCAGTCCTCAAATGCGCGGGAAATTCTGCGGAATTGAGCCACTCGGGGTGAATTACCATCAAATTATGAGAAATATTAATGTGAAAAAACCGCAAGTTACATGCCATTTCAAATAACTTTATTAGATTACGCCAAAGGCCGGCGCGAGCCGCCGGGTCACCTCAGGCAATTCCACCGAGCAGTGGCACGAACGCCACCGCGCCGAGAGACTCGCGCTCGATACGCTGCTCGCGCCGCGTGAAGCGAACGAGCTCCTGCTCCCCCTCCGGCCCGAGCGGAACGATCAGCCGGCCCCCGGCTCGCAGCTGCCGCAGCAGTGCCTCGGGCACCGTGAGCGGGGCCGCCGCCACCAGAATGCCGTCAAAGGGTCCGTGTGCTTTCCAGCCGAGCGAGCCGTCGCCATGCCGGAAGCGCACGTTGCGGATCGAGAGCTCCTTCAGCCGCCCGCGCGCGCGAGCGAGCAGCGGCTCGATGCGCTCGATGGTGTAGAGCTGCTTCACCAGCGGCGCGAGTACCGCGGTCTGATAACCGCAGCCGGTGCCGACCTCGAGCACTTTGCCGGGCTGCCCGCCGCCGGCCGGGCCTGCCTCGAGCAGCGCCTCGGTCATGCGCGCTACGATGTAGGGCTGCGAGATCGTCTGGCCAAAGCCGATTGGCAACGCGGTGTCCTCGTAGGCACGGCTGCCGAGCGCCTCATCGACGAAGATGTGGCGCGGCACGTTGCGAATGCGCTCGAGGACCGCGAGATTGCCGATACCCTGCTCGCGCAGCCGCTGCACCAGGCGATCGCGCGTGCGCGCCGAGGTCATGCCGATGCCGGCGAGCCGCAGATCAGTCATCGAGCCCTTCCAGCCAGCTCTCCACCGCCGAGAGCGCGCCATGGCGTGTCAGGTCGACGTGCAGCGGCGTCACCGAGACGAAACCGTGTGCCACGACATCGAAATCCGTACCGGGGCCGGCGTCCTGCTCCGCTCCCGCTGCCCCGACCCAGTACACCGGGCGACCGCGCGGATCCTGGGCCCGCGTCACCGCCGCGGAGCGATGCCGGTGGCCGAGGCGGCTGGCGCGAAAGCCGCGCAGCTCGGCGAACGGCACATCCGGTACGTTGACGTTGAGAATGAGCGCCGGCTCGAGCGGCTTCTCCAGCAGTTGCGCCACCAGCAGCCGCGCCACTTCCGCCCCGGTGTCAAAGTGCCCGCCGCCCGCGCCGCTCGTGCACAGCGATACCGCAATGGTCGGCAAGCCGAGGAAGCGTCCCTCCATCGCCGCCGCTACGGTCCCGGAGTACAGCACGTCGTCGCCGAGATTCGGGCCATCGTTGACCCCCGAGACCACCATGTCGTGCTCGAAGTCGAACAACCCCGAGATCGCGAGGTGCACGCAGTCGGTGGGTGTGCCGGGCACGATGTACACGCCCGGCTCGGACTCGAAGACGCGCAGCGGCACATCGAGCGTGAGGGAGTTGCTGGCGCCGCTCTTGTTGCGATCGGGCGCGACCACGGTGACCTCGGCAAGCGTCGCGAGCGAGGCGCGCAGCGCCCGGATGCCTGGCGCGCGAAAGCCGTCGTCGTTGCTGACCAGGATCTTCACGTGAGAGGAGGGATTTCGCGCCCGTTACAGAGCCGTTATTCGAAGCGCGTGACTATATACTTTTAATGCCAGGCGGCGGAGGTAGCGTGGGCCGGACAGGCGAGGACGACGACCCCGACAGCGCGGACGAGGCGCGGCGGCTGTTTCGCGAGGCGGTGCGCGGCGTCAAGCCGTTACCCAAGGCGGTGCCCGCGGTGCGCCCGCCGCGGCCTAAGCCGCTGGCGCGCTTCGCGCGCGCCGACCGGGCTGCCGTACTCAGGGAGAGTCTGAGCGGCCACGCCGGCGACCCCTCGCTCGCCGGCGGCGAGGAGCTCGTCTACCGCGCGCGCGGCGTGCAGCCGAGTGTGCTGCGGCGATTGCGACGCGGCGAGTATCGCATCGAGCGGGAGATCGACCTGCACGGGCTGAGCGTCGCGCAGGCAAAACAGGCCCTGCGGCAGTTCCTGATCGAGGCACTCGAGGACAAGGTGAGCTGCGTGCGCATCGTGCATGGCAAGGGGCTGCGCTCCGGTCACCGTGGACCGGTATTGAAGAGCACGGTCAGCGCCCTGCTGCGACGCACCGGCGCGGTGCTCGCGTATGTGTCTGCGCGCCCCACGGACGGCGGCACCGGCGCGGTGTACGTGCTGCTCGCCGCCTAGTCCGGAGCCTGCTCAGGCTCGTCCCCCGTAGTCGGCGCCTCGATCAGCTCGCGCAGCACCGCGGTCGCAAAGCTGCCACGCGTGAGCGTGAAGCGCAGCAGCGCTGCGTCCAGCTCCGCCTGGCACTCGAGCCCGATGACCCGCAGGCGCAGACTGCGTCGCTCCTGCTGCATCCCCGCGCCCGTGCACAACGCACCGGCAGCGGGGTACTGCGCCGCGACGCGCTGCTCGAGCTCGAGGACCTGCGCGTGGCTCGCCGGCGCGCCCCTTCCCCACAGCGGCCCGGTGGGATGAATTTCGAGCCGCGCGGCGCGCGCGTCGAGTGTCTCATCGAGCGCGCCCACCTCGAAGAAACTGCCGCGACCGTCGAGCGTGGCGAGGTCGCCCGCCTCGAGGCGCTCCCAGCTGCCGCATGTCACGCGCTCGGCAAGCAGCGCGTTGAAAATGAGGCTGCGGGCCGCTGACAGCACGAAGCCACGGGTCGCAGGGTCGAGGTCGCGCAGCTCGCGCTGTGCGGCGCGCAGATTGGCGCCCTCGCGGCCGAAGCGCTGCGGCCCGAAGTAGTTCGGCACGCCGCGCGCGGCGATGGACGCGATCCGCGGCGCGAGTGCGGCGCTGAGCCGCGGGCCGTCGCCATCGAGCGCACGCAGCCGCACGGCGAAGCGATTGCCGGCGAGCGCGCCACGCGGCAGTTTGCGCGTATGGGCGTGCGCTTCCAGCACCTCGAAGCCTGCACCGCGCACGGTGAGCCAATCGGGCGGCGCCCGTGGCCGCGGCACCGAGAACCACTGTACGGCTATGGCGCGACGGTCCTTGAGCCCGGCGTAGCCGACCTCGGCCGGCCGGCAGCCGCCCGCGCGCGCCAGCTGCCGCGCGACCCAGGCCGTATTGGCATCCACCTTGCGTACCTTGAGCAGCACGTGCGCACCGCTCCCCGCCGGCGCGAAGCCGAGCTCCTCCTCGACTACAAAGTCGGCGGCGGTGGCGCGCAGCACCGCCCTCGCCACCGCCGCCCCGTGCGCACAGGGCGGCGCGAGCGCGGCGAGCGCCGCATCGGCGGCGCCGGCAGACATTCTCAGCCCTCGCGCAGCAACACCACGGCCTGGGCGGCCACGCCCTCGGCGCGACCGAGGAAGCCGAGCCCCTCGGTGGTGGTGGCCTTGAGATTGACGCAATCCTCGGGCAGCGCGAGGAGCGCGGCGACGGTGCTGCGGATCGCGGCACGATGCGGCGCGATCCGCGGTGCCTGCGCGATCAGCGTCAGGTCGGCGTTGACCACCCTGAGATGGCGCTCGCGCAGCATGCTGAGCACCGCACTCACGAAGCGGCGGCTGTCGGCGCCCTTCCAGCGCGGGTCGTCGTCGGCAAAATGCTGGCCAATGTCGCCGAGGCCCGCCGCGCCGAGCAGCGCATCGCACAGCGCGTGCAGCAGCACGTCGCCGTCCGAGTGTGCGATCACGCCCGCGGTGTGGGCAATGCGCACCCCGCCGAGCATCAGGTGATCGCCGGCGCCGAAGGCATGCACGTCGGTTCCGGAGCCGATTCTCATGAAGCCCTCCCCGGCGCCCGCCGCGCGCGCCCCGAGAATAGCGGCCGCCAGCCCGAGATCCTCACCCGTGGTGAGCTTGATGTTGGTCGCGGCCCCGGCGACGAGCAGCGCGTGTGCGCCGCGCCATTCGAGTGCCTGCGCCTCGTCGGTTGGGAAACGCCCGCTCGCAAATGCGGCATCGAGGGCAGCGCTCAGCGCACCGAAGCGGAACATCTGCGGCGTGAGCGCCCGCCACAGCTGCGAACGGTCGAGCGTGTGCGCCACCGCCGGCGCATCCCTGTCAGCCGCCGCCGCCTTCAGGGTGTCCGCGGCGCGCACCGCGAGCAGGCCCCCGACCGCGTGCTGGGAGGCCGCGGCGATGAGGCGCTCGAGATCGAGCGGATCCAGGCACGGCCGGGCGGCGTCGTGCACGAGCACCCAGTCCTCCGCCCTCGCCCGGGGGGCGAGCGCTGCGAGGCCGCGCCGCACCGAGTCGCTGCGCTCGGCGCCGCCGGCGGTCGAGCTGAGTCGCTCACTCGCCAGACGGGCGGCAATCCCGGGCCAGTGCGGATCGCCGTCGGCGATCACGACCACCGCATGCGCGCAGCGCGCATCCGCCAGGAACGGGGCCAGCGCCCATTCGATGACGCTGCGCCCGCGCAGCGACGCGTACTGCTTAGGCTGCTCGCCGCGGAAACGCCTGCCCGTGCCCGCCGCCGGCATGACCAGCCAGTACCGCATGGCAGTGGCCGCGGTTCGCGGCTCAGCGGGACGCGGTGCGCGTCGGCGGGGCCGAGCCGTCCGACGGGCGCGGCGGCACGACCTGGTAGAAGGTCTCGTTGTGCCCGATCATCCCGAGGTCGCTCCGGGCCCGCTCCTCGAGCGCGCCCATGCCGGTCTTCAGATCCCGCACCTCGGCGGCCAGCTGGCGGTTGCGCTCCTCGAGCCCGGCGTCCTCGGCAGTCTGCGCCGCCACCGCCTGCTTGAGGCGCTCCACCTGCCGTACGCCATTGTCGGACACCCAGATCCGGTATTGCAGCAGCAACACGGCGACAGCGAGCGCGGCGGCGAGCCATTTCATGGCAGCGACAGCCTAACAGACGGCGTGCGCAGCGCGAAGCGCATCACAGACCTACCGGGAAGGCATCGCGCCCCGCATAGCGCGGCGTGCCGAGCTCCGCCTCGATGCGCAGCAGCTGGTTGTACTTGGCGACGCGGTCGGAGCGCGACAGCGAGCCGGTCTTGATCTGCGTGGCGGCGGTCGCGACCGCGACGTCGGCGATGGTGCTGTCCTCGGTCTCGCCGGAGCGGTGCGAGATCACCGACTTGTAGCGCGCCCGGTCCGCCAGGTCGATGCAGGCGAGCGTCTCGGTGAGCGTGCCGATCTGGTTGAGCTTGATGAGGATGGCGTTGGCGATGTGCTTGTCGATCGCCTCGCTGAGAATGCTCGTGTTGGTGACGAACACATCGTCGCCGACCAGCTGAAGCCGCTCGCCGAGTGCGCGTGTCAGCTGCCCCCAGCCATCCCAGTCGGACTCGCTCATGCCATCCTCGATGGTGACGATGGGGTAGCGGGCGGCGAGGTCGGCGAGGTAGCGCGTGAACTCGGCGCTCGAGAAGCTGCGGTTCTCCCCTTCGAGGTGGTAACGGCCGCCACGGAAGAGCTCCGAGCTCGCCACGTCGAGTCCGAGGTAGAGGTCCTTCCCCGGGCGATAACCCGCCTTCTCGATTGCCTCGAGGATCAGGCCGAGCGCCGCCTCGTTCGACTCGAGGCTCGGGGCGAACCCGCCCTCATCGCCCACCGCCGTCGAGTGGCCCCGCTCAGCGAGCAGCTTCTTCAGGGTGTGGAACACCTCCGCCCCATAGCGCAGCGCCTCGCGGAAGCTCGGCGCGCCGACCGGCAGGATCATGAACTCCTGCACGTCGAGGCTGTTGTTGGCATGCGCGCCGCCGTTGATGATGTTCATCTGCGGCACCGGCATGACCGGCTCGTGGCGCCCGGGGCCGAGCTGCGCCAGGTAGCGGTACAGGGGCAGGCCCGCCTCATTGGCCGCCGCCCGGGCTGCCGCGACTGACACGCCGAGGATCGCATTGGCTCCGAGCCGTGCCTTGTTGTCGGTGCCGTCGAGCTCGATCATGCGGGCATCGAGCGCCGCCTGGCTGCGCGCGTCCGCCCCGAGGAGTGCCGTCTTGAGTACCGTGTTGACGTGCTCGACCGCCTTCAGGACCCCCTTGCCGCCGTAGCGCTGCTTGTCACCGTCGCGCAGCTCAACCGCTTCGCGCGTGCCGGTGGAGGCCCCCGAGGGCACGGCGGCGCGCCCGACTGCCCCCGAATCGAGCAGCACGTCGACCTCGACGGTGGGATTGCCGCGGGAATCGAGGATCTCGCGGCCACGAATGTCGGTGATACGGCTCATAGCAGTGACTCCTCGAATGGCACCGCCTTCACGGCACGGTCGAGCTCGGCGAGCGTCGTGAGGAGGGGCTCCATGCGAGCGAGCGGCCAGGCATTCGGGCCATCCGACAGCGCTTCCTCGGGCTTGGGGTGCGTCTCCATGAAGAGCCCCGCCACCCCGGCAGCCACCGCGGCCCGCGCCAGCACCGGAATGAACTCGCGCTGGCCGTCGGAGGCGGTGCCCTTGCCCCCCGGCAGTTGCACCGAGTGCGTGGCATCGAAGACCACCGGGCAGCCGGTCGCGCGCATGACCGACAGCGAGCGCATGTCGGTGACCAGATTGTTGTAGCCGAAGGAGAAGCCCCGCTCGCACACCATGATGGCCTCGTTGCCGGTCGAGCGCGCCTTGTCGACCACGTTCTGCATCTCCCAGGGCGAGAGGAACTGGCCCTTCTTGATGTTGACGGGCTTGCCCTGGGAGGCGGTATTGATGATGAAGTTCGTCTGCCGGCAAAGGAACGCCGGGGTCTGCAGCACATCGACCACCGCGGCCACTTCCGCGAGCGGCGTGTCCTCGTGCACGTCGGTCAGCACCGGCACCTTGATGCTGGCGCGCACCTGCTCGAGCACCTTAAGTCCCGCATCGATCCCGGGTCCGCGGTAGGAGCCGCGCGCAGAGCGATTGGCCTTGTCGTAGGAAGCCTTGAAGATGAACGGTACCTTGAGGCGGCTGGTGATCTCCTTCAGCCGCCCGGCGATCTCCTCGGTGAGCGTCGGACTCTCGATGACGCAGGGACCGGCGATGAGGAACATCGGCCTGCCGAGCCCGACTTCGTGCCCTGCGAGCTGCATGGCTGGCGCCGCGGCCTGCTGCGTACCGCGGCGCGCTCAGGCGCCGGCGGCCTGCGGCAGCTGCGCGGCGCGCTGCGCCCGCGCCGCGCGGATGAAGCCGGTGAAGAGCGGATGCCCGTCGCGCGGCGTGGAGGTGAACTCCGGGTGGAACTGGGTCGCCACGAACCACGGGTGATTGGCGAGCTCGATCACCTCGACCAGTCCGTCGCGTGAGAAGCCCGCGAAGCGCATGCCGCCCTGGCGGTAGCGCTCCAGGTAGTTGTTGTTGAACTCGTAGCGGTGGCGGTGGCGCTCCATGATGATGTCGCGCCCGTAGAGCTCGCGCGCGTGGCTGCCGGCGGTCAGCAGGATCTCCTGCGCCCCGAGACGCATGGTGCCGCCCTTCTCCGACGACTCGGTGCGCTGCTGCGCGCCGTGCATCTGGTCCTGCCACTCCGAGATGAGCGCGATCACGGGGTGCGCCGTGGCACGGTTGAATTCCGTGCTGTTGGCATCCGTGAGACCCAGCACGTGACGGCCGTACTCGACGATCGCCACCTGCATGCCGAGGCAGATCCCGAGGTATGGCAGGCGCTGCTCGCGCGCGAAGCGCACCGCCTGGATCTTGCCCTCGATACCGCGCTCGCCGAAGCCCCCCGGAACCAGCACCGCATCCACGCCCTTCAGCGCCTGCGTGCCGTGCTGCTCGATGTCGGTCGACTCGATGTAATGGATGCGCACCCGGGTGCGGGACTTGAGCCCGCCGTGCATCAGCGCCTCGTGGAGCGAGAGGTAGGAGTCGCGGATCTGCACGTACTTGCCGACCATCGCGATCTCGACCTGGCCATCGGAATTGGCCTTGCCGCTCACCACGTGCCGCCACTCGCTCAGGTCCGTGGAGGGCACCGTGAGGCGCAGCTTCTCGACCACGATGTCATCGAGCCCCTGCTCGTGCAGCAGGATCGGAATGCGGTAGATGTCGTCGGCGTCCACCGCCGAGATCACGGCGCGCTCCTCGACATTGGTAAACAACGCGATCTTGCGGCGCTGCTCCTCGGGGAGCGGATGCTTGCACCGGCACAGGAGCACGTCGGGCTGGATGCCGATGCCGCGCAGCTCCTTGACCGAGTGCTGGGTCGGCTTGGTCTTGATCTCCTCGGACCCCCCGACCACCGGCACCAGCGTCAGATGCATGTACACGCAGTTGCTGCGGCCGAGCTCCACCCCGAGCTGGCGGATGGCCTCGAGAAACGGCAGCGACTCGATGTCGCCCACCGTGCCGCCGATCTCGACCATGCAGACATCGGCGCCGTCGGCACCCAGCTTGATGCAGCGCTTGATCTCGTCGGTGATGTGCGGGATGACCTGTACGGTCGCCCCCAGGTAGTCGCCGCGGCGCTCCTTGGCGATCACCCGTTCGTAGATGCGTCCGGTGGTGAAGTTGCTGTTGCGCCCGGTGGTGGTGCGCACGAACCGCTCATAGTGCCCGAGGTCCAGGTCCGACTCGGTACCGTCCGTGGTGACGAATACCTCGCCGTGCTGGAACGGGCTCATCGTGCCCGGATCCACATTGATATAGGGATCGAGCTTCACCATCGCGACCTTGAGGCCGCGCGATTCCAAGATCGCGCCGAGCGAGGCGGAGGCGATGCCCTTGCCAAGGGACGATACGACACCGCCGGTGACGAATACGAAACGCGTCATGTTCAAGTCAGGGTTACCCGTCGTGTGAGGTCGCTGCCGCGGAATTGGCAGAACGACGACGGGCCAGCAGGTTAGCACATCTTAAGCGCCGGTCCACACGAGCCGTGCGCGGCGGCGCGCGCCGGCGCCGGCCTGCACCGAGGCATCGAGCCACAGATCTGCGACCGCAACCAGACTGGCCCCGGAAAAGACCAGCGGCAGGCGCTGGCGCTGTCCGAGCGGCACGCGGGCCTCCTGCAGCAGGCTCTTCAACGCCCGTCGCGGCCGACCCGCGCCGAGCCTCAGGCGCTCCCCACCCCGGCGCCAGCGAATGGTGAGGCGGGGCGCGAGACGGCTCAGGTCGAGCGGCCCCTGCGGATCGCGCTTCAGCTCGAGCTGCCCAAGGTCAGCGGGCAGCGGGCATACGGGGCGCTTACCCCAGCTCCAGCGCAGCTCGCTCGCGGCGGCGGGCGCTCCCCCGGGCGCCCCGTCGCAGACCGCGCGCAGCCGGATGAGCCCCGCCTCGCGCTCGATGCGCGCGCCCGCCCATTCGACGGCCGGCCGGGCATCCTCGCGCGCGGCGAGCAAGGGCCCTGCGATCTCCTCGAGGCGCGACGCGGGGGGGACCGCCACACCGCGGGCAGCGATCCAGAACCGCAACGCATTACGCCGGCGCGGCATCGGCAACGCGCGCAGCGCGCTCGAGGCGAGTGCGGCACCGTGCCAGGCCGCCGCCAGGTCCGAGCGCGCCTGTCGCTCGAGCAGCTGCTGCGCCTCGGCGGCGTGGCGCGCCACACGGCTCACGGTCGCCGCCGCGCCGGGCCAGCGCTTGAGGATCACCGGCAACACGCAGCGCCGCAGGTAGTTGCGATCGAGGCGCTCATCGAGGTTGCTCGGATCCTGAAGATGCGCGAGGTGTTCGCGCTTGACGAACGCGAGCAGCTGCGAGCGCGTGCAGGTCAGCAGCGGGCGCACCAGCGAGCCGCGGGCAAAAGATGTGACCTCCGGCATCGCCGCGATGCCGGCGATTCCGGCGCCGCGCAGCAGCATGAGGAGCACCGTCTCCAGCTGGTCATCCTGGTGGTGGGCGGTGAGCAGCACCTCGCCCTCGGCGAGCACCGCCGCGAGGGCTGCGTAGCGCGCGACGCGGGCCCGCGCCTCGGGAGACTCGCCGGGGGTGCGGCGCGCGCTCGCCGTGAGGATCGTGCAGCGCACCCCGAGGGCGCGGGCTAAAGAGGCGGCGCGCTTCGCCCAGCGGGGCGAGTCGGGGTGCAGCCCGTGATCGACGTGCACCGCGCGCAGCGCGTTTGGCCTGCGCCGCTGCTGCGCGAGTGCGACGAGGAGCGCGGTCGAATCCGCGCCGCCCGAGAAGGCGACACACAGGCGCACGTGCGGGTACTCAGGCAGCAGGCTCTCAAGGCGCCTGCCGAGCCAGCGCGCACCGAACTGCTGCGGCCGGGGAGACATCGCCGCGCCGCGGCCGCTCAGGGCGCGGTTTCCGAGAACACCCCGAAGGCGGCGATCTTCGCGGCGCGCGCCGCGCGCAGCTGCTCGCGGGGTATGGCATCGAGCTCATCCAGCACGCGGATGAGCGCCGCCTTGAGGCGCGCCGTGATCAGCGCCGGGTCGCGATGCGCTCCACCGAGCGGCTCCTCGATGACCTCATCCACCAGGCCGAGCTTCAACAGCCGGTCGGCGGTGAGATTGAGCGCCTCGGCGGCCGCCTCCTTCTTGTCCTGGCTCTTCCACAGGATCGAGGCGCAGCCCTCCGGCGAGATGACCGAGTAGGTGCTGTACTGGAGCATCAGCAGCCGATCGCACACGCCGATCGCGAGCGCCCCTCCCGAGCCGCCCTCGCCGGTCACCACGGTGACGATCGGCACGCGCAGCACCGACATCTCGTACAGGTTGCGCGCGATGGCCTCGCTCTGTCCGCGCTCCTCGGCGCCGACGCCGGGGTACGCCCCCTGCGTGTCGATCAGCGTCACGAGCGGCAGGCCAAAGCGCTCGGCGAGCCGCATCAGACGCAGCGCCTTGCGATAACCCTCGGGCTTGGGCATGCCGTAGTTGCGCCGCACGCGCTCCTTGGTGTCGCGGCCCTTCTGGTGCCCGATCAGCACGATGGCGCGCTCATCGATGCGCGCCAGGCCGCCGACGATCGCCCCGTCGTCGGCATACATGCGATCGCCGTGCAGCTCGTGGAACTCGCTGCACAGCGCGGCCGCGTAGTCGAGCGTGTAGGGCCGATGGGGATGGCGTGCGAGCTGGGTGATCTGCCAGGGCGTGAGGCTGGCGAAGATGCTCTGCGTGAGCTGGCGGCTCTTGGCCTGCAGGCGGCCGATCTCATCCTGCAGGTTGATCTCGGATTCCGAGGTTACGTGTTTCAGCTCCTCGATCTTGGCTTCGAGCTCGGCGATCGGCTGTTCGAAGTCGAGGAATGAGACGGCCATGAAGGCTCGGAGTAGCGCCGCGCAGGGTCAGGCGGCAGAAGCGGCGAGGTTACGTAAGGGCGGGACCGGAGCGCAAGTCAACGCTCAGCGGCCGTCGGCGGAGTACGCGCCGCCGGCGCTTGCGGGCGGCGCGCCGTAGACCACCTGCACGGCACCGCTCCCCACCAGGCCTTCGAGTTGCTCGAGCAGCTCGCGCGAGGCGCGCACGCTCCATTCGTTGCCCAGGTTCAGGGCGCCGTGCGCCGCGGCGCCGGTGTACTCGATGGTGATCGGACAGGGTCCGCCCCGCCACGGCTGCAGGATCCCGGCGAGCCGCTCGCTCACCCTCGGCAGCTCGGCGTGCGAGCACCTCAGCACCACCCGCCGCGCCTCCTGCTCGCGCAGTCGCTCGAGCTCGCAGACGCGCCGTGCGGCGAGCCGCCACGAGTCGCTGAACTCATCGAACCGCAGCAGCCCCTCGACCAGCACCAGGGCATCCTTGCTAATGAGGTCGCGGTGTTTCGCCCAGGTCTCCTCGAACAGCATCACCTCGAGGCGCCCGGTGCGGTCATCGAGGGTGAGGATGACCCGCGGCCCGCGCTTCTTCACCTCATCGATCAGGCCCGCGACGGTGACGGGCTTGCTGGCGCCGCGCCCCGGCTCGAAGCCCGCCGTTGGCCGGTCACCGACCAGATCGCCGATGCGGTGCGAGACCAGGCGCGCGAGGCTGCCCTCGAAGCGCGTGAGCGGATGTCCCGTGAGGTACAGCCCGAGCGTGTCGCGCTCACCGGCGAGCCGCACGGCCTCGCTCCATTCGGGCAGCGCCGCGCGGCGCGAGGCGGGAGCTGCGCGCTCGACCGCACCCAGGCCGCCGAACATGTCGTTCTGGCCGGCGGCGTGCGCGCGCGTGTTCTGATCGCCGAGCTGCATGGCGGTGAGCAGCCGGTCCATGAGGGTGGCGCGATTCTCGCCGAGCGAATCCAGGCTCCCCGAGCGCAGCAGCGCCTCGAGCACGCGGCGGTTGACGCGCTGCAGATCGAGCCGCCGGCACAGGTCCTCGAGGCTCTGGTAAGGGCCGCGCGCGGTGCGCTCCTCGATCAGCCCCTCGACTGCCCCGGCGCCCACGCCGCGCACGGCGCCGAGCCCGTAGCGGATGCACCGCGCGCCGTCGGGGGAGAACTCGTAGCTCGAGGCGTTGACGTCCGGCGGCAACACGGCGAGCTCCATGTCGGAGCACTCCTTGATCAGGGTGACTACCTTGTCGGTGTGGTCCATGTCGGCCGACAGCACCGCGGCCATGAACGCCGCGGGGTGATGCGCCTTGAGATAGGCGGTCTGGTAGGCAAGCAGCGCGTAGGCCGCCGAGTGCGACTTGTTGAAGCCGTAGCCGGCGAATTTCTCCATCAGGTCGAAGATGTGCTCGGCCTGCCCCTGGCGAACGCCGCGCGCCACGGCGCCGCCGATGAACACCGAGCGCTGCTGCGCCATCTCCTCGGGCTTCTTCTTGCCCATCGCACGCCGCAGCAGATCGGCGCCGCCGAGCGTATAGCCGGCGAGCGACTGTGCGATCTGCATGACCTGTTCCTGATAGAGGATCACGCCGTAGGTGGGCTTCAAGACCGGTGCGAGGCTCGGGTGCAGGTAGTCGATCGGCGCATCACTGCGGCCGTGCTTGCGGCTGATGAAGTCGTCCACCATGCCGGACTGCAGCGGCCCGGGGCGGAACAACGCCACCAGCGCCACGATGTCCTCGAAGCAGTCCGGCTGCAGGCGCCGGATCAGGTCCTTCATGCCACGCGACTCGAGCTGGAAGACCGCGGTGGTGCGGCAGGACTTGAGCAGCGCATAGGTCGGCGCATCGTCCATCGGCAGCGTGCCGATCTGCAGCAGCGCGCTGCCTGGCGCGGCGGCGGCGTTGATGATGCGCACCGCGCGATCGATGACCGTGAGGGTGCGCAGCCCGAGGAAGTCGAACTTGACCAGCCCCGCCGCCTCGACGTCGTCCTTGTCGAACTGCGTGACCACGCTGCCGCCGGCGGCGTCGCAGTACAGCGGCGCGAAGTCGGTGAGCACCGAGGGCGCGATCACCACCCCGCCGGCGTGCATGCCGGCGTTGCGCGTCAGACCCTCGAGCGAGCGCGCCAGGTCGATGAGGTTCTTCACCTCTTCCTCGGCCTGGTAGAGGCGCTTGAGCTCCGGCTCCTTCTCCAGGGCATCATCGAGCGTGATGCCGAGCTCGAAGGGGATGAGCTTGGCGATCCGGTCGACATAGCCGTAGGGCATGCCGAGCACCCGGCCGACGTCGCGCACCACCGCCTTGGCGGCCATGGTGCCGTAGGTGATGATCTGCGAGACGCGCTCGCGGCCGTATTTGGCCGCCACGTATTCGATCACGCGGTCGCGCCCCTCCATGCAGAAGTCGATGTCGAAGTCCGGCATCGACACCCGCTCGGGATTGAGGAAGCGCTCGAACAGCAGGTCGTGCTTGAGTGGATCGAGGTCGGTGACCCCTAAGCTGTAGGCCACCAGCGATCCGGCGCCCGAGCCGCGGCCCGGTCCCACCGGCACGCCGTTGTCGCGCGCCCAGCGGATGAAGTCGGCGACGATCAGGAAGTAGCCCGCAAAGCCCATCTGGCAGATGACGCCGAGCTCACTCGAGAGGCGCTCGTGATAGGCGCCCGGCGGGTCCGACCCGAAGCGCGCCCTGAGGCCGCGCAGCGCCTCGGCGCGCAGGTAATCCTCGATGCTGATGCCGGCGGGCACCGGATACTGCGGCAGCCGCGCCTCGCCGAGGCTGAGCGTGAGGCTGCAGCGGCGCGCGATCTCGACCGAGTTCTCGAGCGCCTCGGGGAAGTCCGCAAACAGCGCCGACATCTCGGCGGGGCTGCGCAGGTACTGCTGGCGGGTGTAGCGGCGCGCGCGTGCCGGATCGGCGAGCAGCGCGCCGTCGTGGATGCAGACGCGCGCCTCGTGGGACTCGAACTCCTCGGCCTTGAGAAAACGCACGTCGTTGGTGGCCACGACCGGCAGGGCGTGGCGGGCGGCGAGACTCACCGCGCCGGCGATGTAACTCTCCTCGAACTGGCGACCGAGACGCTGCAGCTCGAGGTAGTAGCGGTTCGGGAACAGCGCGCGCCACTCCTCGAGCGCGCGCTCGGCGTCCGCCTCGCGGCCGTTCACCAGCGCCCGGCCCACGTCGCCCTCGAGCGCTCCGGACAGCGCGATCAGGCCCGAGACGTTCTCGCTCGAGAGCCAGGCACGCTCGATGCGCGGCAGGCCGCGCTCGCGGCCTTCGAGGTAGGCGCGCGTCAGCAGGCGCGCGAGGTTGCGATAGCCGTCCTGGGTCTGGCAGAGCAGCGTGAGGCGGCTCGGCTCGCGCCGCTCGCCCTCCTCGCGCACCGCCAGATCCACCCCCACGATCGGCTTGACGCCGCGCTGCAGCGCCTCGCGGTAGAACTTGACCATCGCGAACAGGTTGCTGCGGTCGGTGACCGCGACCGCGGGCATGCCGGCGGCGGCGACCGCCGCGACCAGCTCCGGAATGCGCACGACGCTGTCGCTGAGGGAGTACTCGCTGTGCAGGCGCAGGTGGATGAAGCCCGGTGGCATCGGCGGGGACTTAAGGCTCGGCGGTGGATGCTGTCAAGAGAGCACCGTCCTCCTCGGCCTCGCTCGCGCAGCAGCGCACCGGGCTGAAGGAGCGGCGATGCAGCGGCGAGGGGGCGCGCACGCGCAGCGCATCGAGGTGCGCGGGGGTGCCGTACCCCTTGTGCACGCCGAGGTGAAAGCCCGGATAGCAGCTATCGAGCTCGCGCATCAGGGCGTCGCGATACGTCTTGGCGAGGATCGAGGCGGCGCTGATCGAGGCAACCCGCGCATCGCCCGCCACGATCGCCTCGAGCGAGCAGGCGAACGGCAGATCGGCGACGCACGGGCAGCGGTTGCCATCGATGCGTACATGGGTCGGTGCGATCGGCAGCGCGAGCAGCGCGCGGCGCATCGCCAGCATGGTCGCCTGCAGGATATTGAGGCAGTCGATCTCGTCGCGGTCGGCCACGCCGACGCCGAAGCACAGCGCCCGGGCACGGATGATCGGCGCGAGCCGCTCGCGCTCCGCGGGCGCCAGGGTCTTGGAGTCCGCGAGTCCCCGGATGCGGTGCCGCGGGTCGAGAATGACCGCTGCCGCGACTACCGGTCCCGCGAGCGGGCCCCGCCCGGCCTCATCGACCCCCGCGATGCGGGCTCCGAGCCCCGGCCGCATGGCGCGCACTACGGGCGCCCCGGCGTGCCGCGGACGCACTCGAGCACGGCGGCGGCCGCGCGTGCCGCGCCGCCGCGGCGCAGCTCGAGGTGAATGCGCGCGAACTCTGCGCGCAGCTCGGCGAGGTGGGCGTGATCGTCGAGCTCGCCGAGGAGCGCTGCGCCGAGCGCCTCCCCGGTCACCTGCGACTGCAGCAGCTCCGGCACCAGAGCCCGTCCGGCGAGCAGATTCGGTTGCGAGAAGAAGGGCACTTTCACGAGCCGCAGCGTGCGCGCGATGAGGACGGTGAGCCAGCTCCACTTATACGCCACCACCATGGGTCTGCCCGACAGCAGCGTCTCGAGGGTCGCCGTTCCGGAGGCGACGATGGCCGCATCGGAGGCCGCCAGCACCCGCTGTGCCTGGCCGTCGACGAGCTGAATCTGCGTCTTTTCCGGCGCTTGCGCCAACTCCCTCTCGAAACGCTCACGCACCGCGGCGGAGGCCATCGGCGCGATGAACCGAAAGTCCGGACGGCGCGCGTGCAGCCAGGCGGCAGCCGCGGCAAACGGCTGCGCGAGGCGTGCCACCTCCGCGAGGCGGCTGCCCGGGAGCAGTGCAATCAGCGGCCCCGGCGCCTCGATCCCGAGCGCACGGCGCGCGCCGCCCGCATCGATCCCGAGCGGAATCTCATCCGCCAGCGGATGGCCGACGAATTCCGCGCGCACGCCGTGCTCGCGGTAAAAGGCGCTCTCGAAGGGCAGCAGGCACAGCACCAGGTCGCAGTCGCGGGCGATGCCGCGTACCCGGCCCCGCCGCCATGCCCACACCTGCGGACTCACGTACTGCACGCAGCGCACACCCGCGCTGTGCAGGCGCCGCGCCAGACTCAGGTTGAATTCGGGGGAATCGATGCCGACGAACACGTCCGGGCGCGCGGCGGCGAAGCGTGCGGCGAGCCTGGCGCGCAAGCGCAGCAGCCGCGGCAGGTGCCGCAGCACCTCCGCGAGCCCCATGACCGAGAGCGCCTCCGAACCTTCCCAGGCTTCGCAGCCGGCCGCCACCATCTTCGGTCCCGCGACGCCGAAGCACTCGAGCGAGGCAACGCGCTCGCGCAACGCCGCAATCAGCGCCGCGCCGAGCTGGTCCCCGGAGTGCTCGCCCGCCACGATCCCGACGCGCAGCGGCGCCGCCGCCGCAGCGCGCGAGGGCAGCGCGCTCATCGCACGATGCTGCGGCTGGAGGCCTGAATGAAGTCGACGAACACGCGCAGCTCGGGCCGCTCGCGCGCCTCGGGCTCGAGACGCTCCAGTGCCTCACTCAGCCTCAGGTTCGAGCGGTACACGGTCCGGTAAGCCTCGCGGATGGCGCGGATCTGATCCTCGCTGAAGCCCCGGCGCTTCAGGCCCTCGGCGTTCACGGCCTGCGGCACCGCCGGGTCGCCTGCCACCATCACATACGGGGGCACGTCGCGCCGCGACATCGCCCCGCCGGCGAGGAAGGCATGGGGGCCCACCCGGGCGAACTGGTGTACGGCCGACAGGCCACCGAGGATCACCCAGTCGCCGATCTCGACGTGGCCGCCGAGCACCGCGCAGTTGGCGAACACGGTGTTGTTGCCGACTACGCAGTCGTGCGCGACGTGCGAGCAGGTCATGAAGAGGTTGTCGTCGCCGATGCGCGTCTCACCCTTGTCGTGGGTGGTGCCGCGGTTGACGGTGCAGTGCTCGCGGAACACATTGCGCGCGCCGATCACGAGCCGGGTGGGCTCGCCGCGATATTTCTTGTCCTGCGGCGCATCGCCGAGCGAGGCGAACTGAAACACATGGTTGTCGGCGCCGAGCGTGGTCGGGCCGTTGATCACCGCGTGCGGACCGATCACGCAACGCGGCCCGATCTCGACTCCGGGACCGATCACGGTGAACGGCCCGACGCTCACATCGCTCGCCAGCCGTGCATCGCTCGATACCGCCGCGCGCGGATCGATCACCGTCCGGTCCCCGGCGCCACCATCATGTCCGCATGCGCGACCTCCTTGTCGCCGACCAGTGCCGCGGTCGAGAATTTCCAGATGCCGCGCAACGAGCGCTCGAGCTGCGCCGTCAGCACCAGCTGATCCCCCGGCACCACCGGCTTGCGGAAGCGGGCGTTGTCTATGCCGACGAAGTAAAACGGGGTGTCATGGTCGGGGATGACGTTGGCCGTCACGAAGCACAGGATGCCGGCGGCCTGCGCCAGCGCCTCGATGATGATGACGCCCGGCATCACCGGCCGTTGCGGGAAGTGCCCGGGGAAGAACGGCTCGTTGTAGGTGACGTTCTTGATGGCGCGGATGCTCTCGCCGGGGCGGCATTCGAGCACGCGGTCGACCATCAGGAAGGGGTAACGGTGCGGCAGGTAGCGCAGGATGTCCTGCATGTCGAGCTGGACGGGTTCAGTCATGCGTGTCTTCCTGCCCGGAATTCAGGCCCGCGGCGCGCTCCAGTGTGCGCACCCGCTGCTCGAGCCGCGCGCTGCGCTTGAAGCGCGCGACCAGCCGGCGCCAGGCGTGTGCCTCCTCGAACGGCAGGGTGCTGGAGTATACGCCGGCGCTCCCTATCGAGTGGCTGATCGCCGAGTAGCCGGTGACGACGACGTCATCGGCGACGCTGATGTGACCGGCAAATCCCACGTGCCCGCCGATCATGCAGCGTTTGCCGATCACCGTGCTGCCGGACACGCCGGTGCAACCGGCGATCGCGGTGTGCGCGCCGACGCGCACGTTGTGTCCGATCTGGATGAGGTTGTCGAGCTTGACCCCCTCCTCGATCACCGTGTCATCGATGGCGCCGCGGTCGATGGTGGTGTTGCAGCCGATCTCGACGTCGGCGCCGATGCGCACCGCGCCGACCTGCGGCACCTTGAGCCAGCGGCCGCCCTCGGGTGCGTAGCCAAAGCCATCGCCCCCGACTACCACTCCGGGCTGCAGCACGCTGCGCGCACCGATCGTTACGCCGCGGCACAGCGTGACGCGCGCCACGAGGCGCACGTCAGCCTCCAGCACCACGCCCTGCTGCAGCACGCACAGCGGCCCGAGGACCGCGCGCGCACCGATCACGACATCTTCCCCGACACAGCAGCCTGGACCTACGTGCGCGCTCGGATCGAGGCGCGCGCTCGCCGCGATCAGCGCCGTCGGATGCACGCCCGGCTCAGCGCCAGGACCTGGGTGCAGGAGCGCTGCGATGCGCGCGTAGGTGGCGTAGGGGTTGGCAGAAAGCAATGCGTGTGTCGGGCAATCCGCGGCGGCCTCGGCGCTCAGCACCACGGCCGCGGCGCGCGTGCTGGCGAGCTGCGGGCGGTAGCGCGGATTAGCGAGGAAGCTGAGCGCGGTGCCGTCGGCGTTCGCGAGCGTGCCGACGTGCTCGATACGCGCCTCCGGATCCCCGCGCAGCTCGCAGCCGAAGCGCACCGCGAGCTCCCCCAGTGAGACCGACATGGCGAGGCCCTGCGAGTCCGGCGCGCGCCCTACACCGCCCGCTTACTGCGGCTTGGCGGGTGCCGCCGGGGCGGCCGGCTTGGCGGCAGGCGCGGCCGCAGCCCGCGCCTGCAGCGCGGTGAGAATCGCCGGCGTGATGTCGTAGGCAGTGCCTGCGTACACCACCGCCTCGCCGCTCAGCACCACGTCGAAGTTCTGCGCCTTGGCATAAGTGCGCACCTCCTCACCGAGAGTGCGCTGCAGGCGCGACAGCAGCTCGTTGCGGCGCGCCGTCTCGTCATCCTGCAGCTCGCCGCGCGCACGCTCGAAGTCGCGCGCCCCATCGCGCAGCTCCTTCTCGAAGCGGCCGCGCTGATCGTCCGTCATGGTCGCGGCGTCCTTCTGCAGTTTGTCCTGCTTGGCCTTCAGCGCCTGACCGGTCGCCTGCAGCGTGCGCTCGCGCGGCGCGAACTCGCCACGCAGTGCCTCGAACATTTCCTTGCCCTGCGGCGATTCCTGCAGGAGTCGCTGCGGGTCGACGACTCCGATCTTCGGCGGCTCTGCCGCCCAAGCCGGTGCCAGGGCGAGAGCCCCCACCGCCGCCACGACCCATACCGCTACCCGACTGCTGATCGAACGATTCACGGAACACCCACCTCGTATACTGAATAAGTCATTGAAATCACATGCGGAGCCGCGACGGGGACGGTCGCGGCCAAACCCCAAGTATCGCCTAAACTCGCCGCCGCCGCAGCGCTAAAACGCCTGTCCCACCGAGAACTGGAATACCTCAGTCTCATCGCCCCAGGTCGTGATGCCATCACCCCGCTTGGCGTTGAGTGGCAGCCCGAGGCTGAAGCGGAATAGCCCGATCGGCGCCAGCCAGGTAACGGAGACACCCACGGAGCGCTTGAGGCTCGAGAAGCTCTCGAAGCGGTAGTCCTCGGGCGTCACGTTGTCGGGGCCGAAGAACTGCAGCTTCGTGCCGGTCTCGTACACGCCGCCCATGTCGTAGAACAGGCTGACGCGCGCGGTCTGCGCCCACTTGGCCGGCATTGGCAGGATCAGCTCGTTCTGGTTGGTGATGCGCAGGTTGCCGCCGTACGGATTGCCGAACTGGTCGCGCGGACCGAGCAGGCTCTCGCGGAAGCCGCGTACGTTGTCAGGGCCGCCGCCGAAGAACTGCCGGTAGGGCGGGATCGCGCTGGTGCCATCGAGTGGTGCGCCGTAGTCGACGCCGGCGAGGATCGAGAGCGTGAACAGATGCCCGAGAGGGATGTATCGCAGGAACTGGTAGTCGGCGACGTAGTAGTGGACGTCGCTTGAGGGGGCCGTCATCGACAGGCTGATCGTCTGGTGCATGCCGTGGTTGGCGAACAGGGTGCGGTTGCGGGTATCCCAGTCCCAGCCCAACACGCCCTGCACGTTGGTGAAGTTGGTGCCGTAGAACACGTACTCGTTGTTGCTGGCGTCATCGTGCGCCAGGCGGCTGTAGGGGTGGCCGTTCTGCTGCACCCATTGCTGCGCCTGCTCGGCGCTGGTGAGCGAGTTGGTGAGCAGCTGCGAGTCCTCGAACACCGCCCCGAACCGCAGATACATGGTCTCGGTGATCGGGTACGCCCAGGTGGGGCCCGCGGTGAGCGTCTCGGACGAGAAGTTCGACGACGAAGAGACGAACTGCGTCACGTCGCGGTAGCTCACCGAGACGGTGCGTTGCAGGTTGTCGATGTTGGTGTACGGGTTGGTCCACGCCAGCGTGTAGACCTTGCTGAACGCCCCGCCATTGAGCTCGAGCGCGACCCGCTGCCCGGTACCGAGGAAGTCGGAGTCGGCAAAGCTGCCGTTGAGCTGGAACTTGTAGGTCTCGGAGTAACCGATACCGCCCGACAGCTGCGACGCCGGGCCCTCCTCGATCTTGTAGTTGACGTCCACCAGGTCGGGTGAGCCGGCCACCGGCGTGGTCTCGTACTCCACCGACTTGATGTACGGCAGGCGCTGCAGGCGCTGCTTGGAGCGCTCGAGCGCGGTGTTCGACAGCCAGCCGCCCTCGAACTGGCGCATCTCGCGCCGCAGCACCTCGTCGTTGATGCGCGTGACGCCGGAGAAGGTGATGTTGCGCACGTACACGCGGTTGCCCGGGTCGACGAAAAAGGTGATCGCCACGGTATGGTTGACGTTATCGGCGGTCGGCACCGGCTCGACCTTGGCGAACGCGTAGCCGTCGCGCCCCATGCGGTTCTGCATCAGCTCCTGCGAGTTGGTGATCAGCTTGCGGTCGAAGATCTCGCCCGGGTGCACCAGGATCAGGCGCTGCAGGTCCGCCTTCGGCACCACGAAAGTCCCGGCCAGCTTGATCTCGGAGAGCTTGTAGACCTCGCCCTCATCGACGTTGACGGTGATGAAGATGTCTTCCTTCTCGGGAGTGATCGCCACCTGCGTCGACTGCAGCTGGAAGTTGGCATAGCCGCGATCCATGTAGAAGTTGCGCACCTTCTCGAGGTCGCCCTGCAGCGACTCACGCGAGTAGCGGTCGTCCTGCTTGTACCAGGACAGCCAGTTGGGCGTCTTCAGCTCCAGGGCATCGAGGATCTGCTTGGGCTTGAAGCGGGTATTGCCGACGATGTTGATCTGGCGGATCTTGGCGCGATTGCCTTCCTTGATGTCGACCTTGACCTTGACCCGATTGCCGGTCTCCTCCTCCACCTTGGTGTCGATACGCACGCCGTACTTGCCGCGGGCGAAATACTGGTCGGTGAGGTACTGCGTGACGTCCTCGAGCACCGAGCGGTCGAAGGTCTTGCCGGTCGCAAGTCCCACACCGCGCAGCGACTTCTGCAGGTCCTCGGTCTTGATGTCCTTGTTGCCGGTGATCTCGAAGCTCTCGATCGACGGCCGCTCGAGCACCGTCACCACGAGCACGTTGCCATCGCGGCGCAGCTGCACGTCGCGGAAGAAGCCGGTGGCGTACAGCGCGCGTATCGCCTCCCGCACACGCTGCGGAGTGAGGTGATCGCCGATGTTGACCGGCAGGTAGTTGTAGACCGTACCCTCGGAGACGCGCTGCAGGCCCTCGACGCGAATGTCACCGACGGTGAATTCCGTCGCCTCGGGACCCGCGGCGGGCCCCGGCGGCGGCGGGGCCGCCGGCTGTGCGGCCTGGGGGGCCGGCTGCGGCGCCGCGACGGCCGCCGCGGCGGGCGCAGACGGCTGCGGGCCGGCCGGCGGCGCGGCCGGCTGCGGAGCCGGCTGCGCGAGCAGCAGCACAGCGCGTGACGACAGGAGGAACGCGGCCAGCGCGACGTGCCGCTTCATGCTTCAACACCCAAGTGACATCTCGCCTTTCGCGCCCCCGGGCGCCCCTGTCTAACATTATTCGAGGACCGCCGCGCTGCGCGGCCGCCGTGAGCACGCCTCACCGACCACTCAACCGAACTGGCGCGCAATATCGTTGTACAGCGCCACACCCATCAGGACGATGAGCAGCGCGATCCCCACCTGCTGCCCGAACACCTGGGTGCGCTCCGAGAGCGGGCTGCCCTTCAGCCACTCGATGAGCTGAAAGGCGATCTGCCCGCCATCGAGGATCGGGATCGGCAGCAGGTTGAGGAAGCCGAGCGACAGCGAGATGAGCACCAGGAAGCCAAGAAACGCCGACACTCCGGCCTCGGCAGAATCGCCCGCGAACTCCGCGATCGACAGCGGGCCGCTCAGGTTCTTGAGAGACACGCGTCCGATCACCATGCGCCAGAACAGCCTGCCCTGCAGCACGGTCATGCTCCAGGCCTCGTCCGCCGCGCGCGCGAGCGCCGCGCCCGCACCGAGATCGATGTGCTGCACCATGCCGGCCGGGAACAGCGCAATGCCGATGCGCCCGATGTGTTTGCCGCCGGACCACTCGCTGGAAATCTCCAGCGGCGCGGTGTGCTCGATGCCGTCGCGCCGATAGCTGACCGTGACGTGCTGCCCGGGCCGGCCGCTTACCTGGCGCGCGATATCGGCGAACTCCTTCACCGCTACCCCGTCAATGGCCGAGATCCGGTCGCCGGCCATCAGGCCGGCGCGCGCTGCCGCCCCGCCCGGGGTGACCTGGCCGATCACGCCGTCCGGAGGATTCCAGAAGTCGAAGCCGAGCCCGGTGAGCAGCTGCGCGGGCTCGGTGAGATGCCGCCGCTGCGCCGGGTCGGTCAGCGTGAAGCGCACATCGCGCATGCGGCCATCCGCACCGCGCACGCCGAGGTCAACCTGGGCGCGCCCGGTAACGGCCTCGAGGAGCGCAAACACCACGTCGCGGCGGTTGCTGACCTCGCGTCCATCGATCGAGCGGATGTCGTCGCCGGACCGCAAATCGGCGCGCGCGGCCACCGAACCGGAGGTGACCTCCCCGACCCGCGGGCTGATCTCGGTGACGCCGTTCACCCACAGCATGCCCCACAGCACGAGGACCGCGAACAGGATGTTGAAGGTGGGGCCGGCGAGCAGCACCACGATGCGTTGCCAGTGCGGGCGGTGCGTGAACGAGCGCGGCAGATCGGCGGGCTCGACCGGGCCTTCGCGCTCATCGAGCAGCTTCACGTAGCCACCGAGCGGCACGACCGCCACCACGTACTCGACCTGATCGCGCCCCGAGACCCATTTGATGAGCGGCCTGCCGAAGCCAACGGAGAAGCGCAGCACACGGAACCCGAGGCGCCGCGCGACCCAGAAGTGGCCGAATTCGTGCACCGTGACCAGCAGTCCCACGGCGACCACGAACCACAGTGCGTACCAGAACAGGCTCATGCGTGAGCGCCCCTCACCGACTCACTTCTTGTAATGCGGACGATCCGCTCACTGGCCCGCTGCCTACCCTCGGCGTCGGCGGCCAGCACGTCCTCCAGGCCACCGAGCACGCCGCCGGTGCCGCGCTCGACTACGGCTTCAATGACCGCTGCGATGCCGGGAAAGTTCAATCGGCGCTCGAGGAAAGCCTGGACCGCCACCTCGTTGGCAGCGTTCAACAATACCGGATACAGACCGCCGGCGCGCGCCGCCGCCTGGGCGAGCGCCAGGCAGCGGAAGCGGTCGTAGTCGGGCGGTTGGAACTCCAGTCGCCCGGCCTTGAGGAGGTCGAGGAATGCGACGCCCGACTCGATGCGCTCTGGCCAGGCCAGAGCGTGCGCGATCGGCGTGCGCATGTCGGGCGAGGACAATTGCGCCAGCACCGAGCCGTCCACGTACTCGACCAGGGAGTGCACGATGCTCTGCGGGTGCACGAGGATCTCCACCTGCGCGGGGTTGAGTCCGAACAGCAGGCACGCCTCGATGAGCTCGAGCCCCTTGTTCATGAGCGTGGCGGAGTCGACCGAGATCTTGCGGCCCATGACCCAGTTGGGATGGGCGCAGGCCGCCTCGGGCGTCACGGCGGCGAGCGCCTCACGGGGTGAATCGCGAAACGGGCCGCCGGAGGCGGTGAGCAGCACGCGCTTCAGGCCCGGCGGCGCCACACCGGTACGCGTGCTCGCCGGCAGGCACTGGAAGATCGCGTTGTGCTCGCTGTCGATCGGCAGCAGGGTTGCGCCGGCGGAGCGTACCGCCTCGAGCAACAGCGGGCCCGCCATCACCATCGATTCCTTGTTGGCGAGCAACAGCCGTTTGCCGGCCCGCGCCGCGGCCAGCGTCGAGCGCAGTCCCGCTGCACCGACGATCGCGGCCATGACGCAATCAACCTCGGCGAGCGCGGCGATCTCCTCGAGCGCGCCCGGCCCCACGAGCACGCGCGTCGCCGGCGCCCGTGCAGCGAGCAGGCCCTCGAGCTCGCGCGCCGCGCTCGCATCGGCCAGCGCTGCGTAGGCAGGCTGCCAGGCGATGATCTGCTGTGCCAGCCGGGATGCGTTGCGGTTGCCGGCGATCGCCACGAGCCGGAAGCGCTGCCGATGGCGGGCGAGCACATCGAGCGTGCTCTCACCGACCGAGCCGGTGGAACCCAGCACCGCGACGCCGATCATGCCACCACCTTGAGCAGCGTCAGCCCAAGGAGCAGCACAGGAGCAGCTCCAGTGAGGCTGTCGATGCGGTCCATCACGCCGCCGTGCCCGGGAAACACCGTACCGCTGTCCTTCATCCCGGCGAAGCGCTTG
>DATMOK010000011.1:0-124115 GCA_035568235.1 Steroidobacteraceae bacterium | reverse complement strand
AACGCTGGACATCTTTCCAACCCCCCCGTGTCCGGGCGACTCTTCTGTCGCCCCGACCCGACAGTAACGCCACCGCATCGGTTTCCAATCGTACCGGGACTTCTATAGAATTTGCGCTCCGCGGCCCAGGAACGGGCGCGGGAACGACCGCGAGCGGTCGTCGTCTCATTAACACAACTCTTGCTTCCCGGGGTACCGATCGATGAACACCAAACTTGCTCTTAGCGCAATCGTTGCGGCGCTGATGCTGACGGCCTGCGCGAAGCAGGAATCCGCAGCTCCAGAGGCTGCAAATCCTCCTCCTGCTCCGGCCGCCACTGACTCTTCCGCTCCGCCCGCTGCTGGCACAGCGGCTCCGGCTGACGCTGCCGGCCAGGCTGCGCCGACTGCCGCTCCGGCCACGCCGCCGGCTGACACGCCGCCGCCGCCGAAGTAAGTCTCATAGCTTACGGCTGAAGCCACGGCTCGGACGGTTCGCAGGCGCGAGCTGTCCGGGCCGTTTCGTTTTTGGGGGACGCGAGACTTACGAGCTCTGAGCGATGACTCCCGCGACTGTCAGCGTGCGCGATGCGCGGGCGGCACCGGCCGACCGGTTGTGGATCCAGAGCGTCTACCGCGATTACCTGGATGACCTGAATCCCGGCACCGGGCTGTTTCCCAAACTCGGCGAGGTGGGACATCGCGAGCCGGACCTGATCGCACACTGGTTCGGCGACCCGAACACCTTCCCGCTGGTGATCCTCAAGGGCAGCGAGCCGGTGGGCTTTGCGCGCGTGCTGCGCATCGCAGCTACGGCCGCGCCGCCGCGCATCGACTACCGTATGGCGGAGTTTTTCGTGGCGCGCGCGCGGCGCCGGCTGGGTATCGGCCGCACCGCCGTGCCACTGATCCTGAGCCGCTTCGCCGGGCGCTGGGAAATCACCGAATACCTGCGTAATGCCGACGCCGTGAACTTCTGGCGCCGCGTGGTCTCGAGCTACACGCGCGGCAGCTACCAGGAGCGCATCGTCAACGACGAGGTGCACCAGGTGTTTGATTCCGGGAGATCGCGCCCGGCGTAGCGCGCTGCGCGCAGGCGCCGCAGCCGCCGCCGAGCCGCGACAGCGCACGCCCCCGCGCCGCCGTCAGCCAGCGCGCCGTGCGCGCGCCGGGCAGAGCGGCCAGGGCGTCGAGGCAACGCAGGCGCAGGCGCGCCGACAGCAGCCGCCAGGCGCTGTAGAGCGCGCAGGCCGTGACCAGCACTGCCACCAACAGCTGTTGCAGCACTGCGCTCATGCCGCGGTGCTCAAGGCCGCGCCGCCTCCGAGCAGCAGCGCCACGCGGTAGGTGAGGAACGCGCCCGCATACGCGAGCGCGAACAGATACAGCGCCATGTACAGCGGATAGCGCCAGGAGTTGGTTTCGCGCTTCACGACCGCGAGCGTCGACAGGCACTGCGGCGCGAACACGTACCAGGCGAGGAGCGAGAGCCCGGTCGCGAGACTCCAGGTGTGGCTGATGATCGGCGACAGCGCGAGCGCCACATCCGACGTGCCGGACATCGCATACACGGTGCCGAGCGCGCTCACCGCCACCTCGCGCGCCGCGAGCCCCGGCACGAGCGCGATCGAGATCTGCCAGTTGAAGCCGATCGGCGCGAACAGATAACCAAGTCCGCGGCCGAGGAGCCCGGCGACGCTGTACTGGATGGCCGGCCCGGTGGCGCCTGCGGGCGGCGCCGGAAAGCTCGCGAGGAACCACAGCACCACCATCAGCGCGAGGATGATGGTGCCGACGCGGCCGAGGAAGATGCGCGTGCGTTCCCACAGCCCGAGCGCGAGATTCGACAGCTGCGGCCAGCGGTATTCGGGCAGCTCGAGCAGCAGCGGCCGGTATTCGCCGCGCATCATGGTGCGCTTCAGCACGAAGGCGACGCCGAGCGCGCCCGCGACGCCGGCGAGGTACAAAGCGAACAGCACCAGGCCGCGCAGATTGAGCGGTCCCACGGCGCGCGGCGGAATGAAGGCGCCGATCAGCAGCGCATACACCGGCAGCCGCGCCGAGCAGGTCATGAGCGGGGCGATCATGATGGTTGCGAGGCGGTCGCGCGCTGAAGGGATGGTGCGCGTCGCCATGATGCCGGGGATAGCGCACGCGAAACTCGACAGCAGCGGGATGAAAGCGCGTCCCGAGAGGCCCACCCGCCCCATGAGCCGATCGAGCAGGAATGCAGCGCGCGGCAGGTAGCCCGAGTCCTCGAGCGCCAGGATAAAGAGGAACAGGATGAGGATCTGCGGCAGGAACACCAGCACGCTGCCGGTACCGGCGATCACGCCATCGAGCAGCAGCCCGCGCAGCGGGCCTTGAGGCAGCACGCCGCCGAGCCAGGCAGACAGACTCTGGATGCCGGCGTTGATCAGGTTCTGCGGCTGCTTGGCCCAGCTGAACACCGCCTGGAACATGAGAAACAGCACCACGGCGAGCAGCAACGGGCCGGCAACGGGATTGAGCACCACGGCATCGAGACGCGACAGCAGCGCAGCACGCGCCGGCACCCGATAGCCGATCTCATCGAGCACGCGGCGCACTTCGCGTTGCGTCGCTTCGATATCCGCGGCGCTCGCGGCGGCCGGTGCTGCGAGCCGCGCGCGCTGCGCTGCGCGAGCGCCGAGGCCATAAGCATCGATCGCCTCGACGAGCGCGCGCTCGCCGCCGCTGCGGATCGCAACCGTCGGCACGACCTGCACACCGAGTGCGCGCTCGAGAGCGGCGGCATCGAGCCGATAGCCGCGGCGCGCCGCGAGGTCGCTCATGTTGAGCGCCACGATCATCGGTACGCCTAAGCGCTTGAGCTCCAGCACCAGGCGCAGGTTCAGTCGCAGATTGGTCGCATCGACGACGCACACGAGGAGGTCAGGCGCAGGCTCGGTGGCGTGGCGGCCGAGAATCACATCGCGCGCGATGGCCTCATCGAGGGTTGCGGGCTCGAGGCTGTAGGCACCGGGGAGATCCACGACGCGGTAGCTGCGACCGGTGTGCGGTCCGGTGAGCCGTCCTTCCTTACGCTCGACGGTGACGCCGGGGTAATTGGCGACTTTCTGGCGGCTGCCGGTGAGACGGTTGAAGAGTGCGGTCTTACCGCAGTTCGGGACGCCGATGAGGGAGAGACTCAACTGCGGCGCGGCGCTTGCCGCGGCCGCCGGCGCGTTCATGTTCGCTGCAGCTCGATCCGCTCGGTGGCGCCGGCAAGCTGCGCCTCACGTGCTGCAGCAGGTGCGGAGCGGTGCAATTCGATCCAGATGCCCTGCGCCTCGCGCCGGCGCAGCGCGAGGGTGGTGTGGCCGACGCGCACCACGAAGGGATCGCGTCCCGGGCGTGCCTCGGCGAGGATCTCGACGTGCTCACCGTTTACGAAGCCGAATTCCAGCAGCCGACGGTCGAGTGCTGACAGCGAGCCGGTGCGCTCACCGACGCTCACGACCCGCCCGGCGGTCCCGGGAGGGAGCGCGGCGAGACTCACGAAGCCGGGGTCGAGAGCGAGTCCGGCGGGAGTGGCGACGGCATCCATGGATGAGATTATGGATGAGAACCGTTCGCATTTGCAATCGCATCTCTGAGAACTGGTTCACGTAACTAAATCAAAGACTTAGTCCCCTGGCATCAGGCTCCTACGGCCACCCGGGCGCTCTCCCGGGCCAGCAGCGGGCGCAGAAACTCGCCCGTGTAGGAGCCCTCGGTCGCGGCCACTGTCTCGGGCGTGCCGGTGGCGATGATCTGCCCGCCGCCTTCGCCTCCCTCCGGCCCGAGATCGATGACCCAGTCGGCCGTCTTGATGACATCCAGGTTGTGCTCGATCACCACCACGGTATTGCCCTCATCGCGCAGCCGATGCAGCACGTGCAGCAACTGCTCGACGTCGTGGAAATGCAGTCCCGTGGTCGGCTCATCGAGGATGTAGAGCGTGCGGCCGGTGGCGCGCTTGGCGAGCTCGCGCGACAGCTTCACGCGTTGCGCCTCACCGCCCGAGAGCGTGGTGGCGTTCTGCCCCAGGCGTACGTAGGAGAGCCCCACGTCGACCAGCGTCTGCAGCTTGCCGCTCGCCGCCGGCACGTTCTGGAAGAAGCGCAGCGCCTCCTCGACCGTGAGCTCGAGCACCTCGTGGATGTTCTTGCCGCGATAGCGGATCTCGAGAGTCTCGCGGTTGTAGCGCTGTCCCTTGCAGACGTCGCACGGCACGTACACATCGGGCAGGAAATGCATCTCCACGCGAATCACGCCATCACCCTGGCAGGCCTCGCAGCGGCCGCCCTTGACGTTGAAGCTGAAGCGCCCGGCGTCGTAGCCGCGCGCGCGTGCCTCAGGTACCGCGGCAAACAGCTCGCGCAAGGGTGCGAACAGGCCGGTGTAAGTGGCGGGATTGGAGCGCGGCGTGCGCCCGATCGGGCTCTGGTCGATGTCGATGACGCGATCGATCTGCTCGAGGCCTTCGATGCGCTCGAGCGGCGCCGCCTCGAGGCGTGTGCCGTTCAACCGCGCGGCGACATGCGCGAACAGCGTATCGACGATGAGCGTCGACTTGCCCGAGCCCGACACCCCGGTGACGCAGGTGAGGAGTCCGAGCGGGATCTGCGCGGTCACGTTGCGCAGGTTGTTGGCGCGCGCGCCGACGATGCGGATCTGGCGGTCTGGTGCCGGCCGCAGCCGTAAGCTCGGTACCTCGATCCGCCGCCGCCCCGAGAGGTACTGGCCGGTGATGGAGGCGGGGGCTGCTTCGATGTCGGCAGGCGAGCCCTGGGCAACCAGGTGGCCGCCGTGCGCGCCCGCGCCGGGCCCTAAGTCGACGACGTGATCTGCCTCGCGGATCGCTTCCTCGTCGTGCTCGACGACGATCACCGTATTGCCGAGATCGCGCAGCTGTTTGAGGGTCGACAGGAGCCGGCGGTTGTCGCGTTGATGCAGGCCGATCGAGGGCTCATCTAGGATGTACATGACACCGGTGAGCCCCGAGCCCACCTGGCTCGCGAGGCGGATGCGCTGCGACTCCCCGCCCGAGAGCGTCTCGGCTCTGCGATCCAGCGTCAGGTAATCGAGTCCGACGTCGGTGAGGAACGCGAGCCGCTCGATCATGCCCTTGACGATCCTCGCGGCCACCTCGCCGCGCCAGCCGGGGAGGTCGAGCCCGCGCAGGAACTCGAGCGCCCGGCCCACCGTGAGGTGTGCCACCTGCGGAAGACTGCGGTCGGCGACGAACACGAAGCGCGCGGCGCGGTTCAAGCGCGTGCCCTGGCAGTCGGGGCAGGGCCGCAAGCTCAGGTAGCGCGACAGCTCCTCGCGCACCATGGGCGAGCTCGTCTCGCGGTAGCGGCGCGTGAGGTTGGGCAGAATTCCCTCGAACGGGTGGCGCCGGCGCGCACGCTTGCCGTGCGCCTCGCGCTCCCTGAACTCGATCGACTCCGTGCCACTGCCGTGCAGCAGCACCTCGCGCACGCGCTCCGGGAGCTCGGTCCACGGCGTCTCGATGTCGAAGCCATAGTGTGCGGCGAGTGCTTGGATGAGATGGAAGTAGTGCTCGTTGCGGCGGTCCCAGCCGCGCACCGCGCCGCCGGCGAGCGACAGGTGCGGATGCTGCACGACGCGCTGCGGGTCGAAGAACTCCTCGACCCCGAGCCCGTCGCAACCCGGGCAGGCGCCGGAGGGGTTGTTGAAGGAGAACAGCTTCGGCTCGAGCGGCGGGACGCTGTAGCCGCACACCGGACAGGCGTGGCGGCTCGAGAAGGTCAGCGGCTCGCGCTCGGGCGCATCGAGAAAGATGAGCTGCGCGAGGCCGCCCGAGATACGCAGCGCGGTCTCGAAGGACTCCGCCAGGCGTTGCGCGGCATCGGGCCGCACGCGTACGCGGTCGACAACTGCCTCGATCGAGTGTTTCTTCTTGGCATCGAGCTCCGGCAGGGCGTCGAGCTCGAAGATGCGTCCGTCGAGGCGTACGCGTACGAAGCCCTGCGAGCTTAAGTCCTCGAGCAGCTCACGGTGCTCGCCCTTGCGCTGCGCCACCACCGGAGCGATGAGCGCGGCCGCCGTGCCCTCGGGGAGCTTCAGCACCTGATCGACCATCTGGCTCACGGTCTGCGCGGTGAGGTCGATGCCGTGGTCGGGGCAGCGCGGCAGCCCGGCGCGCGCGTACAGCAGGCGCAGATAGTCGTAGATCTCGGTTACCGTGCCGACGGTGGAGCGCGGATTGTGCGAGTTCGCCTTCTGCTCGATGGCGATCGCCGGCGAGAGCCCCTCGATGCTGTCGACGTCGGGCTTGTCCATGGTGGCGAGGAACTGCCGTGCATAGGCCGACAGCGACTCGACATAGCGGCGCTGCCCTTCCGCGTACAACGTGTCGAAGGTGAGCGACGACTTGCCCGAGCCGGAAAGTCCCGTGACCACGATCAGCCGCTCGCGCGGCAGGTCGAGGCTCAGGTTCTTCAGGTTGTGAGTGCGCGCACCGCGCAGGCGAATCTGCTGCATCGAACCAAAAAGTCTACGCGTCGGGGCCGCTGAAACCAAAAGCCGCGGCAGTTACTGGTGGGAGAGGCTCAATTTGGGGGTACATCGGCGCCGCTCAAGGGGTTCACGCGGCCGGTCCGGCTCCTCTAGAATGACCCAAACGGCGGGCGCTGCTCATCGACCAGGCCCCTTTCCCCCCAAGAGCTTCGAGGGCCGCACCATGGCGCGTGGAGTCAACAAAGTCATCCTCATCGGCAACCTGGGCGCGGATCCGGAGACGCGTGCCATGCCCTCCGGCACCACGGTTGCGAACCTGCGCATCGCCACCAGCGAGAGCTGGCGCGACAAGCAGACCGGTGAGCAGCAGGAGCGCACCGAGTGGCATCGAGTCGCGCTCTTCGGCCGTCTCGCGGAAGTCGCGGGCGAGTACCTGCGCAAGGGCTCGCAGGTCTACATCGAAGGGAGCCTGCGCACGCGCAAGTGGCAGGACAAGGAGGGCAAGGACCGCTACTCGACCGAGATCGTCGGTAACGACCTGCAGATGCTCGGCGGTCGCGGTGGTGGCGCGGCGGGCGGCGGTGGCGGTGGCGGTGGCGCAGGACCCGGCACCGGTGCCGGCGGCGGCCGTGAGCACCTCGGTGAGGAAACCGGCGGCGGCGGTGGCGGAGCGGCCCGCGGGTCCGGTGGCGGATCGGGCGAGGAATTCGACGACGATATTCCGTTCTGACGGCCGAAAGACCCCGGGCGGGCCCGCACTCGAGGGCTGTATAAGCCACTGATCAGGCTGTATTTATTTCAGAGGTGCTCCGCATTTCTGACGGTGCGTCGTGCGCCGGCCCTGCAAGGCCGTAAAATTCGCCGACTCAATGCCCCGCCGCTACTTCATAAAGACCTTCGGCTGCCAGATGAACGAGTACGACTCCGCACGCATGGCGGACGTACTGCAGGCGGGCGATCTCGCCGCCACCGACGATCCGCGCGAGGCGGACGTGCTCCTCATGAACACCTGCTCGGTGCGCGAGAAGGCGCAGGAGAAGGTGTTCTCGCTGCTCGGTGAGTGGCGGCGCCTGAAAGCGCAGCGCCCCGAGGTGATCATCGGCGTCGGCGGCTGCGTCGCGAGCCAGGAGGGGGAGGCGATCACCGCGCGCGCGCCGTTCGTCGATCTCGTGTTCGGGCCGCAGACGCTGCATCGGCTGCCGCAGATGATCGCGGAGCTCAAGCGCACCGGGCGTGCGCAGGTGGATGTGAGCTTCCCCGAGATCGAGAAGTTCGATTCGCTCCCTGAGCCGCGTGCCGAGGGCGCGCGGGCCTTTGTGTCCGTGATGGAGGGCTGCAGCAAGTACTGCAGCTTCTGCATCGTGCCGTACACGCGCGGCGAGGAGATGAGCCGCGGCTTCGACTCGGTGCTCTCTGAGGTGCGCGCGCTCGCCGCCCAGGGAGTCGCCGAGGTAACGCTTCTCGGGCAGAACGTGAATGCCTACTCGGGGCCCATGGCCGACGGCGCGCGCGTCGATCTCGCGACGCTCATCCACCACGTGGCGCGCATCGCCGGCATCGAGCGCATCCGTTTCACCACCTCGCATCCGCTGGAATTCAACGACAGCCTGATCGAGGCGTTCGCCAGCGTGCCGCAGCTCGCCAACCACCTGCACCTGCCGGTGCAGTCAGGCTCCGACCGCGTGCTCGCGCTCATGAAGCGCGGCTACACGAGTCTCGAGTTCAAGGACAAGGTGCGGCGTCTGCGTGCCGTGCGCCCCGACATCTCGATCTCCTCCGACTTCATCGTCGGTTTCCCCGGCGAGACCGAGCGCGACTTCTGCGCAACGCTCGCGCTGACGCGCGAGGTCGGCTTCGACCAGTCGTTCAGCTTCCTCTACAGCCGTCGCCCCGGCACTCCGGCGGCCTCGCTCCCCGATGCGGCGAGCCTTGAGGAGAAGCAGGCGCGGCTGGCGCGGCTGCAGGCGCAGCTCGAAAGCCAGGCGCGCGCCATCAGCGAGGCGATGGTCGGTACACGGCAGCGCGTGCTGGTCGAGCGGCGCTCGAAGCGCGACAGAGGCGAGCTCGCCGGGCGCACCGCCAACAACCGCTGGGTGAACTTCGCCGGCCCCGCCGCGCTCATCGATCGCTTCGCCGACGTCGAGGTGAGCGCCGCGCTCGCCCACAGCCTGCGCGGACGTCTGGCGACGGCCGCGCCGCTCGCGGCCTGCGGCTGAATGGCCGTGGCCGCCTCACCTGCGCCCGAGCAGCGGGAATTCGATCTCGGCGGGGGCGACAACACCCGGCTCGCCAACCTGTGCGGTCCGCTGGATGAGAACCTGCGGTTGCTCGAGGAGCGGCTCGAAGTGCGCATCCGGCGCCGCGGTGACAGCTTTCGCGTCAGCGGTGCGCGCGCTGCCAGCGCCGAGGAGACGCTGCGCGAGCTGTTCGAGCTCACCCGCACCGAGGACGTGACCCCCGAGCGCGTGCATCTCGCGCTGCGCGATCGCGACGCCGGCGCGCCGCCGAAGGATGCGGACCTCACCGAGCACGGCGTGCACGTGCCGCGCGGCGGCCTGCGCGCGCGCGGCAGCCACCAGCGCGAGTACCTGGCGCAAATCCGCGGCGGCGATCTCACCTTCGGCATCGGTCCGGCGGGCACCGGCAAGACCTATCTCGCGGTGGCGTGCGCCGTCGAGGCGCTGCAGGCTGATCGGGTGCGGCGCATCGTGCTGGTGCGCCCGGCGGTCGAGGCGGGCGAGCGGCTCGGCTTCCTGCCCGGCGATCTCACGCAGAAGGTCGACCCGTACCTGCGGCCGATGTACGACGCGCTCTACGAGATGATGGGCTTCGACCGCGTGGCGCGCTTCATCGAGCGCAACGTGATCGAGGTGGCGCCGCTCGCCTTCATGCGCGGCCGCTCGCTGAATGACTCCTTCATCATTCTCGATGAGGCGCAGAACACCACCATCGAGCAGATGAAGATGTTCCTCACCCGCATCGGCTTCGGCTCGCGCGCCGTGGTCACGGGGGATGTCACGCAGACGGACCTGCCGGCGGGCCGCCAGTCCGGTCTATCGCACGTCGTCGAGGTGCTGCGCGACGTGCAAGGCGTCGCCTTCACGTTCTTCGACACCCGCGACGTGGTGCGCCACCCGCTGGTGCAGCGCATCGTGCAGGCCTACGAATCGCGCGGCGGCTCCCCGTGAGCGCAACGCGCTCGCTACGCCTGGAGCTGCAGCGGCGCGTGCGCGCCTGGGCGCCGGCACCGCGCAAGCTCGCCCGCTGGGCGAATGCGGCGCTCGGCGCCCGCGCGGCCGGCGCCGAGCTCGCGGTGCGCGTGGTGGGCATCACCGAGAGCGCGCGCCTCAATGCGCGCTACCGCGGGCTTGACAAGCCGACCAACGTACTGTCGTTCCCGCCGGCGCCGCTGCCGCGCGCCGCGCAGGGCGGCGCGCGCCCGCTCGGGGATCTCGTGATCTGCGCGCGCGTGCTGCGCGGCGAGGCACGCTCGCAGGCCAAGACGCTCGAGGCCCACTGGGCGCACCTCGTGGTGCACGGCGCGCTGCACCTGATCGGCTATGACCACGAACGCGCCGCCGATGCGCGCCGCATGGAGCGGCGCGAGATTGCGGTGTTGCGCCGCCTCGGCTTCGCGAATCCGTACCGGAGCTAACGCCATGGCGAAGGATCTGAACACCACCGGGCGCTGGCTGCGACGCATCAAGCAGGGACTCGCAGCCGAGCCGCAGGACCGCCAGGAGCTGCTGGCGGTGCTGCGCGATGCCGGCGACCGCGGCCTGGTGGACGGCGACGCGCTCGGCATGATCGAGGGCGTGCTCGACGTCTCGGATCTCAAGGTGCGCGACATCATGGTGCCACGCACGCAGATGGTGTTCGTGCGGCGCGACGAGCGCGCCGCGTCCATCCTGCCGAAGGTGGTCGAGTCGGGTCACTCGCGCTTCCCGGTAATGGACGAGGATCGCGATGACATCGTCGGCATCCTGCTCGCCAAGGACCTGCTCAAGCTCCCGGTCGAGCGCCGCGAGCGCTTCGACATCCGCGAATACATGCGCCCCGCGCTGTTCGTGCCGGAATCGAAGCGCCTCAACGTCCTGCTGCGCGAGTTCCGCCGCAACCGCAACCACATGGCGATCGTCGTGGACGAGTACGCCGGCGTCTCGGGGCTGGTCACCATCGAGGACGTGATCGAGCAGATCATCGGCGAGATCGACGATGAGTTTGACGTCGAGGACGAGCAGAACATCCGCCGCGACGCCGAGCGGCAGTTCACGGTGCGCGGCGCGACACGCATCGCCGAGTTCAACGAGTTCTTCGGCGCGCGGCTCTCCGAGCAGGAGGGCGTCGATACGGTCGCCGGGCTCGTCATCAAGCAGCTCGGCCACCTGCCGCGGCGCGGCGAGGGCGCCACCATCGACGGCTTCGAGTTCCGCGTGCTGCGCGCCGATCGCCGTCGCATCGAGGCGCTGCGCCTGGTGTCGCCGCGCGACGTGCTGCCCCCGGAAGAGCGCCCTGCAGGCGGCGGGGCGTAATCCCATGACAGCATCGGTCGAGGCCGCCGCACCCGGGACGGCGCACGCCGCGCTCGTGCTCGCGCGGCCACGCTCGTCCTGGCTGCGCTTACTCATTGCCTTCGTCGCCGGCTCGGCCCTCACCCTGTCATTTGCGCCGCTCGGGATATGGCCGCTCGCGGTGCTGTGCCCCGCGGTGCTCATGTGGCTGTGGCAGGACGCAACGCCACGCGAATCCGCCTGGCTGGGGCTCACCTTCAACGCCGGCACCTTCGGCGTCGGGACCTACTGGCTGCTCATCAGTCTGCCAGTCGGTGGGGCACCCCTGTGGCTGACGGTGTTCCTGTGGCTGGGCCTCACCGCCATCATGGCGCTCTACCACGCCGCGCTCGGCTACGTGAGCGCGCGCTGGCTGCCGCGGAGCGGCGCAGTGCGCTGGCTGGTGGCGCTGCCGGCGGCGTGGCTGCTCGTCGAGTGGTGGCGCGGCTGGTTCCTGTCGGGCTTCTCCTGGCTGTCGCTCGGCTATTCACAGACCGACTCGCCGCTCGCAGGTCTCGCCCCCGTCGCGGGCGTCTACGGCGTGAGCGCAGTGCTGCTGCTATCAGCCGGCGCGCTCACGGCGCTCGCCTATGGCACTACGCGGGTGCGTATCGTGGCCGTCGTCGTACTGGCCATTCCATGGGGTGTGGCGGGGGCGCTGCAGGATGAGAACTGGACCCGCCCCTCCGGCGCGCCCGTGTCGGTGGCGGTCGTGCAGGGCGCCATCCCGCAGGACGAGAAATGGCAGGAGTCGAACCACGACACCACGCTCAACCTCTACCAGAGCCTCACCCAGCAGGCGCTCGGCAACGCGCTCATCGTGTGGCCCGAGTCCGCTCCGGCCGACACGGCGAATGATCTCGTGCCTTACCTGACACGGCTGTACCGTGAAGCGCAGGCCCACGGCTCAGCGCTCGTCATCGGCGTGCTGCGCGCCAAGGGCGGCCTCTCGGACGCCGATCCGGTGCGCTATTACAACTCGGTGCTGGCGCTCGACAGCGCCGTGAGCTGGTACGACAAGCACCACCTGGTGCCGTTCGCCGAGTTCTTCCCGGTGCCGCAGTTCGTGCGCTCGTGGATGCGCCTGATGAACCTGCCGTACTCCGACTTTACCCCGGGCGCTGAGTACCAGCCGCCGCTGCCGGCGGCGCACCTGAAGCTCGGCACGACCGTGTGTTACGAGGACGCTTACGGCAGCACGATGCTCGAGGCGCTGCGGCGTGGCGGCGCCGATGCGCTCGTAAACGTCACCAATGACGCCTGGTTCGGCCACTCGAGCGCCCGCCATCAGCACTTCCAGATCGCCCGCATGCGCGCCCTGGAGGAGGGCCGCTACCTCATCCGCGCCGCCAACGACGGCATCTCGGCGATCATCGGCCCGTACGGCGAAGTCATCGCCCGTGCTCCGGAGTTCCGTCCGGTGGTGCTGGTCTCGGAGGTCACCCCGCTCACCGGTCTCACCCCCTACGCGCGAGTTGGAAACTGGCCGGTCCTGATCCTCTCGGTGCTAGCGCTGGCATGGGCTCTCATGCCGCGGAATGGTAGGCTTTGGCGGTTCCGCTTCGGGTTCCCGATGCGGGCTTCCCGAGGAAATCCCTGACATGGACATAAATGCGAATACCCCAGCGGCTCCGGTTCTGCCACTACGGAGACTGTGCTCCGCGCTCGCGGTCGCGCTGGTACTCGCGGCCTGCTCGCGCTCGACCAGCGCGCAGTCGACCCATGCGGCGGCCGCCGCCCCGCAGGCCGCGCCCGCCGCTGCCGTGGCAAGCCAGGAGCCCGTGGAGACGCCCGCCGCCGACACGGTGGTGCATGGGCTTCCGGATTTCACGCCGCTGGTCGAGCACTATGGCGCCGCCGTGGTCAACGTGGAGGTGGTCGAGAAGACGCAGCCGAACCAGGGCTTGCAGGGCCTGCAGCCCAACGATCCCTTCTATGACTTTTTCCGCCGCTTCGGTATCCCCGCGCCCGACCAGCCACGCGGCAATCAGCCGCCGGTGAAAGGTGCCGGCTCGGGCTTCATCGTCAGCTCCGATGGCTACATCCTCACCAACACGCACGTGGTGGCGGACGCCGAGACCGTGACCGTGCGGCTCACCGACCGGCGCGAGTTTCAGGCCAAGGTGATCGGCGCCGACGAGCGCACCGACGTGGCGGTGATCAAGATCAGCGCCAGCAACCTTCCCACGGTGAAGCTCGGCGATCCGGCGCGCATCAAGCCCGGGCAGTGGGTGCTCGCCATCGGCTCGCCGTTCGGCTTCGAGAACACGGTGACCGCCGGCATCATCAGCGCCACCTCCAGATCGCTCCCCAACGACAACTACGTGCCGTTCATCCAGACGGACGTGGCCGTCAACCCCGGCAACTCCGGGGGACCGCTGTTCAACATGGCGGGCGAGGTGATCGGTATCAACTCGCAGATCTTCAGCCGCACCGGCGGCTTCATGGGGCTGTCGTTTGCCATCCCGATCGACGTCGCGCGCAACGTCGAGGAACAGCTCATCAAGACCGGCCGCGTGGTCCGCGGCCGCATCGGTGTCACCATCCAGGATCTCAACGCCCAGCTCGCCGAGTCCTTCGGCCTCGACCGGCCGCGCGGCGCGCTGGTCTCCTCGGTCGAGAAGGACGGCCCGGCGGCGCATGCCGGAATCGAGCCCGGGGACGTGATCCTCGGAGTGGCCGGCCATCCCATCGAGCACTACGGCGAGCTCTCAGGAGCCATCGCGACCATGCGCCCGGGGAGCGACACGACACTGTCGTTGTGGCGCGGCGGCAAGCAGCAGACCGTCACCGTGCGCATCGCCGAGCTCAAGGAGCAGCAGGCGGTCACCGCCAGCCGCGGCCATCCGGCGCAGGGCGGCGGCAGCCACCCGAGCGCCTTCGGCCTCACCGTGCGGCCGCTCAACCCGCAGGAGAAGGAGCAGAGCGGCAGCCAGGGGAGCCTGGTGGTCGAGGAAGCCACCGGTCCGGCGGCCGCCGCCGAGATCCAGCCCGGCGA
This sequence comes from Steroidobacteraceae bacterium, assembly GCA_035568235.1. Classification (GTDB taxonomy): domain Bacteria; phylum Pseudomonadota; class Gammaproteobacteria; order Steroidobacterales; family Steroidobacteraceae; genus 13-2-20CM-66-19. The sequence continues at coordinate 110,099 of DATMOK010000011.1, read as the reverse complement.
CATCATTCTCGGCGTGAACGGCAAGCGCGTGCACAGCGTGGCGGAGCTCGAGGAGACCGCCAAGAGCGCCGGCAAGAATGTCGCGCTCCTCATCCAGCGCGATGACGCGCAGATCTTCGTGCCGCTGAAGTTACCGTAGCGGCAGAATCGCTCCCGGCCGCAGCCGGCGAAAGTCGCCTCTTGCGCCGGCGGCAGCCGCAGTAATGTCTGAGGCAATCGCCTGCTGCGATTGCGGCCAATAGAATGAGCATGATGCAGGAACACTACGACCCCGCAGCCGTCGAGCGCGCCGCGCAGGACTACTGGCGCGAGCGCGCCGCTTTCGAGGTGCGCGAGGATCCGGCGCGGCCGAAGTTCTACTGCCTGTCGATGCTGCCCTACCCGTCCGGCAGGCTGCACATGGGGCACGTGCGCAACTACACGATCGGCGACGTGCTGGCGCGCTATTTGCGCATGCGGGGCTACAACGTGCTGCAGCCCATGGGGTGGGATGCCTTCGGGCTGCCGGCGGAGAACGCCGCGATCAGCAACGGCGTGCCGCCGGCGAAGTGGACGCGCGACAACATCGCGCACATGCGCGCGCAGTTGAAGTCACTCGGCTTCGCCATCGACTGGCGGCGCGAGCTGGCAACCTGCGACCCGCAGTACTACCGCTGGAACCAGTGGCTGTTTCTGCGCATGCGCGAGCGCGGGCTCGCCTACCGCCGCTCCGGAGTGGTGAACTGGGATCCGGTCGACCAGACCGTGCTGGCGAACGAGCAGGTGATCGACGGCCGCGGCTGGCGCACCGGCGCGCTCATCGAGAAGCGCGAGATCCCGATGTACTACCTCGCGATCACGCGCTACGCGCCGGAGCTGCTGGCCGCGCTCGATGAGCTGCCCGACTGGCCGGAGCGCGTGCGTGTCATGCAGGCGAACTGGATCGGCCGCAGCGCAGGCTGCGACATCGCCTTCCCGTACGCGCCCGACACGGTCGAGGCCACCGGCGTGCAGGGCTCGCTCAAGGTGTTCACGACGCGCGCCGACACGCTGTTCGGCGCCACCTTCATGGCGGTGGCGGCCGAGCACCCGGTGGCGATCGCGGCGGCGCGCGGCAACGATGCGCTCGGGGCGTTCATCGAGGAATGCCGCCGCGGCAGCGTCACCGAGGCCGACCTCGCCACGCAGGAGAAGCGCGGCATGGCGACCGGGTTGCACGTGCTGCACCCCTTCACCGGCAAGCCGCTCGAGATCTGGGTGGCCAACTACGTGGTGATGGCGTACGGCGAAGGCGCCGTGATGGGCGTGCCGGCGCACGACGAACGCGACTTCGAGTTTGCCCTCAGGAACAAGCTCCCCGTGGTGACGGTGGTGCGCTCGACGAGCGGCGCGTACGAGGAGGTGTGCGCGCCCTGGAACGCGGCCTATTCCGAATACGGCATCACCGTGAACTCCGGTGAGTTCACCGGACTTGGCTACGGCCAGGCGGTGGAGGCGATCGCCGCGGCGCTCGAGAAGCGCGGCCTCGGGGCGAAGCGCGTCCAGTATCGCCTGCGCGACTGGGGCATCTCGCGCCAGCGCTACTGGGGCTGCCCGATCCCGATCGTGCATTGCGGCGCGTGCGGCGAGGTGCCGGTGCCGGATGAGCAGCTGCCGGTGGTGCTGCCCGAGGACCTGGTACCGGATGGCAGCGGCAACCCGCTCGCCAAGTCGCCCGCCTTCTTCCAGTGCAGCTGCCCGAAGTGCGGGCAGCCGGCGCGGCGCGAGACCGACACCATGGACACCTTCGTCGACTCGTCCTGGTACTTCATGCGCTACGCGTGCCCGGATGCCTCAGGCTCCATGGTGGATGAGCGCGTCGACTACTGGCTGCCGGTGGATCAGTACATCGGCGGTATCGAGCACGCGATCCTGCACCTGCTGTACGCGCGCTTCTGGACCAAGGTGATGCGCGACCTCAAGCTCGTGAAGTTCGGCGAGCCCTTCACCCGCCTCCTGACCCAGGGCATGGTGCTGAACCACATCTTCTCCTATCAGCCGCCGGGTGGCCGCAAGCGCTACTTCAATCCTGCCGACGTCGAGCCGCGCCGCGCAGCCGATGGCAGCACGACCTACGAGATCGCAACCAGCGACCTCGGAACGATCACGCTGCTGCACGAGGGCATCGGCAAGATGTCGAAGTCCGAGGGCAACGGCGTCGACCCCGAAGGTCTCATCGAGCGCTTCGGCGCCGACACGGCGCGCCTCTACACGATGTACACCTCGCCCCCCGAGGATACGCTGGCATGGAACGATGAGGGCGTGCAGGGCGCGGCGCGCTTCATCCGCCGGCTGTGGAGCTCGGTCCACGAGCACGTCTCGGGCGGTCCCGCCCCGGCGCTCGATGCGGCGGCACTCTCCGTGCCACAGCGCGAGCTGCGACGCCAGGCACACCAGGCGCTCGCCAAGGCCACCGATGACATCGGCCGGCGGCGAAATTTCAACACCGCGATCGCGGCGATGATGGAGCTGCTCAACTCGATCCGCGCTATGGCCGATGCCAGCCCGCAGGGCCGGGCGGTGCGCCAGGAGGCACTGCGGATCGAGGTGCTGGTGCTCTCGCCGGTTGCGCCGCACGTGTGCCATGCGCTGTGGCAGGCGCTCGGTCACGAGAGCGCGCTCATCGATGAGCCCTGGCCGCAACCCGATCCCGCAGCTCTCGCGCAGGACACTCACGCCATGGTCGTACAGGTGAACGGTAAGCTGCGCGGCCACATCACGGTGTCGGTGCAGGCGGATGAGGCGGCGGTGCGCGCCGCGGCGCTCGCCGATGAGCAGGTGAGGAAATTCGTGGCCGACAAGCCGGTGCGGCGCGTGATCGTGGTGCCCGGCAAGCTCGTCAACGTGGTCGTGGGATGACGGGCGCGCCGGGCAAGCGCTGCGCGACGATCCGCGCCGCCTGCAGCGTCGGTGCGCTCGCCGTGGCGGCGCTCAGCGCCGGCTGTGGCTTCCACCTCGAGGGGCGCACACCGCTGCCGGCGGCGGTCAAGACCCCGTATCTCGAGACCGAGGATCGCCAGAGCGACTTCGTGCAGAGCCTGCGGCGCGCGCTGCTCATGAACGGCGCGCAGCTCTCGCCGCGCAAGGACAAGGCCTCGGCCGTCGTCACCATCCTCAAGGACAGCATCAAGCAGCGCGTGCTGTCGGTGTCGAACCTCAACGAGCCGAACGAGTACGAGCTCACCTACACGGTCAGCTTTTCAGTCACCGCGGGCGAGCAGGAGCTGCTCGCGCCGCAGGAGCTCTCGACCACCCGCGACTACAGCTTCGACCCGCACCTGCTGCTCGCCAAGGGGCACGAGGCGGACGTGCTGCGCGGCGCCATGGCGCAGGACCTGGCCGACATGGTCATGCGGCGCCTCGCGAGACTCTGACACCGTGGCCGGCCCTCCCGCCGGCGGCGCCCCGCGCAGCCCCGCGGCGGCAACCACCGCATCACTCAAGGCGCTCTCCGAGCTCGGTCCGCCGGCGGTACTGCTGCTGCGCGGCATCGATCGCGTGCCGGTCGCACTGCTTCTCGACCGTTACGGGCTCGAGCTCTCCCTGGTCGCGCATGGCGAGGAGATCCCCGGCTCCTACTGGGGCGACAGCGAGGCGGGCTTGAGGGGTGAGCGGCTGTTTGCGCGTCTCGACACGCCGGTGCACTCGATCCTGCACGAGGCGGCCCACTACATCTGCATGAGTCCCGAACGGCGCGCCGGGCTCGATCGCGACGCGGGCGGGGATGACCTCGAGGAGTCGGCGGTGTGCTATCTGCAGGTGCTGCTTGCCGGCGAGCTGCCCGCGGTAGGGCGCGCGCGCATGCTCGCCGACATGGACTCCTGGGGATACAGCTTCCGCCTCGGCACGACCCGCGCCTGGTTCGAGCGCGACGCCGAGGACGCGCGTGCCTGGCTCGAGCGCTGCGGAGTGGCGGATGCGACCGGGCGGCTGACGCTCGCCCTGCGCGCGGGCTGAGCTACACTCGGCGCCCGAGATGAAGGCGTCGCGGACACCGGCCCGAACAATACCCGCTGACCGGCCCGCGCCGGGCGACCCCGGCTTCATTGGCCGCGTCTGGGCGCGCGTCAAGGCCCACAAGGTCGTGCAGTGGACGCTCGCCTATCTCGCGATTGCCTACACGCTGCTGCACGGCGCCGAGATGCTCAGCCACTCGCTCACCTGGCCGCACGCGGTGCTGCGGGTGTTTGCACTGCTGCTGATCCTCGGCGTGCCGGTCGTGGTTACAGTGTCCTGGTATCACGGCACCTACGCGCGCCAGCGGGTGAGCGCTACCGAGGTCATGATCGTGGCGCTGCTGCTGGCGGTCGGCGGCGCGCTCGTGTGGCGCGATACCACGACGCGCCATGCAGCCGGGGAGACCCAGGCGGCGCCCGCTGACACCGGGGTTGTGGGGGAGGCAGCCAGCGCACCGCCCGCATCGATTGCGGTGCTGCCGTTCACCGATCTCTCACCGGGCGGCGATCAGGGCTACTTTTCCGACGGCATCACCGAGGAGATCCTCAACGTGCTTGCGCACGTGCGCGGACTCAAGGTCGCCTCGCGCACCTCCTCGTTTCGGTTCCGCAACTCCGAGCTCGGAGTGCCGGACATCGCCCGCACCCTCGGCGTGCGCCACATCCTCGAGGGGAGCGTTCGCAAGGCCGGCGACACGGTGCGCATCACGGCGCAGCTGGTCGATGCGGCGAGCGACAAGCACCTCTGGTCGCAGGACTTCGACCGGCCGCTCACCACGGCGAACCTGTTCGGCATCCAGGATGAGATTGCCACCGACATCGTCGATCGCCTGGCCGCCACCATCGGCTCCGGGGCGAGCGTCGGCAAACCGACGCTGCCGCAGGCCGACACGGCGAGCGTCGACGTATACGACCTGTATCTGAAAGGACATGCGCTGTTTCTGGCGCGCACCAAACCCAACCTGAGCGAGGCCGCGCGGCTGCTGAAGGCCGCGGTGGACAAGGATCCGCAGTTCGCGCGCGCCTGGGAGTCACTCGCGGCCGTGCTGGTGGTGTCGCACGCGTGGGGACTGACCGGGGAGAGCGACTACCAGGCAGGGGCGGCGCAGGCTGCCGATCGCGCGCTCGAGCTCGAGCCGAACCTGTCGCTGCCGTACGCCGTGCGCGGTGCGGTGCAGAGCAACCGCATCGCCCTCGGCAGCGGGGGCAGCTGGGATGAATCGCTGAGCGCACTCGGGGAGGCCATCCGACGCGATGCGCAGAACGCCACGGCCTATCTCTGGCGGGGCGGCGACAACGAGACGCTCGGCTACTTCGAGCGCGCGACCGAGGACTTCCGGCGTTGCCTGGAGATCGACCCCGCGTACGAGACCTGTCGTCGCAACCTGGCGGTCATGCAGTTGTTCGAGGGCCGTACCGAGGAGGCGCTGCGCCTCTACGAGGTCGGTATGGCGCAGGCCTACGTGAACGACGACGTCTATTTTGCGCCTGCGCTCGCCGCACGCGGCGATCGCGTCGGGGCCCTCGGCGCGCTGCTGCAGCAGTTTCGCACGCAGCCGCAGCTGCTGCAGGTGCTGTTCCGCGCGATCGCTGACCCAAAATTCAGTGCCGCCGACCGCCAGGAAGCGCGCACGCTCGTCGCGACGGTAAAGGACGACCAGGAAGCCGCGCGCGGGGCGCTGTGGTTGTTGAAGGACTACGAGCGGATGCAGCAGTTCTTCACCGACAACCCCGCAACCATCTGGGCGCGCACCGATCCGGAATGGCTCAAGTCCGGGGCGCGCAAGCGCATGATCGTCTTCTGGCGGCTGCCCGAGTACTGGCGGGCCCATGGCTTCCCGCCGCAGTGTAAGCCGGTGGGAACCGCCGACTTCGCCTGCCCCTAGCCCGTGTGCCGCGCGTTAGCGCGCTGCGCATCGCATTTTCCCAACCACCCGGCGGCTATAACTGGCGATCCGGCCGCGCGCCGCGGTAGACTCGGCGCCCGTGTTGGGTCGCCCGTGATGTAAGCAATTGCGCCGTCTGTCGCTCCCGTGGATGTTGTCGCTGCTGCTGGTGTTCTCCCAGCTCGGCGCGGTATTGCACGAGATCGGCCACCTGAGCCACGGCGAGCGCGCTGGCACTCCGACACTGAGCGCGCAGCAGGCCACCGACAGCAGCTGTCCGACCTGCGAAGCCTATGCCCAGGTGGCGAATCCCGCCTCGGGCAGTGTCCATGCGCACGTCGCGTGCGCCTCCGTTTCCCTCGCTGTTTCCGCCCCGCCGTGCGCCTTCCTTGGCGCCGACACTCCGACGCCGCGCAGCCGCGGCCCGCCACAAGCCTGAACTGACTCGCGTCGATCGAGAGTCGCGACCCGGGAGAGTCCGGGTGGCGTCACGTTCTGGCTCTTGCGGAGTGTCTCATGTCCCATCACCGAATCGGCGGCGCCTCGGGCGCGGCCCGGCTCATCACCTTCTGGGTTACGGGTGTCATGTTTGCGGGCGCGGCGCACGCCGCCGGCGCGCCGGTCACGCCGGCTGAAGCTGCGGCCGCCGACGCTGCGGTCTCAGGCGCAGCATCCACGGCAGCCGCCGGCGGCGCGGCCGCTACACCAGCCGACAGTGGCGGCGGCGACGGCAGCCAGCTGGCGACCGTGGTGGTGACCGCGCAGCGACTGAATGTGGCGCGCACCACCATCGAGACGCAGACCGGTGCCTCGACCTACGTCATCACGAGCGAGGCGATCGCCGCGACTCCCGGCGGCGAGAACGTGCAGATGAACCAGGTGCTGCTGCAGGCGCCGGACGTGGTGCAGGACTCCTTCGGGCAGCTGCACGTGCGCGCCGATCACAATGACCTGCAGTACCGGCTGAACGGCATCATCCTGCCCGAGGGGATCAGCGTCTTCAGCCAGACGCTCAGCCCGCGCCTGATCTCTTCCCTGAGCCTGATCACCGGCGCGCTGCCGGCGGAGTATGGACTGCGCACCGCCGGAGTGATCGACCTCTCGACTAACAGCGGCCTGCTGCAGCCGGGCGGCGCGGTGTCGGCCTACGGCGGCAGCTTCGGCACCTTCGAGCCGGCCTTCGAGTACGGCGGCAGCTCCGGCAAGTACAGCTACTACATCTCCGGCGACTACAAGCAGGACAACGTCGGCATCGAGTCTCCCGACGGCAGCACCGACCCGCTGCACGATCACACCCAGCAGGTGCACGGCTTCGGCTACTTCGAGAAAATCGTCGACGAGGACGACCGGCTGGCGCTCATCCTCGGCACCTCGGACGATGCCTTCCAGATTCCGAACCAGCGTGGGCTCGAGCCCTCGCTGGGCCTCGATGTCAACGGCCAGTCGACCTTTCTCAGCGACGACCTCAACGAGACGCAGCACGAAGCGGCGCAATACGCGATCCTCGCCTGGCAGCACGCGGCAGGCGCGCTCAATTGGCAGACCGCGGTATCCGCCCGCTACACGACGCTGCACTTCGCGCCCGACTGGGTCGGAGACCTGCTGTACAACGGCATCGCGCAGAACGCCTTGAAGGACGACACCGCCTTCGGTTGGCAGACGGATGCCAGCTACAAGTTGGGCGATACACACACGGTGCGCGCCGGCCTGTACCTCCAGCACGACAGCTCCCAGAGCTACACCACCTCTCAGGTGCTGCCGGTCGATCCGGTCAGCGGCGTGCAGACGAGCAACCTGCCACTCACGGTGGCCGACAACGGCACGCAGTCGCAGATCCTCGACAGCGTCTATCTCCAGGACGAATGGAAGCCACTGAGCGCGCTGACTCTTAACTATGGTCTGCGCTTCGACCACTACAGCGCCTATTCCAGCGGCAGCCAGCTCAGCCCGCGCCTGAACTTTGTATGGGAGCTCTCCAGCGGCACCACCGTGCACGGCGGGTACTCGCGTTATTTCACGCCACCGCCGTTCGAGCTCATCGGTACGGAAACCTTCGCGAAATTCGCCGGCACCACGGCGCTGCCGCCTGGCACGGTCACGGAGGATGCGGCGCCGATCGCCGAGCGGGCCAACTACTACGACTTCGGCATCCAGCAGAAGCTGCTCGACAACACGCTGACCCTGGGCGCCGACAGCTTCTACGAGCAGGCGCAGCACCTGATCGACGAGGGGCAGTTCGGTGCACCCATCATTCTCACGCCTTTCAACTATCGCTACGGCCTGATCGGTGGGGTGGAGTTCACGGCCAACTACTCGATCAAGGACTTCTCGACCTACGGAAATCTGTCGTTCCAGGCAGCGCACGGCAAGGACGTCGAGTCGTCACAGTTCAACTTCGACGCCGATGCGCTCGCCTACATCGCCAACAACTACATCCACCTCGACCACGAGGGGCGGGTCGCCGCCTCGGGCGGGGTGTCGTACCTGTGGATGGGGACGCGCTTTAGCAGCGACTTCCTGTTCGGCACCGGACTGCGCGACGACCTGACCCTGCCGAGCGGCGCGGTCATTCCGAACGGCGATCACACCCCGAGTTACCTGCAGGCGAACCTCGGCCTGAGCCATGATTTCCAGCTGACTGGCTCCGGACCGCTCACTGCGCGCCTGGATGTGATCAACGTGTTCGACAAGGCCTACGAGATTCGCAGTGGCACCGGGGTCGGCGTGTTCGCGCCCCAGTGGGGCCCGCGGCGCGGGCTGTACGGGGGCCTCGCCTGGAAGTTCTGAGGCGGCGCGACCGCGAGTGGCCTGATGGTTGATAATGCGCCGGTGACCGCGGCACCGGATCGCATTTGAAGCTCACCGCCGACTCCCTCACGACGCATCTGCGCGAGCGGCTGCTGGGCGCCTACCTCATCTCGGGGGATGAGCCGCTGCTCGCGGGCGAGGCGGCGGATGCGGTGCGCGCCGCCGCACGCGCTGCGGGGTTCACCGAGCGCGAGGTGCATTTTCCCGAGCGCGCGGGCGACTGGGACGAGATCCGCGGCTCGGCCGCCAACCGCTCACTGTTCGGCTCGCGACGGGTGCTCGAGATCCGCATGAGCGGACGTCCCGGGACCGCGGGCAACGCGGCGCTGGTGGCGCTGCTTGCGGCCGAGGACCCCGAGACTCTGTTTCTCATTCTGACTCCGCGGCTCGAGCGTGAGGCGCAGGGCGCCGAGTGGGTGCGCGCCGTCGAGGCGCGCGGTGGCTGGGTGCAGATCTGGCCCGTGGATGCGGGGCGCCTCGTCGGCTGGCTGCGGGGACGCGCACGGCGGCTCGGGCTCGAGGCGAGCGATGCAGCGCTCGAGCTGCTCGCCGAGCGCACCGAGGGGAATCTGCTGGCGGCCCATCAGGAGCTCGGCAAGCTCACGCTGCTCGCGGGGGGAGCTGCGGTGACCCCCGAGAGCGTGCTCATGAGCGTCGCCGACAGCGCCCGCTTCGATGTGTTTCAGCTATCCGAGGCGGTGCTCGCCGGAACCGCGGGGCGGGCGCTGCGCGTGCTCGCGGGACTGCGCGCCGAGGGCACCGAGCCGACGCTGGTGCTGTGGGCGCTGACCAAGGCACTGCGCGATGCCTGGAGCTCACTCGAGGCGCCCGGGGGCGGTGCGGGGCGTGGCTGGGGCCGGCAGGGGGCCGCGCTCGAGCGCGCCGCGCGCCGCGCGCCGCGCATGGCCTTCGGCGATCTCACCGCCCGCGCCGCGCGCGCCGACCGCGTGATCAAGGGCCGAGTCGTCGGCAATGCCTGGGACGAGCTCACGCTCCTCGCCACGGCGATCTGCGCCTGATGCAGCCCATCGGACTCTTTGGCGGCACCTTCGACCCGATTCACTGCGGGCACCTGCGCACGGCGTTCGAGTTGCTGCAGGAGCTGAAGCTCGCCGAGATCCGCTTTCTGCCGACCGGCAATCCGCCGCACCGGGATCATCTGTATGCGAGCGCCGAGCTGCGGCTCGAGATGGTGCGGGCGGCAATCTGCGAACAGCCGGGGTTCCTGGTCGACGACCGCGAGGTGCGCCGCTCGGGAGTCTCGTACTCCGTGGATACGCTCACCGAGCTGCGCCGCGAGCATCCGCAGCGCTCGTTGTGCCTGTTGCTCGGCATGGACGCTTTCCTCGGGCTGCCGAACTGGCATCGCTGGCGCGAGCTCCTGAGCCTTGCGCACATCGTGGTGGCGCACCGTCCGGGTTGGCAGGCCCCGAGCCGCGGCCCGCTCGGGCAGCTCATGGTCGACCATGGCACGAGCTCGATCCGCGAGCTGCAGCAGCGGCCCGCGGGGTGTCTGCACGTGCGCGCGGTCACGCAACTCGAGATCTCCTCCACCGAGCTGCGTGCGCTCATCATCGCCGGCCGCGATCCGCGCTACCTCGTTCCGGATGCGGTGCGGCAGATCATCCTCGATACGAAGTGCTATGCTGCGCGGCAAGATCCCTGACGATCCTCGCGCCAACCGCCAGGAGAAGCCACACAAGCACATGACCACCCGTACACGCCGGCGCTCCGCTGCGGAGCGCGTCTCGCCCCTGCAAAAAACTGTGACGACTGCGCTTGAAGACATGAAAGCCGTCAACGTGAGGGTGCTGGATGTACGAGGTCTGACCGATATTGCCGATACGATGGTCATCGCATCCGGCAACTCCGACCGCCACGTTCGCTCGATAGCCGAGCGGGTGGTGGAGCAGGCCAAGCAGGCCGGGTTTCGGCCCCTCGGAACCGAGGGCGCCCGCGACGGGGAATGGGTCCTGGTCGATCTGCAGGACCTCATCGTGCACGTGATGCTGCCACGCGTCCGGGAGTTCTACGGGCTCGAGCACCTGTGGGAGAGCGGGGCGGCAGCGCCGCTTACATCACCCGCCCTCGAGCGTACCGCCACCCGGCGCCGGCACGCCTCGCCCTGATCACGTTATGCGCGTACGGCTCATTGCCGTGGGCACGCGCGCCCCGGCATGGGTGCGCGCGGCGTGCGAAGATTACATAACGCGATTAGGCTCCCGTCTCAAGGTCTCGGTGACCGAGATCGGCCTCAGTCCGCGCAGCGGCGGTGCCTCACCCGCACGCGCGATGGCTCGGGAAGGCGAGCGGGTGCTCGCGGCGCTACGCAGCGATGACTATCTGGTGGCGCTCGATGAGCGTGGCACAGAATTCACGACGCGTGAGCTTGCCGCCTGGCTTGAGGCCCGCATGCGGGAGGGTGTCGATCTGGCATTCGTGATCGGGGGTCCCGATGGACTTGCGCCCGAGGTGTTCAGCCGCGCGCGCCTGCGCTGGTCGCTGTCGCGCCTGACGCTGCCGCACGCGCTCGTGCGGGTGGTGCTTGCCGAGCAGCTGTACCGCGCCATGAGCCTCATTGCAGGCCACCCCTATCACCGGGACTGAGGGCTCATGCCGCCCGCCGCCGCACCGCTCATATGCCTTGCCTCGGCCTCGCCGCGTCGCCGCGAGCTGCTCGAGCAGCTCGGCGTCCCGTACACGGTGAGCGCCGCCGACATCGACGAGGCGGTTGAGGAAGGTGAGGCGGCCGCGGACTATGTGCTGCGGGTCGCGCGCGCCAAGGCGCGCACCGTGCGGCTGCGCGGCACGCCGCTGCCGGTCCTGGCCGCGGACACCACGGTCGTGGTCGACGGACTCATCTGCGCCAAGCCCCGCGACCGCGCCGACGCGATCGCCATGCTGCAGCGGCTCTCCGGACGCACGCACCAGGTACTGACCGCGGTGGCGCTGGCGAGCCTCTCAGGGATCGCCTCCCGCCTGAGCGCGAGCGAGGTGCGGCTGCGCAGTGTCACGCCCGCAGAATGTGCCGCCTATTGGGAGACGGGCGAGCCGCACGACAAGGCCGGCGGTTACGCGATCCAGGGCCGCGGCGCGCTCTTCATCGAGCACCTGAGCGGCAGCTACTCGGGCGTAATGGGCCTGCCGCTCTATGAGACCGGGCAGCTGCTGTCGGCGGCCGGCGTGGCGTGTCTGCCCGTCATCGGCACCGCGAGCGCGGCAGGCACCCGGTGAGCACCGAGATCTGGGTGAACGTCGCGCCGCGCGAGACACGCGCCGCGGTCCTCGAGAACGGCATCCTGCAGGAGGTGCATGTCGAGCGCACCAGCCGGCGCGGTCTGGTGAGCAATCTCTACAAGGGCCGGGTATCGCGCGTGCTGCCGGGCATGCAGGCCGCGTTCGTCGAGATCGGGCTTGAGCGCACGGCGTTCCTGCATGCGGCCGACATCGCGCGCACCGCGACGGATGAGTCGATGGCCGGTCCTGCGGCCATCCCCGCACCCTCGGCCGAGGACATCCGGCGCCTCTTGAATCCCGGCGATGAGATCCTGGTGCAGGTCATCAAGGACCCGATCGGCACCAAGGGCGCCCGCCTCACGACCTTCATCGCGCTGCCGTCGCGTTATCTGGTGTACCTGCCACGCGGACTGGGTGTTGGCGTGTCGTCGCGGATCGAGGACGAAGCCGAGCGTACGCGCCTGAAGGGCGTGCTCGGCGAGCTGCTCGACGGCGCGACCGACGGCGGCTACATCGTGCGCACCGCCGCCCAGGGGGTGAGCGATGCGGGACTGAGCGAGGACGTCGCGTATCTGGCGCGCCTGTGGCAGCACGTGCGCGAGCGCGCCATGGAGGCCGAGCCGGGCTCCGTGGTGCACGAAGATCTGCCGCTCAGCCTGCGCGTGCTGCGCGATGAGATGTCGCGCGGCGTGAGCCGCGTGCTGGTCGACTCACCGCGCGAGCATGCCGCGATGCTTCAGTTCGCGGCGACCTTCGTGCCGGGAGCGGCACCGGCGATCGAGCTGTACTCGGGCCCGCGGCCGCTGTTCGACTTAAGCGGCGTCGAGGAAGAGATCACCCGCGCGCTCGATCGCAAGGTACCGCTCAAGTCAGGCGGCCATCTGGTGATCGATCAGACCGAGTCGATGACCACGATCGACATCAATACGGGTGCCTACGTCGGGCATCGCAACCTCGAAGAGACCATCTTCCGCACCAATCTCGAGGCAGCGGTCACCATCGCCCGCCAGCTGCGGCTGCGCAATCTCGGCGGCATCATCATCATCGACTTCATCGATATGCGCGACGAGCCGCACCGGCGCGCGGTGCTGGCCGCGCTCGAGCGTGCACTCGGCGGTGATCGCGCCCAGACGCACATCGTCAGCCTCTCGCCGCTCGGGCTCGTCGAGATGACCCGCAAGCGCACCCGCGAGAGCCTGGAACACCTGCTGTGTGCGCCATGTCCAAGTTGCGAAGGGCGCGGCTTCGTGCGCACGCCGGAAACCGTCTGCAACGAGATTTTTAGGGAAATTGTGCGACAGAGCCGACAGTTTGCCAGCCGCGAGCTGCTGATACTCGCTCATCAGGACGTCGTGGACCGGCTCCTCGATGAGGAGTCCGCCACTCTCGCGGAGCTCGAGGCACAGGTCGGCCGGCCGATCCGTCTGCAGGTCGAGACCCTCTACGGCGTGGACCAGTTCGACGTCGTACTCGTCTAGGGCTTGAATCGTGATGCACGCCACGCCTGCGGAGCCAGCCGCCGGGCCGCTTCCCGCAGCACGCACCCACCGGGTGGCGCTGCGCGCCGGCCTCTTGACGCTCGGCGGCGCGCTGCTGCTCACGGCGGCGGCAGTGTTCGCCTACGAGCTGGCCGCCTCGCGGGTGCCGGAACATCGCGCGGCGCTCGAGGATCTGCTGCGCGCCGAGACCGGGCTCGACGTGCGCTTCAACGAGCTCTCGCTCCACTGGGGCTGGTACGGACCGGAGGTGGTGTTCCGCGCCGTGGCGCTCGGCGCGCCCGGGGGATCGCGCCCGCTGCTCACCGCCTCGCGGCTGGTGGTCGGCGTCGACCTGTGGCGCGTACTGCGCAGTGGCGAGCTGCAGATCGGTCGCATCACTTTCATCGATCCCGACATCGATCTCACGCGCGCCCCCGCCTCGCGCGCGGTGCGCGCCGGCGCGCCGGCTGCGCCCGCGAGCCCGGCTGCGCTGCTCGCGCGCTGGCGCGGCGTGCGCATCGACGTTGCCGGCGGCACGCTGCGCGCGGGTTCGCCCGCGGCTCCGCTCAGCGTCGGGATCCGCACGCTGCAGCTGCGGCGCGCCGGCACCCAGTGGAACGCCACGGCGCTGCTCGCGCTCCCACCCTCCCTCGGCGGCAACGCCGAAGTGACCCTGTGGGGCGATGCGGCAACGCCTGAAGACCTGAGCGGCACCCTGTCGCTCACCGCCGAGCGGCTCGCGCTCGGGGGCTGGCGGGCGCTGCTTCCCGCGACGCCCGCTACCGAGCTCGTGCCGCGCGCCGGCAGCGGCAATCTCACCGCCCGGATCGTGCTCGCGCACGGCGCCGTGAGGCGCGCCGAGGGCTCGCTGGAGGCCACCGAGCTCGCCTGGCCGTCGGCGCAGGGTGCCGCTCCCGGCTTTGCGCTCGAACGGCTGCGCACCCAGTGGCGGCTCGCGCGCAGCGCATCCGGCTGGCATCTCGCCCTCGAGCCGCTCGAGCTCGGGCGTGGTGCGCCGCCCGCGGCACTCACTCTGGATGCCACGCCCGATGGGTCCGCGCTCAGTGCGCGCCTCGAGCGGGCACCGCTCGGCGCACTCGAGGGTCTCGTGCGCAGCCTCAACCCCGGGATCGCGCTCGCCGCGCCGCGGCTCGGCGGGACGCTCCGCGAGGCACGCATCGACTGGAACAGTACGCGGCCGGCCGGGGAGCGGCTCAAGGCGTTTGCGCAGCTCGAGGAGCTGAGCCTTGCGCCCGCGGGAACTGCCGTCAGGCTCTCAGGCCTCGAGGGCACGCTGCAGAGCGAGGGCCACGGCCTCACCGCCGAGCTGCGCGCGGACGGCGCGCGCGTGACGCTCGCCGGCGATCCGGACTTTGCGCTCGCGCCTGTCACGGTGCAGGCACACCTCGAGCTCGATGCCGGTGCCCGCGGCTGGCAGCTGCGTGCCCCGGATCTGCAGATCCGGGCGGCGGATACGCTGCTCAAGATGAACGCCACACTCGCGGCGGACGGGGACGGGCGGCCGCGGCTGGTTGCGAAGGTGACGCTGAATGATGCGCCGCTCGAGCTGGTGCGCAAGCTCCTCGGCAGTCAGGCGCTCGGCGCGCTCGGGGACGCCGGGGAGCTGACCGCCGGAAGCATCGAGCACGCCGAGCTCACGGCCGCGGGCTTTCCCGATGAGCCGCTGCCCTGGAGCGGGCCGCATCGCGAGTTCGCGGGCGCGGTCGTGCTGCACGCGGCGAGCCTCACCGGGGCCGCCGCAGCGCCCGACCTCACGGGCCTCGATGCCGGCATCGAGTGGCGTGGCACGCGCGTACGCATGCGGGTCGGCGATGCGACGAGCGGCAACTTAAAGGTGGTGCGCGCGAGCGGCGAATGGGATGCGCGCGATGCGAGTCTCGTGCGCCTCTCGGGCCGGCTGCGCGGCCCGGCCGAGCAGGCGCTCGCCTGGCTCAAGGATCACCCGCAGGCCGGGCGTTATGCGCCGGCGGTCGAGGGAATCGAGCTGCGCGGCGCGGCCATCCTCGACTTCGATCTCAAGCGCGCAACCGCAGCGCGCCTCGATACCCGCATGCGCCTCGTCCTCGATGGCGCGCAGCTGCGCGCGGTGACCGGCTTGCCCGCGATCGAGGCGCTGCACGGTACGCTCGCCTTCGCCGACGGCCAGCTGCAGCGCTCGAGCGTGAGCGGGCGATGGCTCGGAGGGCCGATCGCGCTCTCAGTCAGCGAGCGTGCCGAGCACGGCAGCGGCACGGTGTCGATTGCCGGTCACGGGGTGCTCGATGCGCGCACGGCGCTGAGCGCCGCGGGCGCACGCACCGAGGACCGCCTGCTCGAGGGAAACGCCGAATGGACCGCGGACTTGAGGCTCGTGCCGGCGGCGGCCGGGCAGCCCGCGAGCCTCAGGGTGCGGGCGGACTCGAGTCTCGTCGGCCTCACGAGCCGCCTGCCCGAGCCCTTCGCCAAGGCCGCCGGCGCTGCGTTTGCCGTACACGCCGAGCTCCAGGGGACCGCTGATGCGGGCGAGCTGCGCGTGGCACTCGGGGAGCGGCTGCGGGGACTCATGGCGCTCAAGCGCCGCGGCGAGCTCTGGCAGCTCGAGCGCGGCGCGGTGCGCTTTGGCACGAGCCCGCCGGTGCTGCCGCCGGTGCCGGTGGTGCGTATCGAGGGCAGCGTCAACCGGCTCGACCTGCCGGCGTACGCCTCGCTCTGGCGTGCGCTGTCGCACAACCCGGCGTGGCCCGCGCTGCGCGTCGAGCTGAGCACGGCGGAGCTGCTGGCCGCGGGCCGCTCTTTCGCGGATGTGCATCTCGCGGCCGAATCCGCCGCCGGTGCGGATGTGCTGCGGCTCGAGTCTCCCGATCTCGCCGGCGTGGTGCGCCTGCCGGCGGTCATCGATGCGGCGCACCCGGTGAGCGTGAGTCTCGAGCGCCTCGATGTGCCTGAGCTCGCCGCGGCCCCGGCGGCCGCGGCACTGCTGGGCAGCCTCACCGCGAGCGCGCAGCTCGCGATCGATGACCTGAGGTGGCAGGGGCGCTCGCTCGGGACGCTGAGTGCGAATGTCGCCGTCGGGGCCGATGCGCTCGAGCTGAGCGAGGTGCGTTTGAGCGGCGCGGACGGGGAGGCGCGCGGTGCGCTGCGTTGCCGCGCGATCTGCAGCGCGACCTTCAGCCTCGAGAGTCGCGCCGCCGCCGGCACGCTGGCGCAGCTCGCCGCGACAGACCTGACCGCCGCGCGCAGCCGTGCGAGCGGTGAGCTCGATTGGCCCGCGGCAGCAGCGCCGAGCTGGTCCACGGTGAGCGGCGTGCTGCACGTCGAGCTGGATGACGGGCTCGCACGCCGCGCCCGTGCCGCCGCCGCGCAGCAGGTCCCGGTCGGCCTGCTCGCCGTGCCCGGGCTGATCGCGGGTCTCAAGCTCCCCGAGCTGCCGTTCACCCGCCTGACTGCGGATTTCACGGTGGGCGATGGCCAGGCGTTCACCTCGGACCTGCACTTGGACGGCGACACGGAGATCCTGCTGCGCGGCCGCATCGGGCTTGCGGCCCGCGACTACGATGCCGAGGTCTGGGTCCTGAAGGGCGAGGAGCGCTTGCCGGCGGCCGTACGCAGCCTCATGCCCGGTCCGGGAGTGGCGGCGCTGTGGCTGTCGTTGCGCGAGCTGTTCACGGGCACCCCGCGTGAGCGCGCCGCGCTACGCTTGCGCGGCACGTGGAATGACCCCATGGTAACGGAGCCATGAAGGTCGCCGCCCTGCAGATGACTTCCGGACCCGAGGTCGCCGCCAATCTCGCGCAGGCGGGAGCCTTGCTCGAGGAGGCCGCGCGCCGCGGCGCCTCGCTCGCCGCGCTGCCGGAGAATTTCTCCTTCATGGGCCTCAAGGACGCCGACAAGCGCGCCGTGGCCGAGCCCGACGGCGCAGGTCCCGTACAGGAGTTCCTTGCCGGCACCGCGCGCCGGCTCAAGCTCTGGATCGTCGCCGGCACCACGCCATTACGCAGCGACCCCGACGGACGCGTCGCGGCCGCCTCGCTCGTCTATGACGCCGCCGGCGCGCGCGTGGCGCGCTACGACAAGATCCACCTGTTCGACGTCGACATTCCGGGGCGCTCCGAGGCGTACCGCGAATCGACCAACGTCGCGCCCGGATCGGCTACCACGGTGCTCGATACACCGGTGGGGCGCCTCGGGCTGTCGGTGTGCTATGACGTCAGGTTCCCGGAGCTGTATCGGCAGTTGAGCGCCGCCGGCGCGCAGTTGCTGTCGGTGCCCTCGGCGTTCACCGCGCCCACCGGGCGCGCCCACTGGGAGACGCTGCTGCGCGCGCGCGCCATCGAGAACCTCTGCTACGTGATCGCGCCGGCGCAGTCGGGGATCCACCCGAGCGGCCGCGAGACTTATGGAGACAGCATGATCGTGGATTACTGGGGCCGGATACTGCAGCGCGTGCCGCGCGGGCGCGGCTGCGCCGTGGCGGAGGTCGACCTCGCGCGCCAGAGCGGCGTGCGCGAGAGCTTCCCGGCGCTTGCGCACCGCACGCTCGCGATCGGAGCGCGGCCGTGAGCGACCAGCACCCCACCGCCGCGGCTACCGACCCACTGCACCTCGCGCGCGAGCTCATCCTGCGGCCCGGCGGACTCGACGACCGGCGCATCGACCAGGTGTTCGGCGAGGTCTTAAGCCACTCGGTGGACTTCGCCGATCTCTATTTCCAGCTCGCGCACCAGGAGTCCTGGTCGCTCGAGGACGGCATCGTCAAGGACGGCAGCGCCAGCATCGAGCAGGGAGTCGGGGTACGCGCCCTCGCGGGCGAGAAGACCGGCTTCGCCTATTCGGACGAGATCGTGCTGCCGGCGCTTACCGAGGCCTCGCGTGCCGCGCGCGCCATCGCCGTGCAGGGCGGCGAGCGGCGGGTCAGCGCCTGGCACGCCTCACAGGGCCACAGCCTCTACCTGCCGGCCGATCCGGCCGCAACCCTTGCCACCGCCGACAAGGTCGCCTGGCTCGAGCGCGTCGATCGTGAGGCGCGCCGACTGGACCCGCGCATCGTGCACGTGAGCGCGAGCCTGGTCGCGGTGCACGAGGTAGTGCTCATCGCCACCAGCGACGGCGAGCTCTCGGCGGACGTGCGCCCGCTGGTGCGCTTCAACATCTCGGTGCTGGTGGAGCAGAACGGCCGCCGCGAGCAGGGCTATGCGGGCGCCGGCGGGCGCTACTCGCTCGCCGAGCTGGTGGCGCTCGATAAGCCCCTCGAGCTCGCGCGCGAGGCGGTGCGGCAGGCGCTGGTGAACCTCGAGGCGGTGCCGGCGCCGGCCGGCACCATGACGGTGGTGCTGGGCGCCGGCTGGCCCGGGATTCTGCTGCACGAGGCGATCGGGCACGGGCTCGAGGGCGACTTCAACCGCAAGGGCACGTCTGCGTTCGCCAACCGCATCGGCGAGAAGGTGGCTGCTGCCGAGTGCACCGTGGTGGACGATGGCACTCTGGCGCGCCGCCGCGGCTCGCTCAACATCGACGATGAGGGCACGCCGACCCAGTGCACCACCCTCATCGAGAACGGGGTGTTGCGCGCCTACATGCAGGACCGCATGAATGCGCGTCTGATGGGCGTCGCCTCCACCGGCAACGGCCGGCGTGAGTCGTTCGCGCACGCCACGCTGCCACGCATGACCAACACCTACATGCGTGCCGGACCGCATGATCCGCAGGAGATCATCCGTTCCGTGCCGCGCGGCATCTACGCCGTCAACTTCGGCGGCGGCCAGGTGGACATCACCTCCGGCAAGTTCGTGTTCTCGGCGAGCGAGGCGTACGCCATCGAGAACGGACGCATCACGACGCCGCTCAAGGGCGCGACGCTGATCGGCAACGGACCCGATGTACTGACGCGCGTGACGATGGTCGGGAACGATCTGAAGCTCGATGAGGGAGTCGGCACCTGCGGCAAGGAGGGCCAGAGCGTTCCCGTCGGCGTGGGCCAGCCCACGCTCAAGATCGAGGCCCTCACGGTGGGCGGCACGGCCTGAAGCGTCTCGGCCACGAGGCGTCGTCGTTTCCCTACACATTGATCGTATATGTCCGATTGGCGCAGGCTGGTCGGCAGCGGATGCTGTCATCACGGGCGGAGCAGGGTTGCCCCCGCGTGCGCAGGCAAGCGCAGCCCGATCACCGCGGTGACATAATCGGATGCGATAGTCGGTTTGTGAGTTTCCACACGTCGCCAAGGAAGCCGAATCCGTAGCGTGCATCCGGCAGACGCCGCAGGAAGGACGACACGATGCAAGCAGAACCGACCCTCACGCTGGCCGACACCTCGACCTTGAAGCTCCCCGCGGAGCTGCTCGTGGAACTCAAGCGCCAGGGCAAGCAAAAACCTGATTTCAACGTTGAGGGCTGGAAGCCGTCGCTCATGGAGCGGCTGCTCGGACTTTTCGGCCGGAAATAGCCTCCGGTTCCCCGCTCCATGGGGTCGTCCCGGCCGGCAGATCCGGCCGCGGACCGCATCTGGTGCGCCGCGGTATGCGCGCATCACGCTGGCAAGTTAGGATGCCGGCATGGAGCGCCGCCATCTATCCCGTCCGGTCTACGAAGGGCTGCCCTGGCTGAACATGGCCTTCGGGCTGCTCGCGCTGCTGGGCAGCTACCTGCTCGCCGCGCACGGGATCCTGAGCCTCCTGGTGGGGCTCGTCGGGCTGGTGGCCCTGCTGTACGGCATCGTCGTGCTGCTGCGCCGCCGCGACTTCCGGGCATTGCGCTCGGAATACGGCCAGCCGGATTCGCTCAGCGACAAGGACTCGCGCGCGCCCTAGAGCTCAGCTGCTGCCGGCGTGACGCTTGCCACCGGGCGCTGCATCCGCCTCGGCCCCCGGCGCGGCGTGCAGCTCCGGAACCTCAGTCACCACCGGGAGCTTCGGCATGGTGTCGGAGGGTATGGAGCGGCCGCGCGCCGCACGCTCATCGACATAGATGAGCTCGTGCTTGCCGACCAGCACCACGTCACCGTCGTTCAGATAGTGCCGCCGCACGCGCGCCGATTTCACGTAGATGCCGTTGGTGCTGTTGAGATCCTCGATCACGCACGAGTGTGCGGTGGTGATGATCTGACAGTGATGGCGGCTGATGAAGCGGCTGTCGATGTGGATGTCGTTGTCGGGGGTGCGGCCGACGATCAGCCGACCGACGCGCAGCGGCACCTCCTGCACCGTGCGCCCCTCGGTGGCCACCAGGAGCTTCCCGACCAGGTCAGTGCCAGGGTGCGCCGCCGGACCTAAGTGGACGGCGACGGTCGCGGCGGTATCCGGCGGCAGTGCCGGGGCCACAGCGCTCACCGCCACGGGCGGCGCGGGCGATGGCTCGGCTGCAGCCGGCGGTGCGTCCTCGAGCGGTGCGGCGACCTGCGGCGGCTGCCCCGGGCGCGGGCGCGCCGCGTAGGGCGGCCAGCGCAATTCTGTCACCGCGCTGTCGATGTCGGCGCGGCGTACCGCATCGCGGTTGTCGGCATAGGCGGCCATCATGGCGGTATCGCACAGCGTGTTGACGAGGCGCGGCACGCCGCCGGTGTAGCGATACAGCTCGGCGAACGTGTCGGCGGCGAAGATCTCGCGATCGCCGCCGCCGGCCACCTCCAGGCGATGCTCGATGTAGGCGCGGGTCTCGGTCTCCGACAGTGTCGTGAGATGAAAACGCAGACGCACGCGCTGCGTCAGCTGCTCGAGCCGCGGCGCGTTCAAGGTCTCGTTGAGCTCGGGCTGGCCGGCGAGAATGATGCGCAGCACCTTCTCCTTGGTGGTCTCGACACCCGACAGCAGACGGATCTCCTCGAGCACGCGCGAGGAGAGGTTCTGCGCCTCATCGACGATCAGCAGCACCTTGCGTCCGGCGGCGTGCTGCTCGATGAGGAAGAGGTTGAGCGTACTGATGAGCTCGGCCTTGCGCATCTTGAAGGGCGAGAAGCCGAACTGCACCAGCACCGCCTGCAGAAAATCGGTGGCCGTCACCTGCGTCTGGTTGATCTGTGCCACCACGACATCCGCCGGCACCTCCTTGAGGAACGACTCGATGAGGGTCGTCTTGCCGGAGCCGATCTCGCCGGTGATCACCACGAAGCCGTCGGTAAACCAGACGGTCGACTCCATGTACGCCTTGGCGCGCGCATGTTGTTTCGACAGATAGAGGAACTGCGGGTCCGGGCTGAGCCGGAACGGCAATTCCTTGAGTTTGAAGGTTTCCAGGTACATGCGAGTCGGACCCGCATGTGATGTTACGAGATGCGCACGCCGACGGCCAATTCTGCGGCCAGACGCCGTGCGCGCGCGTCGCGGGCCGCGGCGCTCGGCTCGACCACGGTGACGTGGCCCACTTTGCGGCCCGGGCGCGGCTGCTTGCCATAGTCGTGCAGGTGCACGCCATCGAGCGCCAGCAGCCGCGCGCGCGGCGGGATGCGCCCGATGAGGTTGAGCATGGCGCTGTAGCCGCGGGCGCGCGTCGCGCCGAGCGGCAGGCCGAGGATCGCCCGCAGGTGATTCTCGAACTGGCTGGTGGCGGCGCCCTCGATGGTCCAGTGTCCGGAGTTATGCACCCGCGGAGCCATCTCGTTGGCGATCAGCTCACCGGCGCGCACGAAGAACTCGATGGTGAGAATGCCGCGATAGCGGAAGTGGGTGAGCACGCGTGCCAGGTACTGCGCGGCGCGCCGCTGCCAGCGCGGCGGTCCGAACGGCGCGCGCGTGACACGCAGGATACCGGCGCCGTGGATGTTGCCGCACAGCGGGTAGACGGCCGTCTCGCCGCGCGCCCCGCGCGCCCCGATCACCGAGACCTCGCAATCGAACGGCACCCATTCCTCGTAGAGCAGCGGCACGGTACACAGGCGCTCGAAGGCGCGCGCCGCATCGCCGCGTGTACGAATCAGCGCCTGACCCTTGCCGTCGTAGCCGAGGCGGCGCGTCTTGAGGACGCCCGGAAGACCGACCGCGGCGAGCGCGCTGTCGAGGCTCGCTCGCGAGTCGACCGCACGCCAGCGCGTGGTCGGGATCCTGAGTCTCTCGAACAGGCGCTTTTCACTCACGCGATCCTGGCCGCACTCAAGCGCCGCCGCCGGCGGGGCGATGCGCGGGCGCTGCGCGCCGCGCTCCAGCGCCCGCAGGCTCGCCCCGGGAACGTTCTCCCAGTCGAAGGTCACGACTTCGCAGCGCCGCGCCAGCTCCCGCAGCAGCGCCGGATCGGTGAATGCGCCGTTGAGGAGCGGCGCCACCTGACCGGCGGGCGCATCGCGCGCCGGATCGAGACACAGGAAGTCGAGCCCGAGGGGATAGCCCGCCAAAGCGAGCATGCGGCCAAGCTGGCCCGCGCCCACGATGCCGACGGTCATGGGCGGCGCGGTTGGCGCGGGTCGGGATTGGCGAGCACGCCCGCGGTCTGCTGCTCGCGGTAGGCCTCGAGCGCGCTGCGCACGGCGGGATGCCGGTTGGCGAGGATGGCCGCGGCGCAGAGCGCTGCGTTGGTAGCGCCGGCGGCGCCGATGGCGAAGGTCGCCACCGGGACCCCGGCGGGCATCTGCACGATCGACAGGAGCGAGTCGATTCCGCCCAGGCTCTTCGACGGCACCGGTACGCCGAGCACCGGCAGGCTGGTCTTGGCGGCCGTCATCCCCGGCAGGTGGGCGGCGCCGCCGGCGCCGGCGATCAACACCTCGAGCCCGCGGCCGCGCGCACCCGCGGCGTATTCAAACAGCAGGTCGGGCGTGCGGTGCGCCGAGACCACGCGCACCTCGTGGGGGATGCCGAGCCGCTCGAGGGTGTCGGCGGCGGCCTGCAGGGTCTCCCAATCGGAGGCGGAGCCCATGATGATGCCGACGAGCGGCTGCATCACGGCATTGTAGCGAACAATGCGCGCAGAGCGCGAAACAACTCGCGTCCCGCGCCGCTCGCACGCGCGTGCGCGCGCTCGGCCGCCGCAGCGGCGATGCGGCGCTGCCATTCGGCGGCATCGATCGCCGGGTAGCTGCGTTTGAGCTCCGCGAGCGCTGCCGCGCCGTCGGCGATCAGCCGCTCGCGCCACTCCTCGACGCGGTGCAGCCGGGCGGCCTCGGCCGCGCTCACCGCGCCGCGGGCGGCGAGGGCGGCACGGATCGGCTGCACATCGAGCGTGCGCATCAGCTTGCCGATGTACTGACGCTGGCGGGCGAGCCCGGCACGGCTCGTGATGCGACGCGCCTCGCGCAGCGCCGCCAGCAGCTCCTCGGGCAGCGCGAGAGCGGCCAGATCGACCTCCCTGAGGGCAAGCAGCGCCTCGCCGAGGTCCTGAGCCTCGTGCGCCGCCCGCTTGCGTGCGCTCTTGCTCGGCCGATCGGGGGCCGCATCCTCGTCAGACTCGCGCCTGGCTGTCACTGCTACAATTTACCCTCACTCCCATTGCGTTGCCGCAATCCATGCAGCCAACTTCCGAGCTCGCCGACACCGGCCAGCTGGCCGACATCGTCGCCTTCGCGCTCGCGCAGGCGCGCGGCCAGGGCGCCTCGCAGTGCGAGGCGGATGCCTCGGTGAGCCGCGGGCTGTCGGTCACGGTGCGCCTCGGCGAGGTCGAGACCATCGAGTACCAGCGCGACCGCGGGCTCGCGGTGACGGTGTACTTCGGGCAACGCAAGGGCTCGGCCAGCACCGCCGACCTCGGTCGCGCGGCGGTCACCGAGACGGTGAGCAAGGCGTGCGCGATCGCGACTTACACGGCGCAGGACAGCTACGCGGGACTCGTCGATCCCGAGTTCCTGGCGCACGACATTCCCGACCTCGATCTCGATCACCCCTGGGAGCTGACTCCGGAGCGCGCCATCGGCCTGGCGCAGGAGTGCGAGGCGGCCGGGCGCGCGGTGGACGAGCGCATCGGCAACTCCGAGGGCGGCAGCGTCGGCAGCCAGCGGCACCTGGGGATGTACGGTAACTCGCTCGGCTTCCTCGCCGGTTACGCCGCCAGCAGTCACTCGATCGGCTGCTCGCTGATCGCCGAGGCGGGCGAGGAGATGCAGCGCGACCAGTGGTACAGCGTGGCGCGCGATGCCGCCGACCTCGAGGATCACTTAAGCATCGGCCGCCGGGCCGGTGTGCGTGCGCTGGCGCGCCTCGGCGCGCGGCGCCTCACGACCCGCAAGGCTCCGGTGGCCTTCGTGCCCGAGATGGCGCGCGGCCTGATCTCGCATTTCATCGGCGCCATCCGCGGTACCAGCCAGTACCGCAAGGCCTCGTTCCTGCTGGATGCCGCCGGCTCGCAGGTATTTCCCGCCTTTGTGCAGATGCAGGAGCGGCCGCACATCCCGAAGGCGCTCGCCAGCAGCCCGTTCGACCAGGAGGGCGCCGCGACCCACGATCGCGACCTGGTGCGCAACGGGGTGCTCGATGGCTACGTGCTCGGCAGCTACTCGGCGCGACGCCTGGGCCTCACGACCACGGGTAACGCCGGCGGTATTCACAACCTCATCGTGAGCGCGAGCGACGGCGGCCTCCCCGAGCGTGAGTTCCTGGCGCGCCTCGACACCGGCTTGCTGGTGACCGAGCTGATGGGACAGGGAGTCAACGGGGTGACCGGCGACTACTCGCGCGGCGCGAGCGGCTTCTGGGTGGAGCACGGCGCCATCCAGTACCCGGTGCACGAGGTGACCATCGCCGGCAACCTCAAGACCATGTATCGCGAGATCGCAGCACTCGGGGCCGAACTCGACGTGCGCGGGGCGATCCGCGCCCCCGCGGTGCTGATCAGCGAGATGACGATTGCCGGTGAGTGAGGTGCAGCGCCGGACGCGGCGCCTGCTCCACCAGGTCGCCGAGCGTGACCTCGCCGCAACGGCTGCAGCGGTCCTCAGCGAGGCTCGCCAGCAGCCGATCCACCGGCGGCACGGCCAGCTCGCGCGGCGCGCTGTGGCCGCTGCGGTCGTTGCGCGCCAGCTCGAGGATCTCGTGCACCTTGATGTGGCCGATGTCGCGCCCGGGTGTCAGCTCATCGTCGTCGGTCACGATCAGCATGCCGGCGCGCTCAAGCAGCGCCGCCATCTGCGCGACAGCGATGCCGGGGAGCCCCAGCTCGGTCGCGAGCCGGCTCACGGTCCAGCGCTTGACGCCGGTGACGTGCGTGCGGCCGACGAAGTACATGAGCCGCAGCGCCAGCTCCTCGAGCTCCACCGCCGACAGCCGCAGCTGCTGCAGGCCGAGGCGCAGGTAGGCCGGATTTTGCACGTAGAAGGACAGCTGCGCGCCGGCGAGCAGGATCAGCCAGCCGAAGTAGGTCCACAGCAACCCCGCCACCACGAAGGCGAAGCCGGCGTACACGATCGTGAGGCGGCTCGAGTAGACCACGAGGGCGGTGAAGATCTTGCCGACCGTTGCCCACAGCACGCCCCCGACGAGTGCGCCGGTGAGTGCCGCGCGCCACTGCACCCGCGTGTTGGGCACCATCATGTAGAGCGCCGTGAAGAACGCGGTCACCATCACGTAGGGGGCGAGGCCGATGCCGGCCGCGCGCAGCCCCTGCAGCACCGGCCAGCGCAGCCGCGCCACCTCCTGCAGCGGGGCGCTGGAGAGCGCGTGCTGCGTGAGGCCGATGAAGCCGACCAGCAGCACCGGACCTGCCACCAGCAGCGCCGAGTATTCCGCCAGGCGTCGCGCGAAGCTGCGCGGCTGCTCGACGTGCCACAGGAAATTGAAGCTGTCCTCGACCTTCTTGATGGTGCCGATCAGCGTCCAGGCGAGCAGCGCCAGGCCCACCGATCCGACGACGCCACTGCTCACGCGGTTGGCGAACTGCACGACGCGGTTGGTGAGGTCGGTCGCCGCCGGCTCGCCCACCGGGGCAAAGAACTGTTGCACGATCGGCAGCAGGTCGCGGTGCCCGCCGAAGAACTTGAGGATCGCGAAGGCGAATGCCAGCAGCGGTATGAGCGACAGGAGCGTCGTGTACACGAGCCCCATGGCGCGCAGGTTGATGTCGCCGCGCGCCAGGTCGCGCAGTACCGCGTAGGGATAACGCAGCACCCGCAGCACGCCGCCGGCGGGGCCGCTGCGCTGCGAAGCGGGGCCGAAAAAGCACCAGTCGAGGAACGCCCAGATGCGCAGCCACATCGCCCAAGGATACAGCGCCGGCTGCGGGCCCGGTGGTGAGATGAGGCTGGGATATCCACAGCGCATCGTGTGCCTCACCGAGGAGACGACCGAGACGCTCTACCTGCTGGGGGAGGACTGGCGGATCGTAGGGATCTCGGGTTTCACCGTGCGTCCGCCGCGCGCCCGGCGCGAGAAACCGCGCGTCTCGGCGTTCACCAGCGCACGTACCGCGCGCATCATCGCGCTCGCCCCCGACCTGGTGCTCGGCTTCTCCGACCTGCAGGCCGAGATCGCCGCCGAGCTGATCCGCGCCGGGCTCAACGTGCATGTCTTCAACCAGCGCAGTGTCGCTGGCATCCTCGCCATGATCCGCACGCTCGGCGGCATGATCGGCGAGCCGGCGAAGACCGCCGCGCTCCTCGGCGAGCTCGAGGCGGGGCTCGCGGCAGTGCGCGCGCGGGCAGCGCGCCTCAGGCGCCGGCCGCGGGTGTATTTCGAGGAGTGGGATGAGCCGCTCATCTCCGGCATCGGCTGGGTGGCGGAGCTCATCGGGCTCGCCGGCGGCGAGGAGTGTTTTCCCGAGCTCGCCGGCAAATCACTCGGCCGCGAGCGCATCATCGCCGACCCGCTGGAGGTGGTACGCCGCTCGCCGGACATCGTGCTCGGCTCCTGGTGCGGCAAGAAATTCCGCCCCGCGCAGGTCGCCGCCCGTCCCGGCTGGCGTGAGGTTGCGGCGGTGCGCTCGGGCTTCGTGCGCGAGATCAAGTCGGCGCTCATCCTGCAGCCTGGGCCCGCGGCACTCACCGATGGCGTGCACGCCATCCAGGCGGTTATCACGGAGTGGGCGGACGGCGCGCGTTAGCGCATGCCGCGACGCGTGCGGATCAGCTCGTACGCCTCGATGATCTGCTGCGTGCGCTGCTTGGCGTGACCGATCATGGACTCGGGCAGGCCGTTGGCCTTGAGCTTGTCGGGATGGTGGCGGTGCAACTGGCGCCGATAGGCCTTGACGACCTCGGCATCGCTCGCGCCCGCGGGCGTCTCGAGCACCCGGTACGCCTGCTCGAGCGACTCGGCCGCGGCCGCGGCACCGCCCATGCTGCCCGGGGCGCCGCGCCGAAAGCCACCGCGCTGAATGCGCAGCACCGCCTCGATGTGCGCCAGCTCCAGCCCCGAGACGCGCGTGCCGGCGGCGATGCGCCCGAGCAGCGCTCGCACGGGCCCCTCGAGATTGTTGCCGGCGAGCGCGGCACGCACCTGGATCTCGAGAAAGATGCGCAGGATGTCCGGGCGGCCGCGGCACGCCTGGCGCAGCCCCGCGAGCTCCGCTTCGAGGTCGAACTCGGGCTGCTTGCCGGCGGTAAAGAGCGCGATCGCCTCGTGCACCTGTGCGGCGCTGAGGCGCAGGTCGGTCATCACGCCACGCGCCGCGGCGATCTCCTGCTCCGATACCCGGCCGTCGGCCTTGGCAAGGCAGCCCATGACGCGGAACGTGGCGCGAAAGAAGCGCTCGCCGATCGTCGCCACATCGCCCGGCGGCAGGGCGTCCACGGCGTCATCATCGGGGGCGCTGTCGAACTGGTGGCCGAGCAGCACGCCGACGGCGAGACCGATCGGTCCGAAGGCGAGACCGATCAGGCCGCCGGTCAGCTTGCCGATCCACTTCATGCCGTGCGCCATGTCAACGTATAGTAGCAAGCGCATGTCGGCACCCGTCGTCTACCGCACTCAGCTGCAGGGCCTCGAGCGCATCCACGAAGGCAAGGTGCGCGACATCTACGCGCTCGACGCTGACACGCTCCTCATCGTCACCACCGACCGGCTGTCGGCCTTCGATGTGGTGCTGCCCGATCCGATCCCGGACAAGGGGCGGGTGCTGAACTCGATCTCCAACTTCTGGTTCGCGAAACTCGAGCATCTGGTGCCGAACCATCTGACCGGCCGCGCGCTCGATGGCGTGGTGCGCGATGCGCACCAGCGCGCACAGCTCGAGGGCCGCGCGGTGATCGTGCGGCGCCTGAAGGCCCTGCCGATCGAGGCGGTGGTGCGCGGCTACCTGATCGGCTCGGGCTGGAAGGACTACCAGTCAAGCGGTGCGCTGTGCGGCATCGCCTTACCGCCGGGCCTGCCACTCGCCGGCCAGCTGCCGCAGCCGATCTTTACGCCGGCGACCAAGGCCGAGCGCGGCGCGCACGATGAGAACATCAGCTTCGAGACCATGGCGCAGCGCATCGGGCCGGCGCTCGCCGCGCAGCTGCGCGACACCGCACTCCGGCTCTATGAGTTTGCCGCCGCGCACGCCCGCGCGCGCGGCATCATCATCGCCGACACCAAGTTCGAGTTCGGCATCGATCCCTCCGGCAGGCTCACGCTGATCGATGAGGTGCTGACACCGGACTCCTCGCGTTTCTGGCCCGCCGACACCTACCGCCCGGGGACGAGCCCGCCGAGCTTCGACAAGCAGTACGTGCGCGACTACCTCGAGACGCTCGACTGGGACAAGCGCGCGCCGGGCCCGAAGCTGCCGGCGGAGGTGATCGCGCGCACCAGCGGCAAGTATCGCGAGGCGCTCGAGCGGCTCACCGCGGCATGAGCGGCCCGAGCGCGCTGGGTTAGACTTCACCTCATGCCGTCCGCCTGGATCGCTCCCTCGATTCTGTCCGCCGACTTCGCGCGGCTCGGCGCGGAGGTCGAGGCGGTGCTCGAGGCGGGCGCCGATCTCATCCACTTCGACGTGATGGACAACCATTACGTGCCGAACCTCACCATCGGGCCGATGGTGTGTCAGGCACTGCGCAAGGCGGGCATCGCAGCTGCGATCGATGTGCACCTGATGGTGCGCCCGGTGGATCGCATCGTGCCGGACTTCGCCGCCGCCGGCGCCACCTTCATCAGCTTTCACCCCGAGGCGACCGAGCACATCGATCGCACCATCGCGCTGATCCGCGAGCACGGTTGCCGCCCGGGACTGGTATTCAATCCCGCCACCCCGCTCGACTACCTCGACTACACGCTCGAGATGCTCGACATGGTGCTCATCATGTCGGTGAACCCGGGCTTCGGCGGCCAGCAATTCATCCCCACCACGCTGCGCAAGCTCGCCGAGGCGCGCGCGCGCATCGCCGCCGGCGGGCGCGAGGTGCGGCTCGAGGTTGACGGCGGAATCAAGGTGGACAACATCCGCGCCGCGGCCGCGGCCGGGGCAGACACCTTCGTCGCGGGCTCGGCGATCTTCGGCAGCGGCGACTATGCGGCGACGATCCGCGACATGCGCCGACAGATCGCAGGGGTTGCGCGTGGCGCGGGCGCTGCCGCCGCGCTCCCGGTTGGCGGCCGGCGCGGAGCGCGTCGTATCCGGTGATGGGTCGCGCCGCGGCGCGCGTGCCGCGGCAGCTTAGGCTTCAGTCCTCGTCCTCGTCGTCATCCTCATCGTCGTCATCGTCCATGGCGACCTGGCCGGTGACGGGCTTACCCGTCCCGGTGGGCTTGGCGGGCACGATGACGGGACGGGTCTTCATCTTCGGCCGCGCGTTGAAAACCACGATGGTCTTGCCGGTCGCGCGCAGCAACCCCTGTTCCTCGAGCACCTTGAGCACACGTCCGGCCATCTCGCGCGAGCAACCGACGAGGCGTGAGAGCTCCTGGCGGCTGACCTTGATCTGCATGCCCTCGGGGTGCGTCATGGCATCCGGCTCGCCGCACAGGTCCATGATGGCGTGGGCCACGCGGCCGGTGACATCCACGAAGGCCAGGTCGCCGAGCTTACGGTTGGTCCTATCGAGACGGGTCGCGAGCTGCGTCGCGAGCTCGAACACGAGTCCGGGACTCTCCGCGGCGATCTGCCGGAAGCGCGGATAGGTCATCTCGGCGAGCTCGCACTGGTTGCGCGTGCGCACCCAGGCGCTGCGCGTCGGCTGCTCGTAGAACAGTCCCATCTCGCCGAAGAACTGGCCGCGGTTGAGGTAGGCGAGCACCATCTCGTTGCCTTCCTCGTCCTCGATCATGACCTCGACTGAGCCGCTGATGATGTAGTAGAGGACATCCGGCAGGTCACCCGCGTGGATGACCACCGTCTTGGACGGGACCGCGCGAATCCGGCAGTAGCTCAGAAAGCGGTTGATCGCCGGGATTTCGCTCAGCGGCTTGATGTTCTCTTCCATACCGGCTCCCCCACCAGTGACTTCTTAATATACAGCCTTCGCGGTCAGACCCAGTAGGCGGTACCGGTCATGACGCGCGCGGCATGCCGCATCAGCGCGCGCACCGGCGCCGGCAGCCGCTCCCCTCCGGCCGCAGCCGCGCTCGCACCGTGCGCAATCTCTTCCGCCCTCATGGTTTCAAGTATCGCACGGCTGCGGGTGTCGCCCACCGGGAGTCTCCCCAGGTGCTCATCCAGGTGTCCCTCCACCTGCCGCTCGGTCTCGACGACGAACCCGAGGCTCGAGCGATCACCCGCCAGTGCCGCGAGCGCGCCGATGGCGAACGAGCCGGCATACCAGAGCGGATTGAGAAGACTCGGACGTGCATGCAGCTCGGTGAGGCGCCGCTCGCACCACCCCAGGTGGTCGGACTCGGCGCGCGCTGCCGCAAGCAGCATGGCGCGTGTCGTCGCGGAGCGCGCCATGAGCGCCTGACCGTGGTAGAGCGCCTGGGCGGCGAGCTCGCCGGCGTGATTGACCCGCATGAGCGCCGCGCTTTCGCGTTGCTCGGCCGGGGTGAGGCTCGGGCCTGGTGCAGGCGCGCCGGGCACAGGCCGCAGCAGCTGGGCCGGCGCGCATACTGCCCGCAGGGCACGATCGAGGGCGCCGATTACGGCGTCTAAAGAGCGGCCGGACTGCATATCTGAGGCCCCTAGTATAGGCTCCGGGCCCTCGGTAGCCCCGCGAGGCGCGATCCTGCGGGCGCTCTTTGCATTGCGGCACCTGCTTGAGTAAACTTGCCCGCCTTTTTTTGGCCCCGGCCGTCAAGGGGTTATCCCGGGCCCTGGGTCCCGAAGCCACGAGTGATCTATGAAGACCGTATTTGCCAAGTCCGGCACCGTCCGCGGTGACTGGTTCCTAGTCGACGCGAGCGACAAGACGCTCGGGCGCCTCGCCTCGCAGATTGCCCATCGCCTGAAGGGCAAGCACAAGGCCGATTACAGTCCTCACGTCGACATGGGGGATCACATCGTGGTGGTCAATGCGCAGAAGGTGCGTGTCACCGGGCGCAAGCTCACCGACAAGATCTACTACCACCACACCGGTCACATCGGCGGCATCAAGTCGATCGCGCTCGAGAAGCTCCTCGCCGAGCATCCCGAGCGGGCGATCGAGTTTGCAGTCAAGGGCATGCTGCCGAAGAACCCGCTGGGGCGGCGTATGTTCAAGAAGCTGCATGTGTTTGCCGGCGGCGAGCACCCGCATCAGGCCCAGCAGCCCAAGCCGCTCGAGATTCAGTAGGACCCCGCATGCCAGCCACGCAGAATCATCATTACGGCACCGGCCGCCGCAAGACCTCCACCGCCCGGGTGTACCTCCGTCCGGGTACCGGACAGATCACCGTCAACGACCGCTCGCTCGATGAGTTCTTCGGTCGCGAGACCGGGCGCATGATCGTGCGCCAGCCGCTCGATGCGGTGAAGCTGCACGGCCGGTTCGACATCGCCGTGCAGGTGAACGGCGGCGGCACCACCGGTCAGGCAGGTGCGATCCGTCACGGCATCACCCGGGCGCTGATCGAATATGATGAGAGCCTGCGCAAGCCGCTGCGCGATGCGGGCTTCGTGACGCGCGATGCGCGTGAGGTGGAGCGCAAGAAGGTCGGCCGCCGCAAGGCTCGCCGCGGGCCGCAGTACTCGAAGCGTTAAGATGAGCGGGGACGGTCCGCGCCGCGAACCGTCCCCTCGCTCGCATCCCGCCACCTTGGGGGATCGTCTAGTGGTAGGACAACGGACTCTGACTCCGTTTACCTAGGTTCGAATCCTAGTCCCCCAGCCAATCAGAACGGCCCGTCTTTTGAGACGGGCCTTTTTTTCGACCTTGGAGTTGCCGCACCCGGTGCTAGAGCCGGGCGAGCCATCGCCAGATGCGCCGGTACCAGGGTGCCGGCGCCCCGTCAGCGGTGAGCAGGGCAGCGGACGCATCCGGCACGGCTTGCCGAGCGCGGCGGCGCGCAAAGTACCCGCCCATCCAGCCGATCCCGTCGCCGCGACCGGCACCGCCGCCCGCTTCACGCCTCGAACCGATCCAGTGCCGCGCCGCTAGCGCCTCTCCACCCCGTTTGCCGTGCCGATGAGCAGCACATCCGCCGGTCGCACGGCGAACAGACCGACCGTGACGACGCCGGTGATCTGGTTGAGGTCACGCTCGAGAGCCGCCGGATCGGGGATCCTCAGCCCGTGCACATCGAGAATGTGGTTGCCGTTGTCGGTGACGCATCCCGCGCGCCACACCGGCCGACCGCCACGCGCTTCGAGCTCGCGAGCCACCAGCGCGCGCGCCATCGGGATCACCTCGACGGGCACCGGGAACCTGCCCAGGGTGTCGACCACCTTGGAGTCATCGACGATACAGATGAAGCGCCGCGCGGCCGCGGCGATGATCTTCTCGCGGGTGAGCGCACCGCCGCCGCCCTTGACGAGCTGCCGCGCGGGATTCGCCTCATCGGCCCCGTCGACATAGGCGTTGAGCTCCTCGAGGTCATTCAGGTCCGCGACCTCGAAGCCGGCGGCCTTGAGCAGCGCGCTGCTCGCCTCCGAGCTCGACACCGCGCATCGCACCCGTCCGCGCCGCGCGCCGAGCGCTGCGATGAACAGATTCACGGTAGAACCGGTGCCGACGCCGACTGTGGTCTCGTCCGCGATCAGCTCGAGCGCCGCCAGTGCCGCACGTCGCTTGTTCGCATCCCCGTTCGCCATTGCGGATTCGCCGGCTCGAATCACTCTCCAGAAACGACTGTGCCCGCTTTGCGAGCGGGCACAGTGCTTGAATTCGACTCGGCGGCCACTTGCGCGACCGCCGAGTTAAGGCCTATTTCTTCTTGCTTGCTTTCTTCTTAGCCTTCTTTTTCGCTTTCGCCATGTTGGCTCTCCAATTGACGGGTTAGTCCGGGGTCCGAGTATATACACGCGAATCGAAATTACAAGCGAGCACGAGTGAAGTGTGCTAAGCGCGCACGCGTGCTTGCAGTCTCGCGAGCGCGTGCGCGCGCGAGTGCGAGCGTCGCGCGCGGTGCGCTCACTGCGTCGGCGGGCGCGACTCGAGCGACAGAATGAACTTCCAGTGCGCCGCTGCCACTGGTGTGACCGACAGGCGATTGCCCGGACGCAGCAGCACCATTCCCTTGAGCTCTTTGCCGGCGTGCGCGCGCAGCTCGGGCAGCGTGATGATGCGTGCCAGGCGGCGCTTGAGCTGCACGTCCACCATGAACCAGCGGGGCTTGCTGCGCTCGCTGTCCGGATCGTAGTGGTGGTGCTTGCGATCGAAGGCGGTGGGATCCGGATAGCCGCCCTTCACGATCTCCATGATCGCCACGATCCCCGGAACCTCGCAGCTCGAGTAGTACATGAAGGCCTGATCGCCGCGCTGCATCTCATCGCGCAGCATGTTGCGCGCCTGATAGTTGCGCACGCCGTCCCAGCCGGTGGTGCGGCGCGCTGCGGCCTCGAGCTGCTCGACACCGAAGGTGCCGGGCTCGGTCTTCATCAGCCAGTAGTGCATCGGATGAACCCCCCGTCGGTGACTACCGCATCCAGCAGCACGTCGTGCGGCGCCGCCGCGAGGCGCTCCAGCTGCTGGAACGCGTAGCCGAACCCCACCAGATGCGGCTTGTGCCAGACGCGGCGCAGCTGGCGGAAAGCCAGGGCACGGTCGTAGAAGCCGCCGCCGGTGCCGAGCCGCACTCCGCCGGCATCGAACCCCACGAGCGGCAGGAACACGAGGTCGAGCCAGCGCGCCGCGAGCACCTGCGCGCCGACCGGCTCGCCTATGCCCAGGTGGTTCTCCCGCAGCTCGCCGCCGAGTGCGACGAAGCGCATGCCGAATGAGGTGCGCCGCCGGTCGATGCGCGGCAGGTAGATGCTGCAGCCACGCCGCTGCGCGAGGGCGATGAGCGGGGCCGCGTCGAGCTCGAAGGGAAGCGCGCTATAGACCGCAATGCGCTTGCCGGCCGCGAGCCGCAGCGCTCGATCGGCATTGCGGGCGGCACGGTGGGCGGCGGCGGTGCGCTCGCCGGGGGGCACGGCACGACGCCGTGCACGCAGCTCGGCCCGCAGTGCTCTGCGGGCCGTGCTCAGAGTGGAATCAGGCAGCGCCACCCGCCTGTGCCGGTGCGGGCCGTTGCTCTCGAACCAGAGCAACAGGTGGGACGAGCTGCGACAGGTAAGGCTTTCCGCTCAAGAGTGCGGACCTGCACAGTGCTGCCGCAAGCGCTGAGTCCCGAGGGTGTTTCAATTAGGGTCCGAGGTAACCCGGTCCGCTTATCGAGCACCGCAGGTGACGCTGGCAATGACTGTACACCAAGCCCGCGGCGGGCGCTTGAGACACCCGTCGCATCACAGATCGAGTTGTGCGCCCTTGCCGAGGGCACCCTCGACCCGTTCACGCAGCGCCCGCACCCGGTGGCCCGTGCCACTGTCGAGCTTGGTCTCCCGATCGCGCACCTTGAGGAACTCATGCGCCAGGTTGAGCGCTGCCATGACCGCGATGCGGTCCAGGCCCACCACCTTGCCGCTGTCGCGGATCTCGCGCATGCGGGTGTTGAGGAACTCGGCGGCGTCCAGCAGCGCCGAGCGTTCCTCGTAGGCGCATGCCACCACGTACTCCTTCTCCATGATGCGCACGCTGACGCGCGCCTGGTCCGGTGGGCTCACGCGCCGTGCTCGAGGGTCTTCAAGCGCCCGATCATGGCCTCGACGCGGGTGCGCACCTGCTCGTTCCGGTGCATCAGCGAGGCACGCTCCCCGGCGAGCGACTCGTGCCGTGCCTTGAGCGCGCGGTTCTCTTCCTTGAGGTGCTCGAGCATGGCGAGCAGTTCCTCGATGCGCTTCGTGAGGCGGGTCAGTTCCAGATCGAGCTGTGTTTTTGTAGTGTCGCTCATGGCGCAGGACTATAGAGCCCCGCTCTTCATGCGGTCAATCGCACTCAACTATAATGCGACAGCGCATGATCCAGCCCGATTACGACCAGATCGAGCAGCTGTTGACCGGACAGCGCTCGCTCACGGATGCTGCCGAGGCTCACGGCACGCTCACCGGCTGTCTGTGCGCGCTGGCCGACTACGCCTTCCAGGACTGGCTGCGCGACATCCTGCCCGACGGGCGTGCCGATGCAGATGTCGCCGACACGTTGTACGGACTGTTCACGGCCACGAGCGCCGCGCTCGAGCAGACCGACATGGAGTTCGAGCCGCTGCTGCCGAGCGACGCCCAGCCGCTCGAGGTGCGCACCGCGGCGCTGGCAGTGTGGTGCCAGGGGTTCCTCTACGGACTTGGCTCGGGCGCGATCCCCGATGCCAGCGGTCTGCCCGGCGACGTCGGCGAGGTGGTACGCGATTTCACCGAGATCACCCGTGCCGGAGTCGATGCGCAGCAGGGTGAGGAGTCGAACGAAGGCGCCTACGCCGAGCTGGTCGAGTTCGTGCGCGTCGGGGCGCAGCTGCTCTACGAGGAGCTCGCACCTTCGCGGCACGCACCGCTTCCCGCGGCCGAGCCGCTCCACTAGGGCGCAGCCGCGTGCCGAAAGACGAGTTCGCGCGCCGCCGCCGGCAGCTGATGCGTCTCATGGGGCGCGATTCGATCGCAGTGCTGCCCGCCGCACCCGTGCGCCACCGCAACAGCGACGTCGAGTACCCCTATCGCCAGGACAGCGACTTTCATTACCTCACGGGCTTCGGCGAGCCCGAGGCGGTCGCGGTGCTGGTGCCGGGGCGCGAGCAGGCCGAGTACATCCTGTTCGTGCGCGAGCGCGACGCGGCGCGCGAGACCTGGGACGGGCGGCGTGCCGGACCTGCCGGTGCCTCACGGGAATACGGCGCGGACGATGCCTTTCCGATCGCCGACATGGACGAGATCCTCCCGGGGCTGCTCGAGAACCGCACCCGCGTCTACTACACCATGGGGGTGTACGCGGATTTCGACCAGCGCGTCGTCGGCTGGGTGAACGCGCTGCGCACCCAGGCGAAGACCGGGCGGCATCCGCCCCAGGAGCTGGTCGCGCTCGAGCACCTGTTGCACGACATGCGGCTCTACAAGTCGCGTACCGAGCTCGAGCTCATGCGCAACGCGGCCCGCATCAGCGCGCGCGCGCACCTGCGGGTGATGCGCTTCTGCCGCCCCGGAGTCACCGAGTACCAGGTGATGGCGGAGCTGCTGCACGAATTCCGCCGCCACAACGCCGATACCGCCTATGCGCCGATCGTCGGCGGCGGAGCCAACAGCTGCATCCTGCACTACCGTGACAACGATCAGCC
This sequence comes from Steroidobacteraceae bacterium, assembly GCA_035568235.1. GTDB lineage: Bacteria > Pseudomonadota > Gammaproteobacteria > Steroidobacterales > Steroidobacteraceae > 13-2-20CM-66-19. Next base: position 73,182 of record DATMOK010000011.1, on the reverse strand, counting down.
GCTCGCCGACGGCGAGCTGCTGCTGGTGGATGCCGGCTGCGAGCTCGGCTCCTATGCGTCGGACATCACGCGCACTCTGCCCATCAACGGGCGCTTCACGCCCGAGCAGCGTGCAGTCTATGAGGTCGTTCTCGAGGCCAATCGCGCCGGCATCGCGAGCGTGCGGCCCGGCAAGCACTGGAACGAGCCGCATGAGGCGGCGGTAAAGGTGATCACGCAGGGTCTGGTGCGGCTCGGGCTCCTGAAGGGCCGCCTCGCGACGCTCATCAAGAGCGGCGCCTACCGGCGTTTCTTCATGCATCGCACCGGCCACTGGCTGGGGCTCGACGTGCACGACGTCGGTGATTACAAGGTCGGGGATGAGTGGCGGGTGCTGGAGCCCGGCATGACGCTCACCGTCGAGCCTGGGATCTACCTGCCGGCCGGCGCGCGTGGCGTGCCGCGTCGCTTCCGCAACATTGGTATTCGCATCGAGGACGATGTGCTGGTGACTCGCCGCGGAGCCGAGGTCCTGAGCGCGCGCGCGCCCAAGGATCCTGATCAGATCGAAGCCGTCATGGCGCGCGGCTGAGCGCACGGCGAGGGTCCTCATGAGCGCTGCCTCCGTCAGCCCCGATGCCACCGCGGTGGACGTTGCGATCGTCGGCGGCGGGATGGTGGGTGCCAGCCTTGCGCTCGGACTCGCCGGCAGCGGCATGCGGATCCTGCTCACCGAGGCGGTGCCGTTCGGGGCGAGCGGCCAGCCGAGCTTCGATGAGCGCAGCACTGCGCTCGGCAATGCGAGCCGGCGCATCTTCGAGGGGCTCGGAGTCTGGCACGGGATGGCACCCGAAGCCGCTCCGATCCGTGCGATCCACATCTCCGACGCGGGCGGCTTCGGCTGCGCGCGCCTCAGCGCCGCTGAGCAGGGGATCGAGGCTCTCGGCTATGTAGCGCCCAATCGCCGCATCGGCGCGCAGCTGTGGGGACTCCTCACGCGCGCCCCCGGCCTCAGCCTCAGAGTTCCGGGGCGGGTCGAGGACATCGCGATCGATGCAGGCGGTGCGCGCTTCATCGTGGTGAGCGGCGCCGGGCGCGAGGCGGTGACGGCGCGGCTGATCGTCGCGGCCGATGGCGCGCATTCTGAAGTCCGTACCGCAGCCGGGATCGACGCCGGGGTCGAGGACTACCAGCAGCTGGCGGTCGTCGCCAACGTCGCGAGCGACACGCCGCACGAGGGCATCGCTTACGAGCGCTTCACGCGCAGCGGGCCGCTGGCGGTGCTGCCGCTCGCCGATGCGACGCTGAGCGTCATCTGGGCGTGTCATCGCGCCGATGCCCCGCGGGTCCTGTCGCTCGATGACGCCGCGTGGCTTGGCGAGCTGCAGTCCCGGTTCGGGTGGCGCGCGGGGCGCTTCGTGCGCGCCGGTCGCCGCGCTTCCTATCCGCTGAGACTCACGCGCGCACTGTACCCGGTCGCGACCCGCACGGTGCTGATCGGCAACGCCGCCCAGGCGCTGCACCCGGTGGCGGGGCAGGGCTTCAATCTCGGCCTGCGCGATGCAGCCATGCTGGCGGAGGTGCTCACCAGCAGCGCCGGCGACCCCGGGGATGCGGCGCTGCTCGCGCGCTTCGCAGCCTGGCGCGCGCGCGACCGTAGCGGCGTCACGCGCTTCACTGACGGTCTGGTGCGGCTGTTCGGCGATCAGCGTCCGGGCATGGGCCTGCTGCGCAACTTGGGGCTGCTGCTGTTCGATCTCAGCCCGCCCGCCAAGAGCGCGCTCGCGCGGGTCAGTCTCGGTTTTGGCGGCCCGACGCCCCGCCTGGCCCGCGGGCTGCCGGTGCGTCATGCCTGAGCTCGACGTCGTGATCGTCGGCGGCGGACCGGTGGGCGCGTGTGCCGCGGCGCTCCTGGCCCGCGGCATCGGCGCCACAACGCGCGTTGCGCTCATCGAGCCGCACGTGCCACAGCCGCCCGGCGCGGGCGCGCCGCCCGATGCACGGGTGGTCGCAATCTCGCGGGCCAGCCAGCACATTCTGCATAGCGCCGGGGCCTGGCAGGCGATGGACGCTAGCCGGCTGTGCGCCTATGAGCGCATGCGCATCTGGCACGAGAGCGTCGCCGCAGACGGCGATGAGGTACTGCGCTTCGATGCGGCCGACGTGGGCGAGCCGGACTTGGGCTACATCGTCGAGAGCCGGTTGCTGCAGACGGCGCTCATCGGGGCGTTCAGTGCGGCGGGCGGGCATCTCGAACCGGCGCAGTTCGTCTCGCTCGCGATCGATGCCGACGGGGTGCGCGTCACGACCAGCCGTGGCGAGCTGCGCGCCAGCCTGGTGATCGGCGCCGACGGAGCGCAGTCGGCGCTGCGCTCCGCGGTCGGTCTCACCGCCGAGGTGAGCGAGTACCACCAGACGGCCATCGTGGCCACGGTGGCGACCGCCCGCTCGCACGAGCGCACGGCGTGGCAGCGCTTCATGAAGAACGGCACGCTCGCTTTCCTGCCGCTGTTCGACGGCACGAGCTCGATCGTCTGGTCCGCCGATGAGGCACTCGCGAGCGAGCTCGCGGCGGCGAACGATGCCGGGTTCGCCGCAGCTCTCGATCGTGCCTCGGACCTGGCGCTCGGGGCGACGCGCCTCGCGGGCGCGCGGGGCAGTTTTCCGCTGCGGCATCTGCGGGCGCCACGCTACGTCGCTGAGCGCTGCGCACTGATCGGCGATGCCGCGCACGTGGTGCACCCGCTCGCCGGCCAGGGCGTGAATCTGGGCCTGCTCGATGCCGCAGCTCTCGCCCAGCTCGTGACGCGGGCGATCGCCGAGCGCGAGGCCCCGGGCTCGCTCTCGGTGCTGCGCGCCTACGAGCGCTGGCGCAAGAGCGAGGTGGCCGTCATGGACACCGCGATCAACGCCTTCGATCGCCTGCTCGCCCACGGCACCGGACCGGTGGCGCGCCTGGCGCAGCGCGGGCTCTCCATCGTGAGCCACAGCCAGGAGCTGCGCCGGCTCTTCATCCGACGCGCGCTCGGTGTGACCGGCGAGCTGCCCGCTGCAGCGCGGCGGGCGGTGTGACGGAGCGGCCTGTACCATGATCTGAAGTGGCTGAGGAGGGCATCGCTTATGTCTCGGCAGATGATCTACACGCGATCGTTAGCGATCCTCTCGGTGTGCGCCTTGACCGCGACCGTCTGGGTCCGTGCGGATACCACACGCGGCGACCTGCCCCAGCGGCAGGAGCTCAAACGCGCCGACCTGTCGAGCTCGACGGACATGGAGGTCATCACCTCGGTGAGCGAGATCAGGAAGGGCGAGACCGTGCCGCGGCACTCGCATCACGGCATCGAGACCGGCTATGTGCTGCAGGGCTCGATGGTGCAGCTGCCCGGCAAGGCACCGACGATGATGGCGACCGGCAGCTCCTTCATGAACCTGCGCGACGTGCCGCACGCCGGCTTCACGGTAGTCGGGGATCAGCCGCTGCGGCTCCTGACGGTGCACGTCGTCGACAAGAACAAGCCTTTGTACGAGTGGGAGCACTGAATGCGGCTCACGCGGGACAATCCCGCGCTCGTCAGATGGCGGTGGTGGATGGCGGCGGTCGCCGTCGGGGAGATCGGCTGGTTCGCGCTGCTGCGGCCGCCGCCTTCCACGAGCTGGGGCGCACTTTCGGTGCTGGCGCTCTCGCCTCTGGCGGTGGTCGGATACGTCTATCTGATGGTGGCCGTGTCGGCAGTGCTCAACGACCGGGCATGGGACTACCGGTTTCGCCAGATGATCGTGCTGGTGCTGGGAATCAGCGTGGGGTGCTTCGTGGCCGCGCTGGTGTGGCTCACGAAGGTGCGTTTCGAGTCGACCCTCGGTTGATTCCCCAGTCGCCCCGGGGTGGGGCGAGGCTCACCTCGCTCAGGAGAGGGGAATCCGGTCCACCTTGGCCGCGCACACGAAGTCGTTCTCCGACAGCCCCTTCACGGCGTGCGTCGTGAACTTCACGCGGCAGTAGTTGTAGCCGACTTCGAGGTCTGGGTGATGGTCCTCGATGTTGGCGATGTGTGCGAGCGCATTCACGAAGCTCATGGTGCGGTAGAAATCGCGGAAGGCGAACTTGCGCTGGATGGCGTGCGCATCCTCGATCAGGGCCCACTCGGCCGAGACCTGCGTGAGGAGCCTCGCCGCCTCGGCCGCGGCGAGCGGCGGCATGCCGCCCTCGCAGGGTTTGCATTTGCGTGCCGCGAGCTCCGCGCTCATGCGTTACCTCCGACGTCCAGGCGCTCGTAGCGCCGCGCGACATACCGCTCGACGATCTCCTGGAACTCCTCGGCGATCCGCTCGCCTTTCAGCGTGACGGTCTTCTTGCCGTCCTCGTACACCGGCGCCACGGGCCGCTCGCCGGTGCCGGGCAGGCTGATGCCGAGGTTGGCGTGCTTGCTCTCGCCCGGACCGTTCACCACACAGCCCATGACCGCAACCGTCATCGCCTCGACGCCGGCGTACTCGCGCCGCCACTGCGGCATGCGATGACGGATGTGCGACTGGATCTGCTGCGCGAGCTCCTGGAAGAAGGTGCTGGTGGTGCGCCCGCATCCGGGGCAGGCGATGACCAGCGGTGTGAAGGCGCGCAGCCCCATGGTCTGCAGGATCTCCTGCGCCACCACCACCTCCTGGGTGCGATCGCCGCCCGGCTCAGGCGTCAGGGAGGCACGGATGGTGTCGCCGATGCCTTCCTGCAGCAGCACCGACATGCCGGCGGTCGAGGCCACGATGCCCTTCGATCCCATGCCGGCCTCGGTGAGGCCGAGGTGCAGCGGATAGTCACAGCGCGCGGCAAGCTCACGGTAGATGGCGATCAGATCCTGCACGCCACTCACCTTGGCCGAGAGAATGATGCGGTTGTGAGCCAGGCCGAGCTCCTCGGCACGCTCTGCACTCGCAATCGCCGACAGCACGACGGCGTTGCGGGTCACGGTCCGCGCATCGAGCGGCTCAGGGAGCGCTGAGTTCTCGTCCATGAGGCGCGTCAGCAGGTCCGAGTCGAGGCTCCCCCAGTTCACGCCGATGCGCACCGGCTTCTCGTAGCGGCAGGCGATCTCGATCATCTCGGCGAACTGCGGATCGCGCTTGGCTCCCCGCCCGACGTTGCCGGGATTGATGCGGTACTTGGCGAGCGCCGCCGCGCAGTCGGGGTGCTCGCGCAGCAGCTTGTGGCCGTTGAAGTGGAAGTCACCGATCAGCGGCACGCCGATGCCGGCGCGGTCCAGCCAGTCGCGGATCGGCGCGACCGCCGCCGCTGCCTCGCTGCTGTTCACGGTGATGCGCACCAGCTCCGAGCCCGCGCGCGCCAGGGCCTGCACCTGCCGTGCCGTGCCTTCGATGTCCGCGGTGTCCGTATTGGTCATCGACTGGACCACGATCGGCGCGTTGCCGCCGACGCGAACCTGACCGATGGACACCTGGACCGTGGAACGGCGCGCGAGGCTCATAGCGCACGAATTCTACCGTTGCCGCGCTTCCCGGGCTGCTATCATTGCGGGGCTCGAACCGGTCTGTCCGGAGAGAGTCCGGCCTCACGAGGCAGGACCGCCGAAGGCGCAAATTCCGCCCGGAAACGCTCAGGCACAAGAACGGCAGACGGCGGGGCACGCGAGCTTAGCGTGTTCCGCGGGGCTTCTGGAGAGCGGTGGACCATCCTCCACCCACCGAAGGGGAGCGGCGCAGCGTGTGCGCCTGATCTCTCAGGTCACAGGACAGAAGGGCGGCAGGCACCTCGCTTAGCGAGAAGCGCGGGGCGCCCGCCGGCGATTTTGTCTGGCCGAGGGGGACATACCCGTGGGAAGACAGACCCCGTTATTCGCCCTGCACCGCGAGCTCGGTGCCCGGATCGTCGACTTCGGCGGCTGGGACATGCCGGTGCAGTACAGCTCGCAGATCGGCGAGCACCACGCCGTACGCCGTGCCGCGGGCGTCTTCGACGTCTCGCACATGTGCGTCGTCGACCTGCGCGGGCCGCGGGTGCGCCCATTCCTGCAGCAGCTGCTCGCCAACGACGTCGGCCGGCTGCGCATTCCCGGCAAGGCTCTCTACTCGTGCATGCTCAATGAGCGCGCCGGCGTCATCGACGACCTGATCGTTTATTTCCTCACCGAGGAGTGGTTCCGTGCGGTGGTGAACGCCGGCACGCGCGACAAGGATCTCGCCTGGATCCGCCAGCATGCGGCGGCCTTCGGCGTCGGGGTCACCGAGCGCGCTGACCTTGCGATGCTCGCGGTGCAGGGCCCCGAGGCGCGCGCCAAGGCGGCGCAGCTGCTCAGCTCCGCCGACGGCCCGACGGCGCAGGCGCTGCCAGCGTTCGTCGGCGCCGAGCTCGGCGGCTGGTTCGTAGCGCGCACCGGTTATACGGGCGAGGACGGCTTCGAGATCATGATGCCGGCCGCCGATGCGGTGCCGGCATGGCGGGCTCTGAACGCCCTCGGCGTCGCCTCCTGCGGACTCGGCGCGCGCGACACGCTGCGGCTCGAGGCCGGCATGAATCTCTACGGTAACGACATGGACGAGAGCACCCACCCGTACGAGTCCGGCCTCGGCTGGACCGTGGCGCTCGAGCCGCGCGTGCGGCAGTTCGTCGGACGCACCGCGCTCGAGGCGATCCTCGCGGCGGGTTCGCGAGATAAGCTCGTCGGCCTGGTGCTCGAAGACCGCGGCGTGCTGCGCAGCCACCAGAAGGTGAGTACCGCGGCAGGCGAGGGCGAGATCACGAGCGGCACCTTCTCCCCGACGCTCGAGCGCTCGATCGCATTCGCACGGCTGCCGGAGGCGAGCGGCGCACAGGTGCAGGTGGACATCCGCGGCAAGCTGCTCAATGCGCGCGTCGTCAAGCCGCCGTTCGTGCGCTTCGGTAAATCGCTCCTCACCTGATCCCATTCAGAACAAGCGAAGGACTTCTCCATGAGTAACGTTCCCGCTGAGCTCCGGTACACCAGGTCCCACGAGTGGGTGCGCACGCTCACCGACGGCACGGTCGAGATCGGTATCACCGATCACGCGCAGCACGCGCTCGGCGATCTGGTGTTCGTCGAGGTGCCCGAGGCGGGCCGCACGGTGGCCTCCGGCGAGGCCTGCGCGGTGGTCGAGTCGGTGAAGGCGGCGTCCGATGTGTACGCGCCGTTCGGCGGCGAGGTCACGGCGGGGAACCCCAAGCTCGCGGATGCGCCCGAGACGGTCAACTCGGATCCGTACGGTGAAGGCTGGCTGATGCGCTTGAAGCCCGCCGCGGGGGCGATCGCCGCGGCCGGACTGCTCTCGGCGGCCGACTACACCAAGGTGCAGGACGCGGAGGGCGGCTGATGGCCTTCATTCCCCACACGCCAGCGGACGTGGCGGCGATGCTCGCCACCATCGGCGCGCGCAGCATCGATGAGCTGTTCGAGGAGATCCCGCCGACTCTGCGGGTGAAGTCGCTCGCCGGTGTGCCCCCCGAGCTCAATGAGATGGAGATCGGCCGGCTGATGAGCGAGCGCGCGGCGCTCGATGGCACGCCGCTCTCCTTTCTCGGCGCTGGCGCCTACGAGCACCACATCCCGGCTGCCGTCTGGGCGATCACCACCCGCGGGGAGTTCTACAGCGCCTACACGCCCTATCAGGCCGAGGCGAGTCAGGGCACGCTGCAGATGATCTACGAATTCCAGACCATGATCGCGCGCCTCACCGGCATGCAGGTCGCCAACGCCTCGATGTACGACGGCGCCTCGGCGACCGCGGAAGCCGCGCTCATGGCGGTGCGCGCCAACCGCAAGTCGAAGTCCGCGCGCATCCTGGTGCCGACCACGCTGCACCCGCACTACCGGGCTGTGGCGGTGGCGATGGCGAGCAACCAGGGGCTGAGGTTCGAGGAGCTTCCCTACTGCACGGCCGAGGGCATAACACCCGCCGCCTCGCTCGAGAAGTACGCCGCCGACGATGTCACGGCGCTCGTCATCCAGCAGCCGAACTTCTTCGGGCGGCTCGAGGACGTGGACGCACTCACCGACTGGGCGCACGCGCGCGGTGCTCACGTGATCGCGGTCGTCAATCCGACCTCGCTCGCACTGCTCAAGCCCCCGGGGGAGTGGGGCGAGCACGGCGCCGATATCGCCGTCGGCGAGGGGCAGCCGCTCGGCGTGCCGCTGTCCTCGGGCGGCCCGTACTTCGGCTTCATGACCACGCGCATGGAGCACGTGCGGCAGATGCCCGGACGCATCGTCGGGCGCACGCTCGATGCCGCGGGGCGCGAGGGCTTCACCCTGACGCTGCAGGCGCGCGAGCAGCACATCCGTCGCGCCAAGGCGACCTCCAATATCTGCACCAATCAGGGGCTGCTGGTGACCGCCGCCACCATCTATATGTCGCTGATGGGGGCCGAGGGACTGAAGCGCACCGCGGCTGCGAGCCATGCACGCAGCCGCGAGCTCGCCGCCGCGCTCACGCGCCTGCCGGGCGTGCGCAGCGCGTTCACCGGACCGCACTTCCATGAGAGCGTGCTGCTGCTCGACCGGCCGGTGGCGCCAGTGCTCGGGGCGCTCGCCGCGCGCGGCATCCTCGGCGGCCTCGACCTCGCGCCGTACTACCCGGAGCTCGGCCCGGCGCTGCTGGTATGTGCCACCGAGACCAAGAGCTCCGCCGACCTCGAGCGTTACCGCGCATCGCTCGGCGAGGTGATGCAGACGGCGCGCGCGGCTTAAGCCACGGGATGATTCCATGCCAGCCAAAGAGAAAGTGATCTTCGAGTACTCGCACCCCGGCCGCGGCGCGAGCGATCAATGGCCGCACGAAGTGGCAGCGGCGGCGCTCGCCGATCTGCCGGCGCAGCTGCGCCGCACGCAAGCGCCGCAGCTCCCGGAGGTGGGCGAGCTCGAGGCGGTGCGTCATTTCACGCGCCTGTCGCAGCTCAACTTCTCCATCGATACGCATTTCTATCCGCTCGGCTCGTGCACGATGAAATACAACCCCAAGGCGTGCAACCAGTACGCCATGCTGCCGCAGTTCCTGGCGCGCCATCCGCTCGCGCCGGAATCGCACGGCCAGGGTTTTCTCGCCTGCATGTACGAGCTGCAGGAGATGCTGAAGGAAGTGACCGGCATGCAGGGCGTGGCGCTCTCGCCGATGGCGGGCGCCCACGGTGAGTTCGCCGGCGTCGCCATGATCCGCGCCTATCACCGCGCGCGCGGCGACCTCAAGCGCAACGAGATCATCGTCCCCGAGGCCGCGCACGGCACCAATCCGGCGACCGCCACCATGTGCGGCTGCGTGGTGCGCGAGATTCCGGTCAACGCCGCCGGGGATGCCGACCTCACGGCGCTCAAGGCCGCGGTCGGCCCGAACACCGCCGGCATCATGCTCACCAACCCCTCGACGCTCGGCGTCTTCGAGCGCGGCATCGAGCAGGTGGCGCAGGTGGTGCATGAGGCGGGCGGGCTCCTCTACTACGACGGCGCGAACCTGAATGCGATCCTTGGCAAGGTGCGCCCGGGGGACATGGGGTTCGATGTGATGCACATGAACCTGCACAAGACCTTCTCGACGCCGCACGGCGGCGGCGGCCCGGGTGCCGGAGCGGTCGGGGTGGGCGCGCGGCTGCTGCCGTTCCTGCCGCTGCCGATCGTCGCCCGCGACGGCGAGCGCTATCGCTGGCTCGCCGAGGCCGATCTGCCGCAGTCGATCGGACGGCTGTCGGCCTTCATGGGCAACGCCGGCGTGCTGCTGCGCGCCTACATCTACATGCGCCTGCTCGGGCGCGACGGCATGCGCGCGGTCGGCGAGTACTCGACGCTCAATGCCAACTACCTGCTCAAGCGCCTGCGCGATGCGGGCTTCGATGCCGCGTATCCCGAGCGCCGTGCGAGCCATGAGTTCATCGTGACGCTCAAGCGGCAAGCGCGTGAGCTCGGCGTGACGGCCATGGATTTCGCCAAGCGTCTGCTCGATCTCGGCTACCATGCGCCGACCACCTACTTTCCTCTGCTGGTGCCGGAGTGTCTGCTGATCGAGCCGACCGAGACCGAGAGCAAGGACGTGCTCGATGAGTTCGTGGCGGCCATGGCCCAGATTCAGCGCGAGGCCGAGCAGGAACCCGAGCGGGTTCGCAGCGCACCGCATACCATGCCGGTGCGGCGCCTGGATGATGTACGGGCGGCGCGACACCTGGACCTCACATGGACGCCGACGACGCAGCCATAGATCGTTACAAGCCGCGCGGCCTGACCCGGCTGCTGCGGGCGTTCGGCTCGAGCGCCAAGGGCCTCGCCGGGGCGTTCCGCGATGAAGCGGCGTTTCGTCAGGAACTTGCCTTCGTTGCGTGCGTCATACCGCTCGCACTATGGCTGGGTCACAATGGCATCGAGCGCGCGCTCCTCATCGGACCGGCGCTTCTCATTCTCATCGTCGAGCTCCTGAACAGCGCCATCGAGGCCACCGTGGATCGCATCGGGCTCGAGCGGCATGCGCTCGCCGGACTCGCCAAGGACATCGGCTCGGCCGCGGTCCTCATGTCGTTCGTGCTGCTGATCGCGGTGTGGCTGCTGGTGCTGCTCGGCCGCTAGTGGAGCCCCACCCGATGCGATTCGCCCGACTGCTGCTGCTCGCCGCCCTGCTCACCGCTGCCACCGTGCAGGCGGCGGAGCCGCCTCTCAACCCGCCGGGGCCGCCGCCCGCCACACCCACCGCCACGCCGCAGCCCGCGGGGCGTGACGCCGCAGCTCCCGCGGTCACCGAACCCGCGCCGCTCCCGCCGCCGGCGACGCCCGGGCCAGCGACACCGGCGGGCGCTGCACCGCAGATCGCGCAGCAGGCAGCGGCCGTCGAGGCGAATCCCGACTGGGCCGTGACGCTTGAGCGCATCGCCGGCAGCGTCGTCTCCATCGACCTCGACCAGACGCGTGCCTTCGACACCGAATGGAACACGACCGCGCAGGCGACCGGCTTCGTGGTGGATGCCGAGCGCGGCCTGATCCTCACCAACCGCCACGTGGTGACACCCGGTCCCGTGACCGCGGAGGCCACCTTCCTCAATCGCGAGGAAGTGCAGCTGTACCCCGTGTACCGCGACCCGGTGCACGACTTCGGCTTCTATCACTACGATCCCGCGAAGCTGCGCTTCATCAAGCCCAAGGCGCTGCCGCTGTTCCCCGAGGGCGCGCAGATCGGGCGCGAGATCCGCGTGGTCGGCAACAACGCCGGCGAGCAGCTCTCGATCCTCGCCGGCACGCTGGCGCGACTCGATCGCGACGCGCCCGACTACGGCATCGCCAAGTACAACGACTTCAACACCTTCTATCTGCAGGCGGCGTCCGGCACCTCGGGCGGCTCCTCGGGCTCACCGGTGATCGACATCCGCGGCCGCGTCGTGGGCCTGAACGCGGGCGGCGCGAGCGGTGCGGCTTCGAGCTTCTACCTGCCGCTCGGGCGCGTGCGCCGCGCGCTCAACCTCATCCAGCAGGGCAAGCCCGTGTCGCGCGGCACGCTGTATACGGTCTTCAACTACCAGCCCTACGACGAGCTCGATCGCCTCGGGCTCGATGCGCGCACCGAAGCCGACGTGCGCCGCACCTTCCCGCGCTACACCGGCATGCTGGTCGTCACCGAGGTGCTGCCGGGCTCGCCGAGCGAGAACCTGCTGCAGCCCGGGGACATCCTGCTGCGCGTGAATGGCCGCTATGTCACGCAGTTCGAGCCGCTCGAGGAGGTGCTGGATGAGTCGGTCGGGCAGTCACTCGACGTCGAGCTGGAACGCGGCGGCAAGCCACTGGCAGCGCGGCTGCCGGTCGGTGACCTGCACGCCATCACCCCGAGCGCCTACGCCGAGTTTGGCGATGCGGTCGTCAACACGCTGTCCTATCAGCTGGCGCGCGCCTTCAACGTCCCGGCGCACGGCGTGTACGTCGCCAATCCCGGCTACGTGTTCGGCAGCGCCGCGGTGCCGCGTGGTGCCCTGATCGTCGAGCTCAACGGCCACCGCACCGATGACCTCGCCGCCTTCGAGAGCGGCATCGCCGAGCTCGGCGACGGTGACTACGCCACGGTGCGCTATACCACCATCGACGATCCGAACGGCAGCCAGCTGCGTGCCATCCGCATGGATCGGCTGTGGTACCCGGCGCGCCACTGCGATCGCGACGATCTCCGGGGCTGGTGGGAGTGCCGCGAGCTCGCGCCCGGACCGCCGCCCAAGGCAGCCGTGGTGAGCTCGACCGTGTTTCCGCATTACGGCGACCCGCGCGAGAACGCACTCGCTCCATCGCTCGTCATGGTGACCTTCGACATGCCGTATTCGGTGTCGGGCATCACCGAGCGCAACTATCACGGCACTGGACTGGTGGTGGACGCGGCCCGCGGACTGGTGGTGGTCGACCGCAACACCGTGCCGGTCGCGGTCGGCAACGTGACGGTCACCTTCGCCGGCACCGTGCAGGTGCCGGGGCGCGTGGTGTACGTCCATCCGCTGCACAACTACGCCATCGTCGCCTACGACCCGCAGCTCATCGGCTCGACGCCGGTGAAAGCGGCGAAGCTCACGCCGCGCGAGATCAGCGCCGGCGAGGGGCTGTGGGTGGTGGGGCTCGGCTCCGACAGCCAGGTGCACTCGCGGGCCACCGCGGTCGCCAGCATCGAGCCCCTCGAGCTGCCGCTGTCGCGCACCATGCGCTTCCGCGACAGCAGCCTCGAGACCGTGCAGCTGGTGAATCCGCCGCTCGACTTCGACGGCGTGCTCGCCGACAAGGACGGCAACGTAATCGGCACCTGGTCGAGCTTTGCCTACGAGAACGGCCGCGAGCTCACCCAGGACACGCGCGGCGTGCCGATCGACGTGGTCGCCGACATGGTCGACCGGGTGCGCACCGGGCACGCGCTGCGCTCGCTCGAAGCCGAGCTCAGCGTGCAGCCGCTCTCGAGCGCACGCGAGATCGGCCTGCCGGACAGCTGGACGGCGCGCCTTGCGCAGCACACCCCCACGCGGCGCCAGGTGCTCACCGTGGTGCGTCTGGTCGCAGGCTCCCCGGCCGCACGGCTCCTGCGCCAGGGTGATCTGCTGCTCGCCATCGATGGCCAGGTGGTGACGCGGTTCCGTGAGGTCGAGCGGGCGGCCGCCGACCGCGAGCTGGTGCACGTCACCGTTTGGCGCGGGCAGCAGGAGCTGACGCTCGATGTGCCGACCGCCGAGCTCTCCGGGCGCGACGTCGAGCGGCTGGTGCAGTGGGCCGGCGCGACGCTGCAGGCCCCGCACCGCGCGATGAGCGCGCAGCGCGCCATCCCACCGCGCGGCGTCTATGTCGCCTATTTCGCCTATGGATCGCCGGCGACCCGCTACGGACTGTTTCCGGGACGGCGCATCGTCGAGGTGGATGGCGTTGCGACTCCGGACCTCGACACGTTTCTCAAGGTGGTCACCGGCCGACCCGACCGCTCGTCGGTGCGTCTGAAGACCATCACCTGGAACAACGCGCCGGAAGTCATCACGCTGAAACTCGACAAGCACTACTGGCCGGCCTATGAGCTCACCCACACCAATGCCGGATGGGTGCGCACGGCGCTCGAATAGGTCACATTTTTCTCTTGTTCCTACAGGCAGTTGCGGCGGGCTGATGCTTTGCTGCAACAGCGGGGTTCTCCCGCGCGCGGCTTGCTAGAATTTCCGTATGGTCCGCGTCGTCCGAGCCACCCAGGTCGAGATCGAGACTGCCGTGCAGGTGCTGCGCGACGGGGAGCTCGTCGCGTTCCCCACCGAGACCGTGTACGGACTCGGCGCCAATGCGCAGAACCCGGTGGCGGTGCGCCGCATCTTCGAGGCCAAGGCACGTCCGGCCACCAATCCGGTGATCGTGCACCTCGACAGCCCGCGTTACCTGCATCGCTGGGTGCGGGAAGTGCCTGAGGGGGCGCTCAAGCTCGCCGAGACCTTCTGGCCGGGTCCGCTCACCATGGTGATGCCGCGTGCCGCCCACGTTCACGACGTCGTCACCGGGGGCCAGGAGACGATCGCGATCCGCGTACCCTCACACCCCATGGCGCAGCAGCTGCTCACGGCCTTCGGCGGCGGCATCGCGGCGCCCTCGGCCAATCGCTACGGGCGGCTGTCGCCGACGCGCGCCGAGCACGTGCGTGAGGAGCTCGGCGAGGCCGTGCGCCTGATCCTGGATGGCGGCGAGTGCCAGCTCGGGCTCGAATCGACCATCGTGTCGTTCGAGGGGCCGAACGTACGGCTGCTGCGGCCGGGCAGCATCACCGCCGGGCAGATCCGCTCCGTGGTCGGTGAGCTCCTCATCGGGCCGGCGGAGGAGTCCCCACGGGTGCCGGGCAGCGGTGCCATGCACTACGCGCCCACGACCTCCATGACCATCGTGCCGGCCGGGGAGATCGATGCGCAGGCCGATGCCGCCTCCGGGGGCGGGCGGCGCATCGCGGTGCTGGCGCAGCGCCTGCCGCTGCGCTCCCACAAGTACGTCACCTGGATCAACGCCGGCCGGCGGCCTGAGAGCTACGGCCGCGACCTGTACAACAACCTGCGCACTCTCGATCGCGCCGCCTGCCAGAAGATCCTGGTGCAGGCGGTGCCCGACGGCGAGCGCTGGGATGCGGTTCGCGACCGCCTGCTGCGCGCGGCGACCAACGTGGCGGAGAGCGACGAGGGCACCGGCAACGTGGCCGTTCTCCCGTAAAATCCCGCCGGTGCCTCGCGCCCGATTCATCGATCCGTTCGAGCCTCAAGAAGTGCGCCGCCTGGTGCGCGAGTTCGGCTCGCCGCTGCTGATCCTCGACTGTGAGCGCGTGCGCGCGCAGTTCCGCAGCCTCCACAAGGCACTGCCGCACGTCGACCTGCACTATGCGTTGAAGCCCTTGCCGCATCCGGCGGTGGTGCGCACGGTGCTGGGGGAGGGCGGCTTTCTCGATCTCGCGACCACGGGCGAAGTGCAGCTGGTCGCGCGGCTCGGCGTCGCCCCGCAGCGCTGCATCCATACCCACCCGATCAAGCGGCCGGCGGACATCGCCAACGCGCTGGACTTCGGCGTGCGCATCTTCGTCGCCGACAACCCCGACGAGATCGCCAAGTTCGCACCTCATCGCGACGCGGCCCAGCTGCTGCTGCGGGTGTCGTTTCGCTCCCCGGGCGCCATGGTCGACCTGTCGCGCAAGTTCGGCTGCGACCCGGAGGCGGTGCTGGAGCTCTCGCGCCTCGCCGCCCGGCTCGGCATCGGCGTGCGCGGCCTGTCCTTCCACGCCGGCTCGCAGACGCCGGATGCCACCAAGCACGTCGAGGCAGTGGAGGCATGCGCGCGGCTGATGGCGGCGGCGCGGCGCGAGAAGCTCGGCAGCTTCGACACGCTCGATATCGGCGGCGGCTTTCCCATCGACTATATCCAGCCGGTGCAGGACATCGGCCGCTGGTGCGCGCCATTGCGCGCCGCGCTCGCCAGGCTGCCGAAGCGGGTGCGCGTCATCGCCGAACCGGGGCGCTACATCGTCGGCCCGGCCGCCATCGGCGTGGCATCGGTCATGGGCCGCGCGCAGCGCGAAGGCCACTGGTGGTACTACCTCGATGACGGCCTGTACGGCTCCTACAGCGGTCAGCTCTACGACCACGCGCGCTACCCGGTGGAGCCGCTGCGCGCGAGCGGCGCGCCGCTGCCGGCGGTGCTCGCCGGGCCCACCTGCGACAGCATCGACGTGATCGCCGAGAATCTGATGCTGCCGCAGCTCAAGGCCGGGGATCTGATCGTCGGGCGCGCCATGGGCGCCTATACGCGCGCCAGTGCCTCGGAGTTCAACTTCTTCCCGCGCGCCACCGTGGTCGCGGTCAACACGCGCGCCGGCGACTCGGGTAGCGTCGATCCGCTCTCACTATGAGCCGCCCGTTGATCCGCAACGTCGTGTTCGACATCGGCTGGGTGTTCGTGCGTATGAACTACCGGCCGATGCTCGAGCTGCTGCAGGCGGAGGGTGTCGAGGGCGAGGATCTGCACGCCATCCTCTCGCGCGCTGCGCTCGCAGAGCACGAGACCGGCCGGCTGCACGGGTCCGGGCTCCTGGAGCGTTTATGCTCGCTCACCAGCCACCGGGTGTCGCCAGAGGCAATGCACCAGCTGTGGGTCGGCATGTTCGAGCTCGATGTCCCGATGGTCGAGCTGGCGCACCGCCTGAGCGGCGATTACCGTGTGTATCTGCTTTCCAACATCGGCGACCTGCACTGGGCGCACCTGTCGCGCGAGTTCCGGTTACACCATATCGGGCACGGCGCGCTGCCCTCATACCTCGCCGGGGTGATGAAGCCGCATGAGGGGATCTACGCGGAAGCCGAGCGACGCTTTGCGCTCGAGCCGGCCGCGACCGTATTCATCGACGACCGCGAGGAGAACATCGCCGCCGCGCGCAGCCGCGGCTGGCACGGGGTCGTGCATGGCGGCTACGCGAGCACCGTCGCGGCGCTGCGCGATCTTAACGTGAGCTGTTGAAGGAGCGCTGATGTGAGCCCGGTGATTGCGGCGACGCTGCTGCTCGCGGCGTCGAACGTCTTCATGACCTTCGCCTGGTACGCGCACCTGAAGAACCTCGCCGACCGGCCGTGGTACGTCGCGGCGATCGTCAGCTGGGGCATCGCCTTCTTCGAGTATCTGCTGCAGGTGCCGGGCAATCGCATCGGCTATACGCAGCTCGGCCTGCCGCAGCTCAAGATCCTGCAGGAGGTCATCACCCTCACGGTGTTCGTGCCGTTCGCCGTGTTCTACATGGGCAAGCCGCTGCGGCTCGACTACCTGTGGGCGGCGCTCTGCATCCTCGGCGCGGTGTACTTCGTGTTCCGCTCCCCGGGTACGGCATGAAGAGTGCCCCGCCGCCGCCCGGCACGGCGATCCACCGCCAGGTGGATGCCGCCCGCGACGGACGCCACCCGCGGCTCATCGCGCGCCTCGCCTCGGGCTGGGCGGTGTTCGGCGAGCGGCAGTTCGTGCGCGGCTATGCGCTGCTGCTGCCCGATCCGGTGGTGGCCGATCTCAACGCCCTGGGCGCCGCGCAGCGCAGCGTGTTCCTTGCCGACATGGCGCGCCTGGGCGATGCACTGCTTGAGACGACCGGAGCCGTGCGCATCAACTACGCCATGCTCGGCAACGAGGAGCCGGCGCTGCACGCGCACGTGATCCCGCGTTACCGCGACGAGCCGCAGACGCTGCGCACCCGCCACCCCTTCGCCTACGACTGGCAGGCGGCGCCGGAGTTTGACGCCGCGGCGGAGCGAGCGCTCACGGATGCGGTGCGGCGCGCGCTCGCGCGCGCCGCACCCTGACTGAGCTGACGAGGGCTACTTCGGGGCCGGTGTAACGGGCGCCGGCGGCGGATTCGCCGAGGCCGGTGGTGCCGCGGCTGCGGGCTTGACGCTCAACAGCTCCATCTCGAACACCAGCGCGGAGCCCGGCGGGATCACGGGGGTCGGAGGGCGCACGTCGTACGCCAGGCGCGGCGGCACGTAGAGCTTCCACTTGGCGCCCGGCTTCATGAGCTGCAGCGCTTCCGTCCAGCCGGGGATGAGGTGGTTGACCTCGAAGGTCGCAGGCCCGCCGTGCTTGGCGGAAGCGTCGAACTCCGTGCCATTGATCAGCGTGCCGCGATAATTCACGACCACCGAGTCGGTCGCCTTGGGCGAGTCGCCGCTGCCGGCCTTGAGCTCCTGGTACTCAAGCCCGCTCGCCGTGGTCACCACGCCGGGCTTCTTGCCGTTCTCGGCGAGGAACTTCTCCGCGGCATGGTGATTGATCTCGATCGCCGAGGTGGAGAGGGCGCGGATGTTGTCGCGGTCCTCATCCCCGAGCGTGGCCTTGCCGCTCAAGCCGTCACGGATCCCCTGCGCGATGCGCGCCGTGCTGACCCCGTCGGCCGGCAGTCCGGCGGAGTGCAGCTGCGAGCCCCACAACACGCCGATGCTGTAGCTCGCCGCGCCCAGACACTCCGGCGACAGCAGCCCGGTCGGGCTGGATCCCGGCGTCTCCTTGCAGGGGTGCGGGTTCTTGGCCGGCGCGGCACCGCCCTTGGCGGGCGCCTTGCTCGCCGCCGGTGCCTGCGTGGCGGATGCGGCCGGCGCGGGCTGCGCTGCCGCCGGCATCGAGGCGCTGCACAGGGCAGCGACAGCCGCCGCGACGGTGATTAGGGCTCGGCCGCGGTGCGGCGCTCGTGATGTCATGGAGGTCCTTACTTGTCTGCGGGCCGTGCACGGCACGGCTTGCTTAAGCCGCAGGGGGCGAGAGTGTCGCCGATTCACCGGGCAGGTGCCAGCCGCCGCACACGGGCGCCAGGTATTTCTGCCTGCCGCGGGCTCAGCGGGCGTCAATTGTGCAGGCCCCCTGAAGACCCGCACCGTGGCCGGCTGAGTCGGCCTGATCGTTTGCGGGAGCGCAGCCGCGCAATCCACCCATCGGCCCGCTGTAAGACAAGGTGAAATCGCGCGACGCTAGCGGCGGTCGGCGCAACCGACGCAGCACCGCTGAGCTCGAGTCCTTCGAGTCGACGCCCCGAGAGTCGGACCGGCTAGAGGTTCGCCATACCTCCGTCGACGTTGAGCTCGACTCCGGTGATATAGGAAGCATCGTCGGAGGCGAGGAACGCCACCGCACCCGCGATCTCCTCGGGCCGGCCGATCCGATGCATCGGCACACGAGCGGAGATGCCTGCTTTGAAGCCCTCGATCTGCTCCTCGGTGAGGCCGCTGCGCCCGAAGATGGGTGTGGCAACGGGTCCGGGAGCCACGGCGTTGACGCGAATGTTGCGGCTCTGCAGCTCGGTGGCAGCGGTGCGGACGAACGAGCGCACGGCAGCCTTGGTGGCGGCATAGACACCCATGTTCTCGGCGCCTTTGCTCGCCGCCACACTGGTGTTGAAGATCACGGACGCACCGTCATTGAGGTGCGGAATGGCCTTCTGCAGCGTGAAATAAACCCCCTTCACGTTGGTCGCGAACAGCTCGTCGAACAGTGCCTCCGAGGATGCGGTGTAGGGTGCGAGCTTGGCGATGCCGGCATTCGCAAACAGCACATCGACCCTGCCCACCTGGGCCGCGATCTGCGCGAACAACCGCTCGATGTCGTCGGCCCTCGAGACGTCCGACTGTACCGCCACGGTGCCGCTGCCGATGGCACTGACCGCCGCGTCCAGGGTCCTGGCGTCTCGCCCGGTGATGACCACCCGGGCGCCTTCCTCGTGCAGGCGCTTTGCGGTGGCGAGTCCAATGCCACTGTTGCCACCGGTTACGAGTGCCACTTTGCCTTCTAGTCTCTTCACGTGCGTCTCCTTGATGAGTGTTCGATAGTTCAGTATTATTGAACAATGGTAGGAAAGGCAAAGACGCTTTTAGAATGAGCATATGACCCGCTTCGTGCATCCCGCCAAGGAAGACATCACCCTGGGCGGAATCCTCGGCGCGCTCAGTGATCCGATGCGCCTGAAGATCCTCAGGAAGTTGCTGCAGAGGCGCGACGGGCAGCTGTCGTGCTCGGGCGCTGCGCCGTGCGCGGAGATGGCGAAATCCACCTTGTCACATCATTTCCGGGTTTTACGCGAGGCGGGACTGATCCGTACGACGAAGCAGGGCGTCGAGAATCTAAACGGCGTGCGTTGGGATGAAGTGAACGAGCGGTTCCCGGGGCTATTGAAGGCGATTCTGAAGTTCAGCGCGTGAGCAGTTTGCCTGCGACCAGCTCCTCGGGGCATTCTCGCCCGGCCCATACAAGATCAAGAGGGCGAGGATGCAGGGGGAGCAGCCGCCAATCAGGGCGAGCACGCCGGCCGACGCGGTCTTCCTGAGCTACGCCTCTCAGGATGCCGGCGCCGCCCGGCGGATGTGCGAGGCGCTGCGGGCAGCCGGCATCGACGTATGGTTCGATGAGAGCGAGCTTCGCGGTGGCGATGCCTGGGACCATAAGATTCGCTCTCAGATCCACGACTGCCGCCTGTTCGTCGCGATCATCTCGGCGAGCACCGAAAAACGCGACGAGGGCTACTTCCGTCGCGAGTGGCGGCTCGCCGTCGAGCGCGCCGGCGACATGGCGCACAAGAAGACGTTCCTGATCCCGGTGGTCATCGACGGAACGCCTCAACGAGGCGCCTCGGTCCCCGACAAATTCCACGAGCTGCAATGGACTCGGCTACCGGGCGGGGAGACGCCGCCCGCTTTCGTTGAGCGGATCAAGCGGCTGCTCGTGCTCGAGGCGGCTCCCGTGGTGGCGGACTCGCCGCGCGGGCATGCCCCCGCACGGTCGGCCCGTCAGCCATCCTTGCCCACGCCGATCCTCTGGGGCGCCGGCGCAGTCGCGGCAGCAGTCTGCGCGTACCTGGTCCTCCACGAACTGCCGTTATCGACTCCCCCGTCCTCACAGAGCCTGCCGACTCGTACGGCAGCTCAGCAGGCGGCGCCGCCCGCTGGCAACGCCGCTGCCCCGAGCGCCTCGCCGCACTCCATAGCGGTGCTGCCGTTCGTGAACATGAGCGGCGACAAGGAGCAAGAGTATTTCGCGGACGGCCTCACCGAGGAGCTCATTGACCAGCTCGCGCAGGGCTCGGACCTAAAAGTGATCGCGCGTACGTCGTCATTCCAGTTCAAGGGGCGCAACGAGGACGTGCGGACGATCGCCGCCAAGCTGGCGGTCGCCAACCTGCTCGAGGGCAGTGTGCGCCGCGCCGGCAAGATGCTGCGCATCACGGCACAGCTCGTCCGGGCGTCCGATGGCCTGCACATCTGGTCCCACACCTACGATCGCACGCTCAAGGACATTTTCAAGGTGCAGAGCGAAATTGCTGAAACCGTAACACGGGAACTGAATGCTGTTCTGACACAATCAGCGGCGCCGGACGCGCCCCAGCCCAACTTCGAAGCCTACAACCTGGTCCTGCAGGGCAACTTCTTCAAGGCGCGGCGCAGCCCTGAAGACCTGGCCAGAGCGATCGCGCTCTTCAAGCAGGCTATTCAGGTCGATCCCCGCTACGCCCTTCCTTGGGCACGGCTCGGAAGCGCGTATCTGGCACAGGTGCGGATTGGGAGCGCCAGTCAGTCGGATGGCATCCCCCGCGCACGCGCCGCTCTGCAGCACGCCATCGAGCTCGATCAGCACCTTCTCTGGGCGCACTACACGATGGCGGGCGTTTATATGAGTGAGTTGAACTGGGAAGGCGCTGCCGCCGAGATCGCGCGCATGCAGGAATCGGACCCGAACGACAAGGAGCTGCTGCCGTCTTCCAAGGCTGATATGTACGTCATCTGGTGCCGGATGCCGCAGGCGATTGCCATCAGTCACCAGCTCGTGGAACGGAATCCTCTGGACCCATACTCGTTGAGCGGACTCGCCGACCGCGAGTTTGCCGCTGGTCAACTCGATGCAGCGATCGACACCTACCGGCGTCTCATCGCACTGGCCCCAGGCTACGCGGGAGCCCAGGCCAGTCTCGGTCAGGCGCTCGTGTTTGCGGGCCGATACGCGGAAGCCTTGGCAGCGACCCAGAAGGAGTCACAAGAAGCGGTGAGGCTCGAGGTCTTACCGATCGTGTACTGGGCCCAGGGTGATCGCACGCGGTCCGACCAGGCTTTGCGCGAGCTCGTCAGTCGACATGGCGATGAGTCGTACGGCATTGCCGAGGCATATGCCTATCGCGGTCAGGTGGGTGAGGCATTGGACTGGCTGGAGCGTTCTTATCAGCATCGCGACCCGAATCTGACCTTCGTCAAATGTGATCCGCTGTTGCGCGGCCTGCAGCATGAGCCCCGCTATCAGGCGCTGCTCGCCAAGCTGAATCTCATCGACACGCCCCGGATCCACTAGCCGATCAGCTACCGGAGGCCGCGGCCAGGGCGTCAAGCTCCTGCTCCTGGTCGGAGCTGTCGAGCTCAAAGACGTGATTGTCGAAGTCGAAGAAGTACAGCGACGTACCCGATTTCGACACGATGAACTCGCAGCCCATTGACTTGAGCTTGTCGGCGATCGGCGCGATGTCCTCGCGCGCGACGCGAAACGCGATGTGATCCCCGGTGCGCTCGCGCTTGACGTCGGCGCCGATCAGGGCAACCCAGGTGAGTCCCAGCCGGACGAAGGTCTCATCGTGTCCGTCTGCATCCGTGCGCCCCAGGACCGGGGCCTCGAACAGCTCGCGCAGGAAGCCCGCAGTGCGGGCCGGATCCTGGACGATCAATGCGATGTGAGCGATGGGGCCGAGCACGGTACTCCCTCCCTGCATCTCAACCTGGCCGATGCCGCGACTGTACAGCAAAGTGGTGCTGCAACCAGTCGGCGAGCGGCACGAGACCCCGGCGGCGAATCTGGTAGATGCGGCGGCGGCCGTCCGCCAGCGCCTCGACCAGTCGTGCGGCTTGCAGCAGTTTGAGGTGCTGTACCACGGCGCTGCGCCTGATCGGCAGGCCCTTCGCGAGCTCGCCGGCCGTCATGGGCGTGCGCGCCAGACGCTGAAAAATGATCACCCGCAGCGGGTGTCCGAACAGCCTGAATAGCTCAACGGCCGCCCTGAATGCCGCCGCGCGTGCGTGCGATCTGCGCATTGGCGAAGTGTTACCCGGGACTAACACATTTGACAAGCCGGAAACCCTCTGCTGAAGTCGGTCGCAGCGGTCACCGGCCTAATACCCATGCTCACTGGCGCACACGTCATTCTTTATTCGAAGGATGCTGAAGCCGACAGGGCTCTTCTGCGCGACGTGCTGAAATTCAAGTTCATCGACGCGCACAAGGGTTGGCTCATTTTCAGGCTGCCGCCCGCCGAGCTCGCCGTTCATCCTTCCGACGAGAACGACCTGCACGAGCTCTACCTGATGACCGACGATCTGGATGCCGAAATGGCGCTGTTGAAAAAGGCGGGCGTCAAGTGCGAGAGCGCCTCGCAACAGGTGTGGGGGCGCCTGACTCACCTGAAGCTCCCAGGCGGAGGGACGCTGGGCCTGTATCAGCCGCGCCACCTCAGCCCGTGACGCTCAGCCGTTGAGCAGTCCGGCCCCGGCCGGCTCGTAACGCGCACCCGAGGCTGCCCCGCGCGGCGCGATCTGCTCGATGCGTTCAAGCTCCGCCTTACTGAGCTCGACATCGGCCGCCGCGGCATTCTCTTCGAGCCGCTTCAGGCTGCTGGTGCCGGGGATCGGAATCACGTTGTCGTAGCGCGTGAGGAGCCACGCCAACGCCAGCTGCGCCGGCGTGCAGCCCCTGCGGGCGGCGAGCTCCTCCAGGTGGCTCGCGAGGCGCAGGTTGCGGGCGAAGTTCTCGCCCTGAAAGCGCGGATTGTTGCGCCGCCAGTCAGCTGCCGCGAGATCCTCGGGTTTGCGGAAGCGGCCGGCCAGAAATCCGCGGCCCAGCGGACTGTAGGCGACCAGCGCAATGCCCGCATCCTGCAGCAGCGGCAACAGTTCCTCTTCCGGCTCGCGGCTGAAGAGGGAGAACTCCGTCTGGATGGCCGCCAGCGGATGGACCCGGTGGGCGCGGCGCACCGTCGCGGGCGCGGCCTCGGACAGGCCGATGTGGCGCACCTTACCCGCCTGCACGAGATCGGCCATGGCGCCGACCGTCTCCTCGATCGGCGTCTGCGGGTCGATCCGGTGCAGATAGTAGAGATCGATATGATCGACGCCGAGGCGCTCGAGTGACGCGTCGCACGCCTGACGCACGTAGCGGGCGCTGCCGTCGATCGCGCGATCGGGGTCGCGCCGCCCGCTCGAGCTGACACCCGAGGTGAAGCCAAACTTCGTTGCCAGTGTGACGCGGTCACGGCGCCCCTTCAGCGCCTTGCCGACCTGGCGCTCCGAATCGCCGTAAACGTCGGCGCTATCCAGCAGGCTGATGCCCAGGTCGAGCGCGCGGTGAATCAGGGCGACCGCCTCGGCGTCGCTGCGCACGCTGCTGCTGTAGATCTCGGCGATGCCGATGCTCATGCAGCCGAGTCCGAGAGCTGAGGTCTGTGGGCCGTTGCGACCCAGGTTGCGGTATTGCACGGGCGGTCCCTCGTCGGTTTCTGAGCCGATTCTGGGACCCGCCTGCGCTGATGAGAATGCCCACTTCGGGGGACGCAGGCACAACGCGCGCTCAGAGACTCAGCAACTCCTTCAGATTGCGCGACTGCCGCCGGGAGATCTCGATCCGCCTGCCGGTGCGCAGCTTGAGCGTGAGGCGGCCGTCGAAGTCGTCCTGCACCGCCTCGATCCAGTTGAGGTTGACGATCTGCGAGCGGTTGGCACGAAAAAAAGTGTCGGCTTTGAGCCGTTGCGCGATCGCCGACAGCGAGCGAAAGATGAGCGGCGCATTGCTGCCGAAATAGAGGCGCGTGTAGTTGCCCTCCGATTCCATCAGCGAGATGTCTGTCAGGCGGACGATCCAGCAGCGATCGCCATCGCGCACGAAAATCTGCTGCGTGACGGACAGGCCCTGCAGGTCCGCCGGGTTGCCGGGACTTTCCGCCAGCGCGCGTTGCGCGCGCTGCAGCGCTGCTGCCAGGCGATCGGCCGCGATGGGCTTCAGCAGATAGTCGAGCGCACTGACCTCGAAGGCGCGCACTGCGTGGGCGTCGTAGGCGGTGGTGAATATCACGGCGGGAACGGCTGGCAGCTTCTCCAGCAATTCAAAGCCGCTGCCGCCCGGCATTTCCACATCGAGGAACAGCAGCTCCGGTGAGGTCTTCTCGATGGCGCGCAGCGCGGCGTCGCAATTGGCCGCCTCGGCGACGATCTTCACCTCCGGATGTGCAGCCAGCAGCCGGCGCAGTGCGTCGCGCGCCAGCCTTTCGTCGTCGATGATCAGTGCCTTCAAGACCGTAGGCCGCCCGGGTGCAGGGGTATCACGAGCTGCGCGCGGACCGTGAACTCATCGCCTGCGTCCAGCCGCAGCGATGCGCCGTCGCCATACATCAGGCGCAGCCGCTCGCGCGCGTTGTCGAGACCAACGGCCGGCGGACCGGCGGCGGAGTGGGACAACTTTCCCGGATTGGTGACTTGTATGTGCAGGCTGCCGGCCACAATCGCCGCGACGACGGTGAGCTCACCGCCAGCCGGCAGTCGGGCGATGCCGTGCTTCACGCCATTCTCGACCAGCGTCTGCAGCAGCATCGGCGGCAGTCTGGCGGCGGTGCTCCGCGGGTCGATGTTCAGACGTACCCGCAACCGTTCATCGAAGCGGACTCTCTCGAGCGCCAGGTAATCCTCGACCGCGCCGAGCTCCTCGGCCAGTGAAACCGTCGCCACACGGTCCGCGCGCAGCGTGTAGCGCAACAACCCGGCGAGCAGTTCGACAACCTGTCGGGCGCGATCGCGGTCCGCGTCGATCAGCTCACGCAGGCCGTTGAGGCAGTTGAAGAGAAAATGCGGATTGAGCTGTGAGCGCAGTGCGTTCAGCTGGGAAGTCTGGGCGAGCAGTGCCAGTCGCAGCGCTTCGGTTTCCGCTGCGCGTCGATGCTTCACCTCGTTGACGGCCAGGACTACCGCACACCACACCGCGACGACCAGCAAGCCCTGCACGTAGTGGGCCAGCACCACCCAGTAGGGGCTCTGCCGAAACGCGTCCCCAAACCAGACACCCACTGCGGCGCGGGCCAGGTTCATCGCTGCCGACAGCAACAGTGCGCCGACGGCAAATGGAGCCAGCAACTGCGGAATCCGATACCAGCGCCGCCGCTGCGCGAGCCAGGCGAGCAGATGAGTGCCCAGCAGGCCACTTCCACACCAGGCGGCGGCGCCGGCGGCGACGGCCAGGCGCTGCGGCGCCGGCGACAGCCCGTACTGCACGAGCCCGTAGAGGCTCCATGCTGCCAGAGTGCTCGCGTAGTAGAGCCGACCGCCAATGAGTCGGTGCGCGGTGTCCGGCGGCCTCAGCGTGTCTGCGCTCTGCGAGCTCATGTGCGCGCCGGAGTATCCCAACAGAGCTCAGGCCGGGCAAACCTGCGCTGGCGACTGTGCGACCACTGGTCACGGATTGCGGCCGCTCATCCAAAAGCCGGTGCGGGATGGCTGGCGATCGGCAAATATGCCGCCGATCATGAAATGGCTGCCCTTCGTTCTGCAGCACCTGCAGCAGAACTGGATCCGGACCGCCAGCACCGCGGCGGCCATCGCCGTGTGCATCTTCCTCTTCTGTACGCTGCAGACCTTCGTCGCTGCGTTACGCGGCTCGCTCGATCAGGGCGCGGCGAGGCTCGTGACGCGCAACAACGTCAGTCGCTTCTACAAGCTGCCAAACGCCTATGAGGAACGCATCGCGGCCATCCCGGGAGTGACCCGCGTCGCCGCTGCCAATTACTTCGGCGGCATGCGCGATGTGAGCCGGCCGGAGAGTGAGTTCGCCAACTTTGCCATCGAAGCCGAGAGCTTCCTCGCGATGTATCCGGAGTACGTTCTCACCGAGAGCGAGCGGCAGGCGTTCCTCGCAGACCAGCATGGGGCGATCATCGGCCGCGCACTGGCGGAGCAATTTCACTGGCAGGTCGGCGACACGGTGCAGCTGACCAGCAACATCTACCGCACCGGCGGGCCGTCTGAGTTCCTCATCAGCGCCATCTACCGGACTGATCAGACGCGTTACCCCGGCACCAGCGAGGCGACGCTGTTCCTGCACTACAAGTACCTCGACGAAGCGACGCGCCGCACCGCCGGCGTGCGTACCTATCGCGTGCAGATCGCCAACCCACGGCAGGCCGGGCTCATCAGCCGCGCCATCGATGATCTGTTCGAGAACAGCGACGCCCAGACACACACCGAAACCGAGGCGCAATACCGCGCCAACGCCGGGATTCTCGGCGGCAATCTCGCCCTGCTGCTCGATGGAATCGGCCTGGCGGTGATGTTTACCCTGCTGTTGGTCACGGCCAACACCATGAGCATGGCGGTGCGCGAGCGGCGCACGGAGATCGGGGTGCTCAAGGCTCTGGGTTTCCCCGAGCGGATCGTTCTGTGGCTCATCCTGGCGGAAGGGGTCTTCCTCGGTGTGTGCGGAGCTGCGCTCGGGCTGCTGCTCGGGGGCACTCTCGTTGGTCTCCTGCCCGAGGCTCCGGTGATCGGCGATCTGATCCGCGCGTTTCCCCGAATGCACGTGCCGCCCTCGATCGCCGGCAGCGGCATGCTGATCGGCGCGCTGCTGGGACTCACCGCGAGCCTCTTGCCGGCAGCGCCTGCCTGTCGCGCTCGGATCGTAGCGCTCCTCAGACAGGCCTGACGTGGGGCTGCCGCTCAGCTACAGCGTTCGCAGTCTCGCCGTGCGCTGGCGGGCGACGCTGCTCGCCATGATCGGGATTGGACTCGTGGTCGCGGTCTTCGTGGCGGTGCTGTCCATGGCCGCCGGCTTTCGGCATGCGCTCGGCAGCAGCGGTACGGCCGGGAACGCCATCGTGCTCGAGAAGGGCGCGTTGTCTGAGGTCGGCTCCTCGTTCAGCACGGCGGCCGGGGAGCAGGTGGCGGACGATCTACGCGTCGCACGCGGTGCTGATGGCGCACCGCTCGCCTCTCCGGAACTGGTTGCCGTGGTCGCACTGCCCCGGAGCCGCGATGCGGAACTGACCAATGTCGGGATCCGCGGCGTCACCGCACGGGCGTTCAGCCTGCGCCCCGGCGTCCGCATGGTTGCCGGCCGTCAGCCGCGCGCCGGGCTGTTCGAGGTCGCGGTCGGCATTCAGGCCCAGAGCCGCATTCGCGGGCTCAGGATCGGCTCGCGAGTCTCCCTGATGCGGCACGAGTTCGAGGTCGTCGGGGTGTTTGCCGCCGCGGGAAGCGCGTTCGAGAGCGAGATCTGGGGCGACCTGGCCGCCATGGCTCCGGCCTTCAATCGCGCCGGAGCTGAGAATTCTCTGACCGTCCGTTTGACGGATCCCGGACTGCGGCCGGCCTTCGACCGGGACCTGCAGGCCAACCGGCAATATCCGCTCACGATGACGGACGAGCGCCGGTACTACGAAGACCAGGCCGGCCCGCTCATCGATCTGCTGCGCGGCCTGGCTGCCTTCGTTGGAACGGTGATGGGAATAGGCGCCGTGTTTGCTGCCATGAATACCATGTATGCGCTGGTCGCCAATCGCACCCGTGAGGTGGGCACGCTGCGCGCGCTCGGCTTCCCGCGTTTTGCAATCCTCATGGTGTTCGTGCTCGAGGGTCTGCTGCTCGCGCTTGCCGGGGGCGCGCTCGGGTGCCTGCTGGCGCTCATGATGAATCGGGTGAGCGCCAGCTCGACGGCGGCCATGGGGGAGATCAGCTTCGCGTTTCGTGTGACGCCGGCCGATCTTGGCAGGGGCCTCATGTTTGCCGCCGCGATGGGCGTCATGGGGAGTCTTCTGCCGGCTTCCCGCGCGGCGCGCTTGCCGATCGTCGAGGCGCTGCGCCAGGTGTGAGAGCCGCGCCAGCGGGCGCGGCGAAATCCCCTCGCCCGGCGTGAGTCAGCCCGCCAGCAAGATCGAGCGTGCCTGGCAGGCTGCCTCAGGAGCAGCGCGCGCTGCCTCTAGGCCAGATCGGCGAGCGCCGCCGGCACGTGGCGCCGCAGCAGCTTGTTGCGGGCTTCCCACTGCTGCGCGGCGGGCAGCTCGGTGAGGAAGGTGACTTCGCCACCGGCGAGCAGCGCGAGCGGCACACCGTCGAGATACAG
Source organism: Steroidobacteraceae bacterium (assembly GCA_035568235.1). Classification (GTDB taxonomy): domain Bacteria; phylum Pseudomonadota; class Gammaproteobacteria; order Steroidobacterales; family Steroidobacteraceae; genus 13-2-20CM-66-19. Next base: position 44,599 of record DATMOK010000011.1, on the reverse strand, counting down.
GACGCGGTTGCCGGCGAGCGCCGGCAGCCGTGCACCCGGCGTGAGGATGCCGACCAGATTCAGCGGATCGGCTCCCGAGAGCGACACGTAGTGTCCGTCGCGGGGCCGGCGGCGCGCCTCGCGCAGCAGGCCGATTGCCTCCGGAGCGGCGTACTGCTCGCCGGTGACCGAGGCCACGAAGCGCCCGCCGCGGATCTCGCCGCGGGCCTCGAGGCGCCGGCAGCACATCAACAGCTCGCGCCACGGCGGCAGCCAGTCCGCCTCGCGCGCCAGCAGCCGCCAGAAGATGACTCCCCAGCGCTTGAGGAGCGTGCGCACCACGTGCTCGGTGAGCTCCTCATCGCGCGCGCGCTCGGCGGCCGCGTCCGCCGCGGGCCGCGCGGCCTCGCGCGCGCTGCGTGCCCAGCGTCCGGCGGCCTCCATGCCGAACAGCGCGATGCGCCGCCGCCGCCGCCCGCCCGGGCCCGGCCGGCGCCGGTCCGCCGGCACCAGCAGCGCCCTCAGGCCCGCGAAACTATCGGAGTTGACGAGCCCGAGAGCCACGAGCTCGCCGAGTGCTTCCTCGGCCTGCGCGGGCAGAAGTCCGGTAGCGCTCACCAGCTCATCGAAGAACGAGGCGCCGTGGGTGGCGAGGCACGCGGCGATGCGCGCGGCCGCGGCGCTGAGGGCTGCGGGCTCGGGCGCGCCGCCGAGCGCTGACCACAAACGCAGGTTGCGCCGCGCCAGCAGCACGATGGGCGTGGCACGCACCGGCGCTGCGCGCCGCTCGGGATCTGAGCGCCTGGGGCTCAGGCGTGCCCACGCAAAACGTCCGGCGAGACACTGTTCATCGAGCCACGCCGGCTCATACTCAGTGATGCGCTCAGGCAGGATCTCGGTCTCCCAGGCACTGGCCGGTGCCTCGAAACCCTCGAGCTGCGCGAGGATCGCGCCCACGGCATCCGGGCCCTCCATGCGCCCCGCGGCGCTGACCCGCTGCCACTCGAAGAGGAAACGCAGGAAATCCCGGGCCTCGATGGGCTCGATCTCGGCGCGCAGCCGCTTGACCGTGTAGCGGTGAATGCGGGCGAGGAGGCGGCGCTCGCACCACTCGAGTGATGTGGCGCTCGCCGCGGGCGTGAAGATGCCGCGCATGGCGAAGCCCTCGGCCTCGAGCGCGAGCAGCGCCGCATCGATGCGCGCGACCGGCAGGCCGAGAAGCGCAGCGAGTGCCGGCGCGCTCACCGGGCCCGACCCCATGAGCCGGCCGCGCACGATCTCGATGAGCGCCGCTTCCGGGCTCGGCGTGCGGGCGTGCGCCGCCGGCGTCGCCACCGGCGGATCGAGCAGCGCCTGCGGGTAGAGTGCCGTGAGCAGCGGCAGCTGCTCGGCGGTGACCCACAGCCGCGTGGCGCCGCTCGTCAATTGCGTCGCGCGGCGCGCCGCGGCGAGTGCCGCCAGCAGCTCCGCCCAGCCGCCGTGACGCTCCACCTCCGCGGCGCTGAGGAAGGTGAGCCAGATGAGCGCATCGTGCAGCTCGTCGGCGTCGGTGGCGTCGGGCCACGCCTCGGCGCGCACCCGCTCGATGGCCTCGGGGTCGAGCTTACCGATGTCGGCGGCGCTCTCGGGATCGAGCCAGCGGCGGCTCAGCACCGCCTGCGTGCGCCGCTCCTCGAGCGGCGCATCGTCGAGGAATGCGTACGGGCGCGCCGACAGCACTTCGAGCGCGAGCGGCGAGGGCTCGGTGAGATCGCGCGCCAGCACGCGGATGCGCCCCGATTCGAGGCCGCGCAGCAGCCGCTCGAGCCCATCGATGTCCATCGCCTCCTCGAGGCAGTCGCGGATCGCCTGGCGCACGAGCGGGTGGTCGGGAATCTCGAGCTCGCCGACCAGGTTCTCGGCGCACGCCACCTGGTCGGGAAAGATCGCCGCCATCAGGTCCTCGGCCGCCATGCGCTGCAGCGGCGCGGGCACCTTCTTGCCACCGCGGAAACGCGGCAGGGCGAGCGCAATGGTGGCAGCCCAGCGCCAGCGCGCCGGAAACATGGGCGCGGCGCACAGCGCCTGCGTGAGCAGCGGCCGCACGCTGTTGGAGTGCAGGTAGCGGGCCACCTCGGCGAGCTCGAAGCTGTGCGCGGTGGTGAGCGACAGCACGATGGTGTCCTCGGTGGCGGCCGCCTGCAGCTCGAAGTTGAACGAGCGGCAGAAGCGCTTGCGCAGCGCGAGGCCCCAGGCGCGGTTGATGCGGCTGCCGAAGGGCGAGTGGATCACGAGCTGCATGCCGCCGGCTTCATCGAAGAAGCGCTCGAGGATCACCGTGTGCTGCGTCGGCAGCGCACCGAGGGCGGCGCGCGCCGCGGCGAGATAACCGGTGAGCTGCGCAGCCGCCGCGGCCGTGATGCCGCTCGCGCCGATCAGCCACTCGGTCGCGGCATCCTGGCCCGCATCGAGCTGCGCCTCGAGCTCGGCGCGCAGCCGCGACACGCTCTGGGAGAGCTCATCGGTCCTGCCCGGCGCCTCGCCGGTCCAGAAGGGAATGGTCGGCGGCTCACCGCGCGCATCCTCGACGCGGATCCGCCCGGACTCGACCCGCAGGATCCGGTACGACACGTTGCCGAGCTGGAAGATATCGCCCTGCAGGCTCTCGATGGCGAAGTCCTCGTTCACCGTGCCGACGAACTGCGCCTGCGGCTCGAGCAGTACCTGGTAATCGGCGGTGTCGGGAATGGTGCCGCCGGAGGTGAGCGCGGTGAGACGCGCGCTGCGCCGCCCCTTGATGCGCTCGTTGACCGCATCGTGATAGAGGAGCGCGCCGTGACGCCCGCGGCGCGTGCTGTAGCCTTCGGCCAGCATGCGCACCACTTCATCGAACTCCTCGCGTTCGAGCGCCCGATACGGCCAGGCGCGCCGGCAGAGTGCATACAGCTCCGCCGCGTCCCATTCGCGGGAAGCCGCCTCCGCCACCAGCTGCTGCGCCAGCACATCGAGCGCCTTGGCGGGCACAGCGAGCCGGTCGAGCTCGCCGCGGCGCACCGCGGCAAGCAGTGCCGCGCACTCCACCAGGTCGTCGCGCGACAGCGGGAAGAGGCGCGCCTTCGGCGTGCCGCCGAGCGAGTGGCCGGAGCGCCCGGCGCGCTGCAGGAAGGCGGCGATCGAGCGCGGCGAGGCGAGCTGGCAGACCAGATCGACTTCGCCGATGTCGATGCCGAGCTCCAGCGATGCGGTCGCCACCAGCGCGCGCAGCTCGCCGCGCTTCAGGCGCGTCTCGGCGTCGAGGCGCGTTTCCTTCGCCAGGCTGCCGTGATGGGCGGCGACCTGCCGCTCGCCGAGCCGCTCGGCAAGATGCCGGGCGATGCGCTCGGCGTGGCGGCGCGTATTGACGAACACGAGTGTCGTGCGGTGCTCGCTCGCGAGCTCGGCGAGGCGGTCGTAGAGCTGCGTCCATACTTCACCCGACATCACCGCTTCGAGCGGTGCCGCGGGGATCTCGAGCTGCAAGTCGCGCTCGCGCACGTGGCCGGTGTCGATGATGGTGCAGTCGGCGCTGCCATCGGGGCGCAGGTTGCCGGCACCCACCAGGAAACGCGCCACCTCATCGATCGGCTTCTGCGTCGCCGAGAGTCCGACGCGGGTCAGCTTGCGTCCGGCGAGCGCCTCGAGCCGCTCGAGCGATAGCGCCAGATGCACGCCGCGCTTGCTACCCGCCATCGCGTGGATCTCGTCCACGATCACGCTGCGCGTGGTGGCGAGCATGCGCCGCCCGGACTCCGAGCCGAGCAGGATATACAGCGATTCGGGCGTGGTGACCACGATGTGCGGCGGGCGCTTCGCGTTCGCGGTGCGCTCGCGCGCCGGCGTGTCGCCGGTGCGCACGAAGGTGCGGATGTCGAGCGCTGCGAGATCGAGTGCCCCGAGCTCGGCGCGGATGCCGGTGAGTGGCGCCTCGAGGTTGCGGTGGATGTCGTTGGAGAGGGCCTTGAGGGGCGAGACGTAGACGACCGCGGTCTCATCCGCGAGGCTCCCCGCTTCGAGACCGGTCTTCACCAGCTGGTCGATCACCGCCAGGAAGGCGGCGAGTGTCTTGCCGGACCCCGTCGGGGCGGCGATCAGGACGTGCCGCCCGGCGCTGATCGCCGGCCACGCCTCAAGCTGCGCCGGGGTGGCGGCATCGAAGCTGCGGGCGAACCAGTTGGCGACGGCCGGGTGGAAGGGAGCGGGCATGTTGCCGATTGAAGCATAGCGCGGCGGGGGCGAGCAGCTCCGGAGCGCAGATTTCATACTACGCACAGTAGTCGCAAAGTGCTGTAGCTGTACGCCGAATGGGCCCGGCGAGCGAAGGGGAGTAAAGTCAACGGCTGGGCCTGCGGGCGGAGAGGATCGCGCACGATGTGGGAAGAAGAGACTGCGGATTCATTCCGCCGGAAGCTCATCTGGTGGATCGGCGGCCTGGTGCTGGTGGCCGTCATCGGCTTCGGCATCTGGTACCGGTTCCTGTTCCACCCGGCGACCACCGCCGTACCGCCGGTCGCCGCGCAACCGCCAAAGCCGATGATCGCCGAGCCGGCCGTGTCGCATCCGCTCGTCGCCGGGGGCGGCGGGAACGAGGCTCTGCCGGCGCTCAATGACAGCGATCCGGTGGTGCAGGATGCGCTGACGGCAGCACTGGGACGCCCGACGATCGAGGCGCTGCTGGTGCCGCAGAACATCGTGCGGCACATCGTGGTGACCATCGATAACCTGCCACGCAAGAAGCTGGCGGTCGATCTGCGGCCGGTGAAGCCGACCGCCGGCCAGACCGCCGTCTCGCCGCAGGGCGATCTCATCGTCCTCAGCGAGGCGAACTTCGATCGATACTCCACGTTGGTGCGCGCGGTACAGGCGGCCGATGTCAGCTCGCTGGTCGCCGTCTACAAGCGCTTCTATCCGCTCTTCCAGCAGTCCTACGAGGATCTGGGCTATCCGGGCAAATACTTCAACGACCGGCTGGTCGAGGTGATCGATCATCTGCTCGAGACCCCGGAGGTCGCAGCCCCCATTCAGCTCGAGCAGCCGCGCGTGTTCTACACGTTCGCGGATCCCACCCTCGAATCGCGCTCGGCCGGGCAGAAGCTGCTGATCCGCATGGGACCGGCGAACGCGCGCGTCATCAAGGCCAAGCTCCGGGAGTTGCGCGCGGCGATCGTCACCAAGAACTGACCGCCGCCGCAACGAGCCAACATGAGCGACTCAGCATTCGACGGCGAGGCCGGCCTCGCCAAACCGCTCGTCGACCTGCGCTCGGTGCTGATCGCCGGCGAGACGGTCGAGGCGTGGGCCATTCAGCGGCGCTTGTTCGCGCTCGCCCACCGGCGGGTGCTGATCGCCGCAACCAGCGGCCGTCTGATCGTCCTCAGTCGCCCGTTGCTCGGCGGGTTCGCGCTGGCCTCGGTGCGCTGGCAGGACCTGGAAGAGGTGACGCTGCGGGTCGGTGTGTTCGGTGCGGATCTTGGCATCCGCGCCGGCCGGGCGACCGATCTCGCCTCGCTCGGCGCGCAGGGCGCGCAGCGCGTGGAGTTCAAGGGACTGTGCAAGGACCAGGCGCAGGCGGTGTATCGCATCTGCCAGGCGCAGGACCAGGCGTGGCGCGAGAAGCGTCGCGTGCGCGAGCTCGAGGAGCTGCGGGCACGCTCCGGCGGCATCCAGGTCACCTCGGGGGCGGTCACCTCGGGCAGCGGCGGCGGTGATGATGCGGTGCGGCGACTGGCCGAGGCGAAGCGGCTGCTCGATGCGCGCCTCATCACGGATGCGGAGTACGAGGCGATCAAGGCCAAGATCGTGTCTTCGTGAGACCGCCGGGCGCACCGCCCGCTATACATAAGCATTCACAAGTAATCCACAAGTCATCCACAGCTCAGGTGCGATAGGCTTTAGGAATGGTCGCGATAAGAATGCGCCGGCAGCAGCCGGTCGAGAACGAGATCATCGGCACCTACAGCTTCCCGAGCCGAACCGTGCAGGTGCTGAAGACCCGGGACGACCACATTCTGTGGACCTGCGACTGCGAGAAGTTCCGCCGCCAGGCCGGCCAGCGCGCGCCTCTCTGGTGCAAGCACATCGCCAAGGCGGCGGCGCGTCGCTCGCTCGAGAGGCTGACGCGGCGCGTGGCGATGCCGCGCGCGGCCGGCGACTGATCCGGCAGCGCCGGAGGCGCGTTTTTTGCGGTCTCCGGGGTAATTCGGTATGGTTGTGCGACGCAGCTAAGGAGCATCAACCATGTGCTGGGAAACTCCACGGGCGATCGAAGTCCGCTTCGGTATGGAAATCACGCTGTACATCGCGCGGCGCTGAGGCCTTGGCGCACCCGGGGAGACATATCCCGGGGCAGCGCGCTGCTTCCGATGCATGGTGAAGATTCGCGTGCTGGGATCCGCCGCTGGCGGCGGTTTTCCGCAATGGAACTGCAACTGCCGTAACTGCTCGGGCGTGCGTAGCGGCACGGTCCGCGCCACCCCCAGAACCCAATCCTCGATCGCGGTCTCGGCTGCTGACCCCGGTGCCTGGGCGCTCGTCAACGCCTCGCCCGACGTGCTCGCGCAGCTGCGGTTATGTCCCGACCTGCAACCCGCGCGCGCCGCGCGCGACACGGCAATCACCGGCATCGTGCTGGTCGATGCGCAGATCGATCACACCACCGGTCTGTACATGCTGCGCGAGTCGCCGCGCCCGCTCGCCGTCTGGTGTACCGACAGCGCGTATGCCGATCTGACGCGCGGCAACCCCATATTCGCAGTCCTCGCGCACTACTGCGGGATCGATCGGCGGCCTCTGGAGAGCGGCGGCGCCGAGTTCGCGGTCGACGGGATCGCCGGCGTCGCGTGGCGCGCGCTCGCCGTCCCCGGCAAGGCGGCGCCGTACTCGCCGCATCGCGAGGCACCCGTCGCGGGGGACAATGTGGCGCTGGTAGTCCGCGATCTCTCGAGTGGCCGATCGCTCGTCTACGCGCCGGGGCTGGCGGCGATCGAGCCTGAGTTGTGGAGCGCGCTCGAGTCGGCGAGCTGCGTGCTCCTCGACGGGACCTTCTGGAGCGACGACGAGATGATCCGCCAGGGGCTGTCCGCGAAGCACGCCCGCGACATGGGCCATTTGCCCCAGAGCGGCGCCGGCGGCATGCTCGAGTGGCTCGAGAGGCTGCCGCGATCGACCCGCCGGATCCTCATACACGTGAACAACACCAACCCGATACTGGATGAGGAGTCCGCGGAGCGTGCCGCGCTCGAGCGCGCCGGCATCGAGGTGGCGTACGACGGGCTGGAGATCTCGCTGTGAGCGAGGCCGCCTGGTCACGCGAGGAGTTCGAGGCGCGGCTGCGCGAGCGCGGTCGCGCCTATCACATCCATCACCCCTTCAACGTGATGCTGAACGCCGGCACGGCGAGCCGCGAGCAGCTGCGCGGCTGGGTGGCGAATCGCTTCTACTATCAGATCAATATCCCCATCAAGGACGCGGCGATTCTCGCCAATTGCCCCGAGCGCGCGGTGCGCCGCAACTGGGTGCAGCGCATCCTCGATCACGACGGCTACGGCGATGACTTAGGCGGCATCGAGTCCTGGCTGCGGCTCGCCGAGGCCGTGGGCCTCGAGCGCGCGGCGGTCGAGAGTCTGGCGGGGGTACTCCCCGGGGTACGCTTCGCCGTCGATGCCTATGTCAACTTCGCGCGCCGCGCGCCCTGGCCGGAGGCGGTGTGCGCCTCGCTCACCGAGCTGTTCGCGCCCGAAATCCATCGTCAGCGGCTGGCGGGCTGGCCGCAGCACTACCCGTGGGTCGAGGCGGCGGGCCTTGAGTACTTTCAGAGCCGCATGAGCCGCGCGCGGCGCGACGTCGAGTTCGCGCTCGCCGTGACGCTCGAGCGCTTCACGACGCGCGCCGCCCAGGAACGCGCCCTCGAGGTGCTGCAGTTGAAGCTCGACATCCTGTGGCAGATGAACGATGCGCTGGCGCTTGCCTACGGGGTGCGCTCGTGAGTGATCTCGCGCTCACCTCGCGGCCGGCGATTCCACACGGCATGCGGCTGCAGTGGGAGGCGGCGCAGGAGGCGCACGTACTGCTGTACCCCGAGGGCATGGTGAAGCTCAACGGCAGTGCCGGAGCGATCCTGGCGCGCTGCGACGGGGTGCGCACGCTCGCCGACATCATCGCCGACCTCGAGCGCAGCTACGAGACGGCGGGGCTTACCGACGAGGTCACCGCGTTCGTGGTGCTCGCGCTCGAGCGCCACTGGCTGGAGATGCGCGAGTGAGGCCGTCGCTGCCGAGCCCGTCCGGAGTGGGTCCACCGCTGTGGCTGCTGCTCGAGCTCACCTACCGCTGCCCGCTGCACTGCGTGTTCTGCTACAACCCGACGGAATTCGCCGCCACGGGGGCGGAGCTTGATACCGCAGACTGGCTGCGTGTGCTCACCGAGGCGCGCGCGCTCGGCGCGGTGCAGCTCGGCCTCTCGGGCGGTGAGCCCCTGGTGCGCGATGACCTCGAGCCGATCGTCGCCGAGGCGCACCGCCTCGGCTACTACATCAATCTCATCACCTCCGGCGTCGGCATGACCGAGGAGCGTATCAGTGCGCTCAAACGCGCCGGGCTCGACCACATCCAGCTGTCCTTTCAGGACAGCACGCGGGAGATGAACGACTTCCTCAGCAGCACCCGCACCTTCGAGCGCAAGGCGCAGGCGGCGGCACTGATCCGCAAGTACGACTACCCGATGGTGCTCAACGTGGTGCTGCACCGGCTCAATATCGACCACGTCGCCGAGATCCTCGCGATGGCCGAGCGCCTCGGGGCGCAGTACGTCGAGCTCGCCAACACGCAGTACTACGGCTGGGCGTGGCTGAATCGCGCGCAGCTGCTGCCGAGCCGCGCGCAGCTCGAGCGCGCCGAGGCGGTCACGCGGCATTTTCGCGAACGGGCCGGCTCGAAGATGCAGGTGTACTTCGTGGTGCCGGACTACTTCGAGACGCGCCCCAAGGCCTGCATGAACGGCTTGGGCAACATTTTTCTCGCCATCAGTCCCGATGGCACGGCACTGCCGTGTCATGCCGCGCGCATGCTGCCGCAGCTTGAGTTTCCGAACGTGCGCTCGCACGACGTGCGCAGCATCTGGTACGACTCGCCGGCCTTCAATCACTTCCGCGGCGAGGCCTGGATGAAGGAGCCCTGCAGGAGCTGCCCGGAGAGACAGCGGGACTTCGGCGGCTGCCGCTGCCAGGCGTATCTGCTCACCGGCGATGCGGCCAACGCCGATCCGGTGTGCGAGTTGTCCCCGCACCACCACCTGGTGACCGCAGCTCTCGCCCAGGCCGAGAGCGCGAGCGCGGCCGTCGGCGCGCCGGCCGCAGCGCCCCTGATCTTCCGGGACCACCGCATCTCGATCGCGGTCGAGCCGCGGCACAATCCGGCGCCGGGCGGTTAGCGCGCAGCGCGCCATGGCCATTTGCAGGGTGCTGAAGATGGGCGAGCCGCTGTTGCGGCAGGTGGCAGCTCCCGTGAGCCGCTTCGATGCCGAGCTCGCGTCGCTCGTTGCCGACATGGACGAGACGATGCGGGCCTTGAGCGGGGCCGGAATCGCCGCGCCGCAGATCGGCGTGAGCCTGCGCGTGGTGATCTTCGAGCTCAAGGAAAATCCCCGTTACCCGCACGTGGGTCCCGTCCCCTACACGGTGCTGGTGAACCCCGAGCTCACGGCGCCCGACACCGTCGAGGAGGAGGGCTGGGAGGGGTGTCTCTCGGTGCCGGGTATGCGTGGTCTCGTGCCACGCTACCGCCGGCTGCGCTACCGCGGGTTCGATGCCGCCGGTGCGCCCATCGACCGCACCGTCGAGGGCTTTCACGCCCGCGTCGTACAGCACGAAGTCGATCATCTCGATGGCATACTGTTCCCGCAGCGGGTGCGCGACCTGCGTAACTTCGGGTTCGAGGACGCACTCGTCGGGCAAATGACGCCCATGCCGGACTGAACACCATGCCACAGCGCAGTCGCAGTGCCAGACGAGAGGAGACTCGCATGAATCACGCGAGCGGTGCTTTCGACGTCAAGGTGACGCCCCAGAAGCCGGACACGCAGATCGCGCGCACCGCGAATCTCGGGCGGCTCACCATCGACAAGCAGTTCCACGGCGACCTGGAGGCGAGCGCCAAGGGCGAGATGCTGGCGACGCAGACCGAGGTGAAAGGCTCGGCCGGCTACGTGGCACTCGAGCGCGTGACCGGCAAGCTGCAGGGCCGTGCCGGCAGCTTCGTGCTGCAGCACAGCGCCACCATGAAGCGCGGCGCCCCGGAGTCAACCATCACGGTCGTGCCGGACTCGGGCACCGGGGAGCTCACCGGCATTACCGGCAGCATGCGCGTCATGGTGGCGCCCGACGGCAGCCACTCCTACGAGTTCGAGTTCAGGATCGAGCCGCGGCCGGTCGACTGACGCGCACGTCGCGCTCCATGCGGATCGCGGCTTCGACTCCCTGGTAGTAGCCCGGCACGTGTTCCAGCTCGCGATAGCCGAGCGCGCCGTAGAAGGCGCGCGCGGCCTCATTCAGCGCGCGCAGCTCGAGTGCGATGCGGAACGTGCCGGCGGTGAGCGCGGTCTCCTCGAGCCAGGTGATGAGCCGCCGGCCGATGCCGCGGCGGCGGTGCGCCGGATCGACCGCGAGCAGGTTGAGATGCGCGGCCTCCTCGGCGAAGCGCATGATCGCGAAGGCCGCGATGGCGCGATCGCTGCGCGCCGTCAGCACCACGCTCTCGGGGTGGCGCACGTACCAGCCGATGCGGGTCGCTCCCCACGCCGGGCGCAGGCCCGCTTCGATGAGCTCGTGCGACATCGCCGCGAGGCGCGCCGCATCGCTGAGGCGGGCGGGTTCGAGACGATAGTCCTGCACGCGGCGCTCCCCTTCAGACGAGTGTGTGAAACACCCGCTGCACGTCCTCGTCCTGCTCGAGGCGGTCGATGAGCGTCAGCACCTCGGTGGCCTGCGCATCCGGCAGCTCGGTCGGCGCGGTGCAGATGTACTCATGCTCGGCGGACAGCGGCGCGATCTTGCGCGCCTCGAGCGCCTCCTGCAGCTTGCCGAAGTCGGCGAACGCGCAGCGGATCACGAGTTGCGGCTCGCCCTTCTCGCCGGTGCTCTCGCCCATCTCCTCCAGGCCGTGATCGATGAGGTAGAGCTCGAGATCGTCCTGGTCGATGCCGGCCGGATCGAGACGAAACACACCCATTTTCTTGAACAGGAAGCTGACACTGCCGGAGGTGGCGAGATTGCCGCCGTTCTTGGTGATGACGTTGCGCACCCCGGCCACGGTGCGCGTCGGGTTGTCGGTCGCGGTCTCGACCAGCAGCGCCACGCCATGCGGTGCGTAGCCCTCATAGACCACTTCGTGATAGTTCGCGGCGTCGCGCCCCGAGGCGCGCTTGATCGCCGCCTCGATGCGATCCTTCGGCATGTTGACGGCGCGTGCGTTCTGGATGGTCCGCCGCAGGAATGGATTGGCGGCCGGGTCGGGGCCGCCCGACTTGACGGCCATGGTGATGTCCTTGGCGATGCGCGCGAACTGCTTCGCCATGCGGTTCCACCGCGCGAACATCGTGTGCTTGCGGACTTCGAAGATGCGCCCCATGGCGGGCCATTGTACGAGAATGCCGCGGGCGATTTTCAGCCCCCTCAGAACGGTATGCCGCGCCTGAGGAACAGCTGAAAGACGGCGAGCAGCGTCACGGCGGCCGCGAGCGGCAGCGCGATCGGCGCACGCCAGGCAGCGGGGCTGCGCACGGTGCGCCCCTGGCGGGCGAATGCCAGCACCGAGAGCGCCCCGAGGCTGCTCACCACCGCCGGTACGGCGACGACTTCGATGAGCTCTCGGGGCACGCGAAACGCGATGATCATCGGGATCGCGATCAGCGCCGGCAACACCGCCAGCTGAACGAGGTAGCGCAGGCGTGCGCGGGTATTCGGGAGCTGCGCACCCTCGGGCGCGCAGCCGAGAAACCCGGCGGCGACCGCCCGGCCGGCGAGCGGCATGAGGAGCGAGGCGGCGAGTGCTGCGCCGGCGCGGGTCGCCGTATCAAGCCGCAGGTACTGCATGACCATACCGACGTCACTGCCGGGAAGCAGCGTGCCGATCACAACCTGTGGCAACGCCATGAAGAACCCGCTGAAGGCCATCCACACCAGAAACAGCCGCACACCGCGACCCAGGGCCCGAAGCCGCAGCAGCAGCAGGCTGAGGAGCGCGCTCAGGAGCGTCGCCAGCACCCCCGTTCCCTGCAACAGGCTCGCGAGCGGGTTGCTGCCCTGCCAGGTGTGATTGTTGTGGTAGAGGATCGGATGCAGCCCCGGCACCAGCGCCTTGGGCAGCACCAGGAACAGCTCCTGGATGAGGAACGTCAGGTTGAAGGCGACCGTGTAGAGCAGCGCCGAGCTGAGGATCAGGCGCCTGGGCACTCGGTGCGGAATGGACTAGGCGAGCTGTGCCTGCAGCAGCCGCATGCGCCGGCGCTGACGACCGAGCGCGCGCTCGATCTCGCGCAACTTGCTCTGCAGGTCGACGTGCTGCCACTGCTCGAGAACCGCGCGCCGCTTCTCCTCCAGCCATTGCTCCTTGACGCGCGCCCAGTCGGCGAGGGCGGCGAGGAAGGTCTCGTACTCGTGCGCAATACGCGCGCGCAGCTGCTCGATGTGCGAATGCCCGGCGCTCGGCAGCCGCGCGAGCCGCGCCTGGGCGCGCTGGAACTCCATGGCGAGCAGCGCCCGCTGGATCTGAAACGACGGCGTGCGCTTCAGCCGCCGGGTGAGGCCGAAGGGCTGAAGAGCGGCGATCATCCACTTGGTCGGATCCCACTGCCACCAGCGCACGCCATTGCGGTAGTCGTGCGCGAAGATGTGATGGAAGTTGTGATAGCCCTCGCCGTAGGTGAACACCGCGATCGCGGCGTTGTCGCGCGCGGTGTTGTCCTCGGTATATGGGCGGCTGCCCCACATGTGGGCCAGCGAGTTGATGAAGAAGGTGACGTGATGGCTCCACACCAGGCGCGCAAACCCGGCGAGGATCAGCATGCCCCACACGTCATGGAACACGAAGCCGAGAGCGAGCGGCAGGCCGACGTTGACGCCGACGGCGAGCGGCACGTAGTAGCGGTGCTGGAAGGCGAGCAGCCGGTCCTTCTTCAGATCCGGGATGTTGCTCAGGTCGAGGACGCCGCTCGGGTACTCGCGCAGCATCCAGCCGATGTGCGAGAACCAGAAGCCGCGGCGCGCCGAGTACGGATCGCGGTCGACGTCATCGACGTGCAGGTGATGGGTGCGATGACCGCTGCACCAGGCGAACGCCGAGTTCTGCAGCGCCAAGGTGCTGAAGATGAGATACAGCACCTTGAGGATCGGGTGCGCGTCATACGTGCGGTGTGCCCATAGGCGGTGGTAGCCGCCGGTGACCGCCATGCCGCTGGCACCCGCGAGCGATATCGCGCAGATCCAGTCCGCGAGCGAGAAGCCGTGGGTGAGCCCATACCAGGGCACGAGCACCACCGTGGCGAGGGCCGTGAGGGCGAACATCAGGGTGTTCGCCCAGATCAGTGGCGGATTGCCTGCTTCAGGGGTCGGTGACATGCGCTGGCCTGGGAGTCTCCGGGACGTTTATCGGCACGTCTAACTTATCATGGGTGATTGCTGGGAGTGGGACTTACGTCCCCATATGGGGAGCCTCGGCCCGTAACACCTTATCTAAGGGGGAAATGAGCCCGCCGCCCACTCCCTGCGGCGCACCATTGCAGCTGGATTTCGGCGGGCGCTCTCACGCCTGGATCAGTCCGTGGCGGATCGCGATCAGCGTGAGCTCGGCCTGGTTCGACACCCCGAGCTTCTGCTTGACGTTATAGAGGTGCGTTCCGACAGTGGAAGCGGACAGGCTCAGGTCCTCGGCGATGCGCTGTACGCTGGCGCCGCCGGCGAGGCGCACGAACACCTCGAACTCGCGCTCCGACAGGCGTTCCACCGGCGACCTGCCGCCGCTCTCCAGCTCATCCAGCGCCAGCCTCTGCGCCAGCGTAGCGTCGATGAAGCGCTGCCCGGCCGCCACCGCGGTGATTGCCTCGAGCAGCGCTTCCGGCGCGCTGCGCTTGGAGAGGAAGCCACGTGCACCCTCGCGCAGCGCGCGCCGCGCGTGCAGAGGATCATCGTGGGCGGACAGTGCCAGCACACGCGCCTGCGGGTGATGGGCGCGGATGCGGCGCAGCGCTTCGAGGCCGCCCATGCCCGGCATGGCGAGGTCCATCACCACCACGTCGGGCATGAGCTCCAGGTAACGCTGGCAGGCACTCTCGCCGGAGTCCGCTTCGCCGACCACGGTGATATCGGAGTGCGCCTGCAGCAGCAGCCGAAAACCGGTGCGCACCACCGCGTGATCGTCCACCAGCAGCACGCGGATCACGGGCGCACCAGGGGAATGTGCGCCATCAGGCGCACGCCATGTGGCCGCACGCTGCCCACCTCCAGGTTGCCGCCGAGGTGCTCGACCCGTTCGGCGAGGCCGCGCAGTCCGAAATGACCGGGACGCGCCCATTGAGCGGGCAGGCCCACGCCGTCATCCGTAACCGACACCGTCATGCTCTCGGCCGTGGAGCTCACGTCGATGTCGACCCGCATGGCGTGCGCATGGCGCACGGCATTCACCAGTCCCTCCTGCACCACGCGGTAGGCGGCGAGCGTGACGCTCGTGCCGAGGTCCGCGGGCAGCTGATGCTGCAACGTCAGCGCCGGCGAGGCGTGACGCCGCTGCCAGTCGCGCACCAGGCTCTCGAGCGATGCTCCGAGCCCGAGCGTGTCGAGTGCCGGCGGCGCCAGCCGGGGGATGAGGCCGTGCAGCGCGTCGTACAGCCGCGCCGCCTCCTCGCACACCAGCCGTGCGGCGGAGACGGAGTTGGGCTCGAGGGACTGCGTCGCGATTGCCATGGCGAGACTGCGGATGGCGGTGACCGACTGGCCGAACTCGTCGTGCAGCTCGTGAGCGATCAGCCGCCGCTCCTCCTCGACGCTCTGCTGCACCACCAGCGCCAGCTCGCGGCGTTCCTCGAGCCGGGCGCGCGCCTCGCGCGCCTCGCGCTCTGCCTGCACGTTGGCCGCGACCGCCTGAGCCATGCGGTTGAAAGTCGAGCCGATGGCGCTTGCTTCGGCGCCGGAGAGCGGCGGCAGACGATACGCCAGGTCCCCGCGCATCAGCCGCTCGAGTCCGTCGACGATGACCGGAAACGGCGCGAGCGCGCGCTCCACCAGCCAGAAGGCGAGCGCTGCCAGCACCACCAGCGTGACCGCGGCGAGGCTCAAGAGCCGCGTCAGATCATCCCAGGCGTCCAATATGGCACGCGAGGGCTGCGCCGCGATCATAAGCTGCGTGCCGTCCGCCAGCTCGAATCCCTGACGTGCCGGATGCGGAGCGAGCAGCCGAGTGAACCACGCGGGCGCCTCGCGCCCGGCTTTGTAGGTGGCCGGCGGCGAGCGGTACAGAAGCTGACCCGAGGAATTGCGCAGCGTGATCTCGTTGGCGCGCACGTGGCCGAGCTGCTCGAGGAGCCTGCGGACCGCCGGCTCTCCGCCCGCCTCCGAATAGGCGACGGCGAGTTGACCGATGACTTGCACGGCGACGTGATTGGCAGCCTCGATTTCCTCGCGGATGGAGGCACGGGTATCGCGAATCTCATCCGCCAGCAGCGCGGCGACGAACACCGCAGTGACGCCCGTCAATACCAGGTTCAGGCGCGTCCGCAGCTTCATCGGTGGCTCACGGGCCCGTGCTCAAGAAAATCATGAGGCCACTTTCATGATGATCCGCTATCGTTGGACCGCCGCGGGGGAAAGGATACACCCCTGATCCTGGACCCCGTCCAACCGCCCCGAGTTAAGGAGAGAGCACCATGCGCTGGGAAACGCCGCAGGCGACTGATTTCCGCTTCGGAATGGAAATCACGCTGTACATCGCCAACCGCTGAGTGACCTAATGGGGCGGGAGCCCGGTCCGCCGGGCTCCATGTGCCCGCCAGGCAAGACCGGGCGCCAGGCCCAAAGCCCTCCTGTTATTCTGCTGACCGCCCGCCACCCCGGCGGACATGGCGGGAAGTGGCGGCGCGTCGCGCGCCCGATCACCTTCAGATGAGCACCGAGCACAGTGTGGGTCCACCGCTGTGGCTGCTGCTGGAGCTGACCTATCGCTGCCCGCTGCATTGCGTCTTCTGCTACAACCCGACCGAGTTCGCCGCCACCGGCGTTGAGCTGCCGACCGCCGAATGGCTGCGGGTGCTGCAAGAGGCGCGCGCGCTCGGCGCGGTGCAGCTCGGGCTCTCCGGCGGCGAGCCGCTCATGCGCACGGATCTCGAGACGATCGTCGCCGAGGCACACCGGCTCGGCTTCTACATCAATCTGATCACCTCCGGCGTCGGCATGACCGAAGCACGCATCGCCGCTCTCAAGGAGGCCGGGCTCGATCACATCCAGCTCTCCTTTCAGGACAGCACCCGCGAGCTCAACGACTTCCTGAGCAGCACCCGCACCTTCGAGCTCAAGGAGCGCGTCGCCGCGCTCATCCGCAAGTACGACTACCCGATGGTGCTGAACGTCGTCCTGCACCGGCTCAACATCGATCACGTGGGCGAGATTCTCGCGATGGCCGAGCGCATGGGGGCGCAGTACGTCGAGCTCGCCAACACCCAGTACTACGGATGGGCATGGCTCAACCGCGCACACCTGCTGCCGAGCCGCGCGCAGCTCGAGCGAGCTGAGGAGGTCACGCGGGGCGTGCGCGAACGCGTCGGCGCGGCGATGCGGATCTACTTCGTTGTACCGGACTACTTCGAGAAGCGGCCCAAGCCCTGCATGAACGGCTTGGGCTCGGTGTTCCTCGCCGTCACTCCGGACGGCAGCGCGCTGCCCTGTCACGCCGCACGCATGCTGCCGGGACTCACTTTTCCCAACGTGCGCGCGCAGGATCTGCGCAGCATCTGGTACGAGTCGGCGGCCTTCAATCACTTTCGCGGCGATGCCTGGATGAAGGAGCCCTGCCGCAGCTGTCCGGAGAAGCATCGCGACTTCGGCGGCTGCCGCTGTCAGGCCTACCTGCTGACGGGCGATGCCGCCAACGCCGATCCGGTCTGCGAGCTGTCGCCGCACCACGCTCTGGTGAGCGCGGCGGTCGAGCAGGCCGAGCACGCCGCCGCCGCGGACGGCACGCGGCCGGGCGCGCCGCTCATGTTCCGGGATCACCGCGTCTCGATCCCGGTCGTGGTGGAGGGAGGATGAGCATCGAGACGATCAGCGAGCATCGCAGCTTCGGCGGCCTGCAGGGCTTCTACCGGCAGCAGTCCGCGGTGATCGGACTGCCCATGCGCTTTGCCGTGTACCAGCCGCCGCAGGCCCGGGAGCAGCGCGTGCCGGTGCTGTTCTACCTCGCCGGCCTCACCTGCACCGAGGAAACCTTCCCGATCAAGGCGGGCGCGCAGCGGCTGGCATCGCAGCTCGGTCTGTTGCTCGTGACCTGCGATACCAGCCCGCGTCAGACCGGCATCGCAGGCGAAGCCGACGACTGGGAGTTCGGCAGCGGCGCGGGCTTCTACCTCAACGCCACGCGCGCGCCGTGGTCGCGCTACTTCCGCATGTACGACTACGTGCTCAGCGAGCTGCGCGAGACGGTGCTCGCGCATTTCCCCGGTGTGCCCGGGCAGCTGGGGATTTTCGGGCACTCCATGGGCGGTCACGGCGCGCTGGTGCTGGCGCTGCGCAACCCGGCCGTCTACCGCTCGGTTTCCGCGCTCGCCCCGATCTGCGCGCCGAGCCGCTGCCCGTGGGGGGTGAAGGCCTTCAGCGGCTACCTCGGCGAGGACCGCGCCGCCTGGGCGGCCTACGACGCGGTGGAGCTGCTCAAGGCGGGCGGCCGGCGAGTGTTCCCCGAGATCCTCGTCGACCAGGGGCTCGCCGATAAATTCCTGCCGCAGGGTCAGTTGTCGCCGGAGCTGCTCGAGGCGGCGTGCGCGCAGGCGGGACAGCCACTCTCGCTGCGCCGCCACGAGAGCTACGGGCATGACTACTACTTCATCGCGACCTTCATCGAGGAGCATCTGCGCTTCCATGCCGACGCCCTTGCTGGGGTCGGGGCATAGCGGGAGAATCCGCCGCAACTGGCCCGCGGGGGGAAGCGATCGGTGCGGCAGTTCACTCTGCTGTTGCTCGGTGCGACGCTCGCCGCGTGCGTCGCGGCCCCGCCGCGCGCGCCGCTCACCGCCAGCGACACGCTGGCCGATTTCCGCGAGCGGCGTCTCGATGCGCCGCCTGCGGGCCTGCCGCCACCCGCGGCCGGCTGGGACCGCGCCCAGTGGCTTAAGGCCGCCCTCGAGCTCAATCCCGCGCTCGCCGCGCAGCGCGCCGAGGTTGCGGCCGTGGCGGCTGGCGAGCGCACCGCGGCCGAACACCGCAACCCCAGCCTGGATCTGTTCGCGGAGTATCTGACCAGCGCGGCGCAGAGCGGCGCGTGGCTGTACGGCCTGTCGCTGGATTTTCTGCTGCAGCCCTACGGCGAGCGCACGCGGCGGCGCGAGCGCGCCGCGCTCGAGACGGCGCTGGCGCAATCCGACCTCGCCGAGTCGATCTGGCAGGTGCGCGCGGCGCTGCGGCAGGCGCTGCTCGATGCGGCGGCGGCGCAGGACGAGGCGCGGCTGCTCGCATCCCTGAGCGGCGCGCGGCAGGCGCTGCTCGACACCGATCGGGCGCGGGTCCGGCTCGGCGAGATCGCGCGTCCGCAGCTGCTCGCCGATGAGACCGAGCTGACGGCGGTGCGGCAGCGGCGCGGGCAGGCCGAGGCGCGCCGCCGCGACGCGCTGGCGCGACTCGCAGCGGCCGTCGGCGTGCCGGCGAGCGCCGTGGATGCGGTGCCGGTGCGCTGGGCGGACTGGGCGGCGATCGGCGAGCTCCCGAGCGATATGCCGGAGCGCTGGCGCACCGCGGCGCTCATCTCGCGGCCGCAGATCGTGCGCGCGCTGCGCGAGTACGATCTGGCCGAAAACGGCCTCGCCATCGAGGCGGCGCGGCGCTGGCCGCAAGTGCAGCTCACGCCCGCCTACGCCTGGGGCGCGGGCGGAGCGCAGGCCGAATCGCTCGAGGATGTCGCGCGCGAGAGCGCGCTCGGCGTGTCGTTCGAGCTGCCGCTGCTCAACCAGCACCAGGGCGCGATCGGCGAGGCGCTGGCCCGGCGCGCGGCCGCGGGCGAGCGGCTGAAGGCCGCGCAGGCGCAGATCTATGAGCAGATCGATCGCGCCGAGCGCGCCTGGCCCGCGGCCCGCGCCGCGTGGCAGGAGGCGCAGCAGCTCGCCACGCTCGCGGGGCAGCAGCTCGCGGCCGAGCAGGGCGCGCTCGCCGCGGGCGCGAGCGACCGCGCCGAGCTCGAGTCGGCGCAGATAGCCGCCACCGAGGCGCGCCTCACGGCGCTGCAGGCGGCCTACGCGGCCGAGGTCGCCTTCGGCGCACTCGAAGATGCCTGCCGACGGCCACTGCAGGGCACCGAGAGCGACTGGCCGCCGGGCGTTTCCCAGCCATGAGGCGCGCGGCGCGGCTGCTGTCGTGGGCACTGCTGTCGGGTTGTGCAGCCGCCACGGCCGCCGAGCCCGACAGCAACCCGGCCACACCGCTCTCGCTGACGACAGCGCAGCAGCAGGCCGTGGGTGTTCGCTCCGAGCGCCCGCTGCCGCTCGGCAGCGCCGTCGAGATCGAGGCGTTCGGCACGGTGCTCGATCCGCTCGCGCTGCTGACGGATGTCGGTCGTCTCGAGAGCACTCAGGCGGCTGCGGCGGCCGCTCTCGCCGATGCGGCGCGCCTCGAGCAGCTGTATCGCGACGATGAGCGCGCCTCGCTCAAGGCAGTGCAGGCCGCGCGCGCCCAGTCGATCGAGGCGCGGTCGCAGGCGCGGGCCGCGCAGCTCGGCTTCAGGCTCCAGTGGGGGCCGCTCGCGTCATGCAGCGAGGACGAGCGGCGTGCGCTGCTCGCCGCGCTCGCAACCGGCGCGCGCTTGCTGGTGCGCGCCGCGGTTCCCGGGTACCGGCTGGGCGCCGTGGTCGGCCCGCGGGCCTTGCTCGACGTCGACGGCGTGAACGTCGTTGCGCGGGTGCTCGGTCCGCTGCCGAGGGTCGATCCGCAATTGCAGAGTGCGGCGTGGCTGCTCGAGGTGCAGCACGGACCGCAGGGTCTCGGGCCGGGCGTGCGCGCCACGGTGCATCTGCAGACCACGCCCGCCGCCGGACTGCTGGTGCCGGCGGCGGCGCTCGTTTACTCGCCGGACGGCGCGTTCGTCTATCGCGAGTCCCGGGCGCCGGCGCCGGGCAGCCTGCAGTACGCGCTGGTGCCGGTCAGGCCGCTGGCGCGCGTCGGTGCAGCGTGGCTGGTGGCCGGGTTGACGCGCGCTGATCAGATCGTGGTGCAGGGAGCCGGCGTGCTGTGGTCGATGCAGGGCATCGGCGGCTTCTCCGCGGCGGAAGAGGACCACGACTAGCACTCATGCTCGCCTCCATCGTGCGCGCATCGCTGGCGCATCCCAAAATCGTGACAGCGTTGTCGCTGCTCGTCGCCCTGCTCGGTGTGGCCGCCCTCCTCGGCGCGCGTCTCGACGTGTTCCCGGATTTCGCGCCGCCACACGTGCTGGTGCAGGCGGAGGCGCCGGGGATGGATGCGACCCAGGTCGAGGCGCTGGTGACCCGGCCGCTCGAGAATCTGCTCGCCGGCGCCGAGAACGTCGAGTCGGTGCGCTCCACCTCGAGCCAGGGTCTGGCCGCGATCCAGGTGGTGTTCGGTCGCGATAGCGACCCGTACCGGCAGCGGCAGGTCATCACTGAGCGCCTGGCGGATGCGGGCGCGCTGCTGCCGGCGGGCGTCGGCTCGCCGCAGCTCTCACCGCTCAGTTCCTCGATGGAGTACCTGCTGCATTTCGGCTTCACCAGCGAGCGGCTCTCGCCACTTGAGTTGCGCGATCTGATTCGCTGGACCGTGAAGCCGCAGATCCTGGCCGTGCCGGGGGTCGCGCAGGCGCAGCTCTTCGGCGGCGACGCGCGCGAGCGCCAGCTGTGGGTCGATCCGGCGCGGCTCGCGGCCTCCGGCGCCACGCTCGAGGACGTGATCGATGCGGCGCGCCGTGCCACCGAGGTGACCGGCGGCGGCTATTTCGAGACCGCGACGCAGCGCCTCGTGCTGCAGCCGCTGCCCACGGCCGACTCGCTCAGCTCTCTGGCGCAGGCCGTGATCGGCGCGCGCGGCGAGGCCGCGGTGCGCATCGGCGACGTGGCCGAAGTACGCGACGGCGCGGCGCCGCGCTTCGGGGACGCGATCATCGGCGGGCAGCCCGGCATTCTGGTGGAGACCTCGACGCAGTTCGGCGCCAACACGCTCGAGGTGACCCGTGAGCTCGAGCGGCGGCTGCAGGCGCTGGTCCCGGAGCTCGCCAAGCGCGGCGTCGACTACCACGCGGCGCTGCTGCGGCCGGCGAGCTTCATCGAGAGCGCGATCGCGAAGCTGCGCAATTCGCTCACCGTCGGCGCGCTGCTGGTGGTCGTGCTGCTGCTCCTGTGCCTGCGCGACTGGCGCGCGGCCCTCATCTCCTTCGGCGCCATCCCGGTGTCGCTCCTGGCGGCGGTGTGGCTGCTCGGCATCGGCGGGCTGTCGCTCAACACCATGAGTCTCGGCGGACTGGTGGTGGCGCTTGGCGTGGTGGTGGACGATGCGGTCATCGACGTCGAGAACATCACGCGCCGCCGGCGCGGTGCCGCGGCGGGCACCGAGCTGCGCGCGCTGCTACTCGCCGCCTCGCTCGAAGTGCGCCGTCCGGTGTTCTACGCCACCGCGGCCGTGGTGGCCGCGTTCCTGCCGATCGTGATGCTGTCGGGGCTGCAGGGCGCATTCTTCCGTCCGCTCGCCGCGGCCTTCCTGCTGGCGGTCGCGCTGTCGCTGTTGGTCGCCATGAGCGCAACCCCGGCCCTGTGCGCGCTGCTCATGGGCGGGCACAGTCCGCGGCAGGAGCCCGGCTGGCTGCGGCAGGCCAAGCGCACGCAGCGCGCGGTGATCACGCGCCTCGCGGCGCACGCTCCCCTGGTGCTGGCGGTCGTTGTACTGAGTGGAGCGGCGGGACTCGCGCTGCTGCCGCTGCTCGGCGCGCGGCTGCTGCCCGACTTCCGCGAGAACTACCTGATCGCGCACGCCGCGCTCCGCCCCGGCATTGCGCTCGAGGAGACCGCGCGGGTCGGCAGCCGCATCGCCGCACGCCTGGCGGCGATTCCCGGCGTGCAGAGCGTCGCCGAGCAGATCGGCCGGGCGGAGAACGGCCAGGATCCGGACGCTCCCAACAAGAGCGAGTTCGAGATCCAGCTCGATCCCTCGCGCGGCATCCCGACGCCGCAGCTCGAGCGGCAGGTGCGTGCGGCGTTCGACCAGTTTCCCGACCAGCTGGTGGAGATCTACTCGGTGCTGGCAGAGCGTATCGGCGAGACGCTGTCGGGCGAGGTGGCGCCGTTCTTCGTGAGTGTCTTCGGTCCCGATCTCGACGTGGACGATTCTGTGGCGGGCGAAATCGCGGCGCTGCTGCGTGAGTGGCCGCAGAGCGGTGCGGTGCGCCTCGAAGTGCCGCCGCGCCAGCCCGAGATGCAGGTGCAGCTGCGGCCGGAGCGGTTGAGCCTGTACGGCCTGCAGGCCGCGGACGTGTTCGGTGCCCTGAATGCCGCCTATCACGGCGCGATGGCCGCGCAGCTCAATCAATCCGACCGCAGCGTGCCGGTGGTGGTGCGCGTCGCCGGGGCGGGTACGAGCCCGCAGGAGGTGCGCGAGCTGACGCTGCGCGCGCGTGACGGCACGCTGGTGCCGCTGTCGGCGGTGGCGACGCTCACCGTGATGTCTGCCCGCAGCCTTATCGAGCATCAGGACGGGCTGCGCCGTCAGGTGGTGGTCGCGAGCCCCACCACGGCCGATCAGGCGGGCTTCGCGCGCGCGGCGCGCGCGGCGATCGCCCGCCGCATCAAGCTCCCGCCCGGGGTGTATCTGCGCTTCGGCGGTACCGCGCCGGCGCAGGCGGCCGCCGCTCGCGAGCTGCTGTGGCATTCTGCCGCGGCGCTGGCGCTGATCGTGCTGCTGCTCGCGCTGGCTTTCGGCCACGCCCGCCACGTGCTGTTGGTGCTGGCCTCGCTCCCGAGCACACTGATTGGCGGGGTCGCGGCGGTGGCGCTGACCGGAGGTACGCTGTCGCTCGGTGCGATGGTGGGCTTCGTGGCGCTGTTCGGCATGGCGACGCGCAACACGATCCTGCTGATCTCGCACTACCAGCACCTGCTGACGAGCGAAGCGCAGAGCTGGGGGCTGTCCACCGCGTTACGCGGCGCGGAGGAGCGGGCGACGCCGGTGCTGCTGACCGCACTGCTGACGGCGCTCGCGCTGCTGCCGGTGGCGCTGCAGTCACACGAGCCCGGGCACGAGATCGAGGGCCCGATGGCGATCGTGATTCTCGGCGGTCTCATCTCTTCGACTCTGGTGAGCCTGCTGCTGGTTCCGCCGCTCGCCGCGCGCTGGCTCTATCGCGCCTGACACACGCGCGGCGCTGCGCGCTGTGGCGCTTTCGTAACACCTGCCCAGGCACACTGTGGCCTTTCTGGCAGCCATGCGCACGCGCCGTCGTGCCTCGCGGCGCTAACTCCTTGTTCGACCTGACACGGGATCTGTGGCGGCAGAGCAACGCCGCTGGCACATCGTTTGCTGTCCTAGCAACCGGCGGTGCCCGACGGGGCTGCCGGTCGCGAACGCTACAGACAACGTGAGGAGTCAACAATGAAACGCATTCGGTCAGCTCAGCAGGTTGCACGAGCTTCGGTTGCCGGCTTGCTGCTCGTCGCGCTCGCGGCGCCCGCCGCGGCCGTCGATCTGAAGACCGGCGACGGCGCGTGGACCTTTTCCATCGATGGCAACGTCAACGTCGACTATATCTTCTCCAACTGCCAGAGCGTGAGCAGCTCAGTCAATGTGGGCGGCGGCCTGACCTGCGTCGGCTCGGCGAGCGGCAGCAACGTTTCCAACATCGGCAACGGCCTGTTGCCGGCGGCCTTCACCTTCGGCGTGTCGACGACCCAGGAGGGACTCGACCTGTCGGCCCACCTGGGCCTGTATCCGGGCATCGCGACCAACAACAGCGGCAGCCCGAATCTGCAGCCAAACAACAACGGCGGAACCAACACGGCTCTCGGCAGTACCGGCCTCGACATCCGGCAGGTTTACCTGACGTTCGGCAACAAGGACATGGGAACCTTTACCCTGGGCCGCAACATCGGCCTGTTCGGCGCCGACGTGATTCTCAACGACATGACGCTGCCCGGGGTCGGTGCGCCCGGCTCGGCGGCCTCGGCGGCGCCCGCCAACACCACTCTGGGTGGCATCGGCTTCGGCTACATCTATACCGACTGGCTCGCGCAGATCGACTACACCACGCCGGATCTGTCGGGCTTCAGCCTGACGGTCGGCGTGTACGACCCGCTCAACTCGCTGTCCGACACGGGCACGGTGGAGGCGAAGAAGGCTCCCGGGTTCCACGCCAAGCTCGCCTATACCCTGCCGATCGCGGACGGCACCAAGCTCTATCTGTCGGCGGCCTTCATCTCACAGCAGCAGTACTACGAGGCTCCGGCGGGTAGCGGGGGCGCCACCGGAACGGGTCCGGTGCCCTACAACTACACCGGCGACGGCGTCGATATCTTCGTCAAGCTCGACGTGCAGGACCTCGAGCTCATCGGCTACTACTACCATGCAACCGGGCTCGGCACGACCGCGCTGTTCAACCTGGGTGACTTCGGCCTCGGCCAGACCCGCAGCTCCGACGGCTACTTTGCGCAGGCGACCTACAAGATCGATCGGCTGAAGATCGGCGTGAACTATGGCGACAGCAAGCTCGACACCGCGAACGCCGCGGATGCGCTCGCCAATCCCCTCCTGGTGGCGGATAACAAGAAAGTCACGGTCGGGCTGTATTACAACCTGACGAAGAACCTGATGCTGCTCGGCGAGTTCAGCAACACGAAGAGCGATGCGCAGAGCGGCGGCAGTAACAGCGCCAACAGCTTCAACATCGGCGCCTATCTGGGCTTTTGATGTTCCGAGCGCGACCATGAACGGGAGCAGTCATGATCAAAGTGAGCGTCTTGTATCCCAACGGACCGGGCAGCAAGTTCGACCTCGACTATTACTGCCGGGTGCACATGCCGATGGTGCAGCGGCTGCTCGGTGCACCGCTGCAGCGCATCGCAGTCGAATACGGACTGGCCGGCGGCATACCGGGGGCACCGCCACCGTTTCTGGCGTCGGGACACCTGTACTTCGAATCGGTCGAGGCGTTCCAGAGCGCATTCGCGCCGCACGCCGACAAGATCATGGCGGACGTGCCGCGCTATACGAATACGGTACCGGTCGTACAGATCAGTGAAGTGAAGCTGTGATGAAGCGGCGCGGTGTTATTTCGTACTGTGTCATTTGTGACACACGTGTGTAGCGAACCCGCTCGTTTCGAGCCGTTTTGCTGCGGATACCGCCGAGTCAGACTATGATGATTTTTAACCATAAGGAAAGATTCAATCACCCACGGTCCTGGCACGAGACGGGCGGCATAGGGATAGGGAAATCGGCGCTCACCATCACCAAGATGTATCGGTTCGAAATCTGTGTGAGGAGAACTGCGTATGCGATTCCAACGCGATAAAAATCTATACGCTCTGATCGCCGCGCTGGCAGTTGGAGCTTCGTGTGCGGCGGGCGGTGACGAGTCCGCCGACCGGTGGACTGCCCCGGGCGGCAATTACGAGCTGACACGGCACAGCTCGCTGAAGGACATCGACACCTCCAACGTCGGCAAGCTGCAGATGGTCTGGTCGCAATCGAGCGGCACGCTGCGCGGCCACGAGGGTCAGCCTCTGGTGGTGGACGTCAACGGCAAGCCGATGATGTACATGGAGAGCGGCTGGCCGAACATCATCCAGGCGCTCGACCTGAGCGATCCGGACCATCCCAAGGAGACCTGGAACTACAAAAAAACCAGCAACCGCGATGATTCCGCGGTGGCACGTGCCTGCTGCGATACCGTGAACCGCGGCATGTCCTACGCGGACGGTAAGCTCGTGTTCGGCACACTCGACGGCTATGTGATCGCACTCGATGCGGTGACCGGCAAGGAGGACTGGGTCGTCAAGCAGGCCTGGCCCGACAAGGGTGAGACCATCACCCCCGCACCCCTCATCGCCGACGGCAAGGTGCTCATCGGCTTCGGCGGTGACGAGTTCGGCGCCCGCGGCCGCTTCGACGCCTACAACCTCGCCGACGGCTCCAAGGCGTGGGAATGCTTCAACACCGGCAGCGACAAGGACGTCTGCCTGACGAAGGACACCAATAAGAAGCATCCCGAATACGGCACCGCGGGGCACGACATCGGCATCTCGAGCTATCCCGGTGACGAATGGAAGCGCGGCGGCGGCGCGATGTGGGGCTGGTACAGCTACGATCCGGAGCTGAAGCTCGTATACGCCTCGAGCGGCAATCCGGGTCTGTGGAGCCCGTCGTATCGCTGCGGTGCCACGCCGGTCACGCAGCAAGCGTGCAACGACGGCAAGTGGGACAACAAGTGGTCCATGACGATCTTCGCGCGCAAGGTCGACACCGGCGAGGTCGTGTGGGCGTATCAGATGACGCCGTTCGATCAGTGGGACTACGACGGCATCAACGAGAACATGCTGGAGAATCTCACGGTCGACGGCAAGGAACGCAAGGTGCTGATCCACTTCGACCGCAACGGCTTCGCGTATGTGCTGGATCGCACCGATGGGACGCTGCTGCGCGCCCACAAGTACGTGACCGTGAACTGGGCCGAGAAAGTGGACCTGAAGACCGGCAAGCCGGTCAAGGTCTACGAGCACTCGCCGCTCAAGGTGCACGACAACACGCAGGCCTGCCCGTCGGCGATGGGCGGCAAGGACCAGCAGCCGTGCGCGATCGACCCCAACGAGCCTGGCATGGCGTACTGCCCGACCAACAACTGGTGCATGGAGGATGAGCCGCAGGAACGCACCCACACTCAGCAGGGCGTGGTGTACGTGTTCGCGAACGTCTTCATGTATCCGGAGAAGCCGGGCATCACGGGCAAGTTCAAGAAGTTCAACGTCCTGACGGGCGAGACCGTGTGGGAGATTCCGGACCCGTATCCGAACTGGGGCGGTGCCCTGCTGACCGACGGCGGCCTGGCCTTCTACGGCAGCCTGAACGGCGACTTCCGCGCGGTGGATCGGAGCACGGGCAAGGTGCTATGGCAGAGGCGGCTGGGCTCGGGAATCATTGGTAACCCGATTACCTACCGCGTCAACGGCAAGCAGTACGTGACCGTGTGGAGCGGCATCGGCGGCTGGATCGGATTGCCGGTCACGGCCGGGCTCGACCTGAACGATAAGTTCGGCGCCATCGGTGCCACGGCCATGACCAAGGCCGCGGGGCTGAGCCTGATTCCGCAGGGTGGCACGCTCTATACGTTTGCCGTGCAATAATCGGCCGGTGTAACCGGTCCGGACGTCCCGGCCCGTTGCCGGGACGTCCGGCCGCGGCGCCGCAAGAACGGAGGAGCGGAAGAAACCGATGCAAACCCGCGTCAAGGCCTGGCCGGCGCTCAAGGCGGTGCTGGCCATTGCGGCGCTCACGCTTGTGGCACTGCCCGGCGCGGCGCAGGCGGCACTGCGAGTGTGCGCCGACCCGGGCAACATGCCGCTGTCCAACAACCGCGGCGAGGGTCTCGAGAATAAGATGGCGGCGCTGCTGGCGCGCGCGCTCGGCACGACGGTCGAGAACTACTACCGCCCGGGTGTCGAGCGCGGGCTGACGCGCACGACGCTGTACGCCGACCAGTGCGACGTCATGTTCGACATGCCGCCCGACTCCGATGACGTCATCACCACCGGCCCGCTGTACCGCTCGACCTTCGTGCTGGTGTACCGGCGCGACCGCGGCTTCGCCTTCAAGAACCTCGACGATCCGCGTCTCAAGACCCTCAAGGTCGGCGTGTACGAGACCTCGGCCGTGCGCGAGGCACTGCTCGAGCACGGAGTGGTGCGCAACATCGTCATCCATTACCTGAGCCATGACGCCGACCTGGTTCCGGCGGATCAGCCGAGCTATCAGGTGCAGCAGGTGATCGACGGCAAGCTCGACGTAGCCGCCGCCTGGGGCCCGATGGCCGGCTACTACCGGACGATCCGCCAGGCCCCGCTCGTGATCCAGCCGGTCAACCTGATGGACGATGAGATGCCGCTCGAATTCGACATGGCGATCGCCGTGCGCCGCAGCGATCACGAGCTGCAGCGGCGCCTCGAGCAGGCGATGCGCCAGGAGCGCGACGCGCTGCGTGCGATCCTCACCGAGTACGGCGTGCCGCTGGTGAAGTGCGACAGCTGCCTCATCAGCGGCGATCTGCCCTCGCACGGGCCGTACGCGCCACCGCAGTCCGCGCCCGCGCCCAAGGGCCCGGCGGTGAGCATCGCCCAGCTGAATGACTGGCTCGCGCACGGCGCGAATATGAATGTAGAGCTGAACGATGCGGTCATGGCGGACGACGCGGCGCGCGTCAGCTACCTCATCGAGCAGAAGCACGCCGCCGTCGGAGCGCAGGACCTGCAGGGCGAGACGCCGCTGCACCATGCGCTGATCGAGCGCTCCGCGTCGATGGTGGCTTATCTGATCGCGCACGGTGCGGACGTCAACCAGCGAGATCGCGACGGCTGGACGCCGCTGATGACGGCGGCCTATTACGACGATGGCGCCGAGGTGAAGAGTCTGGTCGCGCACGGCGCCGACGCCAACGCCCACAGCAGCCAGAACCTGACGCCGCTTGGCATCGCCGTGCAGTACGGCAAGAACGATGCAGCAGTTGCTCTGGTCGAAGCGGGGGCCGATCCGCAACGCGCAGTGGGCGAGGCCGGTTACACGCCGCTGATGCTCGCGACCGGCAACGGCGCGGAGACGGTGGCCCGAGCGCTGATCGGGAAGGGCGCCGATGTGAACGCGCGCAACAGCGGCGGGGTCACCGCGTTGATGATCGCGGCCGCAGACGGCAACGCCCCCATGGTCGAGCTGCTGATGCGCGCCGGCGCCAACGCGCGGGTGCAGACCGACCGTGGCGATACCGCACTGTCGATCGCGCGCGCCCGAGGCGATGAGCGGGTGATCAGGCTGCTCGACGAGCATCGGCGACCGGGCGCCTAGTGGGACACGGTTAGTGCCCAGGAGCATCTTGATCGTATGCGTGGCGGCAGTGCTCTCATCGCTCATCTGGGCGGGACGTCCGAGCGGCGCGGCGCCGGCGCCCGGCGAGGTCATGACGCCGAAACAGCGGGCCGACTCGACACCCAAGGGCAAGCTCAAGAATCCCTATTCCGACACCGACGCCGCGGTGGTCGCGGCGGGCAACCAGCTGTTCATGAGCTACGCCTGCAGCGGTTGTCACGGCGGTACCGGGGGCGGAGGCATGTGTCCGCCGCTCACCAACGACACCTGGGTGTATGGCGGCGACGACGACACGCTTTTCAGGCTGGTGACCTATGGCAGTCAGGAACTGCAAGCCCAGGGTTACACTCGCAAGGGCCAGGAGAACGTCGTGGCGCCAATGCCGACGATGGGAGGGATCGTGAAGACCGACGACGATCTGTGGCGCATCCTCGCCTTCGTACGGGCGAACTATCACGGCGCGCCGCAATGCAAGTACGGTTGCCCGGCGAACTAGGCAGCTCACCGCCCGGCATGATCGAGAGGGGACTTTGGTCATGATGCGCTCGCGATCGGGAGCTCACGCGGACGTGATCGGCAATCTGGTGCGCCGTCACGGGCGTGAGCCGCCCATCCCGGACGTCGTGCGCAGCTCCTGGAGCCGCTGTCTCGACAGCTACGCGCTCGACCCGGGAGAGACGCGCCGTCCGACGAGCGTCGACGGGGTGGACCTGCAGGCCCGCCGCGAGCGCCTCGGCGTGCTGCTGGCGATCGCGCGTTTCGAGATGGAGGCGCTAGGCAAGCTCATCCAGGACTCCGAGTACAGCATCATGCTCACGGATCGCGACGGCGTGATTCTGAGCTACATCGGCGACTCGGGCTTCTCCGCCACTGCGCGCAGCTGCGGCTTCCGCGAAGGAGTCATGTGGGGCGAGCGGGAGATGGGTACCAACGGCATGGGGACCTGTCTCACCGCGCGCCGCCCGGTAGTGATCCACCGCATGGATCACTTTCTCGCGCAGAACACCCAGCTCACCTGTTCCGCCGCACCGATCTTCGACATGCGCGGCGAGCTGCTCGCCGCGCTCGACATCTCCGGCGCTTCCTTCAATCCTCAGAGCCACACGCTCGCGCTGGTCGAGATGGCGGCGCAGAACGTCGAGAACCGGACCCTGCTCAGCGCCTGCCGCGACCTGCACGTGGTGCGTTTCCACCGCTGCGCGGAGTTCGTCAGCACCCCGGGCGAGGGGGTGCTGGCGTTCGACGACCAGGGAGTGATTACGGGCGCCAACCGCGCCGCGCTCGCCTTGCTCGGCCAGCGCGATCACGGCTCCGTGTGCGGGCAGCGCGTCGACCGCGTGCTCGACACCAGCGTCGCGAGCGTGCTACGGCTTGCAGGGCAGGGCGGCTTTCCGGCGCAGGCGCTCAACTGCAGGACCAGCG
Organism: Steroidobacteraceae bacterium; assembly: GCA_035568235.1. Lineage (GTDB taxonomy): Bacteria > Pseudomonadota > Gammaproteobacteria > Steroidobacterales > Steroidobacteraceae > 13-2-20CM-66-19. Next base: position 13,881 of record DATMOK010000011.1, on the reverse strand, counting down.
AGCGACGCTGGTTCGCCGCGGTTCACGCGCCGGGCAGCCAGCCGTCGCGCGCGCAGCTCGTCACGGGAGCGGGCGCCGCGGCGGATGCCGCCCGGCCCGCGGCGACACGCGCCTCACTTGAGTGCCTGTACTCGACCGATCCGATCGTGACGCACAACGTCGAGGTGCTGCAGCGCGTGCTCGATCGAGACATCTCGGTGCTGTTGCTCGGTGAGACCGGCACCGGTAAGGGCTATTGCGCACGCGCCGTGCATGGCGCGAGCAATCGCGCCGACAAGCCGTTCGTAACGGTCAACTGCGCCGCTATCCCCGAGGCTCTGATCGAGAGCGAGCTGTTCGGGCACAAGCCGGGCGCCTTCACCGGAGCGAGCCGCGAAGGAGGCATGGGCCGGATCCTGCAGGCCAACGGCGGCACGCTGTTTCTCGACGAGATCGGCGATATGCCGGTGGCGCTGCAGTCGCGGCTGCTGAACGTGATCGAGGACCGCGAGGTGCTGCCGTTGGGAGGCAACAAGGTGGTGAGCGTCGACGTGCGCGTCATCAGCGCGACGCAGCACAACCCGCTCGACATGATCGCCACGGGCCAGTTCCGCGAGGACCTGTACTACCGGCTCAACGGCATCACAGTGCGCCTGCCGCCGCTGCGGCAGCGAACCGACATCGCCGACCTCATGCATAAGCTGCTGTCGAAGGAGGCCGGGACGGGGCTGACGGTCGCGATCGAGCCGGCGCTCATCGAGCGTCTGGTGCATCACTCGTGGCCGGGAAACGTGCGGCAGCTGCGCAACGTGCTGCGGACCATGCTGGCGCTGCGCACCTCGGAGCGGCTCACGCTCGCGGAGTTCAACGAGGAATGGCTGGCTTACGGCGCCACCGAGCAGCTGGCGGGCGAGCCGGAGCACGCCAGCGAAGACCGCGAGGATGTGCTCGGCGAGGCGGAACGCGAAGCGCTGTGCCGGGTACTCGAGTCGTGTCAATGGAATGTGAGTGCGGCCGCTGCCCGGCTGCAGATCAGCCGCCGCACCATTTACCGCAAGATTCATCGGCACGGGTTGCTGCGGCACGCTCCGCATCTCGGGGCGGGCTGCGAGCCCGAGTGAGTTTCCAAGCGAGGCAGGAACAATCATGGCGACACTCAACATTCATCCGCTGGTGGACCACGGGGTTAAGAAGGGCACGCCCGGCTTCGGGGGCGGGACGCTCACCTGCAAATGCACGCGCGACCCGGTTACGGTGCGAGTGGCCTCCAACGTGGCGTTCAATCACGTCTGCGGCTGCAGCAAGTGCTGGAAGCCCGCCGGCTCGCTGTTCTCGCTGGTCGGCGTGGCGGGACGCGACAAGGTCTCGGTGACCGCGAACGCCAACAAGCTCAAGATCGTCGACGAGAAGGCGCCGATCCAGCGCTATGCCTGCACCGGCTGCGGCGTGCACATGTACGGCCGCATCGAGAACAAGGGGCACCCGTTCTACGGCTTCGACTTCTTCCATGTCGAGCTGTCGAAGGACAGCGGCTGGGAGGAGCCGAGATTCGCAGCCTTCGTCTCCTCGATCATCGAGTCGGGCTTCCCGCCGGCGCGCATGAGTGAAGTCCGCACGCTGCTCAAGGAGCTCAAGCTCGAGCCGTACGACTGCCTGTCGCCGGAGCTGATGGACCTGATCGCGACCCACGCTGCCAAGGCCAAGGGCGTAGTCGCAGCGTAGGCTCATGCCCGTGCGACCGGAGATCTGTCAGTCATGAAGACACGCGCCGCGATCGCCTACGCCGCGGGCAAGCCGCTCGAGATCGCGACCGTCGATCTCGACGGCCCGAAGAGCGGCGAGGTGCTGGTGGAGTTGAAGGCAACCGGGATCTGTCACACGGATGAGTTCACGCGCTCCGGTGCGGACCCCGAGGGTCTGTTTCCGGCGATTCTCGGTCACGAGGGCGCCGGCATAGTGGTCGACGTGGGTCCGGGCGTCACCACGGTGAAGAAGGGTGACCACGTAATCCCGCTCTATACGCCCGAGTGCCGGCAGTGCAAGTCGTGCCTGTCACGCAAGACCAATCTGTGCACGGCGATCCGTGCCACACAGGGCAAGGGCGTGATGCCCGACGGCACCAGTCGCTTCTCGATCGGCAGCCAGATGGTGCATCACTACATGGGCTGCTCGACGTTCTCGAACTTCACCGTGCTGCCGGAGATCGCGGTGGCGAAGATCCGCGAGGACGCGCCGTTCGAGAAGGTCTGCTACATCGGCTGCGGAGTAACGACCGGGATCGGCGCGGTGATCAATACCGCAAAGGTCGAGCCGGGTGCCAACGTAGTGGTCTTCGGCCTCGGAGGCATCGGACTGAACGTGATTCAAGGCGCGCGGCTCGTGGGCGCGAACCGGATCATCGGCGTGGACATCAATTCGCGCCGCAAGGTCCTCGCCGAGCGCTTCGGCATGACGCATTTCGTCAACCCGAAGGAAGTCGGCGGCGACCTGGTGCAGCACCTCGTGAGCCTCACCGACGGCGGCGCCGATTACAGCTTCGAGTGCGTGGGCAACGTCGAGCTGATGCGCCAGGCGCTCGAATGCTGCCATCGCGGCTGGGGCGTGTCGGTGATCATCGGTGTCGCCGGCGCCGGCCAGGAGATCAAGACGCGGCCGTTTCAGCTAGTCACCGGGCGCGTCTGGAAGGGCACCGCGTTCGGCGGCGCGCGCGGCCGCAGCGATGTGCCGAAAATCGTCGATTGGTACATGGACAGGAGGATCAACATCGACGATCTGATCACGCACGTCATGCCGCTCGAGAAGATCAACGACGCGTTCGACCTCATGCACAGGGGCGAGTCGATCCGCAGCGTCGTCAGGTACTGAGCGCTTGTCCGCCGGCTCGAGGAGCGCGCGAGACTGCGGTAAGGGGCGGCGGTCGCCGCCGGCCGCTGCGGCAGCGGTGCTGCTGACTGTGCTTCTGCCGGGCGCTGCCACGGGCGCGTCCGCAGCCGCAGCCGAGCGGCTCTACGTGTCGGACGAGCGTGGCGGCGACGTCGTGATCGTCGATCCGCAGCAGCAGCAGGTGCTGGGGCGTATCGCGGTCGGCAAGCGACCGCGCGGCATCGTGATCTCCCCGGACCGCAAGCGGCTGTATGTGGCGCTCACCGGCTCGCCGGCCGCAGGCCCGGGCGTCGATGAGTCCAAGCTCCCGCCGCCCGATCATCGTTACGACGGCATCGGGGTAATCGATCTCGCCTCACAGCGCCTCGTCAACACCTATCCGAGCGGCATCGATCCGGAGACTTTCGCGCTGTCACATGACGGCAGGATGTTGTACGTCTCCAATGAGGACAGCGGGCAACTGTCGGCACTCGACCTGGCTAAAGGCAGCCTGCGCGTCACGGTGCCGGTCGGAACCGAGCCCGAGGGCGTGGCCGTGAGCGCCGACGATCGCGTCGTATACGTCGCCTGCGAGACCTCCAACGCGGTTTATGTGGTCGAGGCCGGCAGCATGAAGGTGCTGGCGCAGATCCCGACGCAGAAGCGGCCGCGCGCGATCTACCTGGCCCGGCGCACGCCGCGCGGCTACGTCAGCGACGAGTTCGGCGCGGCGCTCACGGAGTTCAGCACCGAGGACTACAAGGTCGTGAAGACCATCGATCTCGGGGACCCGAAGGTCGTGCGTCCCATGGGGCTCGCCTCGCCCGACGGCGGCCGGCGCCTTTACGTCACCACCGGCCGATTCGCCAAGTTGCTCGAGGTCGACACGCCGTCCGGCCGCATCGTCCGCAGCATCGATAACGTCGGCGAGCGTCCCTGGGGAGTGGCGCTGAGTCCCGACGGCCACACCGCGTACACGGCCAACGGACCCTCGGGCGACGTATCCATCATCGATCTCAGATCCGGGCAGGTGAAGGCGCGGATCAAGGTCGGCGGCAGTCCCTGGGGCTTGGTGCTGTCGGTCCCCGCGAGCTAGTGACGCCGGCAGCGCGCCCAGCGGCTCATGGCACCACGTGCGAGCTGCCGAGATCCTTCCAGTCGTAGCGCGGCACCTCCACCCAGCGGCCGTCCTTGAGCTCGGGCACCTTGTGCACGCGGGTTTGCTCGACGGTCATGGTGCCGTTCTTGTCGACGATCCAGAAGTCGATGTCGTAGATCTGGTCCTTGGTGCCTGCGGCGCGAAAATCGGTGCAGGCGAAGTACTGCCCGTTGTCGAGCTGGCGGATCGGCTGGTGGGTGTCGATGAACTGCAGCTCCAGCACCTTGCCGGTTTTGTCGTCCTTGAGCTTGAAGATCCCGTTGTTCTTCGCCTGTTCCCTGAGCGCACCCTGCTCGACGGCCGACATCACTTCCCAGCCGCGCTTGACGGCGAGGTGCCCGGGATGCTCGGAAGCGGGAATCCACCACCAGGGAATCGGATCGCGCGCCATCAGCACCCACTTGCCCTCGCTCTGGAGCGGTGACTTGTAGATGCGGATCTCCTGCACCTTGAGGAGCCCCTCGGCCGGCGCCACCCAGAAATCGATCAGCCAGCGCTTACTGGCGTCGGCCGGGTCGTGGAATTTCACGTCCGGGAAGAAGCCGTAGCCGTCGATGGTGCGCGTGAAATCGATGCCGTCGTAGGCAAGCTTCAGTTGCGCACCATCGAGCGGATCCCGGAGCGCGAACAGACCGCCGTTCGCCTGCAGGTTCGCCTCGATCACCTGCTTAGCGACAGTCTCGGCGTCGCCGCTGGCGAAGTTCTGCATGGCCTGCTCGGTCGATTGCACCGTGCTCGCAGCCATGAAGTCGCGGGCCTTCTCGAGGTTCGCCTGTGGGTTCGCGAGGAAGGTCTTCTTCGCCGCCTCGGTGCTGAAGCAGTAGACCTTGCCGTCCTTGTCGGTCCAGCTCACCGTGCAATTGGTCTCGAGGTGCCGGCCCTCCGCAAGGCCTTCGGCGCACTGGCCGCCGAACTGCACCTGTGGGGCACCCGCGGCCGGGCTGTCGGCAGCCACGCCGACGCGCGCAAAGCACGCGAGCACGGTCCCGAGCAGCGCACCGCGCGCGAGGCGGGCAAGGGATTTCCTGTCATCGTGTGTCATGGCGGCCCGGCGGCTTATGTTACTCCTGCCGTGCGGTGCTGTCCGGCGGGCAACTTGTGCTCGGCAATAGTCAGTCGAGCCGCACCCGCACACCGGCCCAGACCGCGAGCGGCTCGGCGGGGGAAACGGCGTTCTGGTTCGGCCAATGCGCCGGATTGGCAATGAACGAGCCGTTCGGGTTGAACGAGCTGCTGGTGAGGAATCCGGCAGTTGCATATTGACGGTCGAACAGGTTGACGACGCGGGCGAAGAGGTCCGCACGGGCGCTCGCGTGCCAGGTGCCCTGCAGGTTCACGACCGCATAGCCGGGAATCCATCCGCTGGCCGTCACCCCGGCCTGGTTGGCGTTGTTCTCGTTGCCGTGCAAGTAGGATCCCGAAGCCACCGCCAGGTTGCCGCCGATGTCCCAGCGGCTGCCGAGCGCGTAGTCCAGCACCAGCCGACCGGTGTGCCGTGGGACCAGCGGTATGGAGTCTCCCGGGCGCACCGCGATATTTCCATCGGCGTCGGCAGTGCTGTTGGATGCGGCGCTGACCACGAAGCTCGACTGGAAGGTGGCCGCGACATAGCTATAGCTCGTGCGCCAGGTGAGGCTCCCCTGCCTGCCCCCGAGAGCGAGGTCGATGCCCTGCCGGCGTGTATCACCGACGTTGGCGAAATAGCCGGCATTGGTCGCGGTGGCCACGAACTGTATGTCGTTGGCGTTGACCGTGCGGAACGCGTCTGCGCTCCATGCCAGGCGGCCGGCCGGGAGACTTCCCCGGATGCCAGCCTCCACCGTCCGCGCGACCACCTGCTTGAGATCCGGGTCGCTGGCAAAGTCGTTGGGCAGGCCGCACGGCTGTGCCGCGCTGGCACAGCCGAGCTCGATCACCGTCGGCGCGCGGCTCGCCTCGTTGAACTCGGCGTAGTAGGTCAGCGCTTCGGTGGGTGTCACGGTGAATCCGAAGGACGGATTGACACGACTGAAGTCGTGATCGCCCGTGAGCGGGCTCGCCTGGCCGAAGCTGATGTCGCTGACGGCGGTGTCCACGCTGTAGCCGGCGAGCGTCTCGGTGCTGTGGTTGTAGCGCACCGAGAGCGTGAGGTGCAGGAGCTTGCCCGGCGAGAGAGTATCGGTCGCATACGCCCCGTAGATCCGGTTGCTGCCTGCGAGCGAGATGACCGTCGGGTCGTTGAACGGGCTGGCCTGGTAGAGGAGCGTGCGGTCCACCGCCAGGCCGCCGTACTGATAGGACTGCACGAAGGTGTCATCTGCGTCACTGAAGTCCGCACCCACGGTCGCCTGGTTGGTCCAGCCACGCAGCTCGTGCGAGTCGGTCAGCTGCAGGCCGAAGCCGCGGCTGCTCTGAACCAGGCGCGAGGTGGCGTTCTGGCCGGGAGCACAGTAGGCGAGCTGCGCACTGCTCGCGGGCGGCGTCGCGCAGTCAAACGGCGGACCCGCATAATCGCTGTCGAGGTAGCTGTCGTTGACATTGCCGTTGATCGCGCCGGTGCTCAGGCGCCGGTAGTAAATGCCTCCCGATAGCAGCAGCTTTTCGCTCAGGAACTGCGTGCCCGTGAGGTTGACGAGGTCGAGGAGGTTGTGGGTGAAGTCCGGCGTATAGCTGCTCTCGCGCAGGTAATTCAGCATGCCAAGCGGCGTGGCGCCGTTACCGTACAGACTGGTGTCGGCATAGGTGTAGCTCAGATCGAGGTCGGTCTGCTCGTTCTGCCAGCCGACCTTGCCGAAGGCCTGATAGACCCGAGTCGGCGAGTTCTGGCGCCAGCCGTCCTCATCGAAGTAATTGCCAGTCAGAAAATAATCGAATCCGCCGCGCGCGCCGCCGGTCTCACCCTCGACGGAGCGCCGTCCGAAGGAGCCGCCGTAGGCCTCGAGGTCCGTTCCGGGGTCGTCGTGTCCGCTCTTGGTGCGCAGCGACAGGGCGCCGCCGAGGGTGTTCAGCCCGAACACCGGATTGGAGCCCGGCATCAGTGTCACGGTGGAGATCGCCGATTCCGGGATCAGGTCCCAGTTCACCGTGTCCCCGAACGACTCATTCACCCGCACGCCGTCCACGTACACCGACAGGCCCTCGGGCGTGCCGAGAAGGGGCGATGCGGTGAATCCGTGATAGTTGATGTCGAGCTGCAGCGGGTTGTCGGCGCTCGCGCTGACGCTGACCCCGGCGAAATTGTTGTTCAGGTAATCGGCGACGCCCAGCGTCTGCTGCCTCTGCAGGTCCTGGCTGCCGGCCGTCTGCACGTTCGCCGGTATCTCATTGGCGGGCAGGCCGAGACCCGGCAGCGGTGTGGTAGCGATCACCACCACCTGCGGCAGCTCCGTCACGGCGGCGGGATTCGAGGCGGGGGGAGCGGCGGCGACGCTGGCGCACGCGACGGCCGGCAGCAGCGCCAGGGCAATGCGGGCCAAGCCTTGTCGGATCACGGATCGGCCACCTCATGCGCCATTGCCCGCTAGCGTCGCCAGTTTCTGCGAGTCCGGGTCGTCCGCCAAGGGGGCGTCCCGCCCAGCCGGTGCAGCGCCCCCGGACAGCGTGCTACCGTTGCGCCCCCACGATTTGGGGCATTTGAGGAATCGGCATGCTGACAGTGCACATGCTGCGGCGATCCGGGCTCAGCCTTGCGGCGCTCATGCTGACCGGGCTGGCATTCGCCGACTCAGCGCCCGTGCCGCCGGCGGTCGAGCAGGCCGCTCATACCTACGTGACGCGCGCCTCGCTCGAGGCGCCGATCCGCTATCTGTCGTCCGATCTCCTCGAGGGCCGCGGGCCCGGCACGCGCGCCGATCAGCTCGCGCGCCTGTACCTGCAGACGCGCCTCGAAGGGATGGGCTTCAGCGGCGCGTTTGCCGATGGCGCGTGGCAGCAGCCCTTCGACATCGTCGGCATCCGCACGCAGCTGCCCCACACCTGGAGCTTCGAGGGCAAGAGCGGCCGGGCGGATCTCGCGCTGCGCGATGACTACATCGCCGTGAGCGGACTGCAGAGCGAGAGCGTATCGATCGATGGCGCCGAGCTCGTGTTCGTCGGCTACGGCATCCAGGCGCCGGAGTATCAGTGGGACGACTTCAAGGGCGCCAAGCTCGCCGGCAAGATCCTGGTGATGATGAACTACGATCCCGACTGGGATCCGAAGCTGTTCGCCGGCAAGCGGCGCCTGTACTACGGCCGCTGGGACTATAAGTACGAGAGCGCTGCACGCCAGGGTGCCGCCGGCGCCATCATCATTCACACCACACCCTCCGCCGGCTATCCCTGGCAGGTGGTGCAGAGCTCCTGGGGCGGGGAGCAGTTCGAGCTGCCGGATGCCGGCGAGACGCGCCTCAAGGTCAAGGCGTGGGCGACCGAGGATGCGGTGCGGCGTCTCGTCAAAGCCGGCGGCTTCGATCTCGACAAGCTCATCGCCCAGGCGCGCTCGCGCTCCTTCCGGCCGCTGCCGCTCGGCGTGCACACCTCGCTTGCCTTCAGCACGCAGCTCTCGAAGGTGCAGACCGCGAACGTCGGCGGAGTTCTTAAGGGGAGCGACCCGAAGCTTGCGAACGAGGTGCTGATCTACTCGGCCCACCACGATCACTTCGGCATCGGCGAGCCTGACAAGAGCGGCGATCGCATCTATCACGGCGCGGTCGACAACGCCTCCGGCGATGCCCAGGTGCTCGCCATCGCCCGCGCCTTCGCCGCGCTTCCCGAGCCCCCGCGCCGCTCGGTGCTGGCGCTGTTCGTTGCCGGTGAGGAGCGCGGGCTCCTCGGCTCGCAGTACTACGCCGCGCATCCGACCTTTGCGCCCGGCCGCATCGCCGCCAACATCAATATCGACGGCGGCAACATCTTCGGCCGCACCCGCGACATCACCTCGATCCCGATGGGCAAGTCCTCGCTCGATGCGGTCGCCGAGGCCGTGGCGAAGTACCAGGGGCGCGTCGTGATGCCCGATCAGTTCCCGGACCGCGGCTACTACTACCGCTCGGACCAGTTCGCGTTCGCCAAGATCGGCGTGCCGGCGCTGTTCTTCGACGACGGCACCGACTTCATCGGCCGGCCCGCGGGCTGGGGGCGGCAGCAGATCGAGCAGTGGGAGCTCACCAAATATCACCAGCCGGCCGACAGGCTCGATGGCAGCTGGAACTTCGACGGCATGATCGAGGATGCGCAGCTCGATTTTCTGGCCGGCTGGCTGATCGCGCAGGCGGATGCCATGCCGAGCTGGAAGCCGGGGGATGAGTTCGAGGCGGCACGCAAGCGCGCGCTCGCCGCTGCAGCCGGCGGCAACTAGGAGATCGCCTCATGTTCGAGCGACTCGAGCTGATCACCGCCGATACGATCCTGAGTCTCATGGCGGCGTTTCGCGCCGACCCCGATCCGCGCAAGGTGGACTTAGGGGTAGGGGTGTATCGCGACGATCATGGTGAGACGCCGGTGCCGGCCGCGGTGCGCTCTGCGGAGCGCGCGCTGCTCGCGCGCCAGACCACCAAGAGCTACGTCGGTCCTGCGGGCAACCTCGCGTTCAACGAGGAGATGGCGCGGCTGCTCCTCGGGCCGGCTCACGCGGCGCTCGGTGCGCGCCGGGTACGCACCATCCAGTGCCCGGGCGGCTGCGGGGCGCTGCGCCTCGGGGCCGAGCTGATCCGCTACGCCTCGCCCGACTCGGTGGTGCACGTCAGCGACCCGACGTGGGTGAACCACGTGCCGCTGCTCTCGGGCAGCGGGCTTAAGCTCGAGCGTTATCCTTATTACGACGCCACGCGCGGCGGGGTGATGTTCGCCGAGATGGCGGCGACGCTCGAGAAGCTGCCGCCGCGGGCGGTGGTGCTGCTGCACGCCGCCTGCCACAACCCGACCGGCGCCGACCTCTCGCAGGCCGAGTGGCGCGAGCTGCTCGCCATCGTGCGGCGGCGCGAGCTGCTGCCATTCATCGACATGGCCTATCAGGGCCTCGGTGAAGGACTGGACGCGGACGCCTTTGGCCTGCGCCTCTTTACCGCCGAGCTTCCCGAAGTGATCTTCGCCGTGTCCTGCTCGAAGAACTTCGGCCTGTACCGCGAGCGCACCGGCGCGCTCGGCGTGGTGTGCGAGACCCCCGCGCAGGCCGATGCGGCGATGAGTCAGCTGGTACGCCTGGCGCGGGGATTGTGGTCGATGCCGCCGGATCACGGCGCGGCGATCGTGCACGGCGTGCTCACCGATGTGGCGCTGCGGCAGCAGTGGATGGACGAGGTCGATGTGATGCGCACCCGTATCCAGCAGCTGCGCACCGAGGTCGTCAGGCAGCTCGCCGCGGCCTGCCCGGGACGCGACTTCAGTTTCATCGCGCGCCACCACGGCATGTTCTCGCTGTTCGGCATCAGCACCGCGCAGGTGCGCGAGCTGCGTGCGCAGCACCACGTTTACATGGTCGACGACAGCCGCATGAACATCGCCGGACTGCGGCGCGAGAACCTCGAGTACTTCGCGCGCTCGGTCGCCACGGTGCTCGGCGCGGGCCGCTGAAGGTGAGCGCCGGAATGCAAGCGGCCGGCGGCGCCGCCGAGGCGCCGGATCTCGCGGCGCTGCGCGCGCAGCTGCGCGAGGCGACGCTGCGCCCCGAGGCGCGCGCCTCGAGCGAGATGGTCGCCGATCTCACCGCCGTGCACAGCGCGCTCGCCGGTGCCCGCGAGCGCGCCGCGCGCTGGGTCGAGACGGCGCGCGCCGACAGGCGCTCACGGCCGCTCGTCGACCGGATGCTCGAGCAGTTCCCGCTCGACAGTGCGCAGGGCCGGGCGCTCATGAGCCTGGCGGAAGCGTTGTTGCGCACGCCGGATGCGAAGCGCGCCGACCAGCTGATCGCCGAGCGGCTGGCCGCGATTCGCGACGCCGGCGTGCGCGGCGACACAGACATCCTGCTGCGCACCGGGTTCACCCTGCTCGGCGCTGCCGGCCGGCTGCTGCCGGAGGTGTCCTCGGAGCTCGCCGGCGAGTACTCGGCCGCGACTCTCACCAAGCCCCTGGTCGCGCCGATCGTGCGCGCGGCTCTCAAGCAGTCGATGCAGACGCTGGCCCATGCGTTCATCGTCGGTGAGACGATCGATGCGGCGCTCGCGCGCACGCGCACCGAGGCGGATCTGGCGCTGTGCTCCTTCGACGTGCTGGGCGAGGGCGCCCGGACCGACGCCGATGCGCAGCGCTATCTCGACGCCTACACGCACGCCGTCGACGTGCTCGGCACGCAGCCACCCGGCAGCGTGCACGCCCGCTCCGGCGTGTCGGTGAAGCTGTCGGCGCTGGAGCCACGCTACACGCTGTTGCAGAGCGAGCGGGTCACCGAGCGGCTCGGCCCGCGGATGCTCGAGCTCGCACGCCGCGCGGCGCGCGCCGGCGTCGGCATGACCATCGACGCCGAGGAGGCCGACCGGCTCGATCTGTCGCTCGACATCCTCGAGCTGCTGGCACGCGATGCCGCGACACGCAGCTGGGAGGGACTCGGGCTCGCGGTACAGGCCTATGGGCGCCGCGCGCCGCTGGTGCTCGCGTGGGTGGCACAGCTCGCCCGCGACTGCGGCCGGCGCATGACGGTGCGCCTCGTCAAGGGCGCCTACTGGGACAGCGAGATCAAACGCGCCCAGGAACGGGGACTCTCGAGCTTCCCGGTGTACACCTCGAAGGCGGCGACCGATGCCAGTTACCTCGAGGGCGTGCAGCGCCTGTTCACCGCGTGCGATGTACTGTATCCGCAGTTCGCCACCCACAATGCCTACACGGTCGCCGCGGTGCTCGCGCTCGCCCCGCCGGGCGCGGCGTACGAGTTTCAGCGCCTGCACGGCATGGGCGAGGCACTGTACGAGGCAGCCCGCGCCGAGCTGCCCGACATGCCGCCGGTACGCGTGTACGCGCCGGTCGGCACGCACGAGGACCTGCTGCCGTACCTGGTGCGGCGGCTGCTGGAGAACGGCGCCAACAGCTCTTTCGTGCATCAGTTCATGAACCCCCAGATACCCGTGGAGCAGGTCGTGCGTGATCCGGTCACTTCGCTCAATGCCGCCCAGTCGCCGGCGGCGCCCCGGGTGCGCGAACCCGCAGCGCTCTATGGCACGGAGCGCGTCAACTCCGCCGGCGAGGATTTCGGTGATCCGGCGACACTCGCGGTGCTGGAGGCGCAACTGCGCGAGCACGCCACCGAGCGCCACGCGGGCGGCCCCATCCTGAGCGGCCGCGAGGCGGGCGAGGCGCGTACTCCCGTCGTATCCCCCGCCAACCACGCGGATATCGTCGGCTATACCCGCGACACCTCGGCCGAGGAGATTCGCGAGGCGATGGCCGCGGCCGCGCGCGCCCAGCCGGCGTGGGATGCCACCACGGCAGATGAGCGCGCCGCATGCCTGAGGCGTGCCGCCGATCTGCTCGAGGCGCGGCGCGGCGCCTTCCTCAGCCTCCTGGTGCGCGAGGCCGGCAAGACCCTCCCGGACGCCGTGGCGGAGGTGCGCGAGGCGGTCGACTTCTGCCGCTACTACGCGGCGCGGGCGCGCGAGCTATTCTCAGCTCCCGAGCAGATGCCGGGCCCGACCGGCGAGCGCAATACGCTCTCGCTCCATGGTCGCGGTGTGTTCGTGTGCATCAGTCCGTGGAACTTCCCGCTGGCGATCTTCAGCGGCCAGGTCACCGCCGCGCTCGCTGCCGGCAACGCGGTCGTGGCCAAGCCCGCGCCTGCGACCCCACTCATCGCGCACGCCATGACACGGCTGCTGCACGCGGCGGGGGTGCCGCCGGCGGTGCTACAGCTGACGCCCGCCGACGGTCCGCCGTTCGGCGAGGTGGCGCTCACCCATCCGGCACTCGCCGGGGTGGCCTTCACCGGCTCGACGGCAACCGCCGCCAGCATCAATCGCACGCTCGCCAATCGCGACGGTCCGATCGTGCCGCTGATCGCCGAAACCGGCGGCGTCAACGCCATGGTGGTCGATGCCACCGCGCTGCCTGAGCAGGTGGTGGATGATGTGATCACCTCTGCGTTCACCAGTGCCGGTCAGCGCTGCTCGGCGCTGCGCGTGTTGTATCTGCAGGAGGAGATCGGCGAGCGCGTGATCGACATGCTGATTGGCGCGATGCGCGTGCTGCGCATCGGCTCACCGGGTGAGCTGGCGACGGATGTCGGACCGGTCATCTCCGCGGCCGCGCGCGCGCGCCTCGAGAAGCATGCCGAGCGCATGCGCCGCGAGGCGAAGCTGCTGTATGCCTGCGAGCTCGATCCGGCGCTCGCCGCCGCCGGCCACTTCTTTGCGCCGCAGATGTTCGAGCTGCGCTCGCTCGATCAGCTCAAGAGCGAGGAGTTCGGTCCGATCCTGCACGTGGCACGCTACCGCAACGATCAGCTGCCGCAGGTGCTGGCGGCGATCCGCGCCACCGGCTACGGGCTGACGCTCGGCGTCCACAGCCGCCTCGAGAGCGTGGCGGACCACATATTCCGCTCGCTGGCGGTCGGCAATACCTACGTGAACCGCAACATGATCGGCGCCGTGGTGGGGGTGCAACCGTTCGGCGGCACCGGGCTGTCGGGGACGGGACCCAAAGCCGGCGGGCCGCATTATCTTGCGCGCTTCGCGAATGAACGAACGCTCACGGTCAATACCACGGCGACGGGCGGCAACGCGGCACTCCTCAACCTTGGCAGCTGAGCCGGCGCAAGCCTCTTATCTGCGGCTCGTTCCCGGGGATGTGAACGGCTTCCTGGGTTTGGTCGTCGACAATCTATCCGTGCTGGCCTTGCTCGCCGCCGTTCTCATCGGCGGCTTCGGTGTTCCGGAAGCCGTCGTTTTCGGGCGAATGTTCCCGGGAACTGCCGTGGGTGTGCTGGTCGGCGACTTGGT
>DATMOK010000010.1:0-75373 GCA_035568235.1 Steroidobacteraceae bacterium | reverse complement strand
GACGTAGGCGCGATTGCCGTCGCCGAAGTTGAGCGAGCCGCAGTCGAGAGTGGCGATGTCCGGGCGGTACAGGCCCTCCTGGCACAGGTCGATCACGTGCCGCATGCGGTCTTCCTGGCTGACGAAGTCGCTCCCCTCGGCCGGCGTGTCGGCGAGGCCCTTATCGCCGACGCAGATGTAGCCGCCCATGCCGCAGGTGAGGTTCACGAGCACGTCGACTTTGCTCTCACGGACGCGCTTGACCACCTCGCGATAGTGGCGGGTCGCCATGCTGAAGGCGCCGGTTTCGGGGTCGCGCACGTGAATGTGTACGATGGCGGCGCCGGCGCGCGCCGCCTCGACCGCGGCGGCGGCGATCTGCTCGGGGGTGATCGGGCAGTGCGGGCTCTTGGTGACCTTGGTGTCATCGCCGGTGACGGCGCAGGTGATGATGACGTCGGAGTTCATGACAGCCTCGAGTCGCGCCGCGGCCGGCGTGGTAATATTATGGCTATAATAATATAGCGCCATGGCGCGATGCGACAAGCGCGGGCGTTGAGGAGCGGGCCATGCAGACTCAGATGTTGATCGGCGGGCGGCTCGTGGGCGGCGAGGGCGCGCCCGAGACGGTGCTGGATGCGGCGAGCGGCGCCCACCTCGCGGTGGTGACGGGCGCGAGCGTCGAACAGGTCGGGGCGGCGGTGGCGGCCGCCGAGGCGGCCTTCGCGGGCTGGGCCACGACGCCGCCGCGGGAACGGGCGGCGGCGCTGCTGCGGATCGCGGATGGCATCGAGCGCCACGCCTCCGACTACGCGGCCCTCGAATCGCGCAATACCGGCAAGCCGCTTAGCGCCATGCTCGGCGATGAGATGCCGGCGATCGCCGACGTGTTCCGTTACTTCGCCGGCGCCTGCCGCATCCCGCAGGGGCTCGCGGCGGGGGAGTACCTGCCCGGCCACACCAGCATGATCCGCCGCGATCCGGTCGGCGTGGTCGGCTCGATCGCACCGTGGAACTACCCGCTGATGATGGCAGCCTGGAAGATCGCGCCGGCGATTGCGGCCGGCAACACGCTGGTGCTCAAGCCCTCCGAGCAGACACCGCTCACGGCGCTCAAGCTCGCGCAGCTGCTGGCCGAAGTGCTGCCGGCGGGCGTGGTGAACGTCGTGTGCGGGCGCGGCGAGCCGGTCGGCACGGCGATCACCGGCCATCCCCGGGTGCGCATGGTGTCGCTCACCGGGGATGTGGGCACCGGACAGAAGGTCCTGGCGTCCGCCGCCGCGAATCTCAAGCGCACCCACCTCGAGCTCGGTGGCAAGGCGCCGGTCATCGTGTTCGACGACGCGGATCTCGAGGCGGTGGTGGCCGGGGTTCGGACCTTCGCCTTCTACAATGCCGGCCAGGACTGCACGGCGGCCTGCCGGCTGTACGCCGGCGCCGGTATCTACGAGCGGCTGGTCGCCGACCTGACGAGCGCGGTGCGCACCATCCGGGTGGGAACCCAGCAGGAAGCGGGCGTCGAGATGGGGCCGCTGATCTCCGAGAAGCAGCGCGAGCGGGTCGCCGGCATGGTGGAGCGGGCGGCCGCGGCGCCGCACGTCACCGTGACCACGGGCGGCAGGAAGCGCAGCGGTGCCGGCTTCTTCTTTGAGCCGACGGTGATTGCCGGAGCCCTGCAGGCGGATGAGATCGTGCAGCGCGAGGTGTTCGGCCCGGTGCTGTCGGTGACGCGCTTCAGCGATCCGGCGCAGGCGGTCAGCTGGGCCAACGACTCCGAGTACGGCCTGGCCTCCTCGGTCTGGACCCGGGATGTGTCGCGCGCCATGCAGGTCGCCGCCCGGCTGCAGTACGGCGCCACCTGGATCAACACGCACTTCGCCACCGTCAGCGAGATGCCGCACGGCGGCTTCAAGCGCTCCGGCTATGGCAAGGACCTGTCGGTGTACGCCCTCGAGGACTACACCGTCGTACGGCACGTGATGGTGAAGGCGTAGTGAGGGGACGCTCGGGCGCGATCGGCGCGGCGCTCCTCGGGGCGCTCGCGGTCGGCGGCTGTGGGCAGGGCGCGCAGCAGGCGCGTGAGGAGCCCGTGCTGCACGTCTACAACTGGGCGGACTACATCGGCAAGGACACGGTCGCCGAGTTCGAGCGCACTACCGGCATTCGGGTCGAATACGACACCTACGACTCCGATGAGGTGCTCGAGGCGAAGATGATGGCGGGGGACTCGGGCTACGACGTGGTGAGTACCGCGACCGACTTCTTCGCCCGCCAGATCAGGGCCGGGATCTACCGGCCGCTCGACCGCGCCGAGCTTCCCAACTGGGGCAACCTCGACAGCCACGCCCTCGCCATCGAGGCCGTGTCTGACCCCGGCAACCGCTACGCCATGCCGTACCTGCACGCCGTGAACGGCTTTGCCTACAACGTCGACCTCATCAAAGCGCGCATGCCGGATGCGCCCGTCGACAGTCTCGACATGATCTTCAAGCCGGAAATCATCGCGCGCTTTGCCGACTGTGGCGTGTCGTTCCTCGACTCGTCCGAGGACGTGTTGCAGCTGGCACTCAACTACCTGCACCTCGATCCGAACACGACGCGACCCGAGGACTACCAGAGGGCCGAGCAGTTGCTGCTCAAGGTGCGCCCCTACGTCAAGGCGTTCGACTCGTCCGAATACATGAACGGGGTCATCAACGGCGAGTTCTGCATCTCGATGTCCTGGTCGGCGGACTATTCCACCTCGCGCGCCCGCGCGCGCGCCGCGGGGGTCGACGTGCATCTTGCCTTCACCGTGCCGAAGGAGGGCGCCAACGGCACCTTCGATGCGCTGCTGATTCCCGCGGATGCACCCCACCCGCACAACGCACACCGCTTCCTGAATTTCATGCTGCAGCCGCACGTCATCGCCGCGGTTACCAACGAGATCCACTACGGCAACGACAACCGCGCAGCCGACCCGTACGTCGACCCGCAGATTCGCAACGACCCCACGATCTATCCCACCGCGGCGATCGAGGCGCGCCTGTATCACGCCCGCGAGGCCACACCGCAGCTCGAGCGGCTGCGCACCCGGACCTGGACGCGGATCAAGACGGCGCTGTAGTCCATCGGGCCAGAGCCGCCCGCCGGCGCTCAGGCTCGGTGCGCGGCCAGCTGCGTCTCGAGGGCGCGACGCCGTTCGGCACGCCGCATGACAGCGCCGGCGGTGAGGATCAGCGTCCCCACCAGGCAGACGATGAGACTGGCGAGCGCGTTGATGTCCGGGCTCACGCCGAGCTTCACCTTCGAGTAGATCACCATCGGCAGGGTGCTGGCGCCCGGGCCGGAGACGAAGCTCGAGATCACGAGGTCATCGAGCGACAGCGTGAAGCACAGCAGCCAGCTCGAGACGATGGCCGGTGCGATGATCGGCAGCGTGATCTCGAGGAAGGCGCGCGCCGGTCCCGCCCCCAGATCCATCGCCGCCTCCTCGAGCGAGCGGTCGGCACTCGCGAGTCGCGCCTGCACCGTGATCGTGACGTAGGCGGTGCAGAATGTGACGTGCGAGATGACGATGGTCGTGAAGCCGCGGTGCGGCCAGGACAGCAGCTGCACCATCGAGACGAACAGCAGCAGCTGCGTGATGCCGGTGATGATCTCCGGCATCACGAGCGGCGCATTCACCATGCCGGTGAGCAGCAGCCGTCCGCGGAAGCGCCGGAAGCGCACCAGCGCGACCGCCGCCAGGGTGCCGAGGATCACCGCGACGGTGGAGGCACTCACCGCCACCTCGAGCGACAGGCCTGCGGCCTCGAGCAGCTGGCGGTTGTGCCACAGCGCTCCGTACCAGGCAGTCGAGAAGCCGCCCCACACGTTGACCAGCGGTGAGGCGTTGAAGGAGTAGCCGATCAGCACCACGATCGGGATGTAGAGGATGGCGATGCCAAAGCACAGCACGGTGAAGGGGAACAGCGACGAGCGGTGTTCCATGGCTCCTCAGGCCTCGAGCTGGCGCACGTTGTAGTACTGATAGATCGCGATCGGACCGACCAGCAGCAGCAGGAAAGCGATCGCGACCGCGGAGGCCACCGGCCAGTCGTGGTTGCCGAAGAACTCATCCCACAGCACGCGGCCGATCATCAGGTTGTTGGGTCCGCCGAGGAGCGAGGGGATGACGAACTCGCCCACCGCCGGTATGAACACCAGCATCGAGCCGGCGATGATCCCCGGCACCGAGAGCGGCAGCGTCACGTCGAGGAACGCACGCCATGGCGGGCTGCCGAGGTCGGCGGCGGCCTCGAGCAGCGTGCCGTCGAGCTTCTCCAGGGTGGCGAACAGCGGCAGCACCATGAACGGCAGGTAGGAGTAGATGATGCCGAGATACACCGCGAGATTGGTGCGCATGATGCGCAGCGGGCTCGTGATCAGCCCCAGGTCGAGCAACACCGTATTCAGCAGGCCGTTGTCGCGGATGATGGCCTCGAGCGCATACACGCGCAGCAGGAACGAGGTCCAGAAGGGCAGCATGATGATGAGCAGCAACACGCTCTGGGTGCTGCGCGGGGCGCGCGCGATCGCATACGCCATCGGGTAGCCCAGCGCGAGGCAGATCAGCGTTGAGAAGAAGGCGGTGCGGAGCGAGAACAGGTAAGCCGCGCCGTACAGCTCGTCGGTGACGAGATAGCGATAGTTGGCGAGCGTCGCCGCGAGCTTAAGACCATGGGCATGCGTCCAGCTCACGACGTCGGTGAACGGCGGCACGCGCGCCGCGGTCTCCGCGAAGCTGATCTTGAAGGCGAACGCGAATGGAATGAGGAAGAACAGCAGCAGGAAGATGAGCGGCGGCAGGATGATCAGCCAGCGCCCCGCGCCCGTCGTTGTTCTCATGGTGTGCGCGCTTCGTCGGTCACGCCGGCCGCTATTGTGCGGGATAACGCGGCGGCCCGGTAGAACCGCGGGGCAGCGCAGCGGGTCGCGCGCGCCTCAGGAGCGCCGCTCGGCGCCTGCCCGCCCGCCGTGCTCGCGCACCGGGCCCGGGAATTGGCCCGGAAACACCGAGCGCAGATAGGCGAGGGCGCGCGCCACGCCGGCACGCCGGTCGAGGTTCGCCTCGCTCTGGAAGGCGATGCCCTGCCACAGCACCTCGAGTACGCCGATGAGCCCGAGGGCCACGCCATCGGCATCCAGGTGGGTGGCGCCGGTCTGCTCGATGAGGGTGGCGGTGAGCTCGCGCACCAGCGCCGCGAAGTCCTCGTCCTTGCCCCCGCAGATGTCGAGATATTCCTGGCGCGAGCTCGCCTCGCCCCAGAACGAGTACCACACCGACACCTTGCGCGGACTGGCAATCTCGGCGTCGAGGTACAGCTCGACCAGCAGCCCCAGCGCGACGACCGGGGAGTGCTTGAGCGCGGCGACCGGCTTCAGCACCCGCTCCTCGAACTCGGTGGCCAGATACTGCAGCGCCGCCACCAGCATCGCCGCCTTGGAGTGGAAGTAGAAGCGCACGATCCCGGGGGAGAGGTCGGCGAGCGCCACGACGCGGCTCACGGTGGTCCGCGAGGGCCCGTAGATATGCAGCGCCGAGATGCACGCCTCGATCAGGCGCTGCCGTGCGCGCACGCGTCCGGGGCGCGGACTGTCCTCCTCCGGAGCCGCATGCGGGGCGGTTGCGGCTGGGGTGCCCGACACGACGGTGCTGGCGCGCGGCATCTAAGCGAAGCGCGCCGGCGCGTTGGCGAGGCGCACCTCGGGGATGCGCGCGCGCAGCAGGTTGTGGAACTCGAGCATCCAGGTCTCGATCTGCGACAGCGGTCCGGGCCGGTAGTGGCTGTCGGCGATGCCGCGCTGCAGCCGCTCGCACAGCTCGCGATCCTCGTTGTTGACCTGCATGTTGATGCGGTTGCCGAGCCAGCGGACGAGGCGCATCTCGCGCCGCTCGTCGGGCAGCCCGAAGGAGGCGCTCCTGATCAGTGCCGTGCCGGGCCCGCGCGGCAGCACCTGGAAGAAGTCGATCTGCTCGGGGAACACGTCGATGCCGTGGTTGGGCAGGTAGCTGTAGAAACGCCAGCTGCGCCGCTCGCGCTCCGGCAGGTGCGCGGCCGTCACCTCGCCAACATGCTTCTGATACATGCGCTCGCTCCAGCGCGAGGAGGGCGTCTCGCGCATCCAGCTGATACCGCGCGCGATGCCGGGTACGCCGCGCTGGTCCTCGTAATCGGGCGTGAACATGCGGTTGAGTCCCGGATGCCCGATCGGCACGTGATAGGACTCGAGGTAGTTGTCCATGGCGATCTTCCAGTCGACCTGCCAGATCTCCTGGAAGAGCGGCTGCACGGGCACGAGCTCCTCGAATCGGTAGGGCGCGAGCTCCTCCTGTAGCGGTGCCCACGCCTTCGAGGGCGGCGGTGGCGCCTCATCCGCCAGGCACAGCCAGACGAAGCCGAGCGTTATATCGACGTGCACTACACCCAGGCTGTGCTCGCGCAGATCGAGATTCGGAAAGCTGTCGCGCGCCGGGGTGGCGAGGAGCGAGCCGTCGTAGCGATACGTCCAGCCGTGGTACGGGCAGGTGATGCGTCCGGAGCAGTGACCGCTCCCCTCGAGCAGCCGTGTGCCGCGATGCCGGCAGGTATTGCGCAGCGCGCGCACCGCGCCGCTCGCATCGCGCAGCACGATCACGCTGTCGCCGCCGAGCTCGAACGTGACGTAGTCGCCGGCGCGTGGGATCTGACTGATGTGACAGGCGATCTGCCAGCTCGGCTTGAGGATCCGCTCAGTCTCCAGGCGGGTCATCTCGGGGTGGTTGTACACCCAGGCCGGGAGTGAGCGGGGCGGTGCTGCGGCGGTGTCGGCCGGGCGGAGGGCGGTCGAGCTCATGGCAAGGCTCCCGGTCTGAAGATCTATATGGTTGTTTAATTCTAGCGCAAAAAACTATATGATCATATAGTCTGCGCGCTCGGGAACGCGGACCCGAATACAAATTAATCAATCTTTCAGCGGGTTACAGCCATGGCCAGAACCATGACCAGGAATCACGAGCACTTCCAGCGCGCGCTGAAGCGACTGCCGCTCGGGGTGGCGTCCAACTTCCGGTACTGGGGCGAGGACCGCACCATCTATGTGAAGGAAGGCCGCGGCGCCCGGATCACCGACCTCGACGGCAACGTGTACGTCGACTACCGCATGGGCTATGGGCCGTCGATCCTCGGCTATGCCGATGCGCGGGTGGACGCCGCGGCCCGCGAGGGCATGAAGGTCGGCGGCGTGTTCGCGCTGTCCACCGAGGCGGAGTACGAAGTCGCGCAGCGCATCGCGAAGATGGCGCCCGCCGCGGAGCTGGTGCGCTTCTCGAACTCCGGCACCGAGGCGGTGATGGCGGCGCTGCGTCTGGCGCGCGCTTACACCAAGAAGGACGACTACGTGATCCTCGAGGGCAGCTACCACGGGCTGTTCGATGCCGCCATGTGGTACACGCCGATGGAGAAGTGGAAGCAGGAAGGCGCCCCCGAGGTTTATCCCTACAGCGAGGGCGTGCCGCTTGCTACCCGCAACTTCGCGCACTTCGTGCAGGCGAACGATGCCAACCAGCTCGAGGACGTGCTGAAGCGGCACGGCTCGCGGATCGCCTGTCTGCTGGTCGAGCCGATCATGGGCAACTGCTTAGGCATCGCCGCCGAGCCGTCTTACGTGCGCGCGGCGCGCGAGCTGTGCGACCGCTACGGCGTCGTGATGATCATCGACGAGGTGAAGACCGGATTCCGTGTGGCGCGCGGTGGCGTGCAGGAGCTGTACGGCGTGCGGGCCGACCTGTGCACCTTCGCCAAGGCGCTCGCCAACGGCTATCCGATCTCGGTGCTGGCCGGGCGCGAGGACATCATGCGCAAGCTCGGGCGCGGTGTGGCGCACGGTGGCACCTACACGGCGCACCCGGTGTCGCTGGCCGCGGCGGCGAAGACGCTCCAGATCCTCGATGAGACGGATGCGCTCGAGCGCCTCGCCGCCTACGGCAGCCGCTTGCGCAGCGGCATGAGCTCAATTCTCAAGGCACGCGGCATCGCCCACAGCTTCGTCGGTCATCCCTCGATGAGCGGACTGTATTTCGCGCACGACCCGCCGCGCACCTACCGCGACTGGAAGGGGAGCGACTACACCTTCTACGACGCGACCGCGAAGGTGCTGCACGATGAGTGCATCCTGTGCGAGCCCGACTCGCGCGAGCCGTGGTTCGTGTCGGCGGCGCACGACGATGCGTGCCTCAAGGACACCCTCGCCGCTTTCGAGATCGCCATCGATCGCACGCTGAACGCACTCGGCACTACACGGCGCGTCCCGGCCTGAGCATGCATCCCGGGGGAGGTCGATGAGCCGCGCGCCGCGCGAGCGCCACGACGCCATCGTCGTCGGCGCCGGGCACAACGGGCTCGTGGCCGCCTGCTACCTGGCGCGCGCCGGCCTCGATGTGCTGGTGCTGGAGCGCAACTCCTACATCGGCGGCGCGGCGGTGAGCCGCCGCCTGTACGACGGCTTCACCTACTCCAACTGCTCGTACGTCTGCAGCCTGCTGCGCACCGAGATCATCCGCGGTCTCGAGCTGCCGCGCTTCGGATTGCAGATCATCCCCTACGAGGGTGGCTGTACGCTGATGCGCACCGGCGAGCATCTCGCGCTGTACGACAATCACGACGCGCTGCGGCGCGAGATCGCGCGCCATTCGCGCCGCGACGCGGAAGCGTATGACCGCTTCGTGCGCGACATGCTGCGCATCTGCCGCTTCATCAAGCCGCTGCTGCTGCGCACGCCGCCGGACCCGACCTCATTCCGGCCGCGTGATCTCAAGGAGCTCGTGTGGCTCGGCCGCCATTTCTATCGCCTCGGCGAGGAGCGCCTCTACGACCTGCTGCGCTTCTTCACCATGAGCTGCGCGGATATGCTGGACGAGTACTTCGAGAGCGAGATCGTCAAGGCGCATCTGGCCGGCAGCTCGATCATCGGCACCGCGCTCGGGCCGCGCTCCCCCGGCAGCGCCTACGTGCTGCTGCACCATTACATGGGCAGCATCGATGGGGCGGTGGGGGCCTGGGGCTTTGCGCGCGGCGGCATGGGCGCCATCACCCGCGCGCTCGCGCAGTCGCTCGAGGCGAGCGGCGGTGCGGTGCGCGCCGAGGCGCCGGTCGAGCGCATCCTGGTGAGCAACGGGCGTGCCACGGGGGTACGGCTCGCCGGCGGCGAGGAGATCAGGGCCGCGCTCGTGGTGTCGAACCTGGACGTCAAGCGCACCTTCCTCGAGAGTATCGATGCGAAGCAGCTGCCGGCGGAGTTTCTCGAGCAGGTCCGAAGGTTCAAGATCCGCGGCTCCTCCGGCAAGCTCAACATCGCACTCGACGGCCTGCCGCAGTTTCCGGCCATACCGGCGGGCTCGCCCTGCACGCGCGGCGACATGCACGTGACCGACACCATCGACATGCTGGAGCGCGGCTACGACGACTGGAAGGAAGGCCGCTGGTCGCGCGCCCCGTACGTCGACATGCTGATCCCGTCGCAGATTGATCCCACCATGGCTCCCGACGGCAAACACTACATGTCGGTGTTCGTGCAGTACTGCCCCTATCGGCTCGCCGACGGCGAATGGACGCCCGCCAAACGCGCCGCGTTCGGCGAGACCGTGATCGCGGCGATCGCGCGTCACAGCCCCAACTTCCGTAACCTGATCCTGCACGCCGAGATCCGCACGCCCCAGGACATCGAGAACGAGGTCGGCCTCACCGAGGGCAACATCTTCCAGGGCGAGCTCACCTTCGATCAGCTGCTGTTCAACCGCCCGATCCCGGGCTACGCCCAATACCGCACGCCACTTGAGGGTCTGTACCTGTGCGGGGCCAGCACGCACCCGGGCGGCGGCGTCATGGGCGCCCCGGGTGCCAATGCGGCGCGCACCATCCTTGGCGATCTCGGGAGGAGCACATGAGCGGCGCCGCCGGGACGCGCTACGACTGCATCGTGATCGGCGGCGGTCACAACGGTCTCACCTGCGCGGCCTACCTGGCGCGCGCCGGGCGCTCGGTGCTGGTACTCGAGGCCGCCGGGCAGGTGGGCGGGGCGGCGGTGACGCGCGAGTTTGCGCCCGGCTTTCGCGTCTCGGCCTGCGCGCATCTTCTGCACCTGATGCCCGGCAGTCTGATGAGCGAGCTCGGGCTCCCCGCGCATGGACTTAAGCTCGCCGCCGAGCGCATGCCGACGGTGGCACTCGCCCCGGATGGCGCGCACCTCACGCTCGATGACCCTGCCGGGGGGGTGCCGCGCGGCTGCACGCCGGCCGACGCCGCCGCCTACGGCGCCTACTGCGAGCATCTGCAGCGGCTGGCCGCGGCCCTGGCACCGGTGCTTGGCATCACGCCTCCACGGCTCGCCACTTCGGCATGGGCGGACCGCCGCACGCTCCTCGGACTCGGCTGGCGGCTGCGTACCATGGGGCGGCGCGACATGCGGGAACTGCTACGCATCGGTGGCATGTGCGTGCACGATCTGCTCGAGGAGCACTTCGAAGCGCCGCTCCTTAAGGGCGCGCTGGCGTTCGATGCGGTGCTCGGCAGCAACTACGGCCCGCGCTCCCCCGGTACGGTGTTCACGCTGCTGTATCGGCTGGCGGCCGCGGCGGGCGAGGGCGGCGGACTCGCGCAGCCCGCGGGCGGGCTCGGCGCGGTGTCGCAGGCACTGGCTGGGGCGGCGGCGGCCGCGGGCGCCGAGATCCGCATGAGCGCTGGCGTCGCGCGCATCGTGGTGCGAGCGGACCGCGCCGCGGGAGTGGTGCTGGAATCGGGCGAGGAGATTCTCGCCGGCGCCGTCGTGTCGAGTGCCGATCCGAAGACCACCTTCCTGCGGCTGCTCGGGCCGGAGCATCTCGATGCCGGATTCGTGCGCCGCATCGTGCACGTGCGCTCGCGGGGACTCGCGGCCAAGCTGCACGTGGCGCTCGATGGACCGCCGCAGTTCCCGGGTCTCGCCGCAACGGCGCTGCGCAGCCGGCTGCTCTGGGCGCCATCACCCGAGCACATCGAGCGCGCCTACAACCACTCGAAATACGGCGAGTTCTCCGCCGCGCCGATGCTCGAGATCACGGTGCCGACCGCCGCCGACGCAGCGCTTGCGCCGCACGGCAGTCACGTGATTTCGGTCATCGCGCAGTACGCGCCGTACACGCTCGCGGCGGGCTGGACGCAGGGGCGCGAGCCGTTCACCAGCCTGCTGCTCGATACGCTGGAGACACTCGCGCCCGGGCTGCGTGCGCGCGTGCGCCATGCCGAGCTTCTGACGCCCACCGACATCGAGCGCGAGTTCCGCATCACCGGCGGCCACTGGCATCATGCCGAGCTGGCGCTCGATCAGTTCTTCATGCTGCGGCCGGTTCCCGGCGTGGCGCAGTATCGTGCGCCGGTTGAGGGTCTGTACCTGTGCGGCGCGGGTTGCCATCCCGGCGGCGGGGTCATGGGGATCGCGGGACGCAACGCCGCCCGAGCGCTGATGAAGGAGGCGGCCTGAGATGCTCACCGAGAGCGAACCGCATTACCGCCGCCCGCTGCTGCCGACGCCGTTTCACGAGCGCGCGCGTGCCTTAAGCCAGGTCGACAGCTATATCCCGTGGTCGGGCTACACGACGGTCGACGTATTCACGACCGTCGAGCAGGAATACTTCGCCATCCGCAACGCGGCGTCCGTCTACGACCTGACACCGATGGTAAAGTACCGGATCGCAGGCGCCGATGCGCTGCGCTTCCTCAACCGGCTGATGACCCGCGACCTCGGCAAGCTGCGCCCGGGCAGGGTGGCCTACAGCGTGTGGTGCAACGACGCCGGCAAGCTGATCGACGATGGGACGGTGTTCTGCTTTGCGCCCGGGGACTACCGCCTGTGCACCGCCGAGCGCCAGCTCGACTGGCTGCTCGACTCGGCGGTCGGCTTCGATGTCGACATCGGCGAGGTGACCGAGGAGGTGGCGGCGCTCGCGCTGCAGGGCCCGACCTCCTGCGCGGTGCTGCGCAAGGCGGGAGTCGCGGGCGTCGAGCGCCTCAAGCCCTTCGAGCTGGGCTCATTCGCGCTGCCGGGTGCGGAACAGCTCATGGTGTCGCGCACCGGGTTCACGGGTGACCTGGGCTACGAGCTGTGGATGGCGCCCGCGGACGCCGCAGCTGTGTGGGATGCGCTCATGGAGGCGGGCCGCACGCTCGGGATCCGAGCCATCGGCTCGCGCGCGCTCAACATCGCGCGCATCGAGGCGGGATTTCTGCTGCCGAATGTCGACTTCATTCCCAGCGAGCGCACCGTTTTCATCGGCACGGAGCGCTCGCCTCTCGAGCTCGGGCTCGCGTGGCTCGTGGATTTCGGCAAGGGTCACTTCACGGGGCGCCGTGCGCTGCTCGATGAGCAGCGGCGCGGCATCACGCGCTGCCTCGTCGGCCTCGACGTCGAAGGCAACAAGCCGGCCTACAACGCGCTGCTGTACTCCGATCGCGGGCTGCATCGCCAGGCGGGCAGCGTGACGTCGGCGATCTGGTCGCCGACCACCAAGCGCAATCTCGCGCTCGCCATGCTGGAGGCGCCGCACTTCGCCACCGGCAGCACCGTATGGGCGGAGATCTACCTCAATCGCGAGCTGGTGTGGGAGCGGCGCGTGGTGAGCGCACGCGTGGTCGAGCGCCCGTTCTTCGCGCCGGAGCGTCGCCGGGCTACGCCGCCCGGGGACTTCTAGGGAAGCTGCCATGATCGCCACCCAGCAGAAGCAGCTTGCCGACCGGCCGTGGCTCGATCCCAAGGCCAGCCCGCAGATCGTCATCGAGGGAGTGAGCAAGACCTACGGCGCGTTCAGCGCGGTCGACGCTATCAGTCTCAGCATTTATCGCGGCGAGATGTTCGCGCTGGTCGGCGCGTCCGGCTGCGGCAAGACCACGCTGCTGCGCATGCTGGCCGGCTTTGCCGAGCCCTCCAGCGGCCGCATCCTGATCGACGGCGCGGCCATGAGCGGCGTGCCGCCCTACGAGCGGCCGGTGAACATGATGTTTCAGTCGTACGCGCTCTTTCCGCACATGACGGTGGAGCGCAACGTCGGCTACGGCATCAGTCGCATGAAGATGGATGCCGCCACGCGCAAGAGCCGCATTCACGAGGCGCTCGAGATGGTGCAGCTCACACAGGTGGCGGCCCGCAAGCCGCACCAGCTCTCGGGCGGCCAGCGCCAGCGCGTCGCGCTGGCGCGCGCACTCATCCGCCGGCCCAAGGTACTGCTGCTCGATGAGCCACTGTCGGCGCTCGACAAGAAGCTGCGCGAGCAGACGCAGTTCGAGCTCATGGATCTGCAATACAAGCTCGGTATCACCTTCATCGTCGTGACCCACGACCAGGACGAGGCCATGGCGCTTGCGAGCCGTATCGCGGTCATGGACCACGGCCGCGTGGTGCAGGTGGGCACGCCATCTGAGATCTATGAGTTTCCGGCCAGCCGCTTCGTCGCCGACTTCGTCGGCACCACCAATCTCTTCGAGGGCACGGTGACGGCCGCGCAGCCGGGACTCATCACCGTGCACTGCGCCGAGACCGGCTGCGAGCTGCTGGTCGATGCGAGCGGCTCGTGCACGCCGGGGCAGCGCGTCTGGGTGGCGCTGCGCCCGGAGAAGATCCGGCTCGGCAAGGAGCCCGCCGGCGGCACGCGCGTCAATCAGCTGCGCGGCACGGTGTGGGAGCTCGGCTACCTCGGCAACCGCTCGACTTACCGCATCAAGACGGCGAGCGGCAAGCTGATCACGGCGTTCGCGCAGAACGAGCGGCGCACCTCCGAGCTGGCGATCGACTGGAGCGATGAAGTGTTCGTCAGCTGGACCGCGGATGCCGCGGTGCTGCTGCACTCATGAATCGAGAGAGCGAAGGGGAGAGGCCCATGACGAAGTCACTGCAAACTCACGCCCTGACGATCGCGCTGACGCTGCTGTGCGCGGTGCTGCTGCCGGCCGGCGCGGCGCGCGCCGACGACGCGGCCGCCGCCGCCGCCGCCGCGACGCCGGCCACCGGCGAAGCGGAGCGGCCGCTGCAGGAGGTTGTGGTCACGGCAACCCGCCGCGAGGAGTCCCTCAGCAAGGTGCCCATCAGCGTCTCGGCGCTGACGCAATCCGACATGGACGACCGCGGCATCAAGGACATGCAGGACATCGTGCGCTTCGTGCCGGGTGTCACGATTGATAACTCCGGCACCAACGCCATCTCAATCCGCGGTATCTCGTCCTCCGCGGGCGCCGGAACCACCGGTATCTACATTGACGACACTCCCATCCAGATGCGCAGCGTCGGCTTCAATCCCGACGACACGCTGCCGAAGACCTTCGATCTGGAGCGCGTCGAAGTGCTGCGCGGCCCACAGGGCACGCTGTTCGGCTCGGGCTCCGAGGGTGGCACGGTGCGCTACATTCTGACGCAGCCGAGCCTCACCACCGACAGCACCTACGTGCGCACCGAGGCTTCCTATACGGAATCTGGCCAGCCGAGTTACGAGTTCGGCGTCGCGCACGGTGGCCCGGTGGTCGACAACGTGTTCGGCTGGCGCGCCAGCGCCTGGTATCGCTACGACGGCGGCTGGATCGATCGGGTCGATCCGACCACTGATGCCACCACCGCGCACAACGTCAACTACTCGCATACGCTGGTGCTGCGTGTTGCGGGCCTCTGGCAGCCGGTCAGCGGCTTCACCGCAACGCCCAGCATCCTCTATCAGAACCGCCAGGAGCACGATCAGCCGACCTATTGGCCGGCGTACTCGAACCCGGGCGACGGCGTGTTCAACACCGCCACTCCGGAGCGCATCCCGGATCCGGACCAATACGTCCTGCCGGCGCTCAAGCTCGAGTGGGACCTCGCCAAGTCCGCGATCATCTCCAACACCTCGTACTACCACCGCAAGGAGTACACCGGCTACCAGGGCACCGTGTACGACATGGCTTTCTACCAGAGCCTCGGATGGCCGAGTAACCCGCTCACCGGCGGGCTCGGCTGCGGCGTGTCGCCACCGGCCACGCCGCCGTGTGCCTGGTATCCGCTGCTCGATGCCAACGGGCTGCATCTGCCCGCCGGCTTCGGCAACTATTCGACGCCCAACGTCATGACCAACACCCAGGACAGCTACGTGCAGGAGATCCGCTGGCAGTCGGCGGACCCGACCGAGAAGCTGCACTGGACGGTGGGCGCGTTCTGGCAGCTGGCCAAGGAGGGCAGCATCGAGGAGCTCAAGGACCCGCGGATCAACAGTTTCTTCAACTATCTGTACGGCGAGCCGGCAAGCTCGCTCTTCTACTACAGCGACGTCAACGGCAACACGGTGGTCCCGTACTCGTGCAATGGCGTCGGCACCTATACGGCCATTCCCGCCTGCGACATCTACTACAACAGCAACACGACGTTCGATAAGCAGATCGCCCTCTACGGCGAGCTCAACTACGCGCTCACCGAACGGCTGCGGCTGACGCTCGGCGAGCGCGTGTCGCACGCCACCTTCGACATCAGGAATTACGCCGACGGTCTCGAGAACTACGGCCCGACGCCGGTGCTGGTGAATGGCGTCGAGGAGCAGATTCCGGGCGTCGGTCGCTCGGCATCGACCAGCTCCAATCCCAACACGCCGAAGGTGAGCCTGTCGTTCCAGGCCGATCCCAACAACATGTACTACGCGACCTACGCCAAGGGCTACCGCGTCGGCGGCGGCAACCCGGAGCTGCCGAGCTACTGCAGCACCGACCTGACGACCCAGGGGTTCCCCAACGGGGCGCCGCTCATCTACCGCCCCGACACCACGCAGGACTACGAAATCGGCGCGAAGAACGCCTTCGGCGGCGTGCTGCGCGTCGCCACCAGCGTCTACTACATCAAGTGGAACAACATCCAACAGAGCGTGTACGTCGCCGGCAGCTGCGGCCTGCAGTTCACCGACAATCTCGGCACCGCGGTCGCCAAGGGCTTCGACCTGCAGGCGGAGCTGGCAGTGGGGCCGCTGTTCATGGACCTTGCGGTCGGCTATACGGACGCGCGCTATACCGCGAACTCAGCGCCGCCCGCTGCGGGCGCCCCGCCGCTGGCGCTCAACGGCGATGCCATTTCCGGACAGGCGGCCACCGACTATGCGCCGGGCACCAATCCGCCCTGGACGGTGTCGATCGGTCCGGAGTTCCGCTTCAACATCGCGCAGCACGAGGCCTTCATCCGCCTCGACTACACCTACCAGAGCCGCAATCCGTGGCTCGCGGCGGTGCAGGACCCGGCCTCGTCGCAGTACATACCGGGGAGCTACACGCTGCCGGCGACCAACTTCGTGTCGCTCCGTGCCGGCATCGACATCGGTGAGTGGCAGATTGCGCCTTTCATCGACAACCTGCTGAACTCGCACACGGTGACCAACTTCGCGCTCGGGCAGCTGGACCCCTACAACCCGGCCGGATCGCCCTCGCAGCAGCAGAACGTCTACACGTTCCGTCCGCTCACGGTCGGCATCACGGCCACCTGGCGCATCGGGGGCGGCGGCCACTAGCTCGCGCCACACCTCGCCGGGTGGTACCGTGGCAACCGCATGCCACCCGGCGACAAGGGCCCGCTGAGCGCCGACGGCGCGCAGCTGCGCGCCGAAAGACTCAACACCAAGGCCGCCGGCATTATCGGGCTGGCGGTGCTATGCAGCCGCATCCTCGGCCTGGCCCGCGAGCAGATCTTCGCCGCATTGTTCGGCGGTGGGCTCATCATGGATGCGTTCACCATCGCCTTCCGCATCCCCAACCTGCTGCGTGATCTGTTCGCCGAAGGCGCGTTGTCGACCGCCTTCGTCACCACCTTCAGCAAGACCGTAGTGACCGAGGGTGAGGCCGCCGCCTGGCGGCTGGCCAACAAGGTGGCCACGCTGACGGCGATCACCTTGAGCGCGATCACGGTACTCGGCATCGTCTGCGCGCCGTGGCTGGTCGCGCTGCTGGCGCCGGGTTTCGAGGGGGAGAAGGCCGCGCTCACCGTCACTCTGACGCGCATCATGTACCCCTTCATCCTGCTGGTGTCGCTCGCGGCGCTGGTCATGGGAATGCTGAATGCACGCAACGTGTTCGGCGTGCCGGCCATGGCCTCGAGCTTCTTCAACCTGGGCTCGATCATCGCCGGTGTCGTGTTGGGGTACTGGTTCGATCCGCATTTCGGCCCGCGCGCCATCCTCGGGCTCGCGATCGGGACGCTCATCGGCGGCGCGCTGCAGCTTGGCGTGCAGTTGCCGGCGCTCGCGCGGCTCGGCTACCGCTTCCGCCCCGACTGGCAATGGCGGGATCCCGGAGTGAGCGCGATCCTGGGCCTCATGGGCCCGTCGGTGATCGCCGCCAGCACCACCCAGGTCAACGTGCTCGTCAACTCGATATTCGCCTCGCAGCTCGGTAACGGACCGACCTTCTGGCTGACGATTGCGTTCCGTCTGATGCAGCTGCCGCTCGGCATCTTCGGCGTGGCACTTGGCACCGTGGCACTGCCGCTGCTGGCGCGCATGGCGGCCACCGGTAACCATACGGGCTTTCGCAGCGAGCTGGCGCGTGGCATGCGGCTCGCTTTTCTGATGACGATCCCCGCCAGCATCGGCCTCATCGTGCTCGCCGAGCCGATCATGTCGGTGCTGTATCAGCACGGAAAGTTCCACGCCCACGAGACGCGGGAGGCGGCCGGGGCGCTGCAATACTACGCGCTCGGGCTAAGCGGCTACGCGGCGCTCAAGGTGCTGGTGAACGCCTTCTATGCGATCGGGCGCCGCAAGACTCCGATGGTCGTGAGCTGCATCGCCGTGGCTGTCAATCTGCTGCTCAACTGGGTCTTCACCCTGCAGCTCGGTTGGGGTCATCGCGGGCTCGCGTTCTCCACCGCCTGCGTCGCGACCAGCAACTTCCTGATCCTGTACTTCCTCATGCGCGCGCACCTGGGCCGGCTCGAGTCGCGCGCCATGCTGGCGCTGCTGACACGCGTAGCGCTCGCCTCGCTGGTGCTGCTCGCGATCGCCTGGGGCGGGGGACAGCTGCTGCTGTCCGATTGGGCCGTGCAGAGCTTCTGGCCCAAGCTCGCGAGCCTCACGCTTGTCATCGGATGCGCGGCCGCGGCGTTCTTCCTGTGTGCCGCCGCGCTTGGGATCGGCGAGGTGCATGAGCTGGCCGCCGCGCTGCGCCGCCGGCTGCAGCGCATGCGCAACCCTTAGCCGCAGCGGCTGTCCAATGTGTCAGTGCGCGCGCCATGGCGCGCGAGGGATACATTCAGTCGCGATTCAGCAACAGCAAAGGATGATGCAGCCCATGAACACCTACCTCCGCCCGGCCGCTCCGCTCCTGGTCCTGACCGTGTTGTCAGGTTTCGCCGTACCGGCATTTGCGCAGCAGTACCCCGGATACTACGGCGAGCGTCCGGTGCAATGGTTTATCGACGGCGGCACGAGCATCACCGAGGGTGACGCTGCGAGCGATTTCAACAATGGCTTCACGTTCGGCGGCGGAGTGAACATCATGCCCCAGCCGGGCGTGCCATTCGGCCTGCGCTTCGAGGTGAACTACGCCCGCTCGGAGGCAACCAGCAGCTTCATCAACGCCAACGAGGCGGCGACCGGCACGCCGATCGACAACGGCTCGATGCAGACCGTCACCGGATTCGCCGACGGCGTGCTGCGCACGCCCATCAACCCGTGGGTGCACGTGTATGCGCTCGGCGGCGTCGGTGTCGGCTACCGCCGTATCGAGCTCACGCAGAACGGCTTCTTCTGCGATTCGTTCTTCTGCGGTCCCGGCGGCGGACACGACATCGTCGCCAGCAGCGACGTTACCAAGTTCGCGTGGAATGCCGGTGCGGGAATTGACTTCGCTCTGCCGGGCGGGCAGGCGTGGTTCGTCGAGCCGCGCTTTGAGCGCATCGAGACCAATGCACCCACCGAGTTCATCGCGCTGCGCGTCGGATTCCGCTTCTAGATTCATTACTCTGTCGCGAAGCTCACGCAGGCATCGAGCAGCCGCTGCAGCACCGCGCGCAGTGGCGCTGCCGTCGCGTCGTCGTACTCGCAGGGCCAGTCGGCGGGCTTGACGCTGCCGCCGGGCTCGCGCAGGTAGCCGCGGCAGGCGAGCTCCATCTGCACCGCATGCACGCCGTCCGCTGGGCGGCCATAGTGGCGCGTGGTATAGCCGCCCTTGAAGCGGCCATTGGTGACGCGCGAAAAGGCCGTGGCATCGCACAGTGCCTCGAGTCGGGCCGTCAGCTGCGGCGCGCAGCTCGCACCCGAGTGGGTTCCGAGGTTGAAGTTGGGCAGCACGCCGGCGAACAGCCGCGGTAGCTGCGAGCGGATCGAGTGGCAGTCGTACAGCACCACCTGCTGGTGCTTCTGGCGCAGCCGCGTGATCTCGCCGCGCAGCGCGCGGTGATAGGGCTCGAACCAGGTGGCGCGGCGCGCCGCAATCTCCTCGGGCCCGGGCGCTTCGCGGGCCCGATACAGCGGCTCGCCGTCGAAGGTGGCGGTCGGACACAACTCGGTGGTGGTCTGTCCGGGGTACAGCGACACACCCGAGGGGTCGCGGTTGGGATCGATGACCGTGCGTGACATGCGGGTGCGGATCACGGTGGCGCCGAGCCCGGGCGCGAAGTCATACAACCGCTCGATCCACCAGTCGGTGTCCTTGCGCGCCAGCCACAGGGATTGCAGGCGCGGCTCGATATCGGCCGGGATCTCGGTGCCGGTATGCGGCATCGACACGACCAGCGGCGCCGCGCCGCGCGTGACCTGAAGCCATGATGTCGTGTCCGCAGGGCTCATCCATATAATGTACGCCATGGCGAGCCTGTGGTTTGAGTCGGCGCTGCTGCCGCAGGGATGGGCGCGGGACGTACGCCTGACGGCGAGCGACGGACGCATCGAGCGCGTTCAGACCGGTATCACGCCCGCCGCGGGCGACGAGCGCCACGGGATCGCCCTTCCGGGTCTCGGCAACCTGCACAGCCATGCATTCCAGCGCGGCCTGGCGGGGCTCACCGAGCGGCGCGGGCGCGAGGCCGACAGCTTCTGGACCTGGCGCGAGCTCATGTACCGCTTCGTCGAGCGGCTCGACCCGGAGCAGCTCGAGGCGCTGAGCGCTTTCGCCTTCATCGACATGCTCGAGGCGGGTTTCACCCATGTCGGGGAGTTTCATTATCTGCACCATGACCGCGACGGCACGCCGTTCGCCGACCCCGGTGAGCTCGCCAGCAGGGTCGCGGCGGCGGCAGCCAGCACCGGCATCGGGCTGACGCTGCTGCCGACGCTGTACGCACATGGCGGCTTCGGTGGCGGCGCACCCGCGCAGCGGCAGCGGCGCTTCATCAACGACCCGGAGGGCTTCGCGCGCATCGTCGAGGCGAGCCGCCGCGCGGTTGCGGCCGTGCCGTTCGGGCACGTCGGGGTCGCAGCTCACAGCCTGCGCGCCGTCACGCCCGAGGAGCTCGCTGCCGTGATCCGTCTGGCGGACGGCGGCGTCATTCACCTGCACATTGCCGAGCAGCTGCGCGAGGTTGAGGAGTGCCGCCAGTGGTGCGGCGCGAGTCCCGTGGCCTGGCTCCTGGAGAGCGCGCCGGTCGATGAGCGCTGGTGCCTGGTGCACGCAACGCATGCCACCGAAGGCGAGCTGCACGGCATCGCCGCGCGCGGCGCGGTCGTTGGCCTCTGTCCGGTGACCGAGGCCAATCTCGGCGACGGCATCTTTCCGGCGGCTGCCTTTCTCAGCGCGCGGGGCCGTATCGGCGTTGGCAGCGACTCCAACGTGCGCGTGGATGCCGCTGAGGAGCTGCGCACGCTCGAGTACTCACAACGCCTCGCACACCGGGCGCGCAATGTGCTCGCGGCTCCAGGCGCCTCGACCGGCCGGACGCTGTTCGATGCGGCGCTCGCCGGGGGCCGCCAGGCGCTCGGGCAGCCGGCAACCGGCCTGACGGCGGGCGCGCCGCTCGATGTGGTGACGCTCGCGGCCGATCAGCCGCAGCTCCTTGGACGCGCTCAGGATCAGCTGCTCGACAGCTGGATCTTCTGTGGCGGCCGCGAGCTCATCGACTGCGTGTGGCGGGCCGGGGTGAAGGTGGTGAGCGGCGGGTGCCACCGCGACCGAGCCGCCATCGAGGGCCGCTACGCGCGGGCGCTGCGGGGGTTGCTTGCCTGAGCCCCAAACGGGGCCAAATGCCTGAATAACTGGTAAAATATCCTGCTTTGTTGGCAGCGGACTGAAGGCTTCGGCGGGGACCATCTATGGCACTGAAGATCATGATTCTGGGCGTGAACGGCTTCATCGGCAGCGCGCTCACCGATGCGATCCTGCGCGCCCGCGACTGGGAGGTCTATGGCATGGACCTCACGGACAACAAGCTCGGGGAGCTGGCGAAGAAAAACGACCGCTTTCATTTCGTGGAAGGTGACATCACCATCAACAAGGAGTGGGTCGAGTATCACGTCAAGAAGTGCGACGTGGTGGTGCCGCTGGTAGCGATCGCCAATCCCGCGCAGTACGTGACGCACCCGCTGCGGGTATTCGAGCTCGACTTCGAAGCCAACCTCGCGGTGGTGCGCCAGTGCGTCAAGTACGGCAAGCGCCTCATCTTTCCCTCCACCTCCGAGGTCTACGGCATGTCGCCGGACTCGGTGCTCGATGAGGAGGCGAGCCCGCTGACGTACGGCCCGATCAACAAGCAGCGCTGGATCTACGCCTGCTCCAAGCAGATGCTCGACCGCGTCATCTACGCCTACGGGGTGCGCGACAACCTCGACTACACGCTGTTCCGGCCTTTCAACTTCATCGGGCCGAACCTCGACAATCCCGAGGAGCCGAAGGAGGGGAGCTCGCGCGTGTTCACCCAGTTCCTCTCCAACGTGCTGTACCGCCGGCCGATCAAGCTGGTGGACGGCGGCAGCCAGAAGCGCTCCTTCACCTACATCGACGATGCGATCGAGTGCCTGCTGATCATTCTTGAGAATGCCGAGCGACGTGCCAGCCAGCGCATCTTCAACATCGGCAACCCGGGCAACTGCATCTCGATCCGCGATCTCGCGCAGCGCACCATCCGCATCGCGCAGGAGTTCCCGGTGCTGCGCGACAACGCCCGCGCCACCGAGATCCTCGACGTGTCGGCCGGCGACTACTACGGCAAGTACTACCAGGACATCCAGGTGCGCGTGCCCAACATCGAGGCGGCGAAGCGCGATCTCGGCTGGCGGCCGACGACCGACATGGATACGGCCATGCGGCGCACCATCGATTACTACGTGAAGCAGGAAGGCTTCGGCTCACGCGCGGCAGCGCTCGCCGCCGGCATATAGGTTGGCGAGCGAAGCGCACAGTGCGCGCGGCGCGCGCGGCCTGGGATGGGCGGCGTGGGCGATACTCGCGGTGGCGTGGTTCGCTACCACGCCGCTGCGCCCGATGCTGGATCCGGACGAGGGGCGCTACGCGGAGATCCCGCGCGAGATGCTGGCGAGCGGTGACTGGGTGACACCGCGGTTCGACGGGTTGAAGTACTTCGAGAAGCCGCCGCTGCAGTACTGGGCAACCGCCACGGTGTATGCGCTGGCCGGCGTGAGCGAGTGGAGCTCGCGGCTCTGGGCCGTGGGGCTCGGATTTGGCTGTCTCGGGCTGACCTTCGCCTGGACGCGCGCGCTGTACGGACGTTCGGCCGCAGCTGCCGCGCTGCTGGCGCTCGCCGTGAGTCCCTACTTCCTCGTGGTGAGTCATCTCAATCTTCTCGATGCCGGGTTCACCTTCTGGCTGACCGCGGCGCTGTTCGCCTTCACGCGCGCGCAGGTCGCCCCACAGGCCTCGGGGGATGAGCGGCGCTGGATGCTCGCCGCCTGGGGGCTGGCCGCACTCGCGGTGCTCTCCAAGGGCATCGTGGTCGGCGTGCTGGCCGGGGGCACGCTCATCGTCTACACGCTCATCGAGCGTGACGCCCGCCCGTGGCGGCGATTGCACCCGCTCGCCGGCCTCACGCTGCTGCTCGCCCTCACCGCGCCCTGGTTCATCGTCGTGTCGGCCCGCAACCCCGGGTTCGCGAGCTTCTTCTTCGTGCACGAGCATTTCACCCGCTTTCTCACCACGGTGCACCAGCGGGTCGAGCCGTGGTGGTACTTCCTGCCGCTGCTGCTGCTCGGCGCGCTGCCGTGGATTGGTGCGCTGCCGCGCAGCGTGCTCGCCGCCTGGCGCGAGAGCGGCCGCGAGCTCGAGAATCCCGACGTCGCCGCATCTGCCCCCTTCAAGCCGCGCCGCTTCCTGCTGATCTTCGCGACACTGACGCTGCTGTTCTTCTCGGCCTCGGGCTCGAAGCTCGCCCCCTACATCCTGCCGATGTTTCCGCCGCTTGCCGCGATCGTGGGTGCGGGAGCGCCGGACTGCGGGCGGCTTGCGGCACCGGCGGCGCGCATCGCCGCGGGGCTGATCCTCCTCATCGCGGTCGCCGGCATCCTCTACAGTGCGCGCCGCAACGCCTTCGTGCCTCACGAGGCGCTCGGCTGGATTGCGGCGGCCTGTCTGGTCGCGCTCGCCGCGCTCGTCGCGACGCTGCGGGCCGTACGGCTGCCCTCCGCGGCGCTCTCCGTCGCGACGGCGGCGGGGGCTGTGCTGGCGTGGCAGGGGTTGCTGTGCGCCTACGCGGTCATTCCTCCGGCGCGCTCGGCGCGCGACCTGGTCGCGGCGGTGCGACCGGCGGTGGGGGCCGCGACCCCCCTCTACAGCGTCGGGCAGTACCGCGAGACGATCTCGCCCTACCTTGGACGCACCCTGACGCTGGTCGACTACCAGGGGGAGCTGGCCTTCGGGCTGGCGGCCGAGCCCGGACGGCAGGACCTGAGTGTTGACGCCTTTACCGCCCGCTGGAGCGCCGGGGGCGACGCCGTGGCATTCTTCGACCCCGGGATCTGGGATACCTGGCGGCGGCGCGGCTTTCCCGGCCGGGTGATCGCCGCCGATAACTACACCGTCGCCGTGAGCCGCCTGTGAAGCTGACCGACTTTGCCGTGTTGTCCACCGGGGTGCTGCTGAATGCGCTGGCGCAGCTGGGTCTTAAGTCTGCGACCCAGGTGAGCGGCCCGTTACTCGCCGGCGATGCCGGCGTGCTGAAACGCGGCCTCGAGCTGCTGGTGGTACCGTCGCTGTGGGGCGCGGTGTGCGCCTATGCGCTCAGCCTGGTGGTGTGGATCGTCGGCCTGTCGCGCGTCCCGGTGAGCCAGGCGTACCCGCTGCTGTCGATGGGCTACGTGATCAATATCGGCCTTGCCTGGTGGCTGCTCGGCGAGGCGCCCAATGCCCAGCGCGTGGTGGGCATCGGCATCATCGTGCTGGGAGTTGTGTTGGTATCGCGCTCATGAACGATTCGACAAAAGCCGTGGAAAGATTCCTGCCGTTCACGCGGCCGAGCATCGACGAGGAGACCATCGCCTCGGTGATCGAGGTGCTGCGCTCCGGGTGGCTGGCGAGCGGCCCGAAGGTGGCGGCCTTCGAGGCCGCGCTGTCCGACTATCTCGGCGGGCGCCCGGTGCGCAGCCAGACCTCCGCGACCGCGGGGCTGGAGATGGCGCTGCTCGCCTGCGGCATCGGTGAGGGCCACGAGGTCATCACCCCGGCGCTGAGCTTCGTCGCCACCGCCAACGTCATCGTGCGGGTCGGCGCGCGGCCGGTGTTCGTGGACGTGGGCCTGGATTCACGCAACATCGATCTCGATCAGGTGGAGGCGGCGATCACAGCGCGCACCCGCGCCATCCTGCCGGTGCACTTCGCAGGGCTGCCCGTCGACATGGAGCGGCTGTACGCGATTGCGGCGCGGCGCGGGCTGCGGGTCATCGAGGACGCCGCGCATGCGATCGGCTCGGCCTACTACGGCAAGCGCATCGGCAGCTTCGGCGACCTGGTGTGTTTCAGCTTCCATCCCAACAAGAACATCACCACCATCGAGGGCGGTGCGATATCCGGCGGCTCGGCCGCGGAGCTGCGCAGCATCGAGCTCAACCGCTGGCACGGTCAGTTGAAGACCGGGCCCGATTCGTTCGACACGCTGATCGCCGGCGGCAAGGCCAATCTGTCCGATGTGGCGGCGGCCGTCGGCCTCGGGCAGCTGCGCCACCTGGAAGAGTTCAACACCAAGCGGCGCGCGCTGGTGGCCCGTTACTTCGAGCTGTGGGCCGAGGATCCGCCGCTGCGGCTGCCGGAGCGTGGCGATGCCGGGCACAGCTGGCACGTGTTCACACCGCTCCTGCCGCTCGCGACACTGTCGCTGTCGCGCCTCGCCTTCATCGAGGCGATGAAGGAGCGCGGCATCGGCGTCGGCGTGCACTATCCGGCCATCCACCTGTTCAGCGCCTATCGCGCGCTCGGCTATCGCGAGGGACAGTTCCCCAATGCCGAGCGCATCGGACGCGAGACGGTGACGCTGCCCTTGTTCCCGGCGATGGAGCCCTCCGACGTTGAGCGCGTCGTGCGCGCGGTGAATGAGGTCGTGCGCGGGGCGCGCAAATGAGCACCTCGGTCTCGGTGGTCATTCCGGTGTTCAACGAGCAGGAGGGTCTGCCGCAGCTGTTCGAGCGGCTGTACCCGGCGCTCGATGCGCTCGGGCGGCCCTACGAGGTGGTGTTCGTCGATGACGGCAGTGCGGACTCATCCGTCGCTGAGCTGCGCGAGCAGTACCAGCGCCGCCCGGATGTCACGCGCGTGGTGGTGCTGGCACGCAACGCCGGCCAGCACCGCGCCATCCTCGCCGCCTTCACCTACACGCGCGGCGACTACGTGATCACCCTCGATGCGGATCTGCAGAATCCGCCGGAGGAGATCGCGCGGATCGTGGCGGCCATGGATGCGGGCGCGGATTACGTGGGCACGATCCGCATGCGCCGTCAGGACGCGATGTGGCGCAAGGCGGCCTCGCGCCTCATGAACCGCCTGCGCGAGGGCACCACCTCGATCCGCATCACCGACCAGGGGTGCATGCTGCGCGGCTATCACCGCAGCGTGGTGGACGCCGTCAACCGCTGCACCGAGGTGAGCACCTACGTGCCGGCGCTCGGGTATGTGTTCGCCCGCCATCCGGTCGAGATCGAGGTGGCACACGCCGAGCGCACCGTCGGCGAGTCGAAGTATTCGCTGTTCCGCCTCATCCGGCTGAATTTCGACCTGATGACCGGCTTCTCGGTGGCGCCGCTGCAGTTCTTTTCGACGGCCGGCATCCTCATCGCGCTGCTGTCCATCGGCTTCGTCGTCTACCTGGCGCTGCGGCGCCTGATCGTAGGTCCTGAGGCCGAGGGCGTGTTCACCCTGTTCGGCATCGCCTTCTTCCTGATCGGCGTAGCCCTCATCGGCCTCGGCGTCGTGGGCGAGTACGTCGGGCGTATCTACGAGCAGGTCCGCCAGCGACCGCGCTACACCGTGGCCGCGGTGCTGGGTGCCGATGCGCAGCTGCCGCCGCAATTGCCCGAGCGCCGCCAGGGCGCCACTGCGCCGCATCCGGAGGTGCGGGTTCCCCTGGGGGGAGCGCCGGAGTGAGCGGCCCGTCGGCCGTCGTGTTTGCATACCACGATGTCGGGGTGCGCTGTCTCAGGACGCTGCTCTCGGGTGGGATAGCGGTTCCTCTGGTGGTGACGGTCGCCGACGACCCGCGGGAGAACCGCTGGTACGCGAGCGTCGCTGCGACTGCCGTCGACTACGGGCTCGAGGTGATCACGCCCGCGAGCGCGGAGCTGCCGGCGCTCGAGAGCCGCATCCGGGCGCTGCAGCCGGAGCTGCTGTTCTCCTTCTACTATCGCTCGCTCCTGCCGACAGCATTGCTCAGCAGTGCGCGCCGCGGGGCTCTCAACATGCACGGCTCGCTGCTGCCGAAGTATCGCGGCAGGGCGCCCGTGAACTGGGCGATCCTCAAAGGCGAGCGCGAGACGGGCGCGACGCTCCACTACATGGTCGAGCGCGCCGATGCCGGCGATATCATCGATCAGATGAGCGTGCCGATCCTCGCTGACGATGAGGCGCGGGAGGTGTTCGCCAAGGTCACGGTGGCCGCCGAGTGCATCCTGGCGCGCTCGCTTCCCGGGCTCCTGGCCGGGACCGCGCCGCGCCGGCCGCAGCCGATCGTGGCCGGCCAGTACTTCGGTCGGCGTACGCCCGAGGACGGACGCATCGACTGGCGGCGCCCGGCGCGCGAGGTCCACGACCTGGTGCGCGCGGTCGCGCCGCCGTTTCCCGGCGCGTTCGCCGACATCGGCGGCGAGCGCTGGGAGATCGCCCGGACTCGCCTCGTCGATCGGCCGGCGCCCGGCAAGGGCGCCTGGCTGTTCGGTGCCGATGACGGGCTGTATGCCGCGTGCGGCGGCGGCGGCGTGTTGCGGCTCCTGAGCGTCGTCAAGGCCGGCGCTGCGCTCGATGTTCCCCCTGTGGCGCGAATGCTGATGCAGCGCCCGATCGCGCTCGTCTGAGGCGGACAGCGCGCGTGAGCGTGATCGCCCTCAAGATCGACGTCGACACCTACCGCGGCACCCGCGAGGGCGTACCGCGCCTCGCGGAGCTTCTCGAGCGCCTCGATGCGCGCGCCACGTTCCTCTTCAGCCTGGGGCCGGACCATACCGGCCGCGCGATCAAGCGGGTGTTCCGCCGCGGCTTCCTCGGCAAGGTGAAGCGCACCTCGGTCCTTGAGCACTACGGCTTGCGGACGCTCATGTACGGGGTGCTGCTGCCGGGCCCGCACATCGGCCGGCGCTGCCGTGCCTGCATGCAGGACATCGCGCGGCGCGGCTTCGAGGTCGGCGTGCATACCTGGGACCACATCCGCTGGCAGGACGGTGTTGCGCGGGCGGGTGAGGCGTGGACGCGACGCGAGCTCGAGCTCGCGTGCCGGGAGTTCGCCGAGGTCTTCGGCCGCCAGGCGCAGGTGCACGGCGCCGCGGGCTGGCAGATGAACCGCTACGTGCCCTCGCTCGAGCACGAGCTCGGCATCCGCTATGCCTCCGATACGCGCGGCTCGGGGCCCTTCGTGCCGACGGTCGACGGCCGGGAGGCCGCTGTGCCGCAGCTGCCGACTACGCTGCCGACGCTCGATGAGCTCATCGGGCGAGCCGATCTGCCCTCGAGCGACCCGGTGGATCATCTGCTGGCGCTGACTGCCGCGGCCCCGCAGCGCGATCACGTGTTCACCCTGCACGCCGAGCTCGAAGGCGGTGCCTACCGGGAGGGGTTCGAGCGGCTGCTGCGCACCTGGAAAGAGCGGGGCGTGCGCCTCACCGACCTCGCCAGCTACTTCTCGCAGCTCGACATCGCGAGGCTCCCGCGCTGCAGGATCACCGCCGGCGAGATCCCGGGTCGCTCCGGAGCGCTGGCGCTGCAGTCGTAGCGGCCGGGATGCCGCCGGGCGCGCGGACCCCGCGACAATATTTCACCCCCCCGTGCGTCTTTCCTAAGGAGATGGACGCCGCGGCCATTGATCGCATGAGTCAGGACCGGCAGATCGCCGCGACGGTGCTGCGCGAGCGCGGGCGGCTGCTGGCCTTCATCCGCCGGCGGATCGACGATGCCACCGAGGCCGAGGACATCGTGCAGGAGGCACTCGAGGAGCTGGTCGCGGCCGCGCGCCTGGCACAACCGATCGAGCAGGTGTCGGCGTGGCTGGTGCGCGTGGCGCGCAACCGGATCGTCGATCGCTTTCGCAGGCAGCGCCCGGAGCTGCTCGCGGACCGTGCCGGGGGGGCGGATGCGGACGACACTCCGCTCGAGGAGCTGCTGCCGGCCGCGGACGGCACGGCGGAGACCGCCGCGATGCGCGCGCTCCTCATGGAGGAGATCGAGGCGGCGGTGGAAGAGCTGCCGGCCGAGCAGCGCGAGGTGTTCATCGCCCAGGAGATCGATGGCGTCAGCTTCCGCGAGCTTGCGGCGCGCTCCGGCGTGAGCATCAACACGCTGTTGTCACGCAAGCGCTACGCCATACGCGCACTGCGCGAACGGCTGCAGGCGGTATACGACGAATGGCTTTCAGATTGAGGAGACAGTTGTGAGAACTCCGCTGCGTTGGATTTTCAAAGGTGCGGCGATTGCGGTCGCCGTCGTGCTGTTCATCGCCGCACTCGGCTGGGCGGTCATGCTGCTGTGGAACTACCTGGTGCCGCCGCTGTTTCACGGGCCGGCGCTCGGCTACTGGCAGGCATTCGCGTTGCTGGTGCTGTGCCGGATCCTGGTCGGG
Source organism: Steroidobacteraceae bacterium (assembly GCA_035568235.1). Classification (GTDB taxonomy): domain Bacteria; phylum Pseudomonadota; class Gammaproteobacteria; order Steroidobacterales; family Steroidobacteraceae; genus 13-2-20CM-66-19. The sequence continues at coordinate 46,180 of DATMOK010000010.1, read as the reverse complement.
AGCCTGCGCGGACACCGGCAGCACGCCCACTGGCGGCACCGCCGGTGGCGCGAGCGCTGGGAGAGCCTCAGCCCCGAGGAGCGGGAGCGTCTGCGGCAGCGCTTCTTCGAGCGCTGTGGCCACGGCATGGGCGGGGCGGGGCACGCACAGGAGCATCCCCAGCCGTAAGTCCTGGCCCTGGGCGCGGGCGCGGGGCGGTTGACGTGCGAACTGCCGCGACCGCACCATCCGGCGCGTGATTCCGCCGACCATGACTGCGATCGAGATCCGCGAGCCCGGCCCGCCGCAGGTGCTGCGGCCGACCGAGCGGCCGGTGCCGCAGCCGCGCGCGGGCGAGGTGCTGATCAAGGTGGCCGCCGCCGGCATCAATCGGCCGGACGTCCTGCAACGCAAGGGCGCTTACCCGCCGCCGGCCGGAGCGAGCGACATCCCGGGGCTCGAGGTGGCGGGGGTGGTGGTGGCGGTGGGTGAGGGCGTGCGCACGCCGGCGGTCGGGGAACGCGTCTGCGCGCTGCTGGCGGGCGGCGGCTACGCCCAATACGCCGCGGCTCCGGCGGTGCAGTGTCTGCCGGTGCCGGTGGGGCTGACGCTGGAGGAAGCGGCGGCAGTCCCCGAGACCTTCTTCACCGTGTGGCTCAACGTGTTCGAGCGCTCGCGGTTGCGGCCCGGCGAGCGGCTGCTGGTGCACGGCGGCGGCAGCGGCATCGGCACCACCGCGATTCTTCTCGGCAAGGCGTTCGATGCGCAGGTGATCGTCACTGCCGGCAGCGCCGCCAAGTGCGCGGCCTGCCGGGAGCTCGGCGCCGACTACGCCATCAACTACCACGAGGGCGACTTCGTCGAGGCGACGCTGCGTGCCACCGACGGACACGGCGCGGACGTGATCCTCGACATGGTCGGCGGCGATTACGTGCCGCGCAACATGGCGGCCGCCGCGCTCGAGGGGCGCATCGCGGTGATTGCCCACATGGCCGGCGCCAAGACGGAGATCGACCTGCGCACGCTGATGGTGAAGCGGCTGCAGCTCACGGGCTCGACGCTGCGCCCGCAGTCGGTGGAGAACAAGGGGCGCCTCGCGGCGGCACTGCGCGAGCACGTCTGGCCGCTGTTTGGCAGCCGGCGCCTGAAGCCCCTCGTGCACGCGCGCTTTGCGCTCACGGATGCCGCCTCGGCGCACAAGCTGATGGAGTCGGATGCGCACATCGGCAAGATCGTGCTGGACGCCTGAAGCAGCGCGCGGCACGCAATTGCCGTAAGCTAGCGCCGCTTTAGACTCACATAAGAATCACGCCGGAGAACCCATGAGTCTCTCCCCGTACGGTCTCGTCGAGTTGCCCCTGTGGGGCTATGTGCTGGTGACGTTCGTCACCATCCAGACGATGTTTCTCGGGGTCACTCTCTACCTGCACCGCGACCAGTCGCACGGCGGCCTCATCCTGCACCCGGCGTTGCGGCACGTGTTCCGCTTCTGGCTGTGGTTCAGCTCCGGTGCGGTGACGCGCGAGTGGGTGGCGGTGCACCGCAAGCACCATGCCTGCGCCGACCGCGAGGGCGATCCGCACAGCCCGGTGTTGTTTGGTTTGAGCCGGGTGCTGTTCGAGGGCTTCGAGCTGTATCGCGCCGCCGGCAGCGATCCGCACACGCTGCGCAACTACGGGCGCGGCACGCCCGATGACTGGCTGGAGCGACACGTATACAGCCGTCGCACCTACACCGGGGTCGTGCTGTTCAGCGCGGCGCACCTGCTGCTGTTCGGCGTGCCGGGCATCGTCATGATCGCCGTACACCTCGCCGCGCAGCCGTTCTTCGCCGGCGGCGTGATCAACGGGCTCGGACATGCGGTGGGCTATCGCAGCTTCGAGATGCCCTCGACGGCGACCAACCTGGTGCCGCTGGCGGTGCTGCTCGGGGGCGAGGAGCTGCACAACAATCATCACGCGTTCCCGCGCTCGGCGCGCTTCTCGGTGCAGCGCTGGGAGATCGACGTCGGCTGGCTGTGGATCCGCCTGTTCCGTGCGCTCGGGCTGGCGCGCGTGCGGTGGGTGGCGCCGCGCCCGCGTCTCGAGCGCCGCCGCCGCGAGTTGGATGCCGATACCGTGCAGGCGCTGTTCGCGAACCGCATGCATGTGCTGCGTGCCTACGCGCGCGGCGTGGTGCTGCCAGTATGCCGCGAGCTGCGCCGGCGCGAGCCGCACGGCGCGCTGCCGGCGAGCGCACCGCAGCTGCTGATCCGTCATCCGGCACTGCTGGCCGAGGAGGCCCGGCGGCGCCTGCGTGAGCTGCTCGAGCGCTATGAGGTGCTGCGGCGGGTGGTTGAGTATCGCGACGGCCTGCAACAGCTGTGGGACGACGCCTCGGCGAGCCACGGCCTCGCGCAGCTGCGCGAGTGGTGCCGGCGCGCGGAAGACAGCGGCATCGGCGCGCTGCGCGAGTTTGCCCAGGGGCTGCCCGCTTACGCGCGCGCGCACGGCTAGGAGAACTCTATGCGGATCGGTGTTCCACGCGAGATCAAGGTTCACGAGTATCGGGTCGGCATGGTACCGGCGGGGGTACGCGAGCTCACCGCCGCCGGGCACGAGGTGCTGATCGAGACCGGCGCCGGCAATGGCATCGGGGTCGACGATGCGCAGTTCCGTACCGCGGGCGCGGGCATTGCGGCCAATGCCGCCGAGGTCTTTCAACGCGCCGAGATGGTGGTCAAGGTGAAGGAGCCGCAACCGGCCGAGTGCGCCATGCTGCGCCCGGGCCAGGTGCTGTTCACCTATCTGCACCTGGCCGCCGATCCGGAACAGGCCCGGCTGCTGATGAAGTCCGGCGCCACGGCAATCGCTTACGAGACCGTCACCGGCCGCAACGGTTCGCTGCCGTTGCTCACGCCGATGAGCGAGGTGGCGGGGCGCATGTCGATCCAGGTCGGAGCGGCGAGCCTGCAGAAGGCGAACGGCGGCTTCGGGGTGCTGCTCGGCGGAGTGCCGGGTGTGCCACCGGCGCGCGTGGTGATCCTCGGCGGTGGCGTCTCGGGAACGCACGCGACCGAGATGGCCGTGGGCCTGCGCGCGGATGTCACCGTGGTCGACCGCTCGGTGGACCGCCTGCGGGAGCTGTCGGCGCAATTCGGCGCCACGATCCAGACGGCCTACTCGACGACCGAGACCATCGAGCATCTCGTGCGCGGTGCCGACCTCGTGGTCGGCGCCGTACTGGTGGCGGGTGGGGCAGCGCCGAAGCTCGTGACGCGCGCGATGATCAAGACCATGAAGGCCGGCGCCGTGCTGGTCGACATCTCCATCGACCAGGGCGGTTGCTTCGAGACCAGCCGGCCGACGACGCACGCCGATCCCACCTTCGTGGTGGATGGCGTGATTCACTACTGTGTAGCCAACATGCCGGGCGCGGTGCCGCGCACCTCGACGCTGGCGCTCACCAACGCGACGCTCCCCTACGTGCGAGCGCTCGCCGATCTCGGCTGGCAGGCGGCTTTCAAGCGTGACCCGGGGCTGGCTGCCGGCCTCAACGTACACGCCGGCGAGATCACCTACGAGGCGGTCGCCCGGGCGCTCGGGCTCAAGGCACGGCCGATGACCTGAAGGGGAACGCGCAGCGAGCGTCCCCTTCTCCATAAACGTCCCCTCTCTATAAAGAAGGGTGGCCGGCCATCCCGCTCAAGGCGTAGGCTAGCGGCCCCCGAAGATAACGGAGTCGTCAGATGAAGATAGCGCTGCCGGTCACTGTGTTGGGACTCGCCGCGGGTGTCGCCCTCGCCGCGCCGGTCACCTACCAGGTCGATCCGTCCCATACCTACCCGAGCTTCGAGGCGGATCATTTCGGCGGTCTGTCGACCTGGCGCGGCAAGTTCGACTCCACTTCCGGGACGATTGTCCTCGATAAGGACGCCGGTACGGGCACGGTGGACATCACGGTTGACACCAGCTCGATCGATCTGGGCCACGCCAAGCTCAACGAGCACGTGAAGTCCGCCGAGATGCTCGACGTGCAGAAGTACCCGACCGCCACCTACAAGGGCAAGTTCACCGACTTCAAGAATGGCGTGCCCACCGAGGTGCACGGCGAGCTCACGCTTCATGGGGTGACGAAGCCGGTTAGCCTCACCATCAACCACCTCATCTGCAAGGTGACGCCGATGTCGCCCAAGGAGCGTTGCGGGGCGGACGCCTCGGCGACCTTCAACCGCGCGGATTTTGGCGTCAACTATGGCGACAAATACGGCTTCAACATGGCGGTGAAGCTCGCCATCCAGGTTGAGGCAACGCCCGCCGGCTGAGGCCGCAGGCGATCTCACTGAGCCGGGCCGCGCGCCGCGCGGCCCGGCGCTCAGCCGAGGAGCGCGGCGACGTAGGCGCCGATCGCGAGCGATGCCGTGAGCCCGGGTGATTCGATGCCGAACAGGTTGACCAGCGAGCGCACGCCGTGCGCCGCTTCGCCCTCGATGCGAAAGTCCGGCACCGGCTCACCCGGTCCGTAGATCCGCGGGCGGAAGCCGGCGTAGGCCGGCAGCAGCGCACCATCCGGGAGTCCCGGCCACCAGGCGCGAATCGCACCATAGAACGCCGCCGCACGCGAAGGGTCGACGGCGTAGTCGCGCTGCTGCACCCATTCGACATCGGGTCCAAAGCGCGCGCGTCCGGTGAGATCGAGCGTCAGGTGTACGCCGAGTGCATCGCGCTCGGGCAGCGGATAGATGAGGCGCGTGAAGGGAGCGGGCCCTGACAGGCTGAAGTAGCTCCCCTTGCAGAGGTGCGCGTGCGGAATGGCGCCGCCCGCGCCGCCCCCCGCCAGCAGCCGTGCGACCTGCGGGGCATCGAAGCCGGCGCTGTTGACGAGGCAGCGCGCCTCGAGCGCCGCCGGCGCCTCATTCACCCCGATGCGAAACGCGCCGCCCTCGAGCGCCAGCGCCGTGACGGCGCTGCGGCAAACGAGCGTGGCGCCGCGCGCCTCCGCCGCACCGAGCAGCGCCAGCATCAGCGCTTGCGCATCGACGATGCCGCTCTCCACCGAGAGGAGCGCCGCGGCGCACTGCAGCTGCGGCTCGCGCTCGCGCGCCTCGGCGCTGGTGAGCGCCGCGAGCCCGACGCCGTTGGCGTGCGCCTGCTGGCGCAGCCACTGAAGCTCTGCGACCCGCGCAGGCTCGCTCGCCACGATCAGCTTGCCGCAGCGGCGATGCGCGATGTCGTGTGCGGCGCAGAACTCGTAGAGCAGCTCACGCCCCGCGACGCACAGCCGTGCCTTGAGCGAGCCGCGCGGATAGTAGATGCCGGCGTGTATCACTTCGCTGTTGCGCGCACTGGCTCCGGTACCGAAGCGCTCCGCGGCCTCGAGAATCAGCACCTCGCGGCCGCGCTCGCTGAGCGCGCGTGCGATGGCGAGTCCGACCACGCCGGCGCCGATCACCACCACGTCGACCTGTTCCATGGGCCAAGTGTAAGTCAAGCCCGTACAATGTCCGCCCGGCGCAGCGCGGTCAGAGGAAATCCGGTGCCCGCAGTCAACTACACGGTTACCGACGGCGTCGCGATCCTCGAGATCGCCAATCCGCCCGTCAACGCCTTGAGCCACGCGGTGCGCGAGGGCCTCATGCAGGGACTCGAGCGGGCGTACGCTGATCCTGCGGTCATCGCCGTGGTGTTGTGCGGTGCCGGTGGCACCTTTCCCGCCGGCGCCGACATCAACGAGATCGGCTCGGGACTTGCGCTCAAGGCGCCGATGATCCTCGACGTGCAGGCGCGCATGGAGTCCTCCGGCAAGCCGCTCATCGCGGCGCTCGCGGGCACGGCTCTCGGGGGCGGCTTCGAGCTGGCACTGACCTGTCACTGGCGGGTGGCGGCTCCCTCGGCCAGAGTCGGTTTGCCGGAGGTCAAGCTCGGCCTCATTCCCGGAGCCGGCGGCACGCAGCGCTTCACGCGCCTCGCAGGTCCCGCAGCGGCGCTCGAGGCCATTACCTCCGGGGCGCAGATCCCCGCTGCGCGCGCACTCGAGCTCGGGCTGATCGACGCGCTGGCCGATGAGCCGGTGGCGGCCGCGGCGGAGCTCGGCCGGCGGGCGGCGGCGGAGCGGCGCACGCTGCGGCTCGCGAGCGAGCTCGCCGAGTGTACCCAGGGCGTCGATGCGGAGCTGTTCGCGGCCTTCCGCCGCAAGCTCGAGCCGCGCTCCCGCGGCCAGCTCGCGCCGTGGAGGATCGTGGATGCCATCGAGGCCGCCTGCACGCGCCCCAGGGCGGAAGGGTTCCGCCTGGAGCGCGAATACTTCCTCGAGTGCCGCGACAGCCCGCAGCGCCAGGCGCTCACCCACGTGTTCTTCGCCGAGCGCGAGGCGCGCCGCATCCCCGGCGTCGGTCCCGAGGTGCAGCCGCTGCCGATCCGCAGCGCCGCGGTCATCGGCGCGGGCACCATGGGAGGGGGCATCGCGATGAGCTTCGCGAATGCCGGGATTCCCGTGCAGCTGCTCGAGCTGTCCGCGCAGGCGCTCGAGCGGGGCCTCGGCGTGATCGCGAAGAATTACGCCGGCTCGGTGGCGCGCGGCAGCCTGACGCCGGAGCGCGCCGAGCGCGCCCGCTCGCTCATCAGCGGTGTGACCGAGTATGCGCAGCTCGGCGGCGCCGACATCATCATCGAGGCGGTGTTCGAGAGCCTCGAGGTGAAGCAGCAGGTGTTCGCGCGACTCGATGCGGTAGCCGCGCCGCACGCGATCCTCGCGACCAACACCTCGACGCTCGACATTGATGCACTTGCGGCCTGCACCTCGCACCCGGAGCAGGTGGTGGGCACGCATTTCTTCAGCCCGGCGAACGTCATGAAGCTCTTGGAGAACGTGCGCGGACGGCACAGCTCGCCGCGCACGCTGGCCACGGTGATGGCGCTCGGGCGGACCCTCGGCAAGCTCCCGGTGCTGGCGGGCAACTGCGACGGCTTCATCGGCAACCGCATGCTCATGTACTACGGCTCGGAGGCGGAGTTCCTGCTCGAGGAGGGTGCGACTCCTGAGCAGATCGATCGCGTGATGGAGGGCTTCGGGTTCGCCATGGGGCCGCTGGCGGTGCGCGATCTGGCCGGCAACGACGTCGGATTCCTGATTCGCAAGGGGCGCAAGCTCCCGGCCGATGAGCGCTTCTCGCCGATCCTCGAGCGGCTGGTGGGCGCAGGGCGGCTCGGACAGAAGACCGGCAAGGGCTTCTACCGCTACGAGGGACGCACGCGCATTCCTGACCCCGAGGTGCTCGCGCTGATCGAAGGCGTGTCGCGCGACCTCGGTATCGCGCGCCGCCCGATCGCAGATGGCGAGATCCTCGATCGGCTGCTGCACCCGCTGGTGAACGAGGGCGCCAAGATCCTCGACGAAGGCATCGCGCTGCGGGCCGGCGACATCGACGTGGTGTACGTGCACGGCTACGGCTTCCCGGCCTGGCGGGGTGGGCCGATGTACTGGGCCGAGCAGGCAGGGCTAGCGCCGATCGTCGCGACCATGCGCCGGCTCGCCCCGAGTCACGGGGCGCGCTGGCGCCCGGCACCGCTGCTCGAGCGGCTCAGCGCCTCGGGCGGCGGGTGGGCGAGCGTGGCGGCCGGCGCGCGCCACTGAAGGCGATGCGCTGCGTGTGGCAGAGGCGAGCGGCGGCGGCTCTGGCAGCGCTGGTGCCGCTGCTCACGGTGGCGCCGAACGCTGCAGGCGGCGCGGCTCCCGCCCCCGCCTCGCCCTCGGTAGCGGCGGCTCAAGCTGCGATGCAGGGGCGTAAGGCCGCAGCGCTTGCGGCCGTGCAGCAGCTGCTCGCAACGGCGAGCAACCACAGCGCGGCGGGCAACTCCGGCTCCGGCTGGGAGCTGACGCCACAATACGCCGTGCTGGTGCGCTTCGGGCTGTGGGATGAGCTCATCGCGGTAGGGCGCCCCGCTACGCGCGCCCCCGGAGTGACTGCGGGATACCTGTACGGACGCGGCGTCGCGCTCGCGGCGCGCGGCCGGATCGCAGAGGCGCGCACGATGCTCGCGGAGCTGCAACGCCTCGCCATGAGCCTGACACCGCAGGATCGTGCGGGCGCGAACAGTCTGCACGATGTGATCGGGGTCGCCGCGCCGATCGTGGCGGCGCGCATCGCGGCATCCGAATATCGGGCGACGGATGCCGTCGCAGCGCTCGAGCGGGCGGTCGCAGCAGAGGATGCGCTGACTGCCGCTGAGCCGCCGGACTGGTTCTTTCCGGTGCGCGACCTGCTCGGTGCCGAGCTGTTGCTCGCCGGCCGTGCTGCGGACGCCGAGCGCGTGTATCGCGAGGACCTGAAGCGTCAGCCCGGGAACGGCTGGGCTCTCCACGGGCTCGCGACCGCACTGCGTGAGGAAGGGCGCGCTCGCCCGGCGGCGGCCGCCGAGCGAGCCTTTGCCGCCGCGTGGCAACAGTCGGATGTGCGCTTGCTGTCGTCGGCCTTCTGGTTCGGCGGTGCCGACACGACGCGCTGTGAGTGCGAGCGCACCGACCTCGGAACGCACTGACGCGGCAGCTCGCCGCGCTACGCCCTAAGCGACCGGCAGGCGGGTCGTGAACTTTTTGGTTCGCAGCACGAAGCTCGTGTTCACCGAGCGGACCGCGCCGAGCTGCAGCAGCTGGGTCGAGAGGAAACGCTCGTAGTCCTCCATGCTGGCGGCGACGATGCGCAGCAGGTAGTCGTTCGGTCCGCTCATGGAGTGACACTCGAGGACTTCGGGGCGCTCCTTTACCAGCTGATCGAACTGGCGCACCGATTCGGGGTGATGGTTGTCGAGGGATACGACCGCGTAAGCGAGGATCGGCAGCCCGATTGCCGCCGCGCGCAGCAACGTGACATAGCCGCCGATGTAGCCCGCCTCCTCGAGGCGGCGCAACCGCCGCCAGCAGGGCGCCGGTGACAGGCCGACGCGCTTCGCGAGCTCCTGATTGGAGATGCGTGCATCGTTCTGCAGCTGCTCGAGAATGCGACGGTCGATGCGATCGAGGTTGCGCGGCATGGCAATAATATTGCCAAAATATGGCCATATCGCGCAATCCAAGCAAGCATATTGCACTCCCAGGCGCATAAGCTGCGCACCCATGGCCGCTCCTGCCAGTGACATGGCGAGTCTTGCCGCCGGCACGTCCTCTGCCGCCGGGCAGCGCCAGCCCGATTGGCGACGCGTCGCGCAGCTGGTGCAGCTGTCGCGCGCGCTCGATGACATCGAGGAGACGCGCCTGGTGCCCGAGCGCAAGGTGCTGTACCAGTTCTCGGCGCGTGGCCACGAGCTCGCGCAGGTACTGCTCGCACTCAACCTGACCGACGCGCACGACGGTGTCGCGGTCTATTACCGCTCGCGGCCGCTGATGCTCGCACTCGGCGTGAGTCTGGAGGATGCGGCCGCCGGGCCGCTCGCGCGCAGCGGCGGCTTCAGCGGCGGTCGCGACATCGGCGTGGTGTTCAACCGCCCGGGAAAGGGAGCGCCCACCGTACTGCCGGCCTGCGGCGGCGTAGGCACGCAGTACACGCCGTGCGCGGGCTGGGCGCAGGCGATCCGCTATCGTCACGAGACACTCGGCGATCCCGCCTACGCGCGCAGCATTGCCGTCGTCCTCGGCGGGGACGCCTCCACCGCAACCAACGGCTTCTGGTCGGCGCTCAACATCGCGACCACACTCAAGCTGCCGATGCTGTTCTACATCGAGGACAACGCCTTCGGCATCTCCGTGCCCTCGACGCTGCAGACGCCGGGCGGCAACATCGCGGCCAACCTGCGCGGCTTCGCGGGCCTCGAGGTTCTCGAAGGAGACGGCGCGGACCCGCGCGCCGCACACGAGCTCACGCAGCGCGCGGTGGCGCAGGTGCGCTCGCAGCGTGCACCGCTGCTGCTGCGCCTCACCGTGCCGCGCCTGTCGGGACATTCCGGGCAGGACACGCAGGCCTACAAGTCCGCCGCGACGCTCGGCGAGGAGCGCGCCCGCGATCCGCTCGGCCGCCTGCACGAGCTCTTGGTGCCGCAGCTGCTCGGCGAGGGCGAGTGGCTCAGCATCGCCGCGCGCGCGCAGCGCGAGGTGGAGAGCGCGGTGGCGGGGGCCCTGGCGCGGCCCGGGCCCGATCCGCAGCACCTCAGCCGCCAGGTCTTCTGGCAGGGGGCCGACGGTGAGCGCGAGCTGCAGCAGCAGGGCGGGCTCGCCGCGGACGGCTACGGGTTCGCGGCCACGAGCCCGACGCCGCAGCCGGAGCCGACGCGCATCAACATGCTCACCGCCATCCGCCGCACGCTCGATGTCGAGCTCGCGCTCAATCCCCGCATGCTGGTGTTCGGCGAGGACGTGGGGCCAAAGGGCGGCGTGCACGGCGCGACGCTCGGGCTGCAGGACAAATACGGGGTCAGCCGCGTCTTTGACACCAGCCTGTCGGAGGAAGGAATCATCGGCCGCGCGGTCGGCATGGCGCTCGCGGGCCTGTTGCCGGTGGCGGAGATTCAGTTCCGCAAGTACGCCGAGCCCGCGGCCGAGCAACTCAATGATCTCGGCACGCTGCGCTGGCGCACGCGCAACCGCTTCGCGGCGCCGGTCGTCGTGCGCATGCCGGGCGGTTTCTTCAAATGCGGCGATCCGTGGCACAGCCAGACCAACGAGGTCGCGTTTGTGCACGCCGTCGGCTGGCGGGTCGCAGTCCCCTCGAACGCCGAGGATGCGGTGGGGCTGCTGCGCGCCGCGCTGCGCGGCAACGATCCGGTCATCTTCTTCGAGCACCGCGCGATGCTCGATGGCGCGTGGGCGCGGCGGCCGTATCCCGGGGACGAGTTCGTCGTGCCTTTCGGTGCGGCACGCCGCGTGCGTGCCGGGGGCGAGCTCACGGTGGTGACCTGGGGGGCCATGGTCGAGCGCTGCGAGCTCGCCGCCGCACAGTCGCATGTTGACGCCGAGGTGCTCGATCTGCGTACGCTGTCTCCCTGGGACCGGCAGACCGTGCTCGCATCCGTGGAAAAGACCCATCGCTGCCTGATCGTGCATGAGGACACGCTCACCGCCGGCTTCGGCGCGGAGATCGCCGCCACCCTTGCCGGCGCCGCTTTCTACAGCCTGGAGGCGCCCATCGAGCGCCTGGCGATGCCCGACATCCCGAGCCCGCACGCCCCGGTGCTGCTCGAGGCCGCGGTGCCGGATGTGGCGCGCATCACCCGCGCGATTCAAAGACTCGCGAGCCTGTGAGCCGATGAGCGAAAGCCTCGACATCCTCGCGCCCGCCGAGCAGACCGAGGGCACACGCTCGCAGCTGCTGCGCTGGCTGAAGCGCATCGGCGAGAGCGTCGCGGAGAATGAGCCGCTGATCGAGATCGAGACCGACAAGGTGACGGTCGAGGTCGCCTCACCCGGCTCGGGCGTGCTGCTCGAAATCCTGAAGCACGAGCAGGATGAGATCGCCCCCGGGGAGCTCCTGGGTCGCATCTCAAGCGGCGCGGCCGGTCAGGCCGTGACACCAGAGGCGCGTGCGCCGTCAGCCGCGGTGGCGGCGGCGGGGGTGCCTGTGGCCGCTGCCCGCGTCTCCCCCGCCGCGACGGCGGCCGGCACCGCGGCCGGGCAGGTGAGCCCGGCGGTGCGCCGGTTGCTCGCCGAGCATCAGCTGGCGGCGGATGCGGTCCGCGGTAGCGGGCCCGCCGGGCGCATCACCGTCGAGGACGTGCTCAGCGCCGCGGCGAGCCGTGCCGGGCGCCCGGCGGCGGAATCCGTCGGGGCGACAGGCCGAGCACAGGTCGAGGCGCAACCTCCCGCGAGCGCTCGCAGCCACCGTGTACCCCACACCGCCATCCGCCGGCGCATCGCCGAGCACATGGTGGCGAGCCTGCTGCACACCGCGCCCCACGTGACCACCGTGTTCGAGGCCGATCTCGGTGCGGTGTTGAAGGACCGCGCCCGGCGCCGCGAGGAGTTCGAGCGCCGCGGCGTGCCGCTCACTCTGACGGCGTACTTCGTGCAGGCGGCCGTGGCGGCCATTGCCGCGGTACCGGAAGCCAACAGTCGCTGGACCGATACCGCGCTCGAGATCCATGACGACATCCACATCGGCATCGCCACCGCGGTCGAGGGCTCGGGACTCGTGGTACCGGTGCTGCACGATGCGGGGAGCCGTGACCTGCTCGAGGTGGCCCGCGGCCTCGAGGAGCTGGTGAGCCGCGCGCGCAGCGGCAAGCTCACGCCCGCGGACGTGCGCGGCGGCACCTTCACGATCTCGAACCACGGGGTGAGCGGCAGCCTGCTCGCAGCTCCGATCATCATCAATCAGCCGCAGTCGGCGATCCTCGGCATCGGCAAGCTGGAGAAGCGGGCGGTGGTCGTCGAGGAGGGCGATGAGCAGAAGATCGTGGTGCAGCCGCGCTGCTACGTCACCCTCACGCTCGATCACCGGGTGATGGACGGTCACCAGGCGAACCGCTTCATGCAGACCTTCGTCGGCCGGCTGTCGGACTGGCCCTGCTGAGAGGATGATCCGCTGCCGTGAGCAGGCAGCCGACAGCGGCGGATCCCGAGCCGATCGAGCGCGCCGGCGAGGACGAGCTGCGCGCGCTGCAGCTGACGCGCCTCAGATGGTCGGTGCGTCACGCCTACGAGCAGGTCGCCCCCTATCGGCGCAAGTGCGAACTCGCGGGCGTGCACCCTGATGACCTCAAGACGCTCGCCGACCTCGGGCACTTCCCCTTCACGGTGAAGGACGATCTGCGCGAGCATTACCCGTTCGGCATGCTGGCAGTGCCGCGCCGGCAGGTGGTGCGCCTGCATGCCTCGAGCGGTACGACCGGCAAGCCGACGGTGGTCGGCTACACCCGCGGCGACATCGACACCTGGGCACAGCTCGTGGCGCGCTCGCTGCGCGCCGCCGGCGCGCGGCCCGGTGACATCGTGCATATCGCCTACGGCTACGGCCTGTTCACCGGCGGTCTCGGCGCGCACTACGGCGCCGAGCTCCTCGGCTGCACCGTCGTGCCGATGTCCGGGGGGCAGTCGCAGAAGCAGGTGCAGCTGATCTGCGACCTCAGGCCCGCCGTCATCATGGTGACCCCGTCGTACATGCTGGCGCTGCTCGAGGAGTTTGAGCGTCAGGGCCTCGATCCCGCCGCGACTTCGCTCCGTACCGGACTGTTTGGCGCCGAGCCCTGGACCGAGGGGCTGCGCCGCGAGCTCGAGGCGCGCGCCGGCCTCGACGCGCTCGACATCTACGGACTGTCCGAGGTCATGGGACCGGGGGTGGCGAGCGAGTGTCTCGAAACCAAGGACGGGGCGGTGATCTGGGAGGATCACTTCTATCCGGAGATCGTCGATCCGGTGAGCGGTGCCGTGCTCCCCGACGGCACGCCCGGGGAGCTCACGCTCACCTCGCTCACCAAGGAGGCGCTGCCCATGATCCGCTACCGCACGCGCGATCTGACGGCGCTGCTGCCACCGACCGCGCGCTCCATGCGCCGCCTGGCGCGTATCAGCGCACGCACCGACGACATGCTGATCGTGCGCGGGGTGAATGTGTTCCCGGGGCAGATCGAGGCGCTGCTGCTGAAACTTCCCGGTCTCGCGCCGCACTACCAGCTCGAGCTGACGCGCGCCGCGCAGCTCGATGAGCTCGCGGTGCGGGCGGAGTGTGTGGCGCCGGCGACCGTGGAGCAGCGTGCACTGCTCGCCGCCGAGTTGCGCCTCAGCATCAAGGCGATGATCGGCATCTCCACCGAGGTGCAGGTCGGCGAGCCGGGATCGATCGAGCGCTCTGCCGGCAAGGCGCGGCGGGTGATCGATCGGCGCCCGATGCGATGACGGGCCGCAGTAACCAAATGTAGGTCGATATGTAACATCCATCATGTCGGGGGAGGGCGACAGGTTGTTACCGCAAGCCGCCGGGCGTTAATTAAGCGGCGCGGGATCCCACGCCCAAAGGGGGGCGGCGGGGAGCGGCATGATGAAGACCCATCCGGGAGCTGCTCATGAACAGACGTAATTTCGGCACGCGCCGCGCCTGGCGCGCCCTGTCACTGCAACTGCTGACCAGCGCCGGACTGAGCGGGGCGCTGCTGCTCGCCGCCTGCAGTGGCGGTGGTGGCTCGATGGGCAGCATGACCACCCCGCCGCCGGCGAACGCCAACGGCGTGGCGATGGTCACGCTCACCGACCAGCCGGGCGACTTCCTCAGCTACATGGTCAACGTGGTGTCGCTGAAGCTGACACGCGCCGATGGCACCTCGGTCGAGACGGTGCCGGCGGCCACCACGGTGGACTTCGCGCAGCTCGTCAATCTGTCGGAAGTCATCAGCGCGCAGCAGGTCCCGCCGGGTGAGTACACGGGCGTCACCCTGACGCTCGACTACTCGTCCGCCAGCATCGTGGTCGACAACGGCGCCGGCGGCCTCACCGTGCCGGCCGCCAACATCATCAATGGCGCCACCATGAGCCCGCTGGTGTCGCCAAACAGCCAGCTGACGCTGACGCTGCAACTGCCCTCCGGCGTGCCCCTCATTGTCACCGGCGGCACGATCTCCAACCTGGCGCTGGATTTCAACCTCAGCGCCTCCGACACGGTGGCGCCCGCGACGATATCGGCCTCGACAGTGGCGAGCGCGGTCACGGTGACCGTGACCCCGGTGCTGGTGGCGAGCCTCACCCCCGATACGTCCAAGCAGGTCCGGGTGCGCGGCCCGCTCTCGAGCGTCACCAATACCTCGGCGCAGACTTCGTACAGCGTGACCGTGTGGCCGTTCTTCACGGCCGCGGGCAACAGGGGTCAGATCACCGTCTATACGACGCCGAGCACGGCCTTCCTGATCAACGGCAGCGCCTCGACCGGCACGGCGGGTCTCACGGCGCTCTCCATGGTGCCGAGCGGTACCCTTACCCTGGCCTACGGCACTTTCGACACCACCACGCTGACGTTCACCGCGGCGCAGGTGTTTGCCGGCTCGAGCGTGCCCGGCGCGGGTCTCGACAGCGCCGAAGGCACCGTCATCTCGCGCAGCGGCGACACCTTCATCCTCACCAACAGCTTCCTCGAGCCGCGCGCCGGCGCGGATATGCAGGGCGGTGAGGTCATGGCGCAGGACATGGGCGCCAGTGACACGACGAGCGGCGGCTTTGGTCATTTCGCGCGGCAGCTCACCGTCACCGTCGCCACCGGCACCATGGTCACGGAGGACGGACAGAGCGGGACCTTCGGGCCGCAGGACATCTCCGTCGGCCAGCATCTGCAGGCGTTCGGCACCTTCGGCATGAGCGCGGGCGGGCGTACGCTCGATGCGAGCGCCGGCAGTGTGCGCCTCATGGTCACACCGCTGTGGGGACAGTTCACCTCGGCGGCGGGCGCGGTCGCGACGCTGAACCTCGAGTCACTCGACGGGCGCGACCCCTCGCTCTTCAACTTCGCCGGCACCGGCACGAGCAGCGCCAACGACGCCTCAGCCGCCGCATACACGGTCAGCGTGCCTGCGACGCTCAGCATCCCGACGCTCAATGCCGGCTTCCCGATCGCCTTCTCGGGCTTCGTCACGCCCTTTGGCTCGGCGCCGCCGGACTTCGCGGCGCTGTCGCTTGAGAACTTCACCTCGACGAATGGAACGCTGCTGCTCGGTTGGGCGCCGCCGGGAAGCACGGCGCCATTCGTCGCACCCTTGAGCGCGACCAACGTCATGATGACCCAGGCGACGCTCGAGGGTGCCGCGGTGCACGTGATCCGGCTCGGGCCGACGCAGTTCGATCCGTCGACGGTGAGCGCCGGACTCACGTTCCAGGCCAACACCTCGCCGTCCTTCATGAGCTTTGCGATCGCTCACCGTATGACCTGGCAGTACCAGACGTACAGCACGTTCAGCGACTTCATCACCGCCCTGAGCGGTGACCTGAACGGCACCACCGGGCTGCTTGCCCTCTATGGCGAGGGGCCGTACGACGAGTCGACCGGCGTGCTGTCGGTGAACGTCATGGCGGCGGTGCTGAGCGACTGAGCGCTCCGTGGTGGGCAGGGCGGAGCCTTGCCGGGCTGCGCCCGCCCGCTGAAATACCCCAAGGATCGTTGTGCTAGCCTTGCGTCATGTATACCCAGGCGCTCGATACGCACGGCCGCGAGCCGCTGCCGGAGGCGGTCGCGGACCGCACAGGCGTCGGCGCGCGTTTTCAGGCGCGCATCGACGCCGAGGAGAAGATTGAGCCGAAGGACTGGATGCCGGAGGCGTACCGCCAGACGCTGATCCGGCAGATCTCCCAACACGCCCATTCGGAAATCGTCGGCATGTTGCCCGAGGGCAACTGGATCACGCGCGCGCCGACGCTGCGCCGCAAGGCGGTGCTGATCGCCAAGGTGCAGGACGAGGGCGGCCACGGCATGTACCTGTACAGCGCCGCGGAGACCCTCGGCATCTCGCGCGCCGAGATGTTCGCGCAGCTGCTGTCGGGCGCGGCCAAGTACTCGAGCATCTTCAACTACCCGACGCTCAGCTGGGCGGACGTGGGCGCCATCGGCTGGCTGGTCGACGGTGCGGCCATCATGAATCAGATCCCGATCTGCCGCTGCTCCTACGGGCCCTACGCGCGCGCCATGGTGCGCATCTGCAAGGAGGAGAGCTTCCACCAGCGCCAGGGGTTCGAGATCATGCTGACGCTGTCGCGCGGCAGTTCCGCGCAGCGCGCCATGGCGCAGGATGCGCTCAACCGCTGGTGGTGGCCGTCGATCATGATGTTCGGGCCGCCGGATGCAGATTCGAAGCACACGGCGCAGTCGATGCGCTGGAAGATCAAGCGGTTCAGCAACGATGAGCTGCGGCAGAAGTTCATCGACATCACCGTGCCGCAGGCGCAGTTCCTCGGACTCACGATTCCCGATCCCGCGCTGCGCTGGAACGAGGCGCAGCAGCAATTCGAGATCGGCCCGATCGACTGGCAGGAGTTCCAGGACGTGCTGAAAGGCAACGGGCCGTGCAACCGCGAGCGGCTCGAGGCGCGGCGCGCGGCCTACGCCGCGGGCGAGTGGGTACGGGCCGCGGCCGCGGCGCATGCGGCGAAACACCCGCAACGGGAAGTGAGGCAGCCATGAGCGATCCGAAGGCGGCGGCGACCGACTGGCCGCTGTTCGAGGTATTCATCCGCTCGCGCTCCGGCCTCGAGCACAAGCACGTCGGCAGCCTGCATGCGGCGGATGCCGCCATGGCGATCGAGCATGCGCGCGATGTGTACACGCGCCGTCAGGAGGGCGTGAGCATCTGGGTGGTGCGCTCGGCTGACATCATCGCCTCCGATCCCGCGGACGCGGATGCGCTGTTCGAGCCGGCGCGCGACAAGGTGTATCGCCATCCGACCTTCTACGTCATTCCCGATGAGGTGAAGAACCTGTGAGCTCGGCAACGCCCGATGCCGCGCCGCGCGATAGCGCGCTCGATGAGGCGTTGGTCCGCTACGTGCTGCGGCTCGCCGATACGAGTCTCGTGCTCGGCCAGCGGCTCGGGGAGTGGATCGGGCATGCGCCGGCGCTGGAGGAGGACCTGGGACTTGCCAACCTGGCGCTCGATCTGATCGGCCAGGCGCGGCTGCTGCTCTCGTATGCGGGGGAGATCGAGGGTCGCGGGCGCGACGAGGACGCGCTCGCGTTCCTGCGCGATGCCCCGGAGTTCCTCAACCTGACGCTCGCCGAGCAGCCGAACGGCGATTTTGCCGACACCATCGTCCGGCAGTGGCTGCTCGATGCCTGGCAACTCGAGATCTATGCGGGACTTGCGGGCTCGGCCGACAGCCGCCTGTCGGCAATCGCCGCCAAGGCGCTCAAGGAGACCCGCTATCACTACCGCTTCAGCAGCGGCTGGCTGATCCGCCTCGGCGATGGGACCGAAGAGAGCCACCGGCGCGCGCAGCGTGCGCTCGAGTCACTGTGGCGATACTCGGCGGAGCTGTTTGCGCCCGACGAAGTCGACGCGCGCATGGCGGCGGCGGGCATCGCACCACCGCTCGCCGAGGCCGCCGGCCGCTGGCAGGTCCGCGTGCGAGCCGATCTGGCGGCGGCGACGCTTGCGGCCCCGGCGCTGCAACCCTATCGCTGGCATGGCAAGCGCGGTGTGCACAGCGAGCATCTGGGTCACCTGCTCGGTGAAATGCAGCATCTGCAGCGTACCTATCCGGGGGCGTGCTGGTGAACGTGGCGCCCGATTCGCTGCTCGCGAGCGGCGGCACCGCGAGCGCGGCCGAGGAGCGCGTGTGGCGGATCCTGCGGACGGTGCCGGATCCTGAGCTCCCGGTCGTGAGCATCGTCGATTTAGGCATCGTGCGCTACGTGCGCATGACGGCCGCCGGCCGCCTTCAGGTCGGGCTCACTCCCACCTATTCCGGGTGCCCGGCGACGGCGGCGATCCGCACGGCGACGGCGGCGGCACTTGAGACCGCCGGCTACGCGGATGCACAGCTCGAGGAGGTGCTGGCGCCTGCCTGGACGAGCGACTGGGTGACGGCCGAGGGCCGCGCCAGGCTCGAGGCCTTCGGCATCGCGCCGCCCGTCGCCGTGGCGGCCGCGCAGCGTGGCGAGGCCTGCGCGGTCGCCTGTCCGCGCTGCGGCAGCAAGGCCACCGAGCGGGTGAGCGAATTCGGCTCGACGCCCTGCAAGGCGCACTACCGCTGCAGCGCCTGCCGCGAGCCTTTCGACCAGTTCAAGTGCATCTGACATGCTGCGCTTCCACGCCCTGCGGGTTGCCGCGCTCAATCCGGATGCGGAAGACGCCGTGGAGATCGCGTTCGAGGTGCCCCCGGAGCTCGAAGCGCAGTACCGCGGCAGCGCCGGGCAGCACGTCGTGGTGCGCACCCGGATCGAGGGGGAGGAGGTGCGCCGCACCTACTCGCTGGTCAATGCGCCCGGGGAGTGGCCGCTGCGCATCGTGCCGCGCATCCACGCGCACGGAAAAATGTCGCGCCATCTGGCCGAGCAGCTGCGCGCCGGCGACATGCTCGAGGTGCTGCCTCCCAACGGCAGCCTGAGTCCGCGCGCGGCGCTCTCGCGCCCCGGAAGCTACGTGGCCTTCGCCGCCGGTTGCGGCATCACCCCGCTCCTGTCGGTGACCCGCAGCCTCCTCGGGCAATCTGGCGCCAGTGTCATTCTCTTCTACGGCAACACCACCAGCGCCCGCACCATGTGCCTCGAGGAGCTGCTGGGGCTCAAGGACCGCTACCTCGAGCGCCTGGCGCTGCACTTCGTGATGAGCCGCGAGCCGCAGGAGGTGCCGCTCTACAACGGCCGCATCGACGCGCCGCGCGTGCGCGAGTTCGCCGCCACGCTGTTTGAGCCGCAAGCGGTTGTCGAATACTTCATCTGCGGCCCCGGTGACATGATCGAGCAGGTGGGGACGACGCTGCGCGCACTCGGCGTCGAGGCATCGCGCGTGCACGCCGAGCATTTCACCACCGACACCGCGGGCGAGGGGGCCTCGAGTGCGCCACCCCGTCCGGCTGGCGAGGCGTCCGCAGCAGCACCCGCGCCTGCGCCCGCCGCGGATGCCGCCGAGGTGACCATTCTCATGGACGGACGGCGCCGCTCGTTCACCATGCGGATGAACGACGAAACGGTGCTCGAGGCGGCCGGGCGGTCGGGCATCGAGCTGCCGTTCTCGTGTCGCGCCGGCGTGTGCTCGACGTGCCGTACCAAGGTCGTGCGCGGGTCGGTGCAGATGGCACAGAACTACGCACTCGAGGACTGGGAGCTCGAGCAGGGCTACGTGCTCGCCTGCCAGTCGCGCGTTACCACGCCCGTACTCGAGCTGGACTACGACGAGAAGTAGCCGCATCACCGGCGGAGAGCGCACGTGAGCTACCAGCACATCATCTTCGCTGTCGAGGGCGGCATCGCGCGCCTCACCTTCAATCGGCCCGAGCGCCTCAACAGCTTCAACACCGCGATGCATGCCGAGGTGCGCGCGGCGCTCGCGCAGCTGCCGGGCTCATCCGCCCGGGTGCTGATCATTACGGGCGCGGGCCGGGGCTTTTGCGCCGGCCAGGATCTCAACGACCGGGCGGTGGCACCGGGCGGGGCGGCGGCGGACCTCGGCGAGTCGATCGAGCGCTACTACAAGCCCCTCGTGCTGGCGTTGCGCGCGCTGCCGATGCCGGTGATCGCCGCGGTCAACGGCGTCGCCGCCGGTGCCGGCGCCAATCTCGCCCTGGCCTGCGACCTGGTGCTCGCCGCCCGCTCGGCGAGCTTCGTGCAGGCCTTCGCCCGGCTCGGCCTGGTGCCGGACTCGGGAGGCACCTGGTTCCTGCCGCGGCTCATCGGCACGGCGCGCGCTCTCGGGCTCGCGCTGCTCGGCGAGAAGCTGCCGGCCGAGCAGGCCGCCGCCTGGGGGCTGATCTGGCGCTGCGTCGAGGATGTCGAGCTGGGACCTGCGGTCGAGGCTCTGGCGCAGGGCTTCGCCGCCGCGCCAACGCGCGGCCTGGCGCGCACCAAGCAGGCTATCTATGAGAGCTGGGGCCGCACCCTCGCCGAGCAGCTCGATATCGAGCGCGACTATCAGGCCGAGCTCGGGCGCACGGCGGATTACGCCGAAGGGGTCGCGGCGTTCACCGACAAGCGCACGCCGCGCTTCAGCGGAGGCTGAGATGGCCGCCGACACGACGCTGAGCGGGGGGCAGCGGATCGCCGAGCAGGCCGCGCACGCGCTCTACGAGCGCGATCGCGCCTCGCAGGCGCTCGGCATGCGCCTGACGGCCGTCGGCCCGGGCACGGCGCGGGTCGTGATGACCGTGCGCGGCGACATGCTGAACGGCCATCGCACCTGTCACGGCGGCCTGCTGTTCGCGCTCGCCGACAGTGCCTTCGCCTTCGCCTGCAACTCCTATAACGACAGCACCGTGGCGGCGGCGGCGGCGATCGACTTCCTGAGCGGTGCGCGCGAGGGTGATGAGCTGACGGCGGAGGCGCGCGAGCTGTGGCGCAGCGCGCGTAACGGTATCTACGAGATCACGGTGTCCAATCAGCGCGGCGAGCGCGTGGCGCTGTTTCGCGGCCGCTCGTACCGAATCGAGGGCCAGGTGACGACGCTTGAGGAGTGAGGCCATGGAGCTTCAGAGCTACGCGGCGGGCAAGTGGCAGTCCGGCACCGGCCGTGCCACAGCGCTGCGCGATGCGACCACCGGCGAGGTGATCGGGCAGGCCGGCGCCGAGGGGCTCGATACCGGCGCGATGCTCGAATGGGCACGCGAGGTCGGCGGACCGGCACTGCGGCGCCTCACCTTTCACGAGCGAGCGGCGCTCCTCAAGGCCTTGGCGCGCGATCTGACCGAGCACAAGGACGAGTTCTACCCGGTGTCGTTCGCGACCGGCGCGACGCGCGCCGATGCGTGGATCGACATCGACGGTGGCATCAGCACGCTGTTCGTGTTTGCGAGCAAGGGAACGCGCGAGCTGCCGAACAGCCGCGTATATGTCGACGGCGCCCTCGAGGCGCTCTCCAAAACCGGCAGCTTCGTCGGCCAGCACCTGTGTGTGCCGCTCGAAGGCGCCGCGGTGCACATCAACGCCTTCAACTTCCCGGTCTGGGGGATGCTGGAGAAGCTGGCGCCGGCACTGCTTGCCGGGGTTCCCGTGATCGTCAAGCCGGCCACCCAGACCGCCTACCTCACCGAGCGCGTGTTCCGCCGCATCCTTGAGTCCGCAATTCTGCCCGAGGGGTCGGTGCAGCTGATCTGCGGTGGCGTTGGCGACCTGTTCGAGCACCTGACCTGTCAGGACGTGGTGTCGTTCACGGGCTCGGCGACGACGGCGCTCAAGCTTCGCCAGCACCCGGTCGTCACCCGTCACTCGGTGCGCTTCACCGCCGAGACCGATTCGCTCAACTCCTCGATCCTCGGACCGGACGCGTCAGCGGGATCGCCTGAGCTCGAGCTGTTCGTGCGCGAGGTGGTGCGTGAGATGACGGTGAAGGCTGGCCAGAAATGCACCGCGATCCGCAAGGCCATCGTGCCTGCGGCGCTCGCCTCCGAGGTCCTCGAGGCGCTGCGTGCCGCGTTAGCTAAGGTTGTCGTCGGGGATCCGCGCCTCGAGCAGGTGCGGATGGGGCCGGTCGCTTCCTTAAGCCAGCGGCGCGAGGTGGTCGGGCAGCTCGCGAGGCTGCGCGAGGAGGCGGAACTCATCTGCGGGGACGGCAAGCTCGAGCCGCTCGGTGCCGATGCCGAGCGCGGTGCCTTCATGGCGCCGACGCTGCTGCACTGCCGCGATGCCTCGCGCGCCCGCGCCGTGCATAGCGTTGAAGCATTCGGGCCGGTGTGCACGCTGCTCGGCTATCGCGACACGGACGAGGCCATCGCGCTGGCACGCCGCGGCGGCGGCAGCCTTGCAGGCTCGGTGTTCACCGCGGACGATGCGGTAGCAGCTGAGCTCACCCTGGGCCTGGCGCCGTACCACGGCCGCATCGTGGTCATCAACCGTCACTGCGCCAAGGAGTCGACCGGTCACGGCTCGCCGCTCCCGCACCTGGTGCACGGCGGTCCGGGGCGTGCCGGCGGGGGCGAGGAGATGGGCGGCATCCGCGGCGTGCTGCACTACCTGCAGCGCACCGCCGTACAGGGGACGCCCGATGTGATCGCGGCGGTGAGCGGGCGCTGGGTGCGCGGAGCGCGCGAGCTCGATCCGGGGGTTCATCCATTCCGCAAACCGTTCGGCGCGCTCGCCATCGGCGATACGTTCCGCTCCGGCGAGCGCACGGTCACGGTCGAGGACATCGAGCGCTTCGCGGCGTTGTCGGGCGACAGGTTCTACGCGCACATGGACGAGCAGCAGGCGGCGCGCAACCCGCTGTTCGGCGGCCGCGTGGCGCACGGCTACTTCCTGATCTCGGCGGCCGCCGGACTGTTCGTCGACCCGCCGTATGGACCGGTGCTCGCCAACTACGGAATCGACGGCCTGCGGTTCCTCAAGCCCGTGAAGCCCGGCGATCGCATCCGCGTGCGGCTCACGGTCAAGGAGAAATCACTGCGCTCCGGTGCCGGCTATGGCGAGGTGCGCTGGGACGCGGCCATCACCAATCAGGACGATGAGGCCGTGGCCAACTACGACGTGCTGACCATGGTGAGTGAGAAGGCCGTTCCGGACGCCTGAGGTCAGGGGCGCGGGCGCGGTGCGCCGAACAGGCGAAACGCGTGGCCGCGCGTCGACATGGCCTTCACCAGGGCCCAGACCGCATCGCCGGCGCGCAGCTTGAGCGCCGCCCGCGCGCTCTCGGTGATACGGGCGAGCAGTACCGGGCCGCCGACGTCCACCCGCACCAGCACCGCGGCCGCATCGTCGGGCACGATGTCCGTGACCGTGCCGAGCAGTGCGTTGCGCACCGAGAGTCCCTGGATGGGCTGGGTGGCGAGGATGATGTCGCGCGCCAGCAGCTGCACCCGCACGCGCGACCCGATGGGCGCATCGCGCAGGCTCACCTGCAGTTTTCCCGCACCGACGCCGAGCTCGACCGTGCCTGCGACCTTATCCACCGCCGTGACGACCCCGGTGACGACCGAGCCCACCGCGTCTGAGGCGACGACGCTGCGCAGCTCGGAGCGCAGGCTCATCTCCTCGACCGGGCCGGCGGCGAGCACGGCTCCGCGCTCGAGCAGCACGATGTAGGTTGCGAGTTGCAGCACTTCCTCGAACTGGTGGCTCACGTACACCATGGGCACGGAGAGCCAGTCGCGCAGTCTCTCGAGATAGGGCAGCACTTCCTCGCGGCGCGGCGCATCGAGAGATGCCAGCGGCTCATCGAGCAGCAGCAGCTGCGGCTGCGAGAGCAGCGCCCGGCCGAGCGCGACCCGCTGGCGCTCGCCGCCGGAGAGCTCGTGCGGACGCCGCCTGAGCAGGCTGCCCAGCCCGAGGAGCTCGGTCACCTCCTCGAAGCCGATGTAGTGCGGCTCGTTGGCCGCGCGTTTCTCCCCGTAGCGCAGATTGCCGAGGACCGAGAGGTGCGGAAACAGACGCGCGTCCTGGAATACATAGCCGATGCGCCGCCGCTCCACCGCGACCGCGATACCGCGTTGCGTGTCGGTGAGCACGGCGCCGGCGAGCTGCACCTGCGCCTCATCCGGGGGCAGGAGTCCGGCGATGACATCGACGAGCGTCGTCTTGCCCGAGCCCGAGCGACCAAACAGAGCGATGACGCCCGGCGTCGGTGCTTCGAAGGAGGCCCGCAGCGTGAACTCCGCCCGGTGCTTGATGACTGAGACGCGCAGCATGCCCGCAGCGCTAGCGGCCGAGGCGGCGCCGCACGCGCCGCACCAGCAGCTCGGCAGCCAGCAGCCCGCCGAGCCCGAGGAGGAAGGAGAGGATCGCGAGGCGCAAAGCGAGCACATCGCCGCTGGGAGACTGCATGGCGGTGTAGAGCGCGAGCGGCAGCGTGCGGGTAACCCCTGGAATGTTGGCGGCGAACGTGATGACGGCGCCGAACTCACCGAGTCCGGCAGCGAAGGCCGTGACCGCACCGGCGAGGATCCCGGGGAGCATCAGCGGCAGCGTGATGCTGACAAAGCGGTCGAGCGCACCGGCGCCAAGCGTGCGGGCCGCCGCCTCGAGGCCGCGGTCGACGTTCTCGAGCGACAGGCGGATGGCACGCACCAGCAGCGGGAATGTCATGACCGAGGTCGCCAGCGCCGCGCCGGCGGTGGTGAAGGGCAGGTGGATTCCGAAGTGGGTGCGCAGCCAACCACCGATCGGGCCGTGGGTGCTGAACAGCAACAGCAACACGTAACCCACCGCGACCGGCGGCAACACCAGCGGCAGGTGCACGAAGGCATCGAACAGCGCGCGCCCGGGGAAGCGGGCACGGGTGAGGATCCAGGCGGCGAGCACCGCGAACGGCACACTGAAGGCGACGCTGCGGCTGGCAACCTCGAGACTCAGGCGCAGCGCATCGAGCTCGGCGGAGCTTAGCGGCAGGTTCACCGCGGGACTTTGTCAGATCCGCCAACCTTCAGCCAGCGCTTGAGCGGGCGCCGGATCCTTGTCGGGCGCTGTCAGCGCAGCGTGCTCCAGAGCCCGGTAGCGCCGAGGGCGAACACCAGGAGTCCCACGGCGGCCGCGGCCACGCGCCGTGGCACGTGGCGGGTGACCCAGGCGGCAAGCGGAGCGGCGGCCGCGCCGCCGATCAGCAGCGCGATCACCATGTCGTAGCGCATCTGGCCAAGCTGCAACCACAGAGTGAGCGTAATAGCCCCGGCGACGAAGAATATGGCCGCGTTGGAGGTGCCGATGGCGAGGCGGGGTGCGACGCCGCGCGCGATCATGGTGGAGGAAACGATGGTTCCCCAGCCGCCACCGCCGATGGCATCGAGAAAGCCGGCGACGGCTCCCAGCATCGGCCCCTGCGGACCGGCCTCAAGAGGCGTGCGCTTGAGGAACACGCGCGCCAGCACGATCAGCGAGATCACCAGCAGGTACGCCCATACGAACGGACGCACGCGTGCGGTTGGCACGTGGGCCAGCAGACTTGCTCCGAGCACGGCGCCGAGCACGCCCGGGATGACCAGCCACAGAAGAATGCGGCGGTCGATGTTGCGGAACCAGGCATGCGAGGCGCCCGAGACTCCCGCGGTCACGACCTCGGCGGCATGCACGGTCGCGCTGGTGACGGCGGGCGGCACGCCGAACGTGGCGAGCGTGGCACTCGAGAAGATGCCGTAGCCCGTGCCGACGCAGCCGTCGATCATTTGCGCGACGAAGCCGACCGCGACCAGCCAGGGAACCCCGGGCGCGAGGCTCATGGGCTGCGCCGCGCCTTAAGCTGCACTCAGGCGACCAGCGTCTGCTTCAGATCGATCGGCAGTCCTGCCGCTGGGATGCGGGCGTAGGCGATGAGCCCCTTCTCCTCGAGCCAGGCTCGGTTGAAGAGGCGTGACTGGTACTTGGCGCCGCCATCGCACAGCATCGTGACTATTGTATGTCCAGGGCCGAGCCCGCGCGCCAGCTGGAGTGCGGCGGCGACGTTGATGCCGCTGGTACTGCCGAGGAAGAGGCCCTCCTCGGTGAGCAGCCGGTAGACGCAGCTGACTGTCTCTGAGTCCGGCACGTGCAGCGCGGAGTCGATCGGGGCGTCGGCGAGGTTGGCGGTGATACGCCCGATGCCGATGCCTTCGGTGATCGAGCCGCTGCCGGTCGCCTTGAGCGTGCCGCTGCGGAAGTATTCGTACAGGCTGCTGCCCGGCGGGTCCGCGAGCACACAGCGCACTGCGCGACTGCGCGATTTGAGGAATTCGCAGACCCCGGCCAGGGTGCCGCCGGTGCCGGTGGCGGCGACGAAGGCATCGATCCGCCCGCCGGTCTGGGCCCAGATCTCAGGCCCGGTGGTGGCGGCGTGGGTGGCGCGGTTGGCGGTGTTGTCGAACTGGTTGGACCAGATCGCCCCCTCGAGCGATGCGGCCAGGCGCTGCGCGACCTTCTGATACTGGTTGGGATTGCTGTAAGGCACCGCCGGCACCCTGTGAACCTCCGCCCCCAGCATCTCGAGCAGCCGGTACTTCTCCGGCGACTGGTTGTCCGGCATGACGATCACGCAGCGGTAGCCGCGCGCGTTGCACACGTGCGCGAGTCCGATCCCGGTATTGCCGGCCGTGCCCTCCACCACGGTGCCACCGCTCGGCAGCTCGCCGCGCCGCTCGGCGTCCGCAATGATGGCAGCCGCGGCGCGATCCTTGACCGAGCCGCCCGGATTCATGAACTCGGCCTTGCCGAGGATCTCGCAGCCGGTCTCCTCGCTCATGCGGCGCAGGCGGATGAGCGGCGTGTTGCCGACGGCGCCCACGAACCCGGCGAGGCCGCTCACGCCACCGCTCCGGCACGCACGGCGCGCGACTGAGGGGCAGCCACCGCAGCGTCGGCGAGCGCGGCGAGCGCCGTCACCTCCCCGACGATGAGCAGCGCCGGTGCCGCCACCCGCTCGCGCAGCGCGAGCGAGGCGATGCCGGCGAGCGGCGCCCGCAGCACGCGCTGCGCAGGCAGCGTCGCCTGCTCGACGATCGCCGCGGGCCGCTCCGCCTCGGCTCCGGCGGCGCGCAGCCGCGCCACGATGTGCGGCAGCTGTCCCACCGCCATGTAGAACACCACCGTCTGCTGTGAGCGCGCGAGCGAGCGCCAGTCGAGCGACTCATCGGTCGCCGCGTGCCCGCTCACCAGGGTCAGGCTGTGAGAGTGATGCCGATGGGTGAGGGGAATGGCGGCCGCGGCGGCTGCGCCGAGCGCTGCCGTGACGCCCGGGACGACCTGGTAGCGAATGCCGTGCGCAACCAGCGCCTCGATTTCCTCGCCCCCACGTCCGAACACGAACGGATCGCCGCCCTTCAAGCGCGCGACGCGCTTGCCGGCGCGCGCGAGGCGTACCAGGAGCTCGTGAATGTGCGCCTGCTTGCCCGCATCGCCCGCCTGCTTGCCGACGCAGATGCGCTCGGCGTCGCGGCGCGCCCGCTCGAGGATGGCCGCGGGCACCAGCCGGTCGTAGAGGATCACATCCGCCTGCTGCAGCAGCTGCAGCGCGCGCAGAGTGAGGAGGTCCGGATCGCCCGGGCCGGCGCCGATCAGGTAGACCTCACCGTCGAGCGTGCCGGCGGCGTTGCGGCGTGCCTCGCGCAGCTCCTCCTCAAAGAGGCGTACCGCCGTCGGCTCATCGCCACCGAGCAGCGTGCTGGCGGTGCGACCGCGGATGAGGCGCTCCCAGAAGGGGCGGCGGGCTGCCGCACTCAAGCTACGTCGCACGGCGCTGCGGCGCGCGCCGAGGAAGCGCGCCAGCGTACCCAGCCGGGCCGGCAGCAGCGCCTCGATCGACTCGCGCACACGTCGCGCCAGCACCGGGGCCTCGCCCGAGGAGCTCACGGCCACGAGGATAGGAGAGCGGTCGATGATCGCCGGGAAGATGAAGCTCGAGAGCTCGGCGGAGTCAACCACGTTGACCGGGATCTGCCGCTCGCGGGCCGCCACCGACACGCTGGCATTCACCTGCGAATCATCGCTCGCCGCGACCACGACCGCGGCAGCGCCGAGGTGCGCGGGCAGGAACCCGGCGCCGAGGTGCGTGAGCTCAGCGCGCCCGGCGCGCGCGGCGAGCTCATGGCCGAGCGCGGGCGCCACGACGGTGACCTGCGCTCCGGCCTTGAGGAGCCACTCGACCTTGCGAGCCGCGACCGCGCCCCCACCGACCACCAGCGCACGCGCTCCCCCGAGTCGCAGGAACAGCGGCAGGTAATCCATGACGGCGGCGCTAGGGCTCAAGCGCCCGCTGCGGGGCGCAGCTCCGCGGGCCGCACACGCGCGGTGGGAGGGGACGGCAGGCACTTCGGCATCTTGCCACGACTATAGGGGCGCATCCCCCGGCAGCTGAACGAAGCATTGCTTCTGAGGGGATGCGCGCCGGTTATACGCCGGTGACACTGCTCTCAGGGGGCTGTAGCCTAGCCACGGATGAAGCTGCATCAGTTGCGTTACCTGGCCGCCGTCGCGCAGAGCGGTCTCAACATCACGGCCGCGGCTCACAAGCTGCATACCTCACAGCCGGGTGTCAGCAAGCAGATCAAGCTGCTGGAGGATGAGCTCGGCTTTCAGATCTTCGTGCGCGAGGGGCGCAACCTCACCCGCATCACCCCTGCCGGGCAGCAGGTGATCGAACGTGCGCTACGCATCCTGCAGGAAGCGCAGTGCATCCGCGATCTGTCGACGGAGCTGCGCGATGAGGGCAAGGGAAGCCTGTCGATCGGCACGACGCATACCCAGGCGCGCTACGTGCTGCCCGACGTCATCCGCGAGTTCCGCGCTCGCTATCCGCAGGTGCGGCTCAACCTGCATCAGGGCACTTCCGAGCAGATCGCCGAGATGGTCGCCGGCGATCGCATCGATTGCGCCGTGGCGACCGGCTCCGAGGCGCTGTTCTCCGAGCTGACGCTGCTGCCGTGCTACCGCTGGCAACGCATCGTCATCGTGCCGAAGAGCCATCCGCTCGCGAGCGGTGGCCGGCTCAGTCTGCGGGCGCTGGCCGGATACCCGCTCATCACCTACACCTTCAGTTTCACCGGCCCGTCCTCGCTCCACGAGGCGTTCTCGCGCGCGGGACTGATCCCCAACGTGGCCATCACGGCCCGCGATGCCGACGTCATCCAGACCTACGTGCGGCTCGGGCTCGGCGTCGGCATCGTCGCGCACATGGCCTTCGATCCCGCGGATCCCGATCTGGTGGCGATCGATGCCTCGCACCTGTTCGCCGCGCATACCACCTGGCTCGGTTTCCGGCGCGGCACGCTGCTGCGGCGCTACATGTACGAGTTTGCCCAGCTGCTCGCCCCGCATCTCGACCGCCGGCTCGTCGATCGCGCGCACCGCGCGCAGTCGGCGGAGGAAGTGGCCCGGCTGTTCACCGATATCGCACTCCCCGAGCGCTGAGCGGCCCCGCCTGCCTCAGGGCGCGAACAGGCGCTGGCGGCTGAGCGACACCCCGGGCGCTCCCGGCTGGTAGGCGACGCTGTAGCGGGAGAGCGCGCGGCGGGCCGCCTCGAGGTCCTCTCCCGGTGCGAGCTCGAAGGCATCGAAGCCGCAGCGCGCCAGCAGGAATATCTGGTCCTGGCGCACGCCCGCCCCCACGGCGCGCAGCTCGCCGCGAAAGCTTAGGCGCGTGCGCAGCAGGCGGCCCTGGGAGTAACCACGGCCATCGCCGCTGTGCGCAAACTCCACCGCGATGAGTCCGATGTGTGGCAGCCCGGCGGTCAGATCCTCCACCGGCTCGGTGGGACCCAGACGGATGCCGAGCGCTCCCGCCCAGGAGGCCCAGCGCCCGGGCTCGGCGCGCAGCGCCGTGAGCGGCACGATGAGCGCACCGCCCGGGGCGACCTCCTCACCGAGGTGCGCCCAGTCGTCCGCCTCGATCTCATGCCGCCGCAGGATGTGACGCATAGGCGCCGGCGCGGAAGGGCTCGAGCCCGATACGGCGTACGGTGTCGATGAACGGCTCATCCTCGGTGCGCCGCGCGCGATACACCGCGACGATGCGCTCCAGGGTGGGCGCCACCTGGTGCTTCGGCACCGACGGGCCGATGACCTCGCCGAGCGCGGTGCGGCCGTTCGCCGAGCCGCCGAGGCTGATCTGGTACCACTCCTCGCCGTGCTTATCCACGCCGAGAATCCCGATATGACCCACGTGGTGGTGGCCGCAGGCGTTCATGCAGCCCGACATCTTCAGCTCGATGTTGCCGAGATCATAGAGATAGTCGAGGTCGTCGAAGCGGCGCTGGATGTCCTGTGCCACGCTGAGGGTGCCGGCATTCGCCAGCGAGCAGAAGTCGAGGCCCGGGCAGGCGATGAGGTCGGTGAGGGTGCCGATGTTGGGCATCGCCAGGGCGTGCCGAGCGAGCTCCTGCCACACCCCGTACAGCTCGTCCTGACGCACATCGGCGAGCAACAGATTCTGATTGTGGGTGGCACGCACCAGGCCGAAGCTGCCGCGCTCGGCGAGCGCCGCGAGCGCCTCCATCTGCGCCGCGGTGGCATCGCCCGGGTTGCTGCCGTGCGCCTTGAGCGATACGAACACGGCGCGATAGCCGGGCACACGATGCGCGCGCGTGTTGTAGCGATACCAGGCGAGGAAGCGCGGCTCCCTTCCAGCGGTCACGTCGCGGTCGGTGAGCGTCTCATAGGGCTGCGGCTGGAAGAAGCCGCGCACCCGCGCGAGCTCGGCAGCGCTCAAAACCGGCGCGCCGCCGCGGCAGGCGAGCCACTCGGCCTCGACCTGCTCGCGGAAGCGCGCCACGCCCAGTGACCTCACCAGTACCTTGATGCGCGCCTTATGGATGTTGTCGCGGCGGCCATGGCGGTTGTAGACGCGCAGGATCGCCTCGAGATAGCCGAGCAGGTCGGCGAGCGGCAGGAACTCGCGCAGCCGTGAGCCGATCACCGGCGCGCGGCCGAGGCCCCCGCCGACCAGCACCGTGAAGCCGAGGGAGCCGTCGGGCGCGCGCTTCAGATGCAGCCCGATGTCGTGCACCTCGGAGGCGGCACGGTCCTCGGCGGAGCCGGTGATCGCGATCTTGAATTTGCGCGGCAGGTAGCTGAACTCCGGGTGCAGCGCCGCCCACTGGCGCACGATCTCGCAGTACGGGCGCGGATCGTCGACCTCATCGGGGGCGATGCCGGCCATATGGTCGGCGGTGACGTTGCGCACGCAGTTGCCGCTGGTCTGCAGCGCGTGCATCTCAACGCTCGCGAGCTCGGCGAGGATCTCCGGTACGTCCTCGAGCGCGGGCCAGTTGAGCTGCAGGTTCTGGCGGGTGGTGAAGTGTCCGTAGCCTTTGTCGTAGCGGCGGCTGAGATCGGCGAGCTTGCGCAGCTGCGTCGCGCTCAGCAGCCCATAGGGAATCGCGATACGCAGCATCGGCGCGTGGCGCTGCAGGTACAGCCCGTTGCGCAGCCGCAGCGGCCGGAACTCATCCGCCGACAGCTCGCCGGCGAGATGGCGGCGCGTCTGGTCGCGGAACTCCGCGACACGCTCCTCGATGAAGGCCTGGTCGAGCTCATCGTAGCGGTACATGGCGGCCCGACTATAGGGCGCGGCGGGTGGTGCGGATAAATACCAAGTGGTTGGGTAGCCCCTTTCTGGGGTTATGAGCCTATGCAACACTAGCGGCGCAGCGGCGGACGGCGCCGCAGGAGACTGCCGTGCCGGGACTTTATTTCGAGCAGTTCGAGCCGGGCCAGCGCTTTGAGCATGCGGTGCGGCGTACCGTGACCGAGACCGACAACGTGCTGTTCAGCACCCTGACCATGAACCCGGCCGCGATTCATCTCGATGCCGAGTACTCGCGCGGCACGCCCTTCGGCGAGCGCCTCGTCAACAGCCTGTTCACGCTCGGGCTGCTGGTGGGCCTGTCGGTGTACGACACCACCTTCGGCACCACGATCGGCAACCTGGGCTTTGAGGAGGTGCGCTTCCCGAAGCCGGTGCTGCTCGGGGACACGCTGCACGCCGTGACCACGGTGGTCTCAAAGCGCGACAGCGAGTCACGTACCGACTCAGGGATAGTCGTGTTCGAGCACCGTGCCTTCAATCAGCGCAACGATTTAGTGGCCTCGTGTCGCCGCGCGGCGCTGATGCTGAAGAGGCCCGCGGCGTGAGTGAGGGGCCACGGGCCGCAGCGCTGCGCTCCTGGCTGTTCGTGCCGGGTGACAGTGAGCGCAAGCAGGCGCGGGCGCTTACGAGCGGCGCGGATGCGCTGATCCTCGATCTCGAGGACTCGGTCGCAGCCGCACAGCTGCCCGCTGCGCGGGCGCGGGTCGCGGAGCTCCTGCGCACACGCGCGGATGGCGGCCCGCAACTCTGGGCGCGGATCAACGCCCCGCAGGGACGGCTCTGGCGCGAGGATCTTAAGGCGATCTTCGGTCCGCGACGCACTCGCCGCGCATCGGGTCGTCATGCCCCGGATGGGGTGGTGTTGCCCAAGGTGTCGGCAGCCGCCGAGATCGGCAGGGCAGCAAATCAGCTGGCGGCGCTCGAGCGAATCCACGGGCTCGCCCGCGGCAGCACCCGGCTGCTGGTCATCGCGACCGAGACGCCGCAGGGCCTGCTGGCGCTGGCGCAGTATCCTCCGGCACTGCGGACGGCGCGCGCCGCGGCGGGGCGGCTCGCAGGCCTCACCTGGGGTGCCGAGGACCTGAGCGCAGCCCTCGGTGCGCGCGCCAAGCGCGACGCGGCTGGCGCGCTTACCTTTACATTCGCTCTGGCGCGCACCACCTGCCTGCTGGCGGCCGCGGCGCTCGGCATACAGGCGATCGACGGCGTGCACACGGAGTTTCGCGACGCCGCAGGTCTGGAGCGCGAGCTCGCCGAGGCGCGCCGCGATGGCTTCTCGGGCAAGCTCGCCATCCATCCCGACCAGGTCGGCGCGATCAACGCGGCCTTCACGCCCACGGAGCAGGAGCGCGCGCACGCTGAGCGTATCGTGGCGGCCTTCGCCGCCGCCGGCGGCGCGGGCGTCGCGAGCCTCGATGGGCGGATGATCGATCGGCCGCATCTCATTCAGGCGCAGCAGGTACTGGCGGCCGGCGGCGCACCGCCCAAGGAGGGTTGAGTATGGCGCGGCGACGCGTGAGCTCCGGGTCCTCTTTCGAGGAGCAGATCGGCTATTCGCGCGCCGTGGTCGATGGCGAGTGGGTGTTCGTCTCGGGCACCACCGGCTTCGACTACGCCAGCATGAGCATATCGGCGAGCGTGGTGGAGCAGACCGAGCAGTGCTTCAGGAACATCGCCGCGGCGCTCGCAAGCGCCGGTGCAGCGCTTGAGGACGTGGTCCGCGTCACCTACATCCTGCCGCACGCCGCAGATTTTCCCCAGTGCTGGCCGGTGCTGCGGCGCCACTTCGGTGAGGTCCGGCCGGCGGCTACCATGCTGGCGGCGGGCCTGATCGACCCGCGCGTGAAGATCGAGATCGAGGTCACCGCCCGGCGCGGCGGCATGTCGCACGGCTCCTCAGGAAGCACCTGACCTCGCCGGCTCGAGAGCCAGCAGGTCTTCGGGCGTATCGAGGTCGAGCTCAGCTGCCGGCATCGGCACGCGCAGCACGCGATCGGCGTTGCGGCGCAGGACCGAGCGGGCGCCGGCATCCCCCCGCAGGCCCGCCAGCTCGGCGAAAGCGCTGCGCGGAAAGATCGCGGGCGCACCGGTGGTGCCGGCATAGAGGGCGGCCGCGATGCACTGCGGGCGCCGCCGCCAGCTGCCGGCGAGCCGTCTCAAGTCATCGCTCGTGACCGCGGCCTGGTCGGCGAGCACCAGCAGCGCCCCGGCGCAGGTCGAGGGCAGATGCGCGATGCCGGTGCGGATGGAGCTCGCGAGCCCCTCGCGCCACTGGCGGTTGACGACCACCGAGCCGCCGGTGTGCTTCAGCAGCGGCGCCAGTTGCGCAGCCCCGGAGCCCAGCACCACGATGAGCGCGTTGCCGGTCACCTCGGCCGCACGAGCCACGATCGTATGCAGCAGCGGACGTCCACCGATGCGCACCAGCTGTTTGGGCGAGCCGAAGCGCGTCGAGGCGCCGGCCGCCAGCACTACCGCGTAGAGGCGGTCGCCCTTGCCGATTGTGCGCGCCTCGAGCATGGCCGTTCTCAGGTGCCTCGTTGCGCGAGTGAGGTGAGGGCGCGCGCCTTCATGAGCACGGCGATGGCCTCGAGCGCGCGCCCGCGCCGGCTGGTGAGTTGCTCCCCGATTCGCTCGATCTCGTTCATGCCGTTAGAGATTAATTAGCATTAAGTATAAATAATAAACCATTGATATATAAAATAGAAATGTCGCTGAGTCAGTGAGCGATATGGTTCGCGCCGCGCAAATTATGCCAGCGGCAGTCGTGCCGCGAGCGGCGCGACGCGCGCCCCGCAGGCCGTTGCTGCAATCGGGCGCAATCAGTAGAGTCCCAGCGCCTCTTTAGGTTGCCTCGAAGAATCCCAAGTCGATGAGCAAGACCGATCCCTGGGTCGTGCACAAGTTCGGTGGATCGAGCGTCGCGGATGCCGATTGCTTCCGCCGTGTCGCGACCATCCTCGAGTCGATCCCGGAGAAGCGTCTCGCCGTCGTGCTGTCCGCCTGCCGCGGCGTGACCGATGCGCTGCTGCGGCTGATCACGCTCGCCGAGCGGCAGAGCGATGGCTACAAGCCCGAGATCGCCGAGCTGCGCGCGCGCCACGGGGCGATCGCTGCCGAGCTGCTCGAGCCTGCCTCGGCGTGGACGTATATCGAGGGCTTCGACCGGGATTGTCGCGATCTCGATGCGGTGCTGCAGGCGGTGAAGCTGACGCGCGCCGCGGCTCGTAACGTCAGCGACCTGGTGGCCGGTTTCGGCGAGCTGTGGTCGACGCGCCTGTTCCAGAAGTTCTTCGAGGAGCGCGCGCAGCGCGCCGGTCCCGTGCTGTGGATCGATGCGCGCCGCGTGCTGATCGCCGAATGGGAATCGCTCGGGCCTGCCATCCACTGGCAGGAGTCGCGCGCCAATCTCGAGGCCCTCGTGCCAAAGGACTTCACCGGTACGCTCATCATCACCGGCTTCGTGGCCTCCGACCGGCGCGGCGTGCAGACCACGCTCGGGCGCAACGGCAGCGACTTCTCCGCCTCGATCTTCGGCAAGCTGTTTGGCGCCGCCGAGATTCACAT
Source organism: Steroidobacteraceae bacterium (assembly GCA_035568235.1). GTDB lineage: Bacteria > Pseudomonadota > Gammaproteobacteria > Steroidobacterales > Steroidobacteraceae > 13-2-20CM-66-19. The sequence continues at coordinate 11,075 of DATMOK010000010.1, read as the reverse complement.
CTGGACCGACGTCGATGGCGTGCTGTCCGCCGATCCGCGCCGCGTGCCGGATGCGCGCGTCATCGACTCACTGTCCTACAACGAGGCCATGGAGCTGGCCTATTTCGGGGCGAAAGTGATCCATCCGCAGACCATGGCGCCGGCGGTGGGCGATGCCATCCCGGTGTGGATCCGCAACACCTTCGCGCCGCACAAGGCCGGCACGCTGATCTGTGCGCACCCGACCTCGGCGCTGCCGGTGAAGGGCATCACCAGCATCGATCGCGTGGCACTGATCAACCTCGAAGGTACGGGGATGATCGGCGTGCCGGGCACGGCGCATCGCCTGTTCGGTGCGCTGCGCGAGGAGAGCATCTCCGTCACGCTGATCTCTCAGGGGAGCTCGGAGCACTCCATCTGCTGCGCGATTCCCCAGGAGCAGGCGGAGCGCGCCGTGGCGGTGTTGCGTCAGGCATTCGCGCGCGAGCTCGCCGACGGCCAGATCCAGAGCGTCGACATCGATCCGGACCTGGCGATTCTCGCGGTGGTCGGCGATGGCATGGCGGGAACCCCGGGCATCGCCGCCAAGGTGTTCGGCGCCCTCGGGACCTCGGGCGTCAACGTGCGCGCGATCGCGCAGGGTGCCTCGGAGCGCAACATCTCGGTGGTGGTCGAGGGGCGCAATACGACGCGCGCGCTGCGCGCCGTGCATGCGGGCCTCTACCTGTCGCCGCACACCCTGTCCATCGGGCTCATCGGTCCGGGCAGTGTCGGGCGGGCGTTCCTCGCGCAGCTCGGCTCGCAGAGCGAGCGGCTGCGGAGTGAAGCGCACCTCGATCTGCGGCTGCGCGGCGTCATGGGCTCAAATCGCATGCTGCTCGGCGAGCCGAGCGTGGCGCTCGGGAGCTGGAGTGCGCAGCTCGAGAAGGGGGGCACCGCGGCCGATCTCGGCGCGTTCCTCGAGCACGTGCGCGTCGATTACCTGCCGCATACGGTACTGGTGGACTGCACCGCGAGCGAGCAGGTCGCCGCCCACTACCCGCAGTGGCTGGCGGCCGGGATTCATATCGTCACGCCCAACAAGAAGGCCAACAGCGGCGCGCTCGAGTTCTACCGGCGGCTGCAGCAGGCGCGTCGCAGCGGCGCCTCGCACTATCTGTACGAGGCGACGGTGGGCGCGGGGCTGCCGGTGGTGCATACGCTGCGCGACCTGCGCCAGACGGGCGATGAGGTGACGAGCGTCGAGGGGATCTTCTCGGGGACGCTCGCCTATCTGTTCAACGTCTACGACGGGCACATGAACTTCTCCGAGATCGTGCGCGACGCGCGCCAGCGCGGCTACACCGAGCCCGATCCGCGCGATGACCTGTCGGGCACCGACGTCGCGCGCAAGCTGATCATTCTCGGCCGCGAGATGGGCCTCGAGCTCGAGCTCGCCGACGTCAAGGTGGAGAGCCTGGTTCCGCAGCAGCTGCGCAGCGGTTCGATCGAAGAGTACATGAGGCGCCTGCCGGAGTACGACTCGATGATGCGCGGCCGGCTCGATGCCGCCCGCTCGCGCGGCAGGGTGCTGCGCTACATCGGCCGCCTCACCGCCGCCGGCGAGGCCAGCGTCGGCCTCACCGAGCTGCCCGAGGATCACGCCTTTGCCAACATCGCGCTCACCGACAATGTGGTGCGCTTCGCGACCCGCCGCTACTGCGATAACCCGCTCATCGTGCAGGGGCCGGGTGCGGGACCTGAGGTGACGGCGGGTGGGGTGTTCGCAGACCTGCTGCGCCTCGCCGCCTACCTCGGGGCGAGGCTGTGAGCCACGCGCCGCGCGAGCGGGCGACGGCATTTGCGCCCGCCTCGGTCGGCAACGTCGCGATCGGCTTCGATATCCTCGGCTTCTCGGTGGACGCGCTCGGTGATCGGGTGAGCGTGGCGCGCCGCGCCGCCGCGGGGGTCGAGATCCGTGCGGTGCGCGGTGCAACCGGTGAGCTGCCGCGCGACCCGCACGACAACACCGCCGGGCGCGCGCTGCTCGCCATGCAGGAGGCGCTGCGGCCGGGATTCGGCTTCGTGCTCGAGATTGACAAGGGAATTCCGCTCGGCGCCGGACTCGGCGGCTCGGCGGCATCCGCGGTGGGTGCGGTGGTGGCAGCGAATGCGCTGCTGCCGGCACCGTGCAACCTGCCGCAGCTGCTGACGTTCGCGGTGGCGGGCGAGGCAGTTGCCAGCGGCTCGAGGCACGTCGACAACATCGCGCCCTCGCTCTACGGGGGCCTGGTGCTCACGGTCGGGATCGATGAGCCGCGGGTGAAGCAGATTCCGGTACCACAGGGCATCCGCGCGGTGATCGTGCGGCCGCACATGTACCTAGGCACGGCCGGCGCGCGCGCCATCCTCAGGCCGAGCGTCGAGCTCTCGGACTTCGTGTGGCAGACGGCGCACCTCGCCGGCTTCATCTGCGGCTGCTATACGGCCGATCTCGAGCTCATCCGTGCCTCGTTCGAGGATGTGGTCATCGAGCCGCAGCGTCAGGGCCTGATCCCCGGATTCCAGGCAGTCCGGCGCGCCGCCCTGGAGGCCGGGGCCCTCGGCTGCTCGATCTCAGGCGCGGGACCCTCGATGTTCGCCTGGGCGCTCGCGGATGAGGCGGTGGCCGTGCGCCGCGCCATGCAGGGCCGGTTCGAGGCCCATGATCTCAAGACCGACGCCTGGATCGTCGAGATCCGCAATCAGGGCGCGCGGGTGATCGAATGAGCTTCTCGCCCGCGGCGGCTGCGCCGCGTGAGCCGGTGCCATGACGGCCGCTTTCTCGTTCACCAGCTCGCGCGACCCCGGCGTGAGCCTGCCGTTCAGCACGGCGCTCCTTCAGGGGCTCGCGCCCGACGGCGGGCTGTACGTGCCGGCAGCCTGGCCGCAGCTGCCGGTGCAGACCTTCGATGGGGCGGTCTCGCTCGAGGCGGTGGCGCAGCGGCTGCTCGCACCGTTCCTCGCCGGTGACCGGTTGAGCGGGGAGCTGGCGGCGCTTGCCAGCGAGGCCTTCGATTTTCCCGCACCCCTCGTGCCGCTCTCTCCCGACGGCCGGCTGGCGGTGCTCGAGCTCTTCCACGGGCCCACCGCGGCATTCAAGGACTTCGGCGCGCGCTTCCTCGCCGCCTGCTTCGCGCGCTTGCGCGGTGCGCAGTCCCGACCGCTCACCATCCTGGTTGCAACTTCCGGCGATACGGGCGGGGCGGTGGCGGCCGCGTTTCACCGCCGTCCCGGCATCGAGGTGGCGGTACTTTTCCCCAAGGGGCTGGTGTCGCCGACCCAGGAGCGCCAGCTCACCTGCTGGGGGGATAACGTGCGCTCACTCGCCGTACGCGGCAGCTTCGATGACTGCCAGCGGCTGGTGAAGGAGGCATTTCTCGATGCCGAGCTGCGCGCCCGGGGGGCACTGTCCTCCGCCAACAGCATCAATCTCGGACGCCTGCTGCCGCAGGCGGTGTACTACGCCGCCACGAGCCTCGCGGTATGGCGCGAGTATGGCGAGCGGGCCTCGTTCGTCGTGCCGAGCGGCAACCTCGGCAACTCCGTGGCGTGCCTGTGGGCCCGGCAGGCGGGACTGCCGATCGGGGAGGTCGTGCTCGCGCACAACGCCAACCGGGCCGTGCCCGACTTTCTCGAGGGCGGCACATGGCAGCCGCGCTCGAGCATCGCGACGCTCGCCTCGGCGATGGATGTCGGCAACCCGAGCAACATGGAGCGGCTGCGCGCGCTCTACCCGCAGCTTGAGATGCTGCGCGCCGCGGTAAGTGCCACCAGCGTGAGCGATGCGGAGATCCGTGCCCGTATCGTCGCCGGCTACCGTACCTACGGCCAGATCTGGTGTCCGCACACCGCGACTGCGGCGCAGGCCTGGGAGCGGCTGCCGCCGCAGCGTCGCGCCGGCGGACACTGGGTGCTGGTGGCGACCGCGCACCCGGGGAAATTCCGCGAGATCGTCGAGCCGCTCATCGGGCGGACCGTGCCGATGCCTGAGAGCCTCGAGCGACTGTTTGCGCGGCCGGTCCGCTGTGCTGAAATTGACGCGCATCTCGCCGCGCTGCGGGCGGCGCTTGAGGATCAGGGGAGTTGATGGACGAGCTGGCCAAAGTGCCGCCGAGCACCTGGGCGCTGCTGCTGCTGGCAGCCGGCATCGTCCTGGCGCTCTATTGGGTGTGGCGCTGGCAGCGCCATTTCCGCGCGCGCCGGGCGTTGCGCGCGGCCGTGACCGGGGGCGCCGCCGATCACCTGAGCGATGCGCTGGTGCCGGACGGCATGGGCGGCGGTTACCACGTGGACTATCTGCTGCTCACCATGCGCGGCGTCGTGGTGGTCGATCTGCGCGATGTGCGCGGCAATATCTTCGGCGGCGACCAGATGGCCGAATGGACCGTCATGGACGGCGCGCGCCGCTTCACCTTCACCAACCCGCAGAGCGCGCTCTATGACCGCATCGCGGCCGTGAAGGCGGTCGCGGGCGACATCCCGGTCGAGGGTCGTATCGTCTTCACGCGGCGCGGCAAGTTCCCCAAGGGGTTGCCGAAGTGGACGCTGATGGTGGATGCGCTGCGCGCCGAGTTCCCCGCGGTCGAGTACCAGTCGCAGGCCGAAGCCACGGCGCCGCTCAGCGAGGGCTGGCGGCGCCTCAAGCAGGCGGTGAAGCCGAGCTACATGGTCGATATGCGGTAGCGACCTCAGGACACGGTGCGCGCGTGATCCGCGAGCACCAGCGACACGCAGGCGGTGAGCTTCTTCGCGTAGTCGATGTGCAGGAACTCGTTAGGGCCGTGGGCGTTGGCATGCGGCCCCAGCACCCCGGTGATGAAGAACTGCGTGCGCGGAAAGCGCTCACCCAGCATCCCCATGAATGGAATCGTCCCGCCGCAGCCGATGTGCACCGCGTCCCGCCCGTACACCGCCTGGCTGGCTCGCTCGATCGATTGCTCGAGCCAGGGCGCGAACGCCGGCGCGTTCCAGCCGGCCGTGGCCGAGCCCGACTCGAAGCGCACCTCGGCCCCGTAGGGCGGGTCGCGCTCCAGCGCCTCGCGGACCGCCTGCGTGGCGCGTGCTGCATCGCAGGTCGGGGGAAGACGCAGCGACAGTTTCAGGGCAAGCTGCGGCAGCAGGACGTTGCCGGCGGAGCCGACCGGCGGCAGGCCGTCGGCGCCGGTGACGGCGAGCGTCGCGCGCCAGCTGCTGTTGATGAGGAGCTCTGCCGGATCGTTGGACACCGGCTCAACGCCAGGCGCCCACGGCAGCTTGCCGGCGACCTCGCTTCCCAGCACCTTGGCAGCCGCGACCGCCTGGGCGCGGCGGTCCGCCGGCAGCGTCACATGCAGCTCATCGAGCAGCAGGTCGCCGGTGACGGGGTTCTCGATGCGCGCCAGCAACTGCTCGAGGATGCGAAACGGCGTCGGCGCGATGCCGGTCGCCATGCCGGAGTGCACCCCCTCGGTGAGCACCCGCACGGTCAGCGTGCCGACCAGGTTGCCGCGCAGCGAAGTGGTGCACCACACCTGCTCATAGTTGCCGCATTCGGCGTCCAGGCACACGACCAGCGAGGGCTCACCGAGCGCCTCGCCGAGTGCGGCCAGATGGAAGGGCAGGTCGTCGCTGCCGCTCTCCTCACAGGCCTCGATCAGCACCACGCAGCGCGGCAGCCGCACCTGCTGCTCCTTGAGGGCCGCGATCGCGGTGAGCGAGCTGAACACGGCGTAGCCATCATCCGCCGCGCCGCGGCCGTAGAGCTTGCCGTCGCGCATCACGGGCTCCCAGGGGCCGAGGCCAGCGAGCCAGCCGGTGAACTCAGGCTGTTTGTCGAGGTGGCCGTAGAGCAGCACGCAGTCGGGCAGCTCGCCCGGCACATCGATGAGCAGCAGTGGCGTGCGGCCGGGAAGGCGGCGCACTTCTACCCGCATGCCGGGCAGCGGCTGCTGGCGGCACCACTGTGCCATCAGCTCCACCGCCTTCTCCATGTACCCGTGAGTCTCCCATTGCGGGTCGAAGTCCGGCGACTTGTTGGGAATACGCACGTAGGCGGTCAGGCGGTCGATGATCGACTGCTCCCAGGTGTTGCCGACGAACTGGCTCAGGCGCTTCAGGTCCATGATGGCTTGCCTCTGAAAATTCTGTTTAGTTATCCAGTTGTTACATCTGATTCATGAAGCGACTTCACGCTCTGCGGCGTGCCCTCGCCGCGGCATTGTCGCCTCATTCGGGCGGCTCCGGCAGGCTGAATAGCAACCGCGCCGCCGTGGTGCTCGAGTAGGCGAGAGTCGCGAGCGCCTCATCGCGCGCGCCGGCCACCACCGCTCCGATGTGCGGCAGGTACGCGGGCTCGTTGCGCCGCGTTGCGGGCCGGGGCTTAAGATCCCGCGGCAGCAGGTAGGGCCCGTCGGTCTCGAGCAGCAGCCGGCCGGCGGGAATCTCGCGAACCAGGGGCAAGAGGTGCGCGCCGCGGCGCTCGTCGCAGATCCAGCCGGTGATGCCGATCGCGAGCCCGAGCTTAAGATACACAGCCAGCTCCGCGGCGCCCCCCGTGAAGCAATGCGCGACGCCCGCGTGTCGCACCCCGTGCTCGCGCAGTATGGCGAGAAAGTCATCGTGCGAGTCGCGCTGATGCAGGAACAGCGGCTTGCCGGTCTGGCGGGCGAGCTCGAGCTGTTGGTGGAAGGCCTGGCGCTGCGCCTCGCGCGGCGAGAAATCGCGGAAGTAATCCAGCCCGCATTCGCCGATCGCCACGACCTCCGGGGCGGCGGCGAGCGCGGCGAGCTCGGCGGTGCGCGCCGCGGTGAGCTCGGCGGCGTGATGCGGGTGCACGCCGGCGGTGGCAAACAGTCGTCCGGGATGCTGCCGCGCCAGGGCGAGCGCCTGGGCGCTGGTTGCGAGGCTCGAGCCCGTCACCAACATCTGCACGACACCGGCGGCCTGCGCGCGCGCGAGCACCGCATCGCGATCGGCATCGTAGCTGTCATGCGCGAGATTGATGCCGATGTCGATGAAAGCGGCGACCGGAGGGGCCGAGGCGGCGGGTGTCGTGGTCGGGGCGGCGGCTGTCGCGACGGCTGTGCTATGGTCGTTTGGCATGCGCCCGAACATTCTACTGCCGGCGGCCGCGCTGCTCGCGGTGAGCTGTGCCGCGCACGGCGCCGAGACCTCGTGGCGCGACATCGAGAGCCGTATTCAGTACGGCTACTACACCGAGGACGCGCCGGCGCTCAAGAGCCTGGTCGGCCTGATAGCCGCCGACGAGAGCCACGACAAGCTGCATGGCTACTACGGGGCGCTGCTCAACTGGCGGCTGGCGCAGCTCGCGGCCCAGGGGCTGGCGGGCGCCGGTGCATCGCCCGCCGAGCTTGCGGCACGCTGCGTGCGCTCGACCGATGAGGCGCTTGCCGTGCAGAGCGAATTTGCCGACGCGCTGGCGCTACGATCCGCATGCGAGGCCACGCCGCTCGGGCGCGGCGCGGACTTCGTGCCGTTCGCCGGCCGTCAGCTACGCAAGGATCTGGAGCACGCGCAGCAGCTCGCGCCGCGCGACCCACGCGTCCTGCTCGTCGATGCGATGAACGACTACCTGCTGTCGCCGGCCACCGGCGGCAACCGGGAACGCGCGCTTCCGAAGCTCCGTCGGGCGGTCGGCGCCTTCGACGCCGAGCGCGCCGGGCTCGATCACCTGCCGGGCTGGGGCGCGGCGGAGGCTTATTTCTATCTGGCGCGCGCGCTGCTCGATCATGCTGACCCGGTGGCGGCCCGCGATGCCCTCGAGCATGCGCTGCTGCTCGCGCCCGAGTTCGCCCCGGCGCGCCGCCTGATGACCAAAATCGTCAGCGGCTGACTGCCCGGCAAGCGGCGGCAGACAGGCGGATGCTATCGTTGCGCGGCGCGGCGGCGGGGTCTTAGGGATGGCTGCAGAAGCGGATAAGAAAGCGCTGTTAGGACAGCTGCGGATCGATCGCGGGGAGGAGGCGCCGCTGCGAACCGGGCCGCGCCGCCCGTGGATCGTCGGCGGCATCGTGGCATTGATTGCGCTCCTCGGCCTCGGCGCCTGGCTCGCGCTCTCGGGCCGTGGCGCGCTGCCGGTGCACACGGCGATCGCGCAGCCGCTCCCCGGGGATGGCGGCGGCGCTTCGGTGCTCGATGCGACCGGCTACGTCACCGCCCGCCGCGAGGCGACGGTATCGGCGCAGATCACCGGTACCGTGACCCAGGTGCTGTTCGATGAAGGCGACCACGTAAAAGCCGGACAGGTGATCGCGCGCCTCGATGACACCGCGCAGCGCGCCGCGCTCGCCCAGGCACAGGCGCAGTTGGAATCCGCGCGGGCGCTGCTCACGCAGGCCGATGCGCAGCTCGCGCAGAGCCGGCGCGACGTGAAGCGCGACGAGGATCTCATCGGGCGCAACCTGGTCTCGCAGCAGGCGGTGGAGCAGGCCCGCACCCAGGTCGACACCGGCAGCGCGCAGGTCGAGTCGCAGCGCCGGCAGATCGAGCTCGCCGGCGCCAACGTGCGCGCGGCGCAGGTACAGCTCGACTACTGCACCGTGCGGGCGCCCTTCACCGGGGTGGTGATCGCCAAGGCCGCCCAGGTGGGGGAGATCGTGTCGCCGTTCTCGGCGGGCGGCGGCTTCACGCGTACCGGCATCGGCACGCTGGTTGACATGGACTCGCTCGAGATTGAAGTCGACGTCAACGAGGCCTACATCAATCGCGTCGAGCCGGGCCAGCCGGTCGCTTCGGTCCTCAACGCCTACCCGGACTGGCGCATCCCCTCGCACGTCATCGCCATCATCCCGACGGCGGACCGCTCCAAGGCGACCGTCAAGGTGCGCATCGGCTTCGACACCAAGGACCCCCGCATCGTGCCCGACATGGGGGTGCGCGTGTCGTTCGAGGAGAAGGCCGCCACCGGGGATTCGCGGCAGTCGCGGCCGCGCGGCGTGGTCGTGCCGGCGGTTGCCGTGCGCAAGGACGGCGGCGAGGATGTGGTGTTCGTGGTCAAGGACGGCCGGGCACAACGCCGTGCCGTGACCGTGGGCGGCGGGAGCGGGGATTCGCGCCAGGTGCTCGGGGGCCTGAGCCCGGGTGAGAATGTGATTACGGAGGCGCCGGCGGGACTGAAGGATCAGGCGGCGGTGAGCGAGGTCAAGCCATGAGCGAGAGGAACGACATGTCAGAGTCCATGGTCGAGGTGCGCAACGTCACCAAGGTGTACGAGCGCGGCAAACAGCAGATCGAGGTCCTGCACGGCCTGACGCTGTCGATCCCGAAGGGCGACTTCGTCGCCCTCATGGGCCCATCAGGGTCCGGCAAGACGACTCTCCTCAATCTCATCGGCGGCCTGGATAAGCCGACCTCCGGGGAGGTGCAGGTGGGCGGCGCGCGCATCGATCAGCTGAGCAGCGGGCAGCTGGCGCACTGGCGCGCGCACAACGTCGGCTTCGTGTTCCAGTTCTACAACCTCATGCCGGTGCTGTCCGCCGAGAGCAACGTCGAGCTGCCGCTGCTGCTCACCAAGCTCTCCGCGGCGCAGCGGCGCAAGAATGTGGCGGTGGCGCTCGAGGTCGTGGGACTCGCCGACCGCGCCAAGCACAAGCCGCGCGAGCTCTCCGGCGGCCAGGAACAGCGGGTCGCGATTGCGCGCGCGCTGGTGTCCGATCCGCAGCTGCTGGTGTGCGATGAGCCGACCGGCGACCTCGACCGCAAGACCGCGGATGAGATCCTCGGGCTCCTGCAGGTCCTCAACCGCGAGCACGGCAAGACGATCGTGATCGTCACCCACGATCCGAAGGCCGCCGAATTCGCGCGCCGCACCCTGCACCTGGAGAAGGGGCAGCTGCTCGAGCAGGCGGCCTGAGGGCACGGCCATGACGCGCGCCGGTTTCGTCATCGCCAACCTGTTTCGCAGGCGGACCCGCACCATTCTGACGCTGCTGTCGGTGATCATGGCGTTCCTGCTGTTCGGCTTGCTGCAGTCGGTCAACACGATATTCAACGCCGGGGCGGATTTCGTCGGCGCGACACGCCTGTTCGTGCAGGCGCGGGTGTCGTTCACTACCGCGCTGCCGGTGAGCATGGTACCGAAGCTCGAGGCCATACCAGGGGTGGCCCGGGTCGCGTATCAGCAGTGGTTCGGCGGCGTCCTGCCGGCCACCAACACGCAGCTCATCATGTTCTCGCTCGACCCGCAGCGTTACCACGACGTATATCCGGAGTGGGTGATGCCTGAGGCACAGTGGCAGGCCTTCGAGCACACCCGCACCGGCATGATCGTCGGCCGTCAGCTCGCCAGCCAGTACGGCTGGAAGATCGGGCAGAAGATTCCGATCTCCTCCAACATCTGGCCGATGAAGAACGGCGGCAAGGCGTGGGCCTTCGACCTGGTGGGGATCTTCGACGGCAAGGACGAGAGCTGGCAGAAGCGCACCAACCTCGCGCTCATCCAGCAGGACTACTTCGACGAGGCCAACCAGTTCGGTATCAAGGGGCGCACCAACTTCTTCATCCTCAAGCTCGCGCCGGGCGCGAATGCCGAGGCCATCAGCAAGACGGTCGACGCCATGTTCGAGAACTCCCCCGACGAGACCAAGACGCAGACGGAGAAGGACTTCAACATCAGCTTCGTCAAGCAGATCGGCGACATCGGCCTGATCGTCCGCTGGATCCTGTTCGCCGTGTTCTTCACGCTGCTGCTGGTCGTCGGCAACACCATGGCGCAGAGCGTGCGCGAGCGCATCCCCGAGCTCGCCGTGCTGAAGACACTCGGCTTCAGCGACGGCGCCGTATCCGGCTTCGTGCTCGCCGAGGCATTCGCCCTGGTCCTCGCCGGCGGCCTGATCGGCCTGGCGCTCGCCTCGCTCGCCGGCGCGATGGTGGAGAAGGGCACCGGAGGACAGTTTCTGCTGAAGCTCGATGCCTCGGTGTGGCTCCTCGGAGTGCTCGCGATCGTGCTGATGAGCCTGGCCGTCGGCCTGTTGCCGGCATTGCGCGCGCGGCGGCTCGAGATCGTCGACGCGCTCGCCGGCCGCTGACAAGGAGACCCGACCGTGTTGAGACAGGCGTTCGCCATCACCGGCCTCAGC
>DATMOK010000009.1:0-13039 GCA_035568235.1 Steroidobacteraceae bacterium | reverse complement strand
CGCCGGCTGGAAGGGCATCAACGAGTCGGACATGATCCTCATGCCCGAACCCAACACCGCGGTCCTCGACCCGTTCTTCGAAGAGACGACCGTCGACATCCGCTGCGACGTCATCGAGCCCACCACCATGCAGGGCTACGATCGCGATCCGCGCTCGCTCGCCAAGCGCGCCGAGGCTTACCTCAAGTCGACCGGCATCGCCGACTACGCGCTGTTCGGCCCCGAGAACGAGTTCTTCATCTTCGACAGCGTGCGCTACGGCAACGAGATGCACGGCTCGTTCTACGCGATCGACTCGGTGCAGGGCGCGTGGAATTCCGAGCGCGAGTACCAGGACGGCAACAAGGGTCACCGCCCCGGCATCAAGGGCGGCTACTTCCCGGTGCCGCCGGTGGATGCGTTCCAGGACATCCGCTCGGCGATGTGCCTGGCGCTGGAAGAGATGGGACTGAAGGTCGAGGTGCATCACCACGAGGTGGCGACCGGCGGCCAGTCGGAGATCGGCGTGGGCGCCGGCACGCTGGTGCAGAAGGCCGACCAGGTGCAGATCCTCAAGTACTGCGTGCACAACGTCGCGCACGGCTACGGCAAGACCGCGACCTTCATGCCCAAGCCTCTGGTCGGCGACAACGGTAGCGGCATGCACGTGCACCAGTCGCTGCAGAAGGAAGGGCGCGCGCTGTTCGCCGGGGACAAGTACGGCGGCCTCTCGGAGCTCGCGCTCTACTACATCGGCGGCATCATCAAGCACGCCAAGGCGCTCAACGCATTCACCAACTCCGGCACCAACAGCTACAAGCGCCTGGTGCCGGGCTTCGAGGCGCCGGTGATGCTGGCCTACTCGGCGCGCAATCGCTCGGCCTCGATCCGCATCCCGTGGGTGTCGTCGCCGAAGGCGCGGCGCATCGAGGTGCGCTTCCCCGACTCGAGCGCCAATCCCTACTTCGCGTTCGCGGCCATGATGCTGGCGGGGCTCGATGGCATTCAGAACAAGATCCATCCGGGCGAGCCCGCCGACAAGGATCTCTACGATCTCGAGCCCGAGGAGGCCAAGGACATACCCACCGTCTGCCACTCGCTCGACATGGCACTCGAGCATCTCGACCGGGATCGCGAGTTCTTGACCCGCGGCGGCGTATTCACCAACGACGTGATCAACGCCTACATGGGACTCAAGCTCCAGGAGATCACGCGCTTTCGCATGTCCACGCACCCGGTCGAGCTCGAGCTGTACTACAGCTGCTGACCATGCGATGACCCGCACGCCGCCGCGACCCGCGCCCGCTGACTCCGGCCCACCCCGGGGCGAGGCGTCGGGTTCGCGGGCGGCGCTTCGGGCGCACCGTGCGCGGCAATCGGCAGCTTCCGGGACGCAGCCGCGCACAGCGGCGCGCAAAATGTGCCGCGGTCTTTTGTCTCCGCCGCCGGTGCGGGCTATGCTCAGGTTCGATGCGCCGCATTGCATTTACCTTAATGTCGCTCGCCTGCTCGGTGGCGCTCGCCACCACTGTCTACAAGTGGGTCGACGAGAACGGCGTGGTCCACTACAGCGACCAGCCGCACCCGAACGCGCAGAAGCTGCAGATCGAGGGCGTACAGACCTACTCCGCGGCTGCCAATGCGGAGCGTGCGTCGGCGCCGCGGGAGGCACAGAGCCAGGCCGCGACCGAGCAGGGATATCGCGGCTGTGCGGTCTCGCAACCCAACGATCAGCAGACGCTGCCGAATGCGCAGTCGGTGTACATCCGCGTACAGACCGACCCGCAGGTACACCGCGGCGACCAGGTGTTCATCTCCATGGACGGCCAGGCACTGAACGGCGGCAACGCCACCGGCATGGGCTGGAGCGTCTCGCCGCTCGAGCGCGGCTCGCACACCGTGACGGCGCAGGTGAAAGACCCGACCGGCCAGACGGTCTGCCAGACCCCGACGGTCACCTTCTACGTGCAGCAGCCGAATCTCTTCAGTCCCGGCGCCAACGCCAACCCCGGCAACGGGCCACCGCCCAAGCCGCGCTGAGCTGCGCGTTTTGCGCGGCGTGCCCTGCGGCGCCGGTGCCTGAAATCCCTGCGCCTCATGGCGGCTGAGTACCTCAGCCCCTCGGTGCTGTCGCACTTCGATCCGGCGGAGCTGCTGGACGCGCTCTCGACCGGCATCGTGATGCTCGATGCGCAGCTGTGCCCCACCTACGCCAACGTCGCGGCGCAGGACCTGCTCGCCTTCAGTCTCAACATGAGCCGCGGGCGTCCGTTCGGTGATTTTCTGCAGGACGCCGGTGCGCTGACGGCGCTGCTGCGCCGCGCGCTCGAGAGCGGCGAGGGCATCGCCGATCGCGAGCTGACGCTCAAACCCGCCGGCGCGCCGCGCGAGTCGCGCACGCTCGATGTGACCGTGACACCGCTCGCCGGGCTCACCGGACAACATCTGCTGATCGAGCTCGCCGACACCACGCAGCGCCAGCGCATCTCGCGCGACAACGACCTGCTGGCGCGGCTCGACGGCAGCCGCCTGATGATCCGCCAGCTCGCCCACGAGATAAAGAATCCGCTCGGGGGCCTGCGCGGCGCGGCTCAGCTGCTCGAGCGCGAGCTGCCGGCGGCCTCGTTGCGCGAGTACACGCAGGTGATCATCGGCGAGGCCGATCGCCTCGCGGCGCTGGTCGAGTCGATCGCAGGTCCGAGCCGCCCGCCGACCAAGACACTGATGAACGTGCACGAGATCTGCGAGCACGTCTATCACCTGCTGCGCGCCGAGGCCCGCGGCGGCGTGCTGGTCGAGCGCGACTACGATCCGAGCCTGCCGAATGCGATGCTCGATCGCCATCAGCTCATCCAGGCGCTGCTCAACGTCGGCCGCAACGCCCTGCAGGCGCTCGAGTCCCACGGCGATGCCGGCCACGTGCTGCTGCGCACCCGCGTGCGCAGTAACGTCAGCATCGGCTCGGTGCGCCACCGCCTGGTGGCCGCCGTGCAGGTCGAGGACTCAGGCCCCGGCGTGCCCGAGCAGCTGCGCGCCTCGATCTTCTATCCGCTCGTCACGGGGCGCGCGAACGGCACGGGCTTAGGTCTTGCGGTCGCGCAGGAGCTCGTCACCCGCAACGGCGGCATCATCGAGTTCGAGAGCGAGCCGCGGCGCACCGTGTTCACGCTGCTCATACCGCTGCAAGAGGAACCATGAACGCCGAGTCACTGCGCGTCTGGCTGGTCGACGATGATGCCTCCATCCGCTGGGTGCTCGAGCGGGCGCTGAAGCACGGCGGCATGAGCGCGCGGGTGTTCGACGCGGCGGAGCCGGCGCTGGAAGCCCTGCGGCGCGAGTCCCCCGACGTGCTGATCACCGACATCCGCATGCCGGGCGCCTCGGGGCTGGAGCTCCTCAAGCGCATCCGCGATGCGCGCCCCGCGCTGCCGGTGATCGTCATGACCGCGCACTCGGACTTAGGCAGCGCGGTGTCGGCGTACGAGGGCGGGGCGTTCGAGTACCTGCCCAAGCCCTTCGACATCGACCAGGCGGTGGCGCTCGCGCGCCGCGCCGCGAATGCCGGCATGCAGCAGGGGGCCGAGGCGGGCGGGACGCCGCGCATCCCCGAGCTCTTAGGACGGGCGCCGGCGATGCAGCAGGTGTTCCGCGCCATCGGCCGCCTGGCGCGCTCCAGCATGACGGTGCTGGTGACCGGGGAATCCGGCACCGGCAAGGAGCTCGTGGCGCGCGCGCTGCACGACCACAGTCCGCGCACCGGCAAGCCCTTCGTCGCGCTCAACACGTCTGCGATCCCCGCCGACCTTCTCGAGTCCGAGCTCTTCGGGCACGAGCGCGGCGCCTTCACCGGTGCGGATGCCCAGCGCCGCGGCCGCTTCGAGCAGGCCGACGGCGGCACGCTGTTTCTCGATGAGATCGGCGACATGTCGCTGCCGCTGCAGACGCGCCTGCTGCGGGTGCTGGCGGAGGGCGAGTTCTACCGGGTCGGCGGCCAGAGCGCGGTGCGTGTCGAAGTGCGCGTCATCGCGGCGACCCACCAGAACCTGGGCGAGCGCGTGGCGCGCGGTCTGTTCCGCGAGGACCTGTATCACCGCCTGAACGTGATCCGCATCGAGCTGCCGCCGCTGCGCTCGCGCGCCGGCGACATTCCGGACCTGCTGGCGCATTACCTCGAGACGGCGGCGCACGAGCTCGGCGTCGAGCCGAAGTCGCTCGCCGCCGAGGCGCGCGCGATGCTCGGCGCCTACGACTGGCCGGGGAACGTCCGCGAGCTCGTCAATCTGTGCCGGCGACTCTCGGTGCTCGCACCGGGGCGCGAAGTGCGCCTCGAGGATCTGCCGGCGGAGCTCGTGAGCTCGGCCTCCCAGGGACCGAAGGACGCCGACTGGGCCGCGGCGCTCGCGAGCTGGGCCGAGCGCGCCTCCTTGAGCGCCGCACAACCGCTGCTCGATGTGGCCGTGCCGCAGTTCGAGCGTGTGCTGATCCGCGCGGCTCTCAAGCGCACCGCCGGGCATCGCCAGGAGGCGGCAAGGCTCCTGGGCTGGGGTCGCAACACACTCACCCGCAAGCTCAAGGAGCTCGGCATGAACGGCGTCGCCGCAGACGGCGGCGAGCTCGAGGAGAATGAGGCGGAGAGCGAAGCGGACGGGGAGCGTAAGGCGTAGCGCGCCTTAGGGCGCGCCGCTTAAGGGGGCTTCACCGATGTCGCTCTGGCACGGCCTGGTACAGATCGAGTTCCTCGGCAACTCGCTCGCCGACTGGGCGATCGCGCTCGCCATCCTCGCGGTCACCTTTACCGTCCTGCCGCTCCTGAAGCGGGCGATCGCCGCCGAGCAGCGCCGCCTCATCGAGCGCGGCACGGTGAAGGTGCATTTTGCGATCGAGCTCACCGCGCTCCTCGCGCGGCGCACGAATCGCCTGTTCCTGTGGGGCGTCGCCGTCTGGCTCGCCTCGCGCGACCTCACCTTCCCCGCGCGGCTCGAGCACTGGCTTAACCTCGGCCTGGTACTGCTCTTCTGGATGCAGGTGGCGCTGTGGGCGATGGCGGCGGTGCGCTTCGCCATCGATGTGCGCCGCCAGCGCTCCACCGGTCCCGACACGCTGCTGAAGAGCTCGATGCAGGTGATCATGTTCGCGGCGGGCCTGCTGGTGTGGGGCGTGGCGATCCTGCTGGCGCTCGACAACATGGGAGTCGAGATCCGGCCGCTGCTCGCAGGTCTTGGTATCGGCGGCATCGCGCTCGCGCTCGCCGTGCAGACCGTGCTCGCCGACCTCCTCGCCTCACTGTCGATCGCGCTCGATAAGCCTTTCGGCCTCGGCGACGCCCTGACGATCGATGACTGCCAGGGGACGGTCGAGCACATCGGCGTCAAGAGCACGCGGCTGCGCAGCATCTCCGGCGAGCAGATCATCATCTCCAACGGCGACCTGCTGAAGGCGCGGCTGCGCAACTTCGGTCGCCTCATCGAGCGGCGCGCGCTGTTCGTCCTCGACGTGCACTACGAGACGGCGGTGGCGACACTTGCCGCGATACCGCGCGCGGTGCGCGAGATCATCGAGGCGACCCCCGATACCCGCTTCGATCGCTGTCACCTGCTGCGCTGCACGGACCGGGCGTTGCAGTTCGAGGTGGTGTTCTTCGTGACCCGGCCCGAATACAAGGCCTACGCGGACGCGCAGCAGACCATCAATCTGCGGATCCTCGAGCGCTTCCGCACGCTCGAGGTGTCATTCCTTGCCACCGCGCCGACGCCGGTGCGGCTGCACCCGCCCCTCGCGCCGGCGGCAGACGCCAGCGGCCAGCAGCGCCTGCTGTAGCGGTCAGCCGCTCGTGGCGGCGAGCAGCCCGCGCAGCAGCGCGTCGAACTGCTCATAGGGCAACGCACCCTCCACGCGTACCCCCTGCAGCTCGCCGTGCACCACGCGCCCGACCACGAAGCCGGGCGTGCCGCGGATGCCGGCGGCATCGGCCTCGCGCGCGTGCGCCTCGATGGTCTGCGCGTAGCGCTGTGCCTTGAGGCATGCGTGGAACGGACCCGGGTCGAGTCCCACCGCGGTTGCGCGCCGGTCGATGCCGCCGCCGGCCAGATCCTCACCGCCACCGAGGAGCGCCTCGTGCATGCTCCAGAACTTGCCTTGCTCGGCGGCACAGTGCGCCGCCTCGGCCGCAGGACCCGCGGCGGCGTGAAACTCGAGCGGCAGGTCGCGGACGATGAAGCGGAGCTTCCCGGTATCGATGTAATGGCGCTTGAGCTTCGGCCACACCTCTGCCTCAAAACGCCGGCAGTAGGGGCACTGGTAGTCGGTGAACTCGACCATGGTGAGGGGCGCGCCGGCGCTCCCCAGCGCCAGCTCGCCGGGGGGCAGGCGCAGCTGCACGATCGCTACGCCGCCGCTGTCGGCCGCCGGCGGATCGGCGGCGGCGCCGACCACACCCGTGGCGATCGCGAGCGCGGCAAGCCCGAGCGCCATGGTGCGCGGCGCGCCCGCCAGTTTAAGTTTACCGCCGCTGCTCAAGTCTCACTCCTTAAGCTCACTCCCGTCGCTCACCCTCATGCGGCTTCTCTTGCTTCTGCACGGGGTGCTGCGGGTGATACGCAGGTCCGCCCGGCTTCGCCGCGGTCGCGCCCGGCTCGTGGAAGGCGCCGGGGTGCGGCGTCGCCGCGACCGGCGGGTGTCCCTCGTTGCGTGCCGCGTTCAGCATCGGCTCGCCACGCGCCTCGACGTGGTGCTGCTGCTGCGCCGGCGTCGGTGCGTAGCGAGGCTCGTGTGCCGCCGTCGTCTCGGCGGGATTTGGCTGCGGGCGCGTGCCGAGGCCCCCGACATAGCTCACGCGCGTGTTGTTGACCGTGACGTTGGTGACCACCGTCTCGTTGTAGGTGTTGTGCACGTTTACCACGTTCACGTTGGTGACCGAGGTGTTGTACTGGAAGCGGTTGTTCACCCAGCGCCCGCCGTGATAGCCATCGCCGGTGTAGCCGGCGCCGTAATTGATGCCGCCGTAGAAGCCGACGTGCGGACCCCAGTGACCCGGATGGAACACGTACACCGCGCCGACCAGTCCCCAGTAGCCGGGCGTCCACAGCACTCCCGGCTGCGGTGGTGCGACCCAGGTGCCCGGCACCCAGAAATAGCCCTCCGGACCCCAGCGCCATACCCCCGGGGTCCAGATGTAGCCCTCCGCCGGACACGGCGGCTGCTCGTAATCCGGGAGAGCCGGCGGCGGCTCCGGTGCCTGCTCCTCTGTCTCCTGCGCTGCCGCGGGCGGCGCCGCGGCGGGCGGTGCCTCGTACTGGCCCTGCGGCGGTGCGACCACGCAGCCCCCGAGAGCGGCGGCGAGCGCTGCTGCGAGCGCCAGCATGAGCACCGATCGGGCGAGCCCGCGCCGCGTGAATGTGGTGTTCATGGGATCCCGCCTCCTGATAAGCCTCGACGACCGGAAATCAGAAAAATGGATGCGCGCGCGGGCGGCGCGTCAGCCGGATACCGCGCAGTCCTCGACCTCGCGCCCGGTCCGCAGCGTCCCGACGAGCTCGGTGACGTTGCGCAGCCCCTGCTCGCGCAGCTGGGCGGCGATGCCCTCATTGATGCGCTTGCAGATGAGCGGATCGTAGAAGAGCGCCGTGCCGACCCCGACCGCGCTCGCCCCGGCGATGAGGAACTCGAGCGCATCGGTCGCGTTCACGATGCCGCCCTGGCCGATGATCGGGATGCGGTGCGGGGCTGCCGCCTCGTAGACCTGGTGCACCTTGAGGAGCGCGATCGGCTTGATCGCAGGACCCGAGAGCCCACCCTGCACGTTGCCGATCACCGGGCGGCGCGTCGCCACATCGATCGCCATCCCCATGACCGTGTTGATCACCGCGAGCCCATCCGACCCCGCCTCGATGCAGCGCCGCGCGTTCTCGCGGATGTCGGTCTGGTTGGGTGAGAGCTTCGTGATGAGGGGCTTCTTCGTCACCCGGCGGCAGGCGGCGACCACCTGCGCGGACATGTCCGGGTAGTTACCGAAGGCGACGCCGCCCTCCTTGATGTTGGGGCAGGAGATGTTGATCTCGATGGCATCGATCGGCGAGGCATCGAAGCGTCGCGTCACCTCGACGTATTCCTCCAGCGTCGAGCCGCAGACGTTGGCGATGAAGCGGGTCTCGCTGAAGTCGAGCTGCGGCAGCACCGTGCGCACCACCTGCTCGACGCCGGGATTCTGCAGTCCGATCGCATTCAGCATGCCGGCCGGGGTCTCGTAGACGCGGTGCGGCGCGTTCCCAAGGCGCGCCTCTGCGGTGGTGCCCTTTAAGACGATGGCGCCGGCGTCGTGATTGGAGAAGCCCTCGACGCGCGTGTACTCCTCGCCGAAGCCGACGCACCCCGAGAGGAGCACGATCGGCGAGGCGAAGTTAAGTCCGCAGAAGCTGAAGCGCAGCGCCGGGTCACCCGGCGGGGCAGCCCCCCGGCCGGGGGCGGCGTCTGGTGTCACGCTCGGCATGCCGCCATTATCGCATAGCCCGATGAAACCCCCATGAGCGAGCCGTGTTCCACGTCGTCCTCTACCAGCCCGAGATTCCGCCTAACACGGGCAACGTGATCCGGCTGTGCGCCAACACCGGCTCGACGCTGCACCTGGTGCGACCGCTCGGCTTCGAGCTCACCCGCAAAGCCGTGCGCCGCGCCGGGCTCGACTATGACGAGCTCGCCGAGGTGCGCGTGCACCCGGGGCTCGCCGCCTGTCTCGAGGCTTTAGGTCGCACGCGCCTCTTCAGCATCGAGACCGACGGCGCACGTCCCTACTGCGAGGCCGCCTTCGCCGCCGGCGATGCGCTGCTCTTCGGCCCCGAGACCCGGGGGCTGCCGGGGGCGGTGCTCGAGCGGGTGCCGCGCGAGCGGCAGCTCGCCATCCCGATGCGCCTCAATAACCGCAGCCTCAACCTCGCCAACGCGGTGGCGCTGGTCGTCTACGAGGCATGGCGTCAGAATGCCTTTGCAGGTGCAAAAGCCACACGGAACGAACATGTCTGAAAGCGTATTGCTCGTCGACTACGAGAACATCGGCAAGATCGACCTCGCCGCGATCCCTGACGGGGTGCGGGTACCCTTCTTCTTCGGCGCCTCGCAGCGCAGCGTGCCGACCGACTTCCTGAAGGCCGCGCTCAAGCTCGGCGAGCGCTTCATGCCCATCGACATTGAAGGCCAGGGCAAGAACGCGCTCGACTTCCACATCGCGTTCTATCTCGGGGAGTATCTGGCGCGCTCACCCGACACGCCGTGCGTCATTCTCTCCAAGGACAAGGGCTTCGATCCCCTGGTGCGCCACCTCATGCGCCGCGGCTTTGCGGTGCGCCGCGTCAACACCATGGTCGAGGCACTGTCGCGCGGCTCGAGCGCCTCTGCCGCGACACCGGAGGCGGCCGGCGCGCGCGGCGGGCGGCGCCGCGGCCGGGGGCGCCGCAGTGGTGCGCGCGAGAGCGCGCCGGCGGAGAGCGCGGCACGCGACAGGAGCGCGGTGCAGGAGCCGGCGCAGCGCGCCGGCGGACGGCCTCGCTCGGAGGATGCGCTGGCACTGCTCGCCGGCACGCAGAAGCTGCGCCGGCCACGCAAGCGCAAGGGCCTGGTCGCGGTGCTGCATTCGCACTTCGCCAAGCGCGTCCCGGAGAGCGAGCTGCAGGATCTGGTCGACGAGCTGATCGCGCACGGCCACCTGAGCGAGGCGAACGGCGCACTCATGTATCACTTCTGAGCGTCGAGCGGACTGCGCACGCCGCGCGCGCCCTTCGCCATGACGTGCGTGTAGATCATCGTGGTCTTGAGATCCGAGTGCCCGAGCAGCTCCTGCACGGTGCGGATGTCGTAGCCGTCCTCGAGCAGGTGCGTGGCGAAGGAGTGGCGCAGCGTGTGACAGCTCGCCGGCTGCGTCAGCCCCGCGCGGCGCACTGCCTGCTGGACCGCGCGCTGCACGCGCTTCTCGTACAGGTGGTTGCGGACCGGCACGCCGAGATAGGGGTCGCGGCACACCGTCGGCGCCGGGAACAGATACTGCCAGCCCCACTGCGTGGCCGCCTGCGGGTACTTGCGCGCCAGCGCGTAGGGGAGCGAGACGCCCGGCTGGTTGCGCCGGCGCTCTTCCTCGAACCAAGCGCGCAGGCGCGCGAGATGCGCACGCAGCGGCGTCACGAGCGCCGCGGGCAGCATCGTGACCCGATCCTTGCCGCCCTTGCCCTCGCGCACGATGAGCTCGCCGCGCTCGAGCGCCAGGTCCTTGACGCGCAGCCGCATTCCCTCCATGAGACGCAACCCGCTGCCGTACAGGAGGCTCGCGATCAGCCACGAGGTGCCATCGAGGTGCGCGAGCAGCGAGCGTACCTCGGCGCGGCTCAGCACCACCGGCAGGGGCTTCGTCTGCTCGGCGCGCGTCACGTTGCCGAGCCACGGCAGCTCGATGCCGAGCACCTGGCGGTACAGGAACAGCAGCGCCTGCAGCGCCTGATTCTGCGTCGCGGGGCCGACGTGCTCGCTCACCGCGAGATGCGTGAGGAACGCCTCGACCTCAGGCGGACCGAGCTCGCGCAGCGGCCGGCCGCCGTGAAAGGCGCCGTAGCGCCGCATCCAGCGCAGGTACACCTGCTCGGTGCGCAGCGACAGATGGCGCGTGCGGATCCGCTCGCGTGCCAGCGCCAGCACGGTCTCGAGGGGCGCCTCGGCGCCGGCAGGCTCGGTGAGCGACATACCGTGAGCGGATGGAACCAGATACCGGCCCCGGCTGCGAGCCGCAAAAGCCGCGCGTTTGCCGCATTTCAGACCCCCCGGACGTATAATTTGCGCGTCCGCCGCCCGAGGGCGCGGACGCAAGGCTCACGGGGGTGTTGGCATGACCTGGTGGGGCTGGGTGATCACCGGCGCGATACTGCTCGGCGCCGAGCTTATGCTCGTCAACGCGCAGTTCTACCTGGTGTTCGTCGGCATAGCGGCCATCGTGGTGGGGCTCGCTAGCCTGGTGCTGCCGCTCGCCGAGTGGCTGCAGTGGGCGCTGTTCGCAGCGCTCGCCGTGGCTTCGATGGTCACGTTCCGCAGCCGCATCTACCGCCGCTTCCACGGCGCCATGCCCGCGGTCAAGACCGGGCCGCAGGGTGGCCTCATCACGCTGCCGGCCGCGCTTGCGCCCGGCGAGAGCTGCCAGGCGGAATTCAACGGCACCTTCTGGACCGTGCGCAACGACGGCCACATCCCGCTCCCCGCAGGGAGCCGTGCGCGCATCGTCGGCGTGAAGAACCTGACGCTTCTCGTAAGACCCGATCAGTAGAAGAGAGCAGCCGCAGCCATGTACACCTCATACGTCTTCATCGCGCTCGCCCTGATCGCCGTGATCCTGGTGTTCCGCACCGCGACCGTGGTGCCGCAGCAGAGCGCCTACGTGATCGAGAACCTCGGCAAGTACAGCCGCACCTTGCAGGCCGGATTTCACATCCTGATTCCGTTCGTCGAGCGCGTCGCGTACAAGCACAGCCTCAAGGAGCAGGCGCTCGATGTCCCTGAGCAGATCTGTATCACCAAGGACAACGTCCAGGTCGCGGTGGACGCCGTGCTCTACATGCAGGTGCTCGATCCGCACCTCGCCTCTTACGGCATCACCAACTACGGCTTTGCCATCGGGCAGCTCGCACAAACCACGCTGCGCAGCGAAATCGGCAAGATCGAGCTCGATCGAACCTTTGAAGCCCGCGGCGTCATCAACGCCAACGTGGTCGCGGAGCTCGACAAGGCCTCTGTGGCCTGGGGCGTCAAGGTGATGCGCTATGAGATCAAGAACATCACCCCGCCCAAGGATGTGCTGTCGGCGATGGAGAAGCAGATGCGCGCCGAGCGCGAGAAGCGCGCGGTGGTGCTGACCTCCGAAGGCGAGCGCGATGCGAAGATCAACCAGGCCGAGGGTGACAAGCAGCGCGTCATCAAGGCCTCCGAGGCCAACAAGCAGCAGCAGATCAACGAGGCCGACGGGCAGGCGCAGGCCATTCTGGCAGTCGCTACCGCCACCGCCGAAGGGCTACGCCGGGTCGGCGCGGCGCTCTCCGGTCAGGGCGGCATCGAGGCGATGCAGCTGCGCATCGGCGAGGAGTATGTGCGCCAGTTCGGCAAGCTCGCCAAGGAGAGCACGACCCTCGTGGTGCCGGGCGAGCTGTCCGATCTCGCCTCCGTGGTCGCCATGGCGACCAGCATCGTCCGTAAGCCCCCTGCATCACCTGCAGCGCCGCCGCCCCGACCAGCACCGCCGCCCGCCCCCTCGTCACCGACCGGGATGAGCCGCTAACTCGTTGCGCCGAGTCGAACGCCTCGCAACGCGAGAACCGAGGGCACCGCCATGAGCCCAGTGGACGCCGATCAGTTCACCGATATGGATGGCAATGCGATCGATGACGCGGGTAAGCCGAGACCGTGCCCGTTCTGCGGCAGCGGCGCCGACCAGCTCGTCGTCGAGCGCTGGAGCGCCGAGGACGATCCGGACAAGTCGTACCACGTCGAGTGCCTCAAGTGCGGCTGCAACGGCCCACAGGCCGATACGCAAGTCGAGGCGGCGAAGGAATGGAACGGGCGCTCGGGATAAGTCGAGCTGGTGCCTTTATGCGACCCAACTGGCCCGTTGAAATCGCGACACAAATATCCCGCGGCTCCGCGACGTTTAGGTCGTATAGATTGAGTTAGAGGGCACTCGCAAGAGATGACCGGGATTGAGGAGTGTGAAGAACCCTTCGTTCAACACTTGGCGTGCTCGCACGGCGACCACGTTCAACTCAGTAACGCGCGCCCATGCTCCCGATCAGTGAGGCCCGTAGTGGCGTCACGCCCACGCCCTCTCTGTTTGCCGCCTTGGGCGCGCTGTGGGATTGACTAGGTCGCGTTATCTTGCGCACGCCGTGCTGCGCGCGCACAGTTGCAATTGATGCGATGTGCCCTCTAACAATCGCTGGAGGGGTCCGTGATGTTCCGTAGTGTCGCCACGGGCGCGGGAAGAGATTGTGCGCCCGTGGCTCCAATCAGGCCCCGTCGCGCGGCCCCTCAGCTCCACCGTTAG
>DATMOK010000008.1:0-2041 GCA_035568235.1 Steroidobacteraceae bacterium | reverse complement strand
CTTCGAATTGAGATTTTCGCTCCGAATGCCGAAAATGATCTTGGCCGCGCTTCAATCCACTCTTTGAAAGACCGGTGAGGAAAAAATGGCCTACAAGCCGATCGAGTCCTACGGCGTCATCGGCGACCTGCACACGGTCGCGCTGGTGGGCATGGACGGCTCGATCGACTGGTGCTGCCTGCCGCATTTCGACTCGCCAAGCATCTTCGCCGCCATTCTAGACGAGCGCAAAGGAGGCTTCTTCAAGATCGCCAGTCTCTACGAGGCCCAGCACAAGCAGATGTACCTGCCCGACAGCAACGTCCTGGTGACGCGGTTCCTCAGCCGCGAGGGGGTCGGCGAAGTGGTTGACTTCATGCCGGTCGAGGACCCGAGCCGCGGCAAGAAGACTCACCAGATCGTGCGCGTCGTGCGGGCGGTGCGCGGGGCCGTGCGCTTCCGGCTGGAATGCCAACCCGCTTTCGACTACGCGCGACGGCCGCATCAGGTCACCTTGGAAGGCCGCGGCGCGGTGTTTGAATGCTCCGGCATCCGGTTCTCGCTGATCAGCCGCTTTCCGCTGGCGCGCCAGGGCACGGGGGTCGCCACCGAGTTCCTGCTGAACCCCGGCGAACCGTCGACGTTCATCCTGCGCCAGGTCGAAGGCGATGGTGACTCTGGGCTGTTGGAGGCGCGGACCGTCGGCACCGAGCTGCTGGCGCAGAGCCTCGAGTTCTGGCGGCGGTGGCTGCGCAAGTGCAGTTACCATGGTCGCTGGCGCGAGATGGTCAACCGCTCAGCCCTGATGCTGAAGCTGCTAACCTTCGCGCCGACAGGGGCGATCGTCGCGGCACCAACCTGCAGCCTCCCCGAAGAGATCGGCGGGGTGCGCAACTGGGACTACCGCTACACCTGGGTCCGCGACGCGGCGTTTACCCTCTACGCCTTCCTGCGCCTGGGGTTGACGAGCGAGGCCGAGCAGTTCATGGGCTGGTTGGAGCAGCGCACCATCGAAGGAGCCCGTCTTGGCCCGTTGCAGATCATGTACGGCATCGACGGTCGCCACCAGATGCCTGAGCAGACTCTCGACCATCTGGAGGGCTACCGCGGCTCGCGCCCGGTGCGCGTCGGCAACGGCGCTTGCGAGCAGCTCCAGCTCGACATCTACGGCGAACTGATGGATTCGGTCTACCTGTACGACAAGTACGGTTCACCGATCGCGTATGACTCGTGGTCCCGCGTCCGCCGCGCGATCGAATGGGTTGCCGATAACTGGATGAGGCCGGACGATGGCATCTGGGAGGTGCGCGGCGGACAACAGCAGTTCATCTACTCAAAGGTGCAGTGTTGGGTAGCACTCGACCGTGCGATCAGGCTGGCGACGAAGCGCAGTCTGCCGCTGGATCATGCCCGCTTGCTCGCGGAGCGCGACCGCATCTACGAGGCGGTGATGACGCAGGGTTGGGATGCGGAGCGGCGGACGTTCGTCCAGTATTTCGGCACCGACGCGCTGGACGCGGCCAACCTCATCATGCCCTTGGTGTTCTTCATCTCGCCGACCGACCCGCGCATGATTGGCACCATCAACCGCACGATGGCGGAGCTGGTTTCCGACAGCTTGGTGCATCGATATGAGATGGGTAAGGGCGCGGGCGACGGGCTGACCGGCAGCGAGGGGACATTCAACATGTGTACGTTCTGGCTCGTCGAGGCGCTGACGCGCGCCGGCCGGCTGGAGGAGGCGCGGTTCATTTACGAGAAGATGCTGACCTATGCCAACCACCTGGGGCTATACGCCGAGGAGACGGGCCCCTCCGGCGAGGCACTGGGCAATTTCCCGCAAGCGTTCACGCACATGGGATTGATCAGCGCCGCGTTCAACCTGGACCGTCGGCTAGACGGCAGGGCCTGACGCGCCACGGGGAGAGCATGGTCGGGGAGCCGTCGTATCTGGGAGTTGCGACCGGCGACTGGGTCGCAGCACTGAAGAGCAGCGATCCGCTCGAGCGGCGCCTGGCCGCGCACGCGCTGGCGGAGATTGGACCCGCGGCGCGCGAGGCAG
>DATMOK010000007.1:0-34011 GCA_035568235.1 Steroidobacteraceae bacterium | reverse complement strand
CCCGGCAGGCCGTCCAGATGCTGCGTGATGTCCAGGTTGGTATGGATCACGCGGACGCCGACGTTGCCGTTGAACGGCATATCGCCCAACTTTTCGCTGAAGTCGGTTTGTAGATAGGCCGTTGTTTCCTTCATCCACACGCCCCAGGTATCTCCCGGGTCCTCCTGGGTCGTGGTGTTCGGATAAAGCGACTTCCAGAACGCCAGAGGATTGTCCATGGCGGAGGGATTGACTGCCCAGAAGTTGATCCCCGAGCCGAGGAGGTTGAAGTATTCCTGCCAATTGCTGGACAGAGGCGCCGGGGTCTTCGACATCTGTACTGCCGATAGCGGGCCGGCACGGAAGTAGCCCTCCGCGTTACCAGCGGTGCACCCGCCACCATTGCCGTCGCCAGCCAGGATCACATCGGCGCCGACATAGCGCACCAGGCATCCGTCCGGGTCGCTGGCGCCTATGCCGGCGTACACGGGGGTTACCAGGGTGTACGCGTAGTTATTGGCGGTATGGATACTATTGCGCACGCCGAAGTCGAGCTTGAGGCCGTGATGAAGGTCGTAATGTCCATCGAAGCGCAGCGCGGTGATCGCGGCGTTGGCGGTGTAATCGTCGCCGGAGGACTCGATTGTCTTGAACGTCCAGCCGTTGGGGTTAGCGAAATTGGCGGCCATCGATGGGGGCATGCTGACCGTGATGTTCCGGCCGGTGAAATTCGCGATGATGGGAGTCGAGTCCTCGGGAATGCCGATCGGGTTGAATACGCGGTTGCCGCCCAGTTGGGCCGGATAGATGAAGGTGCTGCAGGGCACATTGACACCGGGCATCAACTCATTGGGCCACAGACAGCCATTGGAATCGGAAATGTTGAGGTCGGTCTCGATATATGACTGCTTTGCAGTCTCGCGTATGCCGCGCACGCTCCCCTTGAAGTCGCCGCCATTGTCGAAATTGACCTGGAGATTGGCGTTCTGCGCGACCGAGCCGGTGCTTTGGAGCTGCGAGTACGATTCGACGTCACCCGGCCACTTCTCGTACACCTGGGTGGTGTAGATCGTAGAACCGGCCCAAGCCTGGTCTTGCGGCGGCGTATTGTACTGACCCAGCACGTGGGCGCCGGTGTTCTGCGACTGCACCGGCACGTAGGTCGCGCCCTGCCAGTCGGTGGAGTTGAACTGCAGGCCGACGTTGCGGTTGTACTGCCTCTGCTGCGTGTAGAAGTAATCGCTGGTCAGTGTGAATCCGTCACCAAGATCGGCCTGGAACGAGGCATTGCCGGCCTCGCGCTTGCGCTCCATGCTCGACTCGTAGAGGCCGATGTCCTGGCTTCCCATGAATATTTCATTAGTCCTGCCGTCACCGTTCACGGAGACACTACCGTTGGGATACTGCACGATCTTCGAAGGAATCGGCAGCCCGTTCCATGCCCCCACGAACCCTGCGTAGCTGCCCGCGCTCTCGGCATTCTCACCGTTGAGAATGACGCCATACTGGTCGAGGCCCTCGCTCGAGCCTGCGCCTGGCGCCCCCACCCCGTTGCCCGCGTTGTTGCTTTCCGGGCCAGCCCGCGTGGTGTTGGAGAAGTCACCGGAAAGCAGCAGACCCCAACGGCCATCGTCGTTGAATGAGACGAGGCCACTTGCCTCCGGTCCGATCTTTTTGGCGGTGTCGCCGCGTTCTCCGTCGGCGTTGTAGCTGAAGGTGAATCCATGCGGCAAATCCCAGGGTCGATAGGTGTGCAGATCGAGCGAGCCGCTGATGCCTTCCTCGGTCTGGCTTGCAGTGGGCGATTTGATGACGTCCACCTGATTGAACAGTGTCGCCGGCAGTGTCTCGAAATTGGGTTGTTGCGATGTGATCTGGTCCGGGGTGATGAATACTTCGCCGTTGAGCATGCTGCCGACTTGAGGCAGGCCGCGCACGTCCACCTCGGTACCCTCGCCACCGTTGCGGTCGATCTGCACGCCGGTGATCCGCTGCAGCGCATCGGTGATGGTCGTGTCGGGCAATTGGCCGATGCTCTCCGCCGAGATACTGTCCTGGATACTCGCAGCCTCGCGCTTCACCTGGATCGCGCGTTCCTGCGACTGGCGTACGCCGATGACGGTGACGGTCTCCAGGCCCGCCTCCTTCTTGGCATCGGACGGTGGTGTCGCCTGCACGTCCTGCTGCGCTGGATCCTGCGCCGCGTTCTCCGCCGGGGCAGTCGTGCCCTCGGATGCCACGGCTGATGCGGATGCCGCGGCGAGCAACGCCACGGATACGGCCATTGAGACCGGGTGCCTGCGATGTCCGTTTGAGACGGGCTTGGCATCTGGAGCGGCGAGCTTGCGAACTTCCGATGCTCGGTGGTAACCGGCAGCGACACTTGTAGACCGTGTCTTCATGATCCCACTCCCCCGTCAGTCGGCATTCGCCTGACTGCTCTTCTTACGCAGGTTGAATAGTTCGGAAATACCGACCGTCTCATTGCGGATGAGCGGCCGCGCCCAGATGGAGATGCTGAGCATGTAGCCCAGCGTCACGAACACGGTCAGCAGGGCGAGCCGCAGTCCGATGTGATCGCCGAGCACCCCGACGAACAGCGGCACGATCGCACCGCCGAGGATCCCGGTGCACAGAATCCCGGAGAACGCGCCGTGGTGGCGGCTCACGGAATTGAGTGCCAGCGAGAACACGATCGACCACATCACCGAGAGACAGAAGCCGGCGGCGGGAAACGCAGCGAGCGACAGGCTCGCGGAGCCCGACAGCGCGGCCGCGACGCAGCCGATGGCGAGGACGACGAACACACCGAGCACCCGCCTCGAGTCGAACAGGCGCAGCAGCACCAGCCCGAGGAGGCAGCCGATCGACATCAGCCCCCAGAACAGACTCACGGCGCGTGCGCCCTCGACGGTGGGCGAGTAATGGTGGTAGGTCGCCAGGAACTGCGACATCCAGTCGGCGAGGCTCTGCTCGGTGCCGACGTAGGCGATGATGCCGAGGAAGAAGAGCTGTACTGGGCGCTCGCGGATAAGACTGCGGTACATGGCGAGTGTGCCGGGACGCTCACTCTCCGCGAGGGTCACCTGCGGGATGGACAGCCTCGAGGTGATAAGGAGCAGCAGCACGTACACGACCACGAACCCCCAGTAGAGCTCGACCCACACGATCGGCCGTGCGGGCGTCGCCGGGTGCTGCATCACGGCCGCGAACACCAGCGGACTCACGAAAGACGCCGCCCCGAACACGAGCTGAGCCATGACAGAGAAGAATGCGAAGTGCGGCTCGCCGCCCGTGGTGCGCATCAGGGGGTTGATGACCACCTGCAGCATCGCCATGCCGAGGCCGACGACGAACAGCCCCACGATGACGGCCGCGTAGGTAGGCGACAGAGCGATCGCCAGGCAGCCGCTCAGATTCAGGGCGAACGCCAGCAGCAGCGTGGCGCGCGGTCCGCGCGCCTCGACCAGCGCGCCCGCCGGGATCGAGATCAGCCCGTAGGCGAGAAAGAATGAGAACGGCAGAAAACCCGCCATCCCCAGGCTCAGGTGGAAGTCGGCGATCACCACCGGCATGAGCGGGCCGATCAGGTTCGTGACGAAGGAGATCACGAACCAGACGGCCATGATGTAGGCCATGAGCAGCGTGTTCCTGCTCATGCGGTCTTTACCGCCGGGACCGCGGCTCGCAGCCCCGCGAGCTCGCCCGCGCCAATCGAGCGGCGCGGAAAGCGCGAGATGATCGCAGCAGCGGCGCGACATCCGGCCGCGAGTGCATCCGCGAGCGGCGCGCCGTCCATGCGCGCCAGCAGATAGCCGGCGTTGAAGGAGTCGCCGGCACCGATCGTGTCGAATATGTGTGTCTGTAGCGCGGCACTCTCGCAGCGCCTCTCGCCCTCGAGGCCGACGGCGCCGCGCGCCCCGGTCTTGACGACGAGCGCCGCCCCCTCTTTGAGCATCGGGCGCACGCGCTCGATGGCAGTCGCCAGATCGTCATGGCCGGCGAGACTCGTGACCTCGAGGTCGTTGAGCAGCACGTGATCGCAGCAGGAAATCCAGTCGGCGACCTCGGCACGCAGCGCTGTGCTCCAGCCCTGCGGCGGCCAGTTGGTATCGAGCGCGATGCTGTAACCGAGCGCGCCGAGCTCGCGCAGCAGCTTGGGGTACGCCGCCTGCAGCGCCGGCGTCAGAAACGGCCCGGAGAGCAGCACCGTCGGGTGCGCAGCACGCTCCGGCCTGAGCTGCGGGCGCAGCAGCTCGTAGGAGAGCTTGTCGAGATGCCCGCGCGTGGTGAAGAAGGTCCGGTCGCCCGAGCTGTGAATCAGGCCGACGGTGAGAGTGGTCGGGGCATCGCAAACGCTGAGCGATACGCCGAGTGCGCGGAATTCCCGGCTCAGCCAGCTGCCGGTCTCGTCGTTGCCGACCGCCGAAAGAAGCTCGGGAGTGCCGCCGAGATAGCTGACCGCGAGCGCTGCGTTGCCGGCGGAGCCGCCGACGCGCATCTCGCTGTGCTCGACGATGGTCTCGGTGCCGATGCGCGGCCATCCGGAGATCGGTCCCATGACGAGATCCGCGCTCACGTCACCGACGATCGTCAGCCGCTGCCCCCTACCCCCCATGCAATCAAATATAGGTGGGGGCTCAGGCAGGTGTCAATAAATACATCTATTGGATGTGGATATTAAACTCCAAGGCTCACAGGCGCCCCGCCCGCGCCGCGCCCCGCTGCCCGAGAAGCCCCGCTACGTCGGCTTCAGCGCGCCGCTCCTGCTGCAGGACTTCGAAGCGTGGCGACAGCAGGTCGTAGATCGGCAGCACCGCCGCCCCGAGGATGGAGCTGTCCTCCTGGCGCTCGGAGAGCAGTATCCGCGACGTCGGCGCCGCCACTCCTCCGCGCACCGAGTGATGCAGCGGCTGCGCCTCGGCCACCAGGCGCTCGACCAAGAGCTTCGGCGCCGAGCCGCCGATCACGATGGTGAGGGGATCGAGGATATTCTCGATGACACATACCGCATCGCGCAGGCGATCGGCGGCCTGGGCGCACCACGCCTGCAGGCGCGCGTCCTCGTTACGCTCGAGCGCTGCGACGATGCGCGCATCGCGGTCGGGCAGTCCGCTCACCTCGAGCGCTTCGGCGAGCGACTGCAGCGACAGATAGCGCTCGAGGCAGCCGACGTTGCCGCAGTAGCAGGCCCTGCCGCCCGGCACCGCCGGGATGTGCCCGATCTCCGTCGCGTTGCCGTTGGCGCCGCGATAGGCGGCCCGGTTGACCACCAGCGTGCCGCCCAGCCCGAGCCCGAAATGCATGTAAAAGAAGCTGTCCAGCGTGCGCGCCACCCCGAACAGCGTCTCACCGAGAGCGGCCGCGGCGCTGTCAACGCTGTAGAACACCTGCAGCCGCGTCGCATCACGCAGCTCATCGAGCACCGACACGTCGCTCCACCCCTCGAGCACCGTCGGCCCGACGAAGCTGATGTCCGTCTTGATGAGCGGGCCGGGCAATGCCACACCCACACCCCACAGCCGCCCGCTCTTGCCCGCCCGCCGCCGCAGCTCGCCGATCAGGCCCGCCATGCAGGCGAGCGCGCGCCGCTGGTCGTGCGTGTCGACGTCGACCTCGCGGCGCTCGAGGATCTCGCCCACCAGATTCGCCAGCCCGGCCTTGACGCGCCCCGGCTCCAGACTGATGCCGATGGAGTGACCGGCGTTCGGATTGAGCTCGAAGGCGATCGGCGGCTGGCCGCGCACTCTGCCACCCTTCAGTCGCCGCGCGACGATGAGCCCGATTGCCTCGAGGTCGTTGGTGATGTTGGCGACGGTCTGCGGACTGAGCGACACGAGCTCGACGATCTCACGCCGGGAGACCCGCCCCTGCCTGCGGATCACATCGAGAACGATGCGCCGGTTGAAGGGAGCGCTCGACTGCTGGGTCGTGCCGCGGCTGACCATGGTGGCCAGAGGATTATATACACAACCGCTAGTCGGTAATCTGTCCGTCCAGCCCCTAGGGCGCCTGTTCGCGACGGCGCGCCCCTTACCCCTCAGATGCTCATCTGTTCCCGGAACAGCTGAGTTGCCACTTGAGGAGCCGCAGCTCCGAGGCCTGCGGCACCGTCGCATTGGCTAAGCAGAGCCACGCGGCACGCACGTGCTAGAACCAGACAAGCGCACTTGAAACGAGCGACAGCGAACTCTGGCGAACGCTGGCGCGATTTCCGAAAGAGATTTGGAGAGCCAGAAATTCAGCGTTCAAATTTACCCGCTGCAACACCGTGATCGTGGCGCTGGCACTCAACCGGCAGCGGTCTTAGAAACCCCTGCCGCGGGATTATCGAACGTCCAGATCACGGTCCGAGTGCGAAGCACGCCCGAACGCACGCTCCCGCGCAGATGTGGCACCCGCCAGAAGAGCTGGCTACCTCGACGCACGATGTGACCTCGCACATGATGCAGCCGAGGATGCCGCCTCAACCCCGGAGCATCTGACCCGGCATGGGCAACATAGGCCGGGAGCAACGGCGCGCGCACTTCCACGTGCTCAAGGAGCGGGGCACGGTCGGCCTTAAGACGCGCTCGATTCAGGGCGCCGTACGTCCGCACCAGGCGCGGCAGACCGGCACGCGAAGCTAAGAGCAGTAAAAACGCCAGCAGCAGGGGGACATCGAAGGCGATGGTGCCGAGTACATGCCGCAGGATCGTCTGCTTCTCGACAGCGGACAGACCACCCCTGGAGTAGTACTCCGCCCAGCTACGCTCGTAGCGAAACCGAAAGCATCTACCCAAGATGTCCTGCCTGCTGCGAACCCCGTCGTAGACGCAAGTTCCATCTGCTAGGCGGTCGTCGGGCGGGCTGGGATCTTCTCCATCAGGCGTATCGAAGTCAAAGTACGCCTCCATGCTGCTCGCTAGCGCTCCAGACTCGCCCTCGATGCTCCAGAAGGTGCGAATCGTGCCCCGACGTCCGTCACGTGAACTGTAGATCAACGCCCCGCGGCGTCCAGAACTTGCCGTGCCCTGATCCTCCGCGGCGAATCCGTACTCTTTCAAAGCGCTTTGCCATGGCGCATTACACCATTCAATCCAGAGCTTTTCAGCCGGGACGTGGAGCAGATCTGCGCAGGCCACCTCCCGCGCCCCTTTTGAGTACGCCAGCTCTGCGCACAGCCGCGTGAGATCGTCGGTCAGCACAAAGCGCAGCGGGCAGTCGCTGACGCGCTGCGCAAAGCTCGCCGCACCGCTTAGTTCGATCTGACGGCCGCTGGCCGGGTCGGGAACCCGCAGCGCCGTGCGGCATTGAGCCAGGCGGTCGGCGAGAATCACTGGCCCGAACCCTACGAGTCAGAACTGAGCTGAGATGTTGGCAAATATGTACCGCCCCATCGCATCGTAGACGCCAGGGAACGTGTTGCCGTTGCAGTTCGCGCCTCCCGGGCTGCTGGTCGTGCAGTCCTGTCCCACGACGAGCGGTGGGTCCTTGTCCATGACGTTGTTGACTCCCAATTCCAGCCTGAGGCTCTTGTAGAGATTGAATGTTGTAGCCAGGTCGAAGTAGTTGTAGGCCGCAATGTGCGAGAGCGGCAAGAACGGAGAGGTGACGCGAAGCAGCGGGCTCGGGCTGAGATCCTCCGACTTGTCCGATCCGAAGTACCGCCAGCGGAGGTTGACGTCCAGGGCGTCCCAAGGCGTCGACCAGGTGAAGTTCATCACGTGACGCCAAGTCGGGTTTCCGCCGCCACAGGTGGCACCGAAATACCCGGCGCAGTCATACGAGCCGGCCGCGCCGCCCGGCACCGGAGTGGTGGACAGGTCCTTCATGTACGTGCCTTCGAACGCGACCCGCAGTGACCCGAGGCTCGCCAGTGGCGTCCTGTAGGAACCCTTGACGTCGACACCCTGGGTCTTGAGCTCGCCCTCGTTAACCGTGGGATCGACGATGAACCCAAGGGTGCTCAGCCACAGCGAGCCACCGTTGTCGCGATGAACCTGATTGCATAACGCGCCCGAATACAGACAGTCGAGCAGGACGGCATTACCACCGACTGGTCCGACCTTGTTCTTGATATCGATGTGGAAGTAATCGAACGACAGGTTGAGATTCGGCACCGCGCGAGGCGACAACACGAGGCCCACGGTGTAGGTATCGGCGGTTTCCGGCTTGAGGGTCGGATCACCACCCAGCAGCCCGTTGTACTGATTGGCCGAGTTCGCTTGTATGTTGCCGTATTGGCCCTGCGTTACCCCGGTTCGCGCGCACTGTGCGTACGTGGCACCGCTGACCAGCGGCACCGAAGTGTTGGGCTGCCCTGCGGCCGGCGCATGGGCCAACGGCGAAGCGCAGGGATCGACGGAGCCATCGAGCCCCACTGCCTGGGGGCTATACAGCTCGCCGATATTTGGAGCACGCACCGCGCGGTTGAAACTGGCGCGGAACCGGGCATCCGCTATCGGCGCCCACTCGAGTCCGAGCTTGTAGGTGTTGGTCTCGAAGCCCTCCGTGTAGCTGGAGTAGCGATAACCAGCTTCGAGCGCGAGATCCTCTGCAAACGCTTGATGCTGTGCCAGGGGCATCCTGGCCTCGGTGAAACCCTCCCACACCGCATACTCGCCCGTGACCGCCGGCGTCGCACCGCCTCCGCCTGCGGCAAAACCCTGCTGCGAAACGTAGTCGGGCAGTTGCGCCGTACCGTCCTCGCGCCATTCGCTGCCAACGTTCAGCTGCAGGCCGTCATCGGCCAGCGGGGTTTTGAGGCCGTACTTACCGAGGTCTCCCGTGACCGACGCCGTCGTGTCGTATTCGAGCACACTGGCCTGGGACTGTTGCGGGATCGACAGATAAGCCAACTGTGCTGGCGTCACGCCATGGGAAGTCCAGATGTTCCACGGCACGCACCCCGAGCCGGGGGAGAAGGCGGTGCCCGGCGTCACGAGCGGGCCAACGCCCAGAGCATTGTTGGGTCCGCCGCACACCGGAGCCCCGCCCGGACCGGGCAGTACGTTCAGCGACTGCTGAACTGCGGCGTTGGAGAAGTAATTGAGGTTCTGACTCTGTTGGTCGACACTACTGTGCTGCAGAGACACGTTGTAGTTCCAGGCGTCGTCGATCTCCCCTTTGATACCGAATACCTCGCGCGCACTATCGGTCGCGAAGCTCGCGATTCGCGGGCCGCCCTCGACGTTGCGACGCAGAATGTACAAGTTCAGGCCGGGGTAGTTGGTCCCGTTGTAGATCTCGTATGGATTGCCCTGCGCCGCTTGGTAGGCGGGGTTGCAGACTGCCGCTTTCTCGGAGGCGTTCAGCAGCGGATCAGCGCAGGCGATGAACGAGGGATTGCCAAAGTCGCCGCTCGCGGCAATCTGCGCTTGCATGGAGTTGCGCATAATCATGACGTTCGCATAGACCGTCGCGTGCGAGTTGACCTCGTAGTTGAGGAACGCACCTGCCGTCCATCGCTCGTTGGGCGTCTGGTAGTAGTTGAGCGGACCGTAGTTATAGAGGTCACCCGGCTCCTGGAAGGGCCGGAACTGGTTCGTCAGGCCATCCACGGTATTGCTGAGGAACGTGACGCCGTTCGTACCGGTACCAAAGAAGGCGCCGCCGGCGCCGTTCTTCGCCGAGGTTTCCGAGCCGCCGCAGGACAGTTTGCCCGTTACCGCCGTGAGCGAGCAGGCACTGTAGTCGAAGGATTTCTGAAGCGCCGCGCCCTGATTGTCATAGGTGATATAGGCGGTCGCATTGCCCTTATTTTCGGCAAAGTTTGATCCGACAATGATCGAGACGGACTTCCCGAAAGCGGTGTTGACCGAGCCCGGCGGCACCGGGAAGTCCACGGCGCTCGCAAGTTGCTGGACTCCGTCCGGGTTG
Organism: Steroidobacteraceae bacterium; assembly: GCA_035568235.1. Lineage (GTDB taxonomy): Bacteria > Pseudomonadota > Gammaproteobacteria > Steroidobacterales > Steroidobacteraceae > 13-2-20CM-66-19. Next base: position 24,171 of record DATMOK010000007.1, on the reverse strand, counting down.
TTCTGGTTGTGCTCGCTGAAGTGGTAGCCGGCGTCAATCTTCACGCCTTCGAAATGCGTGTTGAGAATGAAGTTCACCACACCCGCGACCGCATCCGCGCCATACACTGCAGACGCGCCGCCGGTGAGAATGTCCACGCGCTGGACGAGCGCCGCAGGAATCTCGTTGATGTCGGAGTAATTGCGACCTGCGGCTCCAGTTCCAGGGCCCAGGCGCAGACCGTCGACGAGCGTCAAGGTACGCTGGTTGCCGAGTCCGCGCAGGTCGAGGGCCGCCGTACCGTCCGCGCCGTTTGACGTGGTTGAGTTCATGCCGGCAAACACCATCGGCAGATTGTTCAGAACGTCCTCGACGCGGGTGAGTCCCGTCGCTTGAACGTCCGCAGCCGACACCGTGGTGATCGGGCTGATTGAGGTCTGATTCGGTGTCTGCAAGCGCGATCCAGTGACGACCACCTCGGCCATAGGTGCCGGAGTGCTTTCTGCCTGGGACTGTGCAGGCGCTGTCTGCGCGTGCAGTGGCGAAACGCTGACGGTCGTGCTGACCGCTGCAAGCGCGAAACGAACTGCCTGTTGCAAGTTAGAATTCTTCGCCATGTCGGGCTCCCCTAATATGTTGTTGCCTCACCACATCGCCAAGATCGCCGGAGAATCTTGACTACGCGGCATTGGGCATTGCCTCAAAGGGCGTCAAAAGCATAAGGACAACACATGCACCCAGTGCGAGAATGTGACAGTCACCGACTGCCTGGTGACGAGTACCGGCAATGAATACACGAAGCCGGTCGTTGCCAAACAACTCAGAGTGGTCGTTGGGAACTGAGATGGGCAGCAGGCAAAGCCCTCCGCCTCAAGTGATGTTGATTCGAGAGCAGGAGGCGGCATAACGTTGCGGAATCGCTTCGGCGATTCACACACAGAGTGGGGAGCTCGAAGATCAGGTCCGCGGCGGGATGCTCCGCGGCTTCGCGCAAGACAGCTCAGTCGTCGCTCGAGTTCGTCGAGAACGACGCCGGAGCTCTAGCCACGCACTAGATGCGTCCCGCGCTTACGACTGTCCAAGATGTCCGTTGGACCTCCGACCGCCCTGCAGTGACGTTCGCGTCAGGGGTAAGGCATCTAGAATCTGCCTGCGATAGTTAGGGCTGGAGCGTACGTGGGCTCCAGAGGGGAAAGTGAAGGCAAAGACGCCCCGGCCAACGCGCTGCACGTAGAATACGGCGCCGATGTTGATCAATAACGACCGTTCGATTCGGACAAAACCACTCGCGGCGAGAAAGGTCGAGAGTTGTTTGAGCGAGTCGCGTTTGAGGTATTCGATGCCGCCTACGTTGAGCTTCACATAGTTCCCGTGCGCCTCGATGTAGTCGATCTTCTCCCGCTTGAAGATGTAAAACCGGTGGTCGCGCTCACCAGCGAGAAGATATCGCGCCGCACCTTCTCTCTCGATCTGAGAGACCTCGGGGTCAGCTAGCTGGCTCTCGATTGAGGAAACGCCCGTACTGCTCTTTGCGGATTCAGTCCGGCGCCTCAAGCTAGTCCCCCTGCCATGCAGTTGGCCCAACGAGGATTCGATCAAGCTGCGCATGAGAAAGGTCCGCGGCAGGGTAGCTCAGAGCAGCCGGCCAGAGATCATCATCGGCGGGTGCCGAGCGAAGAACGTCGCGACGAGCTGATGGGCGCACTGAGTGATGTGATCGCGAGCGTGGAAAGTAACAACTCCGCGCCCGCCGGAGCAGGCGGCCAATCCTTGATGACGACTAGAACCAAGAGCCACCCCGTCGCGGTGCGCCACCAGAGGCCACGATGCGTCTACTCTAAGAGAAGCGCGGTTATCAGATCCGGCCAATGGCCGTCCCTCTTGGGACGATCGGTCGACGCAGCGGCGCTGACTACAGAGCATCAGAACAAGCGTCCCTTTCGCACCCGGACAGTCCTTTCCGGACAGGAGCAGTTCAATTACGGCCACATCGACAGCCGCATTTGCCCTAACTCACACGGCGGCGATGTGGCGGCGACTGCGACTCCACGGTGGTGAGACAATGTGACGTCCGGCTGCGACGACTGACAGCGTCGCGCGGCGCCGCCGTGCTGACTTCCGGCTACCCTTTTTGGCGGCGCATTCTTCGTCCACTCGACGCGGGGGCATTCCCAATGGGCGCGCTCACAATTTCCGCACAGATGGGTGCTGTTTCCCGGGCGAACGGCCAAGCCTCGAGCGATCCGCAGCGTACGGATCCGGTCATCGCGCGCGAGGTTGTCTTCCTGCTTATGCGTAATCTCGTCTTTCTGGACCTCGCAGGTCCTGCCGATGTGTTCCGCAACGCCAGCAATCGCGTCCCCGGAAGTTACCGGCTGCGCTTCGTCGCACCAGAGCCAAGCCCCGCCTTGGCCGGCGGATTGATCTTTGCGGGATGTGAACCCCTGCCCGACCGACTGAAACCGGGCACGGTCCTGGTGGTGATGGGCAGCGCTGACGCTGGCATTGATCCGCGTGACCCCACTACGCGCAAGATCATTGACTGGCTGCGCGGTATTACGGACGACACCTTGCTTATGTGTGTCTGCGCCGGCTGTGTTCTCGCAGCCCACGCAGGTCTCCTGGCGGGCCGCGAGTGCACGACGCACCACCTGTTCATCGAGGAGCTTAGGCGGGTGGAACCGCGCGCCCAAGTCCTGGAGAACCGCATCTTCGTGAAGGATGGCCATGTCTTCACGAGCGCCGGCGTCACCGCGGGCCTTGACCTCGCATTGCATGTGATCGGTGAACAGCTCAACGTTCGCATAGCGGCGGACATAGCCCGCGACCTGGTTGTCTACATGCGACGCGCGGGGTCGGACCCCGCGTTGTCGCCGTGGGTGATGTTCCGCAACCATCTGCATCCCGCCGTGCATCGCGTCCAGGACGCCATCACTCGCGATCCCACAGCCAGGTGGTCTTTGACGGACCTGTCAAGCGTTGCCTGCACGAGCCCAAGGAACCTGTCGCGGTTGTTTGCCGAGCACGCGGGCTGCTCGCCGCTGGAATATGTGCACCTTATCCGCTTCGCCCTCGCCAAGGAGCTGGTTGTGCAAACGCGCCTCGATCTTGAGCGGGTGGCCAAACGAGCCGGATTCAGCTCAGCTCAGCATCTGCGGCGTGTTTGGATGCGGCGGGAAAAACAGCCGCCCAGCACGTTTCGTGACGCACTCAAGTCGGGGGTGGTCGAGATATAACCACCAAAGGGGCCCCAAGCTCGACACACCGCCCAGTCCGGTCACCGTGACTCCTCACCGTTTCTGCCCTACGCCCGCAGCCCGCGCCCATTTGCGGCCTAGCAATCTCAGTGCCGCGGTGGCGCAAAGTGACCGGTGTTCGACCCTGTTTGAATGCCTGGGCACCGAAAACTTGCTTCAAGATGCGCTCATGAGGAGAGCGTCGAGGGCGACCGCGCCAACCACTGACCTGCGACGACGCTTCGTCGTGGCAACCCTGGGCGCGGCGACTGTCTCGGTCAGCGCGAAAATACTTGCGGGCCTGTCCGCCCAACCGCCGATGAGCCTACCCAGCGAGGTCGGCGGGGTACGATTGCCCCACTCTTCACTGGCGACAGCGGCGGCGGATCTCGCGCGGGCGACGTCGCCCGAATTCTTGTTCAACCATTGCATGCGGACCTTTCTGTTCGGAGCCCTGCTGGCTGAGCGTGATGGAGTGACTTACGATCGGGAAATGATCTTTATTGCCGCCGGTCTGCACGACCTCGGGCTGACCAAGAGCTACTCAACCGAGAGTCAGCCGTTTGAAATAGATGGTGCGAATGCGGCGAAGGCATTTCTGGTCGCCCGTGGCGTGAGTGAGGCGCGTTCCGAGCTCGTATGGAACGCGGTCGCCCTGCACACCTCGATGCTGGTTGAACACCAGCCGGCGCAGGTGGGCTTAGTCGGCAGCGGCGCCGGTGCAGATGTTTTCGGCTCAGACCTCAGTACGCTCCCACGGGAGCGGGTATCGGCGATCCTGAGCGCCTTCCCGCGGCTCTCATTTAATACAGAATTCCGCGATCTCCTCGTCGATCATTGCCATCGCAAGCCTCTCGCGCAACGCGGCACGTGGCTGGATGCATTCTGCAGACTGCACAACCCATCCGTGCGGTATCCCGACCTCGAGACCCGACTGCTCAACGCACGGGTAGGTGAATAGTACTTGCAGGTGTGCGCTGGTTATCCACATGTCAGGAACGACCCGCTTTGAATGCTACCTCTCGAGACGCGAGTTCTTCCGCGCCACTTTGGCCACGGGCAGTCTCGTGGTGTTTCCTACCTTCGGCCTCGCACCCAAGACGGCAAGTCGCTTTGAGCCGAACGCCTTTGTTCGCATAGATCCCGATGGTCAGGTGACCATCAGAGTGGCTCGCCCTGAGCTCGGACAAGGCGTCCACACCTCCCTCCCCATGATCGTGGCGGAGGAGCTAGATGTCGACTGGACGCAGATCCGCATCGAACCCGCCCTTGGCATCGACCGCAACGTCTACGGCGATCAGTATGCGGGAGGGAGTCAAAGCGTGCGCAACGGCTGGGAGCCGCTGCGCCGGGCGGGCGCCATCGCCCGTGCGATGCTTGTGCAGGCAGCCGCGCGTCGCTGGCATGTGCAAGCATCTGAATGCCGGACCGCTCATGGCGCGGTGATTCACGAGCCGAGCAAGCGTCATTTGCCGTACGGTGCTCTGGCGGCACGTGCGGCGAGTTTGCCTGTGCCCAAAGATGTGCCGCCGAAGAAGGCGAATCAGTACCACTTCATCGGCCGCCCGATGCTTCAGCGTGCGACTGCTGACATCGTCACCGGGGCGCAGGTCTTCGGTCTCGACACGCGCCTGCCCGGGATGCGTTATGCGAGCATCGAGCATGCGCCGGTACTCGGCGCGCGCGTCGTGGCGGTAGATGAGTCGGCAGCGCGCTCCATTGCCGGAGTGCGCGATGTGGTAACCGTAAACGCGGATGCGCTGCCCGGCTTCGGGGACAACAACCCGCGCCCAGCCAATGGAGTGGCAGTGATCGCCGACTCCACCTGGAGCGCCCTGAAAGGTCGTCGCGCGCTGAAGGTCACTTGGTCCGAGGGCGCGGTAGAGGAGGATACGGAACAACGTCGCACCGAGTGCCACAAGCTCTCAGCCGGCCCACCACAGCGAGTTGTGCGCAGCGACGGTGATGTGGAGCGGGCCTTCGGCTTGGCGACCCGGACCCTTGAGGCCGTCTACGAGGTGCCGTTGCTCGCGCACGTGCCGATGGAGCCCATGAATTGCGTGGCAGACGTTCGCGCCGACCGCTGCGACGTGTGGGCCCCAACGCAGAATCCGGCTGCGGCGCGCTCCGTCGCGGCGGCGATCTGCGGGCTGCCGGTCGAATCCGTGACCGTACATACCCGGCGCTGCGGCGGTGGCTTCGGACGCAGGTTCTACGCCGACTACGTGGCCGAAGCGACTGTGTTGTCCCGCGCCGCGGGCAAGCCGGTGCAGGTAATGTGGACGCGCGAGGACGACGTCCGTCACGACTACTTTCGACCGGCATCCTGCCACCAGATGCGAGCGGCGCTGGACTCTCGGGGCGAGCTCGTCGCCTGGACGCAGCACCTGGTGCAGGCGCAGCGCGGCGACTTTCTGCAGTGGGCGCCCCCCGCAGGCGAGACCCGTCTGCCTGCGGGAGACGAGATCGGCGATTACGATTTTCCGGCGGGCTACGTGCCCAACCTGCGGCTCATGGCGAGCGCCATCCGGGACTGCCCGGTGCCGCTTGGTCAGTGGCGCTCCGTGGACGAGTTCTCCAACGTGTTCGTCTATCAGAGCTTCATCGACGAGCTCGCACACCTGGCCGGCCGGGATCCCCTCGACTATCGGCTGGAGATCATTGGCGCGCCCCGCCCTCTGCCTTACGGGCGCGCTACCTATGACTGCGGAAGGCTGCGCAAGGTGTTTGAGCTAGCCGCGGAGAGGTCTTCGTGGGGCTCCTCGCTGCCCAGCGGTGGCGGGCGCGGCATCGCCGGCTGCTACGCCAACCACGCGTATGTGGCCGTGGCCGCAGAGGTTGAGGTCAGCGACGAGCGGCGCGTTCGGGTCCGACGCCTTGTCATGGCGGCCGACATCGGCACGGTGATCAATCCGCTGGGGGCAATCGCGCAGATCGAGGGATCCGCAGTCTTTGCGCTTTCGGCGGCCCTCAAAGAGGAGATCACCATCGTCCATGGCCGCGTTGCCCAGGGCAACTTCGACGACTTCGACGTCCTGCGTATGGCGGACATGCCGCACATAGAAGTGCACCTGGTTCCAAGTACCGAACCACCGCTTGGGATCGGCGAGCCGGCAGTGCCCCCGGTCGCTCCCGCCGTAACCAACGCGATTTTTGCAGCCAGCGGCGTCCGGGTACGACGGCTACCCATACGCGTGGCAGACTTTCGCGCGAAAACCTAAACCTGCGAAGAGATGCCGAAGCCCGAGGGTGCCGATGCCGCTTGCTCGTCTCATTCGGGAGAGGGATTTCCGGCGGCTCTCCTCGGCCTCTTCGCTCGGAGATAACCCAGAATCGAGGTATAGGTTCAGAACCTCTCAACCCACGGCCTAAGCTCCAGCTCCCATGTCCAGGCGCTGCGTGGCTGCCGGACGACGTGGAGGTAGGTCTCCGCAATCGCATCGGGGTTGAGCATCGATTCCGGCTTGTCCAGGGCCTCGGTGCTGCCAGGGCTCCGGATTCGACCGTCGATCACAAAATGCGCCACGTGAATTCCCTGCGGCGCCAGTTCGCGCGCCATGCTTTGCGCAAGTCCACGAAGAGCGAACTTGCCCATTGCGAACGATGCTGACTGAGCGTAACCCTTGACGCTGGCGGATGCGCCTGTGAACAGGATCGCGCCGGATCCCTTCCTGAGCATTCGTCGCGCGGCCTGTTGCGCCACCACGAATCCCCCGAAAGCGCTAACCCGAAGAGCTTGCTCGACCTCCGCAGGAACAAGCTCTATCAGTGAGCCGCGCAACCGGGCGCTCGCGTTATAGACAACGACATCTGGTATGCCGAGTTGGCCCTCTACTTCGTCGAAGAGACGTGCCACCTGATCGGGGTCGACAGCGTCACAGGCGAAAGACTGCGCGCCCGTCTCTCGGGACAGGGCCGCGAGCTTTGCGACATCGCGGGCGGCGATGGCGACGCGCATGCCTTCGCGGGAAAAGAGCCGTGCAATAGAGGCGCTGAGTCCAGAACCCGCGCCTACGATCAGTGCGACCTCACGTCGTGGGGTGGTCATGGGACATTGCTCCGGCCGTGCTTCTTTATCTTGCTCGCGTTTGTCACCGCGGTATATTTTAAGCTGCCTATCAGCAAGGTGCGGACAATCAAAATGGGGATCGCTTCATCGGCAGCGGTTCCCACTGCCGCGCTCAGGGTAACCGCTGGGCGACAGAAAGGCGGAGCCGCCGAGCCGAGGCGGAGCGAACCGCCGCCGCCGCAAGGGCCGCCGCAGACCTCGCGAGCAAGTAGCACAGGTTTTACGCAACAGTAAGAAGGTTGGAGAGTTGAAGGCGCTTTTTGCAGCCTTGGTCCTTGCCGTGCCGACACTCGCCAGCGCTGGCGAGCTCTCTGCTATCGTGGGACGGTATTTGTACTCAGACTACGCCGTGACGCTACCCAATGGCCGTGTACTCCACCTGCGCGACATCAACGCCACGAGCGCCAGTCTCGACGTCACGGCGGCAGACACCGTCACCTTGCGCATGACGATGGGTTCAGGTGAGGTCGTGGTTCAGACCGCGCAGATACTGGAAGCACACCTTATGAACGGCATCGGCTTCTGGCGTGCCAAGTGGCCCGACATGAACTACGCCGTGCGCACGGATTTCACCGTGAAAGGCGACACGCTGACGACGGTGACCAAGTTCGACAATCCTTTCGACGAGCGCCGGTATGGGTCTGTTGAACGTGCAACACTGAACAAGGTCGCGGGCAAGTGACCGCCGGCCCGAAGAGGCACGCGGGGGACCGGTACGTATGCAATGGGCTTGTCTGATCTCTGTTGCTCTGGTCACTTCGGTGGCGCTGGCCGCGGACCCCGGGACTCCCCCTGCCCAAGGTGCAGACAGCGACTTCCAGCGTCTCGCGGATTTCTACCGTGGCCTCTGGAGTTGCACCGGGCACTTCGCGAGCGGGAGACCAATCTCTTCGGATGAGTCATTTGAGGCCTGGGCCGACGGCCGCTGGCTGCACGAAACGCATGATGATCATCCCCCGTTTTCCTATCACGCCCATTCTGTCTGGGGGGTAGACAGCGCCGCGCACATCCTGACGCTGACCATCCACGATAACTTTGGTGGAGTCCGGCTCTTCACCAGCTCCACCTGGAACGGGCCAGCCATTACATTTGATGCCCAACCCATACTGGGCCACCCGACCGGTACCGAACGATTCGTGTTCACGCGCGTCTCGCCCCAGGCTTTCAGTTTCGAGTATCAGGTCCCATCGGCGGCGGGAGGATGGAAGCTGGGTGACCACGTCGATTGCGCGAGAGCGCATTGATCTGGCTGAGTTCATCCGACTACCTCGCTGCGAGTCGCGCCGCCGCGCGGCCCGGTCTGCGAGCGGACCCAACCGCAAACCTGCAATCCGCCTGCAGCCGACAACAGAGGCTATGAAACACGCGCGGTCCGTAACCACGCATGCTTGACGCGCAGTAGCGGCGGGAGAAGTGACTATGAACATGTGGCGTGCTTTAGCAGCGAACGTTGCATTGGCACTCGTACTCGCGTTGACGACGAGCGCGAATGCAGATGAGAAAGCCTCGAGGACGGTGGTCCAGGAACTGCGCACCGAGGCGATCGCAGAATACCCCGGCCATGAGCTCAACATGATCACCGTCGAATATCCGCCAGGCGGTGGATCGAAGCCGCATCGGCACAACGCATACGTTTTAGTGTATGTGCTCGAGGGCACTCTCGAAATGAAGGTCCGGGGGACCCCGGTGGTCACCGTTCACGCGGGTGAGTCGTTCGTGGAGCGTCCCGATGACATCCACGAGATCTCACGAAACGCCAGCCAGACGGAAAAGGCAAAGTTTCTCGCAGTTGCACTCAAGACCACCGGCCAGCCGTTGTCCACGACAGCCGCGTCAAGGTAGTCGAGAGACGGTTTCCGTCGGGGCATACGCCAGGTCGCTGCGACGCGCCGATTCCTCGGCTCCCAAGCTCCGCTCGAGCGGCCCTCCCTCAGATGCTCATCTGCTCGCGGAATAGCCGCGCCTGCCGCCGTGAGATCTCGACGTCGGGCCCGCCCCGCAGCGTTACGTCCAGCCGACCGTTGATGCCGAGATTCACTTTCTCAATGAACTCGAGGTTGACGATCTGCGAGCGGTTAGCGCGAAAGAAGCGCTTGGGATCCAGGCGTTGCTCGATGGTGCTGAGCGGGCGTCCGATCAACGGATGCAACTTGTCCCACCACAGACGCACGTAATTGTTCTCCGCACTCAGCAGACGAACCTCGCGCAGCGGTACGAACCAGCAGCGCGGACCATCCTGCACGAACAGCTGCTCCAGCACATCCCGCGGTGCGGTTACGGGGGCGCCGGCGTCTCTGACCTTCAGCAATGCGGCCGCGAGACGCACGGGCTCGATCGGCTTCAGCAGATAGTCCAGCGCATTGACTTCAAAGGCCTGCACGGCGTGTTGGTCGTAAGCGGTCGTAAAGATCACGCGCGGCACGCGCTCGAGGCGCGCAAGCAGGTCGAAGCCGCTGCCGCCCGGCATCTTGATGTCGAGGAACAACAGGTCGGGGGAGAGCCTCTCAATCCTTGGGACAGCCTCGTCGATGTTCGCCGCCTCGCCGACGCTTTCAAGCCACCCAAAGTCAGCAAGCAGCCGGCGCAACTCGCGTCGCGCGAGCGCCTCGTCGTCGATGACCAGGGTCTTCACGGCGACAACGGCAGGCTCACACGCGCCAGCGCGCGCGCGGGGTGCGACAGGTCAAGCTCCAGTGTCGCCTCAGCACCGAACAGCAGTTGCAGGCGTTTCCGGGCATTGGCGATCCCGATACCCTCGGGGGTGCCGCGTGCATGGGGCTCCGGGCGTGGATTCTCTACTTCGAGAAGCAGGGTGCCGTCCTCGATCCAAGCACTCATGCGAAGCACTCCGCCCTCGGGAAGCTCGGCGATCCCGTGCTTGATGGCATTCTCCACGAGAATCTGCAGCAGCATGACCGGAATACGTAATTCGCGTGCCTGCGAGGTGACGTTGACCTCGATCCGCAAGCGTTCGCCCAGACGCAGCGCCTCGAGGGCCAGGTAGTCCTCCACGGTAGCGAGCTCCTGCGCCAGAGTCACCAGGTCATCCTGACCGGAGCTGAGTGTATAGCGCAACGTGCGTGCCAACTGAGTCACCGCGCTTTGTGCTCGTCCCGGTTCATCTGCTATCAGCGCGCGCACGGCGTTCAGTGCGTTGAAGAGAAAGTGCGGATTCAGCTGCGATTTGAGGAGCCGTAGCTCGGAAGCCTGCAGCGCGCGCGCCAGCTCCGCTTCGCGCAGTGCCCGCGATTTGTGCTCACGAACCGCCAGCACGCCGAAATAGCATCCGGTCCAGAGTAGGAATACAGCGCTCAGATTGAGCACCTCGATCAGGGATGGCATGAACGACTGCCAAGCGGGCGGCCCAAGGGGCACCGGGTCACTTTGTGATTGCGCAAGTCCCAGCGAGGCGAGCACTAGGGCGGGAGGTGTAGCGAGAATCACGCTCGCGGCGACGATGCGGGGAATTCGCCGCGCCAGCCGCATGCCGCGCCACCCGCGCCGGCGCATGAACAGGCGCAGCCCGTGACTGAACACGATGCCGAAAGTGATCACCACCATCGCGGCGGCGGTCGCGCGCAGCCAGGAGATCTCCCCAGTCAGGGCGAGTGCATATGAGCGGGGCACGCCGTACAGGCTCCAGCCGATAGCCTGGCAGAGCCAGTACCCGCGCTGTGCGGGAGGCATGAAACGTTCAGTGTTCATGGGCGAGCCGTCGGTGGGTTACTCCGAAGCTCGCACGCCCGACGTTCGCGGTGATTGGCGCCGAGAATCCGCACTCGCATCGGTGAACGCTGGAGGGATTCGCCGGCATCCCTACCTTCTAGCGACCCCGTGACACAAGATTAATCGGCACCTGCACCTTGTTGTTCGAATTGTACACGGCGGACAACTCGGGCTGGTCAATCTTGGTCACTGCATCTGCGATTGCATTGCGCACGCAACGAGCTTTGTCCCCGTCGGTCGCGAACGGATAATAAGAGCATACGGCTTGAGCCGCCGCGAGGATGCGCATGTAGAGCGCATGCGCGCCGGACGAACTGGATACATTCAGATCCGCAAATTTCACGGTCCGGCTTGCGGAGCTGGGATCAGCTGCCGAGACAACACTTGGGCTCGGGACCAGGAACACAAAGATCCCGGCAACGACGAGCCCGCGAAAGCCGCCGGAGGAGTTTGAAGGATTCATGATGGTCTCCTTGGATTGCCGCTTCGCTGCATCGATCGTGCTGTCCGCCCGACTCAGTCCCGGAATGCTGTGAGGTGCGCACAAGCTGCCGCAGATGCTGCCTAGATCCGAAACATCTGGCTGGTGGTTCAGGGTGAACGGTCCCGGAGCGCAACCGAACGGTCGCAGTGGCAGGCGAGAGTCACACAGCCCCCGCGGGGTCGCCCGGCTAGCCCCTGGCCGGCAGACATTCCTCGAGGGAATACGCTACCGTCGAGGCTGCTGCAGTTCGTCGATGACAAGCTGAAGGAGCCCCGAATGCGCCGCGTCGCCTGCTTACTTTTGCTATCGACCCTCGGCACCTGCTCTGTCACGGCCTCGGCAAGCGATGCTGCCTGGCGGGAAACGGTGCGTCAGTTTGCGGCTCAGCACTTTAAGCACCCGGCCTGGGGATACTCGCATTCCGTGCGGGACTACGAGCTGGCGAAGACGTTGGCTGCCGCCGATCATGTCGCCCTCGATGATGATGTGCTCTTCGCGGCTGCCTATTTGCACGACATGGCCGCCTTTGCTCCCTGGGACCGCGAGAAGGAGGGCATCGACCATGCTGACGAGGGGGCGCGCGTAGTGGATACGGTCCTCAAGAACAGCGGCTTTCCCATGGCGAAGATTGATGCCGTCAGAAATGCGATTCGCACCCATATGTTTGTTCGCAAGCCTGTCGGGGCGGAGGCCGTGTATCTGCACGACGCCGATGCGCTGGACTGGCTGGGAGCAGTTGGAGTGGCCCGCGTGATGGCTCTCGTAGATCCGAGCGGTGGGAGTCCGGATGGACCCACGGCGGTCAAAATGCTCGAGGAGAATCTCGCGCGGGTGCCGGATGGGGTGGTCTCAGCCGCGGGCCGCGCGCGCCTCCCGGCTCTGCAAAAGGAGCTGGCGGACTTTCTCGGGGACCTTCGGCGGGAGACCGACGGATATCGCACGCTGTAGCACGTGCTGCCGTCGACGAGTGTCTCCCCGGGGACGTAATCTGCGCGCTAGGGTGCGAAGTTCGCTGCAACGCCAGGATGCCACGCCAGATGCCTAAAGCATGCGTCGCTTGGAGACCTCGGCAGGGGTGACCGTTCCCTGCTTTCCGCCAAAATGCGCCACCACGTAGTTGGCGAGCGCCGCCACTTCCCCGTCTGAATAGGCGTCGGCGAATGCGGGCATGTAGACATCCGTGTCGTTCACCCGCATCTTGACGCCGCGCAGGATGATCTGGGTCACATTGATCGCGCGGATGTCGTTTACGCCGCGGGTACCCGCGAGGGACGCATACTGGCTCTGCCGACCTCGACCACTCCATTGATGGCAACTCGCGCAGGCTCCCTCGAATAGCTTGAGTCCCTGCGACTGGGTACGAAGCTCATCGGCCGCGGGCAAACCGCCACCCGAGGCGGCGAGCGCGGGCGGTTTCGCGTCGATTTCGACAGGATTGGTCCCCTCGTGCGGCGGTACCGTTCGCAGGAAAGTGACCAGCGCAGCTGCGTCCTGCGGCTTGAGGAATTGCAGGCTGTGTGCCACCGCCTCGCCCATGGGACCCGAGGCCGTGGCGCGCTCCGCCGCATACCCCGTGGTGAGATACGTGACGACATCCGAGTCCGACCAGGAGCCGATGCCGTGTTTGACGTCGGAAGTAATGTTGTAAGCGCGCCAGCCCTGGAGTTCCTCACCGGCAAACTCACGGTCGTGCTGCATGCCAAAGCCGAGGTTGCGCGGCGTGTGGCATTCACCGCAATGGGCCAGCGCAGTGGCAAGATAGGCGCCGCTATTCCATTGCGCCGGCTTCGCAGGATCTGCCGCAAAGCGCTGGCTCTTGAAAAAGGCCGCGTTCCAAAAAGCCATTCCCCAGCGCTGGTTGAACGGAAAGCTCAACTCATTGGCCCGATTGGGCTGTGCGATGGCGGGAAGGCTTGCCAGGTAGGCCTTGATCGCCAGCACGTCGCTGCGACTCAGGCGGGTGTAAGAGGTATAGGGAAACGCGGGATACAGGTGTCGACCGTCCCTGCGCACGCCCTCGCGCACGGCGCGCACGAAGTCCTCGTCGCTATAGGCACCGATTCCGGTCTTCACATCAGGCGTGATGTTGCCGGAGTAGATCGTTCCGAAGGGCAGCCTGAAGGCGACACCGCCGGCAAATGGTTTGCCGGAGCCCGGCACCGTGTGACAGGCGGTGCAGTCGGCGGCCCTGGTGAGGTACTCGCCGCGAGCCACGATATCCCCATCGGCCGGCGCCCCGGCGATCGCGGGCGCCACACCGGCGGCAGGATCGGTGCGGTTCAGGACGGCCATGGTGACGGCGACCGCGCCGATCGCGATCAGTAGGGCGACGATTTTCACCGGGCGTTTCATACGCTAACCGGGTCTCGGGGACGGTCGCGTGTCGAGTTCGCAACGACCGACCGCAGGGCCTCGGCATTTTCGACCAACTGGCTGCGGTCTACGGGCAGAGAGCGCAGGCGCACGCCGGTCGCCGCGAAGATGGCATTGCCGAGCGCCGGCGCGGCGATCGAGGTGCCCAATTCTCCGATGCCCCCAGGCGCTTCCTTGCTGTCGACGCGGTACACGTCCATGGCGGGCGCCTCGTTCATGCGCAGGTTTCTGTAATCATGAAAGTTGCTCTGCTCGACTGCGCCGTCCTTCAGGGTGATGGCGCTGTAGAGCGCAGCGCTCAGGCCAAACAGTACGCCACCCTGCATCTGGGCTTCGACAGAGCTTGGATTGATGGCGATACCGCAATCGACCGCGACCACCGCGCGGCGCAATTGCACCTCTCCCTGCGGGGTGACGTGCGCTTCCACGATCAGGCATATATGACTGCCGAAGGGTGAGCCCAACGCCACGCCGCGCCCCACGCGCGGCGGCAGTGAGCCTTGTCCCCAGCCGATTTTCTCGGCGGCGAGATTGAGAACCGTCAATGCGCGCGAGTTGCTCGCGAGCAAGGAGCGGCGATATTCGACCGGGTCCTTGCCGGCCGCGTGCGCGAGCTCATCCAGGAAGCTCTCGATGACGAACAGGTTGTGCGTCGGCCCGACGCCCCGCCACCAGCCGATATGAAGGCCATGCGGCATGTCGTGTCTGACCCAATCGACGTGACAATTGGGGATGGCGTAGGGAGTCTCGGCCGCGCAGTCGATCACATCATCATCGAGGCCCTGCTTGCTCATCCCTTCGGGCAGCCAGCGGGCGAGCACCGTACCGCTGGTGATGTGATCGCTGTACCACACTGGCCGACCGTCCTTGGCGAGCAGGGCGGAGATTCGGTCGTAGTACATCGGCCTCATCAGATCGTGGCGGATGTCTTCCTCGCGCGTCCAGACCACCTTGAGCGGGTACGTGACCTGCTTGGCAAACATGACGGCCTGCTCGACCGAGTCAGTTTCCAACCTGCGACCAAACCCGCCGCCGATATAGTGGTTGTGGATAATGATCGCACTCTCCGGCAGCCCGGTAATCTTGGCCGCGACGCTCACGCATCGCACCGGAACCTGTGTTCCCACCCAGATTTCGCAGCGGTCGGGTGTGACGTGCACGGTGGCATTGAGCGGCTCCATGGGCGCATGCGCTAGCAGCGGGAGCTGATACAGGGCTTCAACGGTCTTGCCCTCGTCGGGTTTCTTGCCCTGTTGCCGGCCGAGGATAGTGGCACCGTTGCGCGAGCGCTCGGCCAGCGCCTCGGTGAGCGTGGCCGTGGTGAGCCGCGCGTTGGCTCCCAGGTCCCACTCGATGTCGAGCGCATCGAGACCCTGCTTGGCTGCCCAGAAGTGATCGCCGACGACCGCAACTGCATTACCAATCTTGACGACTTCGACGAATCCGGGCACGGCGCGCGCGCGCCTATCGTCTACTGCGACCAGTTGGCCGCCTCGCGTGGGGCATGCCTTGACGGTCGCAATCTTCATGCCCGTCACCCGGGCATCGATACCGAACTGTGTCGCGCCCACGACCTTATCGGCGGAATCGATGCGCCGCAGAGGCTTACCGATCAGCGTGAACGTCGCCGGATCCTTGAGTGCTACCTTCTGCGGTATCGGTAACGCACCTGCCGCCTTCGCCAGCTGGCCGAACGCCAGCTTGCGTCGCGTCGCGGTGTGAATCACGGCAGCGCGCTCGACCGTACAGCTCGCGGCCTCGACACGCCAGCGAGCCGCAGCAGCTGTGACCAGCATGCTGCGCGCGACGGCGCCCGCCTCGCGCAGCACTGTCCATTGATCTCGGGTGCTGGTCGAGCCGCCGGTAGCTTGCTCACCCAGCAGGGGAATCCCATAGAGCGCCTGGTTGGGAGGCGCGTGCTCGACTTTGATCTGGTCCATGCCGACACCAAGTTCCTCGGCCAACATGGCGCAGGCCCCGGTGTAGATGCCCTGCCCCATTTCGACGTTCGGCATCACCAGGCGCACCGGACCTTCGGCATCGACGCGAATGAACGCATTGGGCGCGAACGCAGGGTTGCCGTCGGCGCTCGCCGCAGCGGCATCGCCGGACTGCGGGCGCGCATTGATGAACGCTCGTGCCCTGCTTGCTGCTCCGAGCCAGACGAACGCGAGCGACAAGCCGGTGACCTTGATCGCACGGCGCCGTTGGAGATCGACAGCCGGGGCGTTCACGTGACACTCGCAGGAATGGTCTGCAGTACATCCGCTTTGCCGGAGGCCGCCTGCTTGATGGCGGCGCGGATGCGCACGTACGTCCCGCACCGGCAAATGTTGCCCGACATGGCCGCGTCGATGTCCTCGTCAGTGGGGTTCGCAATCTGCACAAGCAGAGCGGCGGCCGACATGATCTGGCCGGATTGACAGTATCCGCACTGCACAACGTCCACGTCGAGCCACGCCTGCTGCACCTTTTTACCGGTCGGCGTCGCACCGATACCTTCGATGGTGGTAATTGACCGGGTACCGATTGCGGCCACCGGCAGCACGCAAGAACGCACGGCCTGGCCGTCAAGGTGCACGGTGCATGCTCCGCACTGGGCTATGCCGCATCCAAACTTTGTGCCCATGAGCCCGATCACGTCGCGCAAGATCCAGAGCAGGGGCGTGTCGGCTGCTACGTCCACTGAATGCTTTTCACCGTTGATGCTCAATACGTACATTTTTCTGTCACCTGTTGAGCGCAGATCGGAGGCGCCAGCAGCGGCGCGGACGCGATGCGTGCGCCCGATTCTGCTCCAATCGCCGGGAAAAGCGAACCTAGCCAGGCCGGCCAGCGGCCCAATCGGCTCGTATGCACTCAGTTATGCGAAGTTTTACGAGAGCTGATTTCAGCCCATCAATTACACTCCGTTGGCCATGAGCGCATCTGCAGAGACAGGCCCGGGCACCGCACGGATCGACCGCTGGCTGTTCGCTGCCCGCTTGTTCAAGACGCGTTCTGTCGCGGCCGATGCGGTGCGTGGCGGCAGAGTCCACCTGAATGGCGAGCGTGTGAACCCCTCACACGGGGTCAAACCCGGCGATAGCGTCAGCTTTACTCGCGGTGCCGTTGTGTTCGAATGTGTTGTCGCAGCGGTACCGCTGCGTCGTGGTCCGGCGAGCGAGGCGGCACGATCTTATGACGAAACACCCGCGAGCAAGGCGCGTCGGCAGGAGTTCGCGGCGCGAATGAAAGTGGCCACCGGCCTCACGCCCCGACCCGACGATCGACCGAACAAACACGACCGCCGGCTGTTGCGGCAGCTGCGTGGTCGCAATTGAGATTCCCGAGAACGGCCGCTCGGCAGCCGAGTTCGTCGACTCCTCGGGACCTTACGTCTGGCGGCGGCGCGCCGTCGTCAGCCTCCGCCGCGCGCCTCCGATTCTCCGGGAGGGCAGGCAGCGCCCGCCAGATCGCCGAGGGCTAGCCTGAGAGGACCGAGCCACGGGTCGAAGTTGCGCCACTGCGTGAGCCCTTGAGTATAGAGGGGCTGACGTACCTGCTCCGAGCTCACGGTCGCCACCGTGCGGCGCGTCTCGTGGAAACGCAGGCATTGTTCCTCGAACGGCAGACCGAGGTATTCGAACAGCCGGCGCACCTCGCCCGCTAGATCGCGGACCGCATCCTCGTAGCAGAAGCGGTAAATACGCCCGGGCGACAGCGCCTCGAAGTGCGCCATGAGCCCGACGTACTCACGGTAGTAGTGACCGAGATCCTCGAGGCTGTAACTGAACCACAGGCCCTGCTGGAAGTGCTGCTTGAAATTCGCAAAGCAGCATCCGAGCGCGGAACGGCGCGCGTCGATGATGCGCGCATTCGGCAACATCAGCTGGATGAGGCCCAGATGCAGAAAGTTGCTGCCCATCTTGTCGATGAAACGCGGCCGACCGAGCGGGCGGTGCGCGCGCGTCTGTGCGAGATAGCGCTCGCCCAATGCGGCGACCTCACTGCGTGTCAGGCGCTCGACCGACCGCGGATAGACAGCGGGCCTGCCGGGTTCTTCCTGGCGGTCGCCGAGCTGCAGCGCAAACTGCAGCACATCGGTGAGCTCGCGCGTGCCCTCGATCTGCGAATGACTCGCGAGGATCTGCTCGAGCAGCGTAGAGCCTGAGCGCGGCAGGCCAACGATGAAAATCGGCTCCTGTGACGGGCAACCCCAGCCGGAGCGCGCGCGGAAGAACTCCGTCGTGTACAGCGCCCGCGTGCGCTGCGCGAAGCGCGCGACGCTCGCGCCCTGGTACCGGACCACTGCCCGCCGTCGCTCGTTGCCGCGGGCGTAGTGCTCGAAGGAAGTGGCGAAATCGCCGGCGTCCTCCAGCGCCTTGCCGAGCGAAAACTCGAACTGCGCGCGATCGTCGCTGAGCATTTCCTCGCGCGCGAGCTGCTCGCGCATCGCCGCGACGTCGCCTTCGGCAAAGCGGAAGGTCTTGAGATTCGCCAGCGCCATCCAGGCGTTGGCGAATCCCGGTCTCAGCTCGATGCACCTGCGGTAAGCGTCGATGGCCTCGCGCTGGCGGCCCGCGCTTCGCAGCGTGTGGCCGTAATTCAGCCACACCACCTCATCGTGGGGACACTCGTGCACCAGTGTCTCGAGGATCGCGAGGGCCTGCTCCGAGCGGCCGAGGAGGCTATAGGCCGCGGCCTGCAGAGTGCGGCAGCGCAGGTCCTTCGGCTCGATCGCCAACAGCCGCTCGAGCAGCGGCAGCATCGGTTCGCCCTGCATGCGCAGGCGCAGCACCATGACCAGATCCAGGCGCGCGCGGCCATAGCCAGGTGCCAGGCGCAGGCACTCCCTGAGGAACGCTTCCGCCTGCATGAAGTCCTCGCGCGCGCTGGCAACTTCAGCCCGCATGCGCAGCGCCGCGACGTCCTCCGGCGAGCGCGCGAGCGCGCGCTCCAGCAACTCCTCGGCAGCGGTGAGTCGCTCGGTCGCGAGGGCTTCTGCCGCATCGGCCAGATGCCGGCCCTCCGGCGCCAGCCGCTCGAAGCGCGCGTAGGCCGCATCGCATGCACACATGTCACCGCGCGCCGCGTGCAGCAGCGAGAGCTCGCGCCACGCTTCGGCGAGGTCCGGCGCGAGCTCGAGCGCGCGCCCGAGGGGCGCGAGCGCTTCGGCATGGCGCCCCGCCGCGCGCAGCGCGCGGCCGAGCTCGAGGCGGATCACTGCGGAGTCCGGCTGGTCCGTGGCGAGCGCGGTGAGCTCGGCGATCGCCGCCGGCGCGTTGCCGCAAGCGCGGTGCGCCGTACCGAGCAGCAGCAGCGCCGCGGCGTGCCCCGGGCGCTCGCGCAGGATGCGCACGGCCTCAGCGGCAGCGGCGGCCGGATCGCGCTCCAGGACCGCCGCGGCGCGCACCAGCTTGAGGTCCAGTTCGCTTGCCGGCGTCAATGCACTCCCCGGGCCGTGACCGGCCGCCATAGAATCGCGGCGCTAACCCGCAGAACGGCGGGCCTTGCAGCCCGCCGTTTTCAAGCCAGTCTAACTCGCCCTAGAACTGTGCTGTGAGCGTGGCGAAAATGTACCGCCCCATCGAGTCGTAGACTCCCGGGAAAGTGTTGCCGTTGCAGTTCGCGCCCGCGTTGCCCCCACCGCTGCTGGTGGTGCAGGCACTCCCGACAGCCAAGGGGGGAATCTTGTCCGCGATGTTGTTCACGCCCAGCTGCAGCTTTAAGTTCTTGTAGAGATTGAAAGTCCCCGAAAGATCGAGCCAGTTGTAGGCGGAGATATGCGCCAGCGGCAAGTAAGCCCCCGGTGACGCCAGCCCCGGGGCCGTGCTCAGGAACTCGAGCTCGTCCGGCCCGAAGTAACGCCACCGCAAGTTGAGGTCGAGCCCGTCCCAGGGCGTCGACCAAGTGACGTTGAACACCGAACGCCAGTTCGGGTTTCCGCCCCCGCAGGTGGGGCCCCAGAAACCCTCGCAGTCGTACGAAGCGCCGCCCGCCACCGGTGTGGTCTGCAGAGATTTGAGCTTCGTGCCCTCGAGCGAGAACAGCAGTGATCCCAGGCTTGGCAACGCCTGGCGGTAGCTGCCCTTGACGTCAAGGCCCTCGGTCTTCAACGCACCCTCGTTCACGGTGGTATCGATGACGTACCCGTTCTGGGTCCGCCACAGGGAGCCTGTCGCGTCGCGGTGCACCTGGTTACAGAGCAGTCCGCTGAAGACACAGTCATTGATGATGTTGTTGCCGCCGATCGCGCCGATCACGTTTGTGATTTTGATGTCGAAGTAGTCAAACGAAAGCGTCAGGTTAGGCACCATACGCGGCGTCAGCACCAGGCCCAGCGTGTAGGTATCGGCGACTTCGGGCAGGAGGTTCGGATTGCCACCCGCCAGACCGTTGTACTGGGGAGCGCTGTTCGGCAGGATGTGGCCGAACTGAGCGGCCGCCTGCGCGGCGGACGGGAACGAGGGCGCGCACTGCGCGAACGTCACGCCGTTGGTCAGAACCGTCGTCGACCCGGGCTTGAGCGGTGCGGCGCACGGATCGACCGAGCCGTCCAGCGCGACCGCCTGAGGAGTAAACAACTCGCCGATGTTCGGCGCACGCACCGCGCGGTTGAAGCCGCCACGCAGGCGAACGTCGTGCAGCGGCGCCCACTCGAGACCGAGCTTGTAGGTGTTGGTGTCAAAGCCCTCGCTGTACTTCGAATAGCGATAGCCGGCCTCCAGCGAGAGATCCTCGGCTCCGGGCTGGTGGTTGGCGAGCGGCATGCGCAGTTCCGTAAAAGCTTCCTTCACGTTGAAGCCGCCGGTGATATCCGGGTTCGGGCCACCGCTGCCGGCCGCGGAACCCTGGATGGTCGCCAGGTCGTGTTCCAGATCCGTGAATTCCGAGCGCCATTCGGCGCCGACGTTCAGCTGCAGACCCTCATCGGCCCAGGGGGTCTGCGCGCCATACTTGCCGAGGTCGCCCGTCACCGAGCCGTCCGCGACGTATTCCGTGACGGTACCCGTGGAAACCAGCGGGAGCGACATGAAGGCGAGCGCCTGGGGCGTTACGCCGTTGGGAACCCAGATATTCCAGGGCGCGCACTTGGGATTGACGGTGAATCCCGTCCCCGAGCCCACCAGCGGCCCGTTATTCACGGGCGATGAGGGCCCGCCGCAGACCGGACCCGTGGGACCCGGCAGCACATTCAGCGCCTGGTCGATGGCGTCGTTGCTGAGGTAGTTGTTGTTCTCGTAGAGACTGTCCACCGAACTGTGTTGGGCGTAGACGTTGTAAGTCCAGGCTTCCGAGAAGTCGCCCTTGAGGCCGATCACCTCGCGTGCCGCGTCGGTGGTGAACTCTGCGATGCGGGGGCCACCCTCGACGTTGCGCCGCCCGATGACAAAGTTGAGACCGGGGTAATTCACCCCGTTGTAGGTCTCGAACGGATTGCCCTGCGCGGCGAGGTTCGCCGTGGTGCAGATGGTCGACCGTTCCTGTGCTGTCAGCATCGGGTCGGCGCACGGAATGAACGAATTCTGGAAGAAGTCGCCGCTCGGGGCGATCTGGGCGGTCGACGAGTTCCTCATGAACATGAAGCTCGAGTACGCGGTCACGTGCTGATTGACGTCGTAGTTGACGAACGCGCCCGCGGTCCAGCGCTCATTCGGCGTCTGGTAGTAGTTGAGCGGACCGAAGTTATAGTCGTCCGTGGCTCCTGCAAGCGGGCGAAACACCCCGGTTTTCCCGTCGACCGTATGGTGAATGAAGCTCACGCCGCTGGCGTTCGAGGCGTAGAAGTGTCCGCCGGCGCCATTCTTGGCAGCCGTCCCGGAGCCCGTGCACGCAAGCGTGTTGGCGGTAGCCCCGGCGAGCGTGCAGGCGCTGTAGTCGAACTTGCTCTGCAGTGTCGCGGCCTGGTTGTCATAGGTCAGGTAGGCGGTGGCGTTGCCCTTGCTGTCTGCGAAGTTCGAGCCCATCAGGACCGAAACGCTCTTGCCGAAGCCGGTGTCGACGTTGCCCGTCGGCAGCGGATCGCCGACGGCGTTGACGGCGTACGCGACACCGGCCTGGTCCTTGTTGTCGTGCTCATTGAAGTGGTAGCCGGCGTCGACCTGGATGCCCTCGAAATGGGTATTGAGGATGAAGTTCACGACGCCCGCGACCGCATCCGCCCCGTACACCGCGGAAGCGCCGCCCGTGAGGACATCGACCCTCTGGACCAGGGCCGCGGGGATCTCATTGATGTCCGAGTAGTTGCGTCCGCCGACCGCCGAGCCGGGACCGAGGCGCAGACCGTCGACCAGCGTAAGGGTGCGCTGGTTGCCGAGGCCGCGCAGATCGATCGAGGCGGTACCATCGGCACCATTGGAGGTCGTGGAGTTCATGCCGGCGAACACCATCGGCAGGTTGTTCAGCACGTCCTCGACGCGCGTCAGACCGGTCGCCGAAATGTCGGCCGCCGAAACCGTCGTGATCGGGCTGATCGAGGTCTCATTGGGCGTCCGCAGACGTGATCCGGTTACTACCACCTCGGCCATCGGCGCCGGGGTGCTTTCTGCCTGAGCGGGCGGGGCTTCCTGCGCGTAGAGCGCGGGGACGCCGGCAGTTGCCGTGACGCCCGCGAGCGCCATGCGTATCGCGTGTTGCAAGCTGCGACGGTTCGCCATGTGTTGGTTCCTCTGATTTCTGCTGGTGAACTGGTTAAGGTGAGACCCCGCCTCCCACGCGTTGCGGATTAACTACAACCATCCGCGCACTGACCGACCTGTACGGATCAGGTGCCGCAAACGCGCGTCGAGAGACCGGGACGGAGATTAGGGTCAACACAACGGCCCTGCGGTGGTTTGGGAAGATCCGCTCCTTGCTGGTGAGAACCTTGGCCAGCTTGGGGAAAACCGAGCCTGCCTGTTCGCCCGACTCGCGATTAATCGGCTCGTGCGGCCGTGTCTGCGCCGCACCCAGCAGCCAGCTCCGTGCAGCACTCACTTGTCGCAAACAAGCCCGGGGAGCTCGGTGTCCGCCGAGCGTGCGCGGTAAAGGTTGGATTCGCCGGCAAGCGCCGCGGCGCCGTGCGCGCTCGTACCTCAGCGCCTCAGTGGCGAGGGCCCTCGTACGAGCGGGGTTCCGATCGGAGCGTCTGGCCCTGCTCAAATGTCCAGGTGACGGTGCGACTACGAATGAGCCCCGAGCGCGCGCTGCCGCGAAGATGCGGCAGCCGCCAAAACAGCTGACTTCCCCGACGCACCAGATGGCCACGGACGTGATGAAGCCGCGGGTGCCGTCTGCCGCCGCCTGCGCCTGCAATGGCAGCCGTTGGAAACCCCGGCACCCAGGGCGCGCGAACTTCGACATGATCGAGCAGCACGGCCTTGCCCGCCGCACTCCTCGCTCTATTGAGTCGATCGTACCGTTCGGGTCGCCGCGGCAATTCCGAACGGGTCGCAAGCAGCAGGAAGAACGTCAGTAAGATCGGCACATCGAGGGCAATCGTTCCCAGCACATGCCGGAGAATCGCGTGCCGCTCGCGCGGCGTTAGCCGGGCGCGATCGTAGTAGTCCGCCCAGCTTTTCTCGTAGCGAAAGCGGAAACACCGGCGCAGCATGTCATCGCCGCCCTCTCGGGAACTATCGAACAGCGTAAATGCCGGCCGGGTGTCACCATCCGTGTGATTCGGCGCTTCGTCCACGGGAGTATCGAGATCGAAATAGGCTTCGACGCTACTCGCGAGGGCGTCCGGCTCCTGCGGCCCGCTCCAGAACGTCCGGATGACCCCCCGACGTCCATCGACGGACGCGCGAACTAACGCACCCCGGCGACGCGATACCGGCGTCGATCCCTGATGTCTAAAGCCGTAAGCCTCGAGCTCGGCGCATGATGCCTGAGTCAGCCACTCGACCCAGACGCTGCTCCCCGGCACGTGCAGCAGGTCGGTGCAGTCGAGGGTCTTTGCACCGCGCGAATATGCCAGCGCTGTGCAGAGTCGCGTGAGATCGTCCGCGAGTACATAGCGTATCGGACACGCGGCAATCTCTTTGGCAAAGTCGTACGCCCCGTTTAAGCGCACCCCCATTTGCACCCCGCCGTCCGGAACGATGAGCGGTGTCCGGCACTGAGCAATGCAGTCGGCCAGTATCATGAGAGCCAACACTAGCAACCCGCCGCGCGCCATGAGGGCTGCGGGGGCAACAGCTGCTGCGTCGGGGACGAACGCCGCTCAAGAGGGGATTTCTCGGTTTGCCGCCGGCTGAAACGGTTGGTGCTTTGCTTCGCAGCTCATGCGAGGGACGAGTGGCAACACCTGCAGAATCCGCTCCCGGTACCTCGGGCTCGAA
>DATMOK010000006.1:0-3311 GCA_035568235.1 Steroidobacteraceae bacterium | reverse complement strand
TTCGAGCCCGAGGTACCGGGAGCGGATTCTGCAGGTGTTGCCACTCGTCCCTCGCATGAGCTGCGAAGCAAAGCACCAACCGTTTCAGCCGGCGGCAAACCGAGAAATCCCCTCTTGAGCGGCGTTCGTCCCCGACGCAGCGCTACGTTGAGTCGTGCGTAACCTTTCGGGTCCGGGCAGAGCCATACGGCTCGATCAAATCTAAAGTTGGCGCGCCGCGCGCGGCCGGGTGACGCTGAGGAGGAGTCTGCTGTCAGTCCCGCGCGCCGCCCACGACGAACTGCTCGATGCGCTCACGGACCTTGGGACGATATCGCTCGCTGCTCGTCACGGTTGCTCCGCCGCTGAGCACAAATGCGTAGTCGCCGCGGGCGGTGCGGCTCACCCGGCGAACATGATTGACGTTCACGAGACAGGAGCGGTTGATCTGCAGCATCGGCTGTGAGCGCATGGACTCTTCGGCCTGAATGAGTGTGCTGCGCGCGTGGAAGGTCTCGTTGCCAACCGTCAGCACGACGTAGTTGCGATCGGCGGTGACAAGCTCGATCTGAGCGACATCGACCATGTGCAGCCCGCCGTCGTTCTCGGCAAGCAGGCGCGGCCGCGCCTCGAGGCGAGTTTGCGACAGGCGCTGCAACTCTGCCAGCGTAGCCGCCGCGATCTGGTAGCTCGCGGAGTGGCGGGCTGCATGGCGCTCGCGCACCCGCCGCAGCATGCTGCGGAAGCGTTCCCGGTCGAAAGGCTTGAGGAGAAAGTCGGCGGCATTCACCTCGAATGCCTGCAGCGCGTAGCGGTCGAACGCTGTCACGAAGACGATCAGCGGCGCGTAAGTGGGCCCGAGCGCCTGAGCGAGCTGCATTCCCGAGACTCGCCCCATTTTTACGTCGAGGAAGATCACATCCGCCGCCGCGGCACGCAATCCTGCGAGTGCGCTCTCGGCGTCCGCGTATTCTCCAACCACCTCGATGTCCTGCTCGGTTGCGCAGCGCTCGCGCAGCACCTTCCTGGCCGCCGCTTCGTCATCGACGATGATGGCCCTCACTGGCGTCCCAGCGCAGGGGCGGTCATCGGTTCCGCGCGCCACTCGCGCAGCACCGGCAGGCTCAGCGTGGCCACCCAGGTCGAGTGATCGCCGGGGCCTGCGGCGAGGACCGCGCCCCGGCCAAACTGCACCATGAGCCGCTCGCGCACGTTGCGCAGCCCAAGGCCTGTGCTCGACGGGGCGTTGCCTGCGCCGGCCGAGTTCACCACCTTGAGCTGCAGGCGGCCGGGGGATAGCTCCCAGCTCACCTCGATCCGCACCGGACCGCTGTGATCCGCGAGCCCGTGCACGACCGCGTTCTCGACCAGCGGCTGCAGAATGAGGCTCGGCACCCAAACCGCCGGCGCATCGGCGCCATTCTGCACGCTCACCGCCAGGCGATCCGCGAAGCGGCCGACCTGCAGACCCAGGTAGAGCTCGACGAACTTCAGCTCATCGCGCAACAGTGTGAAATCACGCTCGCCGGCCTGCAGCAGGCCGCGCAGCAGGTCGCCCAGCGATGCAATCAGCGTCTGCGCGATCTCCGGCTCGCCGCTGATCCGCGCCTGAATGGTGTTGAGGACGTTGAACAGCGTGTGCGGTGAGAGCTGGCTGCGCAGCGCGGCCAGGCGCGCGCCCGCCCAGTCGCGCCGCAGCTCGGAGTTGCGCAGCTGCAGCCCGTGGTAGCGCCGATAGGTCTGAAGCCCGGTGATCAGCGCAAGCCCAAACCAGTAATCGAAGAATGTGGTCGCGGTGTTTGAAACCCACACCGCCCAGTCACCCCTGGTGAGGTTGCCAGAGAGATCGGCGGGCGTGCCGAAGAGTTCGTACAGGATGACGCCACTGAAGCGCATTACCCAGAACATCAGCAGCGAGAACCCGAGCGCCAGCAGCAGCTGCTGCGGCACGCGCCATCGGGCCGGCTTCCAGCCGATGCGGACCGCCGCTGAATAACATGCCAGCAGCAGCGGGAGCAGCAGCACGTGCTGCAGCAGGCGCTGCTGCCACGGGAGGACGAGCATAACGGTGCTGCTCACCTCGCTCAGCTCGATGCGCATCCCCTCGTGGTATACGAAATCCGTCAGCGTGCAGTAGGTCCAGAAGAGGGTGGCGAGAATGAGCACCCCGCGGCGGGACAGGAATTTCTCCTTGTCCTCGACGACCGGAGCGGCATACGACTGAAAAGCGGTGAGTATCGAGGCCATAGCTGGGATCAGCGCCGCTCAAATCGTACCACTGAGCAGGAGTCCTCTCGCGGCGATGTGGCATAACAAAGGCGCGCCGCGGGTGCTTCCAAGGGACGAGCGCGGCCTTTCGCGGGACGAGTGACCGGGGATGCTCCCGAGTGTGCCGCCACCGGTAGGATGGGCATAACCTGAGGGAGCCTCATGAAGACCAGAAACATCCTTCGACGGACCGAGGTCTTAGCGCGGGCATTGCTGCTGTCTGCGCTGTCGGGCTTCGCGGCGGCCGCCGCGGCCCCGTATGAGCGGATGGCACCTCTGCAGCAATACCTGATGCCGCCCGCGTCCGAGGTCGCGCTCGCGCGCACTGCCGCACCGGCCGCGATCTCCGACAAGGCCACGGTCCTCACCCTCGATTCGCAGGGCTACGAGACCGCAATCCAGGGCACGAACGGATTCACTTGCCTCGTGGAGAGGTCCTGGATGTCGCCGTTCGACAGCCCGGAATTCTGGAATCCAAAGATCAGGGGACCGATCTGCTACAACCCGGCAGCGTCCAGGTCCGTGCTCATGTACACGCGACGGCGGACCAAGCTCGCACTCGCCGGGGATTCGAGGGAAAAGATGCTCGACGAGATCCGCGCCGCGCTCGCGCGCAAGGAGGTCCCCGCGCCTGAGCCGGGCGCGATGTCCTTCATGATGTCCAAGGGCGGATATCTCAGCGATACCGACGGCCATTGGCACGCGCACCTGATGTTCCACGTGGCAAGGGTCGCGGGCGCAAGCTGGGGAGCAAACCTGCCGGGCTCGCCGGTGGTTCTCGACGACCGCGAAGTTCCGGAGCAGACGGTCTTCATGGTGCCGGTGTCCCGCTGGTCAGACGGAACCGCCGCGGCGGGTCACTAACCGCGACTCCCTCGTGCCGACGACGAACTGTGCGATGCGCTCACGGACATTGAGATGAAGCTGTTAATCGTTGATGAGGAGCCGCAGACGCGGGCTGTATTGAGCGAGCTGTGCGGACGCAGTGAAGATCTTCATGTGGTTGGAGAGGCCGGTTCGGGATCTGCGGCGATCAAGGCGGTCGATGAGTTGCACCCCGACGT
>DATMOK010000005.1:0-110484 GCA_035568235.1 Steroidobacteraceae bacterium | reverse complement strand
GAAGTTGACCTGATCGAGCGCCACCTCGAGAAACCACCGAGTGAACTCGATGAGCGCCGCCCGCGAGAGATTCCCTCGCCCGTCGAGATCGCCCTCGCGCGGCGCATCGGCCCGATCCATCATCGTCTTGTACTCGCCGCGGCTCTTTAGACCGCGCGCGAGTCCGCGCGAGATCGACCAGAGACCATGCGCGGCGATGCCAGCTGAGTACCCCATAGCATGGCTCATGAGCCGACTGACCCGGCCGTTGCCATCCGGAAAGGGATGGATGTAGTTGAAGCGGTGATGGCTGGCAGGAATCGCGAGGATCCGCGCGCCCTGACGCATCTTGCCCAAGCTGTAGCGCTCGCCAAAGTGCGCCATGAACTCAGGGATCCGAGCGCTCGCCGGTGCAACGTGACGTCCGACGACATTGTCCTCCTCGGGTCGCGAGCGCCATTCGCCGGGCACCATGAGAGAGGTGCGGCGGTCCGCGTGGATCCGCAGCATCGCCTCGGGGGCATCCCGATAGAACTCGCGGTGCAGCTCCCGAATGAACTCCGCAGCCGCCGGCTCACCGAGCTCCCCCAGTGCGCCCTTGCGATCGACCTCCCTTTGGACGCGCACGTGGGCCGCGGCCTCGAGCTGAAGATTGCGTCGCTCCTGGTCGCGAGCGAAGTCACCGGCGAGCGCGCGTACGATGTCTCGCGGGCGTGTGTTGTGCCCTTCGATGAGGTTGCTGTAGTAGGTGTTCATGATGCGGACGAGGTCCGCAAGAGAGGCGGCCGTCGTTGGGTGGAGGCTAGCCCCGAGCTTGGAGGACGCTGCAGCGAGCTCTGCGACGACGTCGTTGAGTTCCCCCGGCACCTCGTCAACGAGCGTCGGCTCGATCCGGAAGATCGTCTCCGTTTCGACCGCCGCAACGGGCCGATTGGCCGATCTTGTAGGCATAGAAGATAGCGGATGTGGGCCTGAAAAAGCCCTGTGTGAGTGCAGTTTGGCCGATCATATGGCCGATGGCCACTTGGCCGATGATTGGGCTTTGTAAGCCTATGTATTCATGGAATTTAATTTTCTTAATGAGGGCAGCTGGCCGGTCTATTGGCCGATCCCGGAGTGCACCGGACCTCCCCGAGGCTAACTCGCGTTCCTGAGACTGCGCTGGGACAATTTTGGGACAGTCCGCTCGTGACATTGCGTGATATCAAGTGACATCACGTGATACCAAGTCCCTGTTGCAATTGGAAACAGGCCTCGCATATTGTTGATCCGTAAGCACCCTACTTCCGTTTCACACGGCAGAGGTTACTGGTTCGAACCCAGTACCGCCCACCACGCACCAGCGCCGCGCCAGTCCCCCTTACGCCTCTTCGCCCAACGGGAAATGAGCCTCACCCATGGCGTGAGGTGAAAGGCGCTCATCAGCGCGTACATCGGAACCATACCGGTCAGCGGCGACATATGCATGGCTGCGGAGCACCACATTTGATGCGCGCCACTGTCAAGGATGCCCGTGACAACCGCCATCGATGCGAAAGTCGGCGTGGCCGCAAACGATAGCCAGTCGGCCGCGCGAAGCGCCACAGGTCTCCTCATGATGTTTTTCATCGTTTTTTCCCCGGGTACACGGGCTTCGGATCCTTCCCTTCAAGTCTATGTGTGGCAGGAGGAACCGCCCGCCGGCGCCACCTTCATGGCCGATGCAGGCTCGTAGCGGTCGTGGTGGCGCACCCACGCCATGGGCCCATCGCCCTCGTCGCGGCCGTTGGGTGTGAGATCGAGCAGGTTGTAGGTGCCCATCATGGCCTCCACGCCGCGCCTGTACGTCGAATAGGTGTGGAAGACTTCGCCCGCGTCGTCCTTGTAGAACACACTGATACCGGGCAATTCCTCGCACTCGAACGGCTGCATGCCGTAGTTGTAGTACACCTGCCCCTTCGCCTCCGGCGGTATGAAGCTCACATGGAAATCGTGGTTGAAGTTGCTGCCGAACGAAGACACCCACCTGAACTTCCAGCCCATGCGCCGACGATAGCGCTCGATCTCGGCCAGGGGCGCGCGCGAGACGGCGATAAACGTGACGTCGCGATGTGCCAGATGCACGTTCATACCGTCGGTATGGTCGGCCATGAAGGAGCAGCTCGGGCAACCCTCCTCCCACCCCGGGCCAAGCATGAAATGCTGCACCACCAGCTGGCGGTGGTCCTCGAAAAGATCGGTGAGCGTGCGCGCGCCCTCGGGCGCGTCGAAGGTGTAGGCCTTGTCAACGCGCACCCACGGTAGGGCACGGCGCTCGCGGGCAACCTGGTCGCGTAGGTGCGTCAGCTCTTTCTCGAGCGTCAGCAGCCTCTTGCGCTCGGCGACCCACTGCTCGTGGGACACGACGGGATGGTTCGTTATGTTCGCCATGGCTTACTCTCCTTAGATTGCCTTAGACCGCATTGCCAGGGACGAAGGCAGCGAACTGCCGCTCCAGCGCCTTGGCTGCACCATTCCGCCAACCGTCGGCGACCAACTGGGATGTCGGATCGGGGAAGATGTCCTCCTCGCCCCGCTCGAGCCCATCGAAAATGCCGCGCGCCGCGGACTCGGTCGTCGCCTTCGGGATGTCGAAGGCGCGGTTCATGTCCGTGTCGACGGGGCCCAGAACCACCCCGTGCACCTTGACCCCATCGCCCGCGAGCAGCGCGCGAAGCGACTGCGTCAGGTTGAGCGCGGCCGCCTTGGAAATAGAGTAGGCAGGTATCAGCGGCAGCGCGGCGAGCGCCACCATGGACAAGTGGTTGACGACGGCGCCCGTGGAGCGCCTGAGCAGCGGCAGAAAGGCGCGGGTCACGTTGAGCACCCCAAACAGGTTGACGGCGAAGGTGCGCTCGAGGACTTCGGAGTTGCTGAGGTCGTCATACGGCGCGATGCCGGCGTTGTTGACGAGGACGTCGAGGCTGTCGATAGAGGCAACGGCGCGCCGAATGTCCTCGGCGCTGGTCACATCCAGCTTCACTGCCGTAACGCGAGCGTCTCCATGAGACAGTGGCCCGCGCGTTCCCGCGTACACGCGCTTCGCTCCGCGGCGCAGCGCCTCCACAACGAGTGCCCGGCCGATACCACGGCTGGCGCCTGTGATCAGAATGGTCTTCTCTGCGATGTTCATGCGAATCTCCTATGAATGGTTTTGTCTGGCCCGATTGGCGGGCTCCTGTGTAGAACCGGCGGCGATGCCGAACCTCATCGGTGCTGTGTCACGCCCTCGCCTGAGAATTCGCTGGTCTTACATACTTGCGGTGAAGCCAGAGGAGCAGTGCGACCAGCGAGCCGCCCGGCAGCAAGAGCTCGATCGCCAGGTAGGGGCCGAAGGCGCGGCCGGCTGCGATTACTTTCAGTGCAAGAGGTTTCACGACATTTGTCCTGTGGTACTGCTCAGTTGAAAGGTCTCATATGAACTGGCGCGGCTTATGAAACTCATCGTCCTGTTACAGACTCTGGGTGTCGAATAAGAGCATCTGAACGTCATTCGCATCCGGGGCGAGCTGCTGTCGGTCGGCTGCGCATGCACGCCCGCACTCGGACATGAATGCCGCGTTGATGTCGGAGAGTGAGTCAAAGTGCAGGCTTGCCAGCAAGTGAACGTCGCCGGCTCCGTAAAGGGATATGACCGGACCCCGATTCGTCTCGAGCTTCCGCAGGCCCGGCAGCTGCCTGGCAAGCGGGACGTGACCCTCGAAATAGTGCTTATCGAAGGCCGCAGGATTCTTGGGCATCTTGTAGATCACGATCATCTGAGCCATTGCAATCTCCGGGGTCGCCCGACTGATTAACGTGTTCGCAGGTCGGCTGTGCGCTAAATTAATCGTTGCCCAACGAATGCTGGGAGTGACAAGTGTGTCGGGATTTCGATGGACTCACTGATCACAGCAGCGGCACGCGCACTCGCCGCGGGTGATCCTCTCGGCGCGCTGAAGCGAATCGCGCTGCGCGATGATCCTCCCGCGCTCGCGCTCCGCGGCATTGCGATGGCGCAGCTCGGCGACCTCGTCAGAGCGAAGGTTCTGTTGCGGCGTGCCGCGCGCGACTTCGGCCCGCGGGAGCCTGTGGCACGCGCGCGCTGCGTGGTGGCCGAGGCCGAAGTCGCACTCGCTGCGCGGGAGCTTAACTGGTCCGCGAAGTCGCTCGAGGTGGCGCGCATAGTGCTCGAAGAGCACGGTGATCGCGCTAATGCAGCGCAGGCACGGTATCTGGAGGTCCGACGTCTGGTACTGATCGGGCGCCTCGACGAAGCCGACAACATGCTCGCCGGGCTCGATCCCGGAGGCCTGCCGCCGGCGCTCCGGGTTGTTCACGAGCTGGCGATTGCTGGAGTCGCCACACGGCGTCTTCGGATCCGGGTGGCGCGCGACGCACTCACTGAGGCGCGACAGGCTGCGCGACAGGCGGGAATCCCCGCGCTGACCGCAGAGGTTGAAAGCGCTGCCCTGGTCCTCACCACGCCAGCGGCCCGTGTGATCGCGGCTGGGAAGGATCGACTGCTCCTGCTCGAGGGTGTCGAGGCCCTGCAGAAGTCCGGGGCCCTCATCGTGGACGCGTGCCGTCTCGTCGTGCGCGACGCAACCACTGCAGTCTCGCTGGCAAAGCGCCCGGTGCTATTTGCGCTCGCACGCGCGCTGGGCGAGGCATGGCCGCTCGACGTATCGAGGGACGCCCTCGTGGCACGCGCTTTTCGGGGCAAACGCGCGGATGAATCCTATCGCGCGCGATTGCGGGTTGAAGTCGGCCGGCTGCGCGGGGAGCTGCGGAAACTCGCGCGTGTGAGTGCCACTCAGCGCGGCTTTGCGCTCGCCCCGCGCGAAGCAAGTGAGGTTGTGGTACTGGCGCCGCCGGTAGAGGATGCGAACGCGGCCGTGCTCGGCTGCCTCGCCGATGGTGAGTCATGGTCGAGCTCAGGGCTCGCGCTTGCTCTCAGAACAGGCCAACGTACGATGCAGCGCTCGCTCGAAGCGTTGGCGGCGGCCGGCAAGGTGCAGGCATTCGGCCGCGGGCGGGCGCGCCGTTGGGTAACTCCCCCTCCGCCGGGATTCACGACGACTTTGTTACTCCCGACTTCACTTTCCTAGAGACTAGGGTATAGCCATGAAGAGATCAGCGGCCGAAATCCTTCGTGAGTACACTTTCCCGGGCGTCCAACATGTGCACGGCGTGTCCTACGACGGTCGGCAAGTCTGGTTTGCTGCGGGGGAGACGCTCAAGTCATTCGACCCTGCAAGCGGTAAGGCACTGCGATCCTTGGACGTCGCAGCGCATGCCGGGACAGCCTTCGATGGGCAGTATCTCTTTCAGATCGCGGAGAATTGCATCCAGAGGATCGATCCGGCGACCGGACAGGTCCTCTCCACGATCCCCGCACCCGGCGGTGGCCGCGACTCGGGGCTCGCATGGGCTGAGGGGGCGCTGTGGGTCGGACAGTATCGTGATCGGAAAATCCATCAGATCGACCCGCAGACAGGAAAGATTCTGCGCACCATCGAATCCAATCGCTTCGTGACCGGTGTTACCTGGGTCGATGGACAGCTCTGGCACGGCACCTTGGAAGGGGACGAGAGCGACCTCAGGCGAGTCGATCCGCAAACGGGCAAGGTGCTGGAGAAGCTCGATATGCCAGCGGGAGTACACGTGTCCGGCCTCGAATCCGATGGCGGCGACCGATTCTTTTGTGGAGGTGCGACGAGCGGGAAGGTGAGAGCGATCCGCCGCCCGCGTCGAGGCTCTCGCGTGGAATGAGCGAGCCTCTGGCGGTCACGCTCGCGCGCGACCGCCTCGTGAGCACCCAGGCGCCGAGCGCCACCAGGCTGGCGACCAGCAGGTGCACCTGCCGAAAATACACCGCCGGCGCGACGTGGTCAGCCACGCGAGCGGCGCTCCGGCTTGTGGTTGTCGGCTGCGTCCTGCGAGGCCCAGAGATCCTTGAGTGTGAGCGCGCCGGACTCCAACAGGTTCGACACGAGCAGCTATGGCGAGCCGCCAAAGATATCCAGGAGTTCGCGCACTAAGCCGCCGCGCAGGACGCCGCGACCGTGTTGCGACTCAAACAGCTGCGCGTTGCCCACCTTCTTCACGCGTCGCACCGCCCCTTTCCGCTCCAGGCGATACACGAGCGTCTGCACCGTCGTGTAGGCCACGCGCTCATCCGCCCGAGACTCTCGAGGACCTCGCGCACCGAGACCGTTCCGAGTTTCCACCACTGCCCGAGCACCCGCATCTCGGCTTTCGACGGTCGCATAATTCTTGCCATCTCCTACATGATACGTCTATGCTACTACATCACTAGTAGATGTGCCAAGTCGGCTCCCGCTGATCTGTACTCAACAAACTGCTGAGGAGAAATGTTCGTGAAGCTGACTGCGTCATTTTCGTTCGTCGTCCTGGGACTTATCGCCCTGCCTGCCCTCTCGGATACCCCGGAATCGAAGGCGGCATTGGTGCCGGCGCTGCCCGACGGCCGGCATGACTTTGATTTTGAAGTCGGCACCTGGAAAGCCCACGTACACACCCTGCATCATCGCCTCTCCGCGGCGAACGATTGGGAGGATTACGATGGCACCGTGGTCACCCGCACGCTTCCGATGCTGGAAGGCTGGAACGAATCGGAGATGCGTGTTGAGAACGCCCTCACCCACAGGCGCATCGAGCTGCTGGCCGTGCGTCTCTACAACCCCGATTCGCGCCAGTGGAGCATCTACGGCTCGAGCCTCAAGACCGGCGTATTCGACCCGCCGGTGGTCGGGCAGTTCAGCAACGGGCACGGCGAGTTCTACGGCCAAGACAACTGGGAGGGCCGTGCCATCACCGTGCGCTACTCCTGGCAGTCGATCGGCCACGACAAAACACACTTCGAGCAGGCCTTCTCTCAGGACGGCGGCAAGACCTGGGAAGTGAACTGGACCTATGACGGCACGCGCGTCGGCTCTTGACAGCCGGAGCGGTCGGTTGCTGTCAGCGCATCTGGGATGAATTCTGGGACAGTGTCGTGACATTACGTGATATCACGTGACATCACGTGTTACTAAGTCCTTGTTGCAACTGGGGGCAGCACTCGCATATCGTTGATTAGCACGTACCCTGCTTCCGTTTCACACGGCAGAGGTCACTGGTTCGAGCCCCAGGTACCGCCCACCATTAGTACGAAACCTTCCGGCGCATCCCTCAGGCGAGTTCACTCGAACCAGGCCGGGTCACGGAAAAGCCTACGGAGGGGACAACCGCTTGAGAATGCACGCGTGGGGGAAACGCATAAAGGGCAGGCGGGGATTCGCAGTTGGCCGAAGACTTTTAGCGAGCGCCCTGGCCACGGTGACGGTGCCGATCGGGGCGCCGGCCGGGGCCGAGTCGCAGTTAACCGTGATCCTCACCGGCCAGTCGATGATCCGGTCGGACCTGCGCACCAGCGCTCCGGCGGCGTTCGAGAGAATGCAGCCGCTGCTGCAGGGCGGCGATGTCATCTTCACCAATCTCGAAGGCGCGATCGCCGAGCCCGGTGAATCCGCCGATGAGGGCCGCGGCTTTCTCACCTCACCGCAAGCGCTCGATGCGCTGCAGACGCTTGGGTTCAACCTGCTCGCGCTCGCCGACAATCACGCCTTCGACCTCAAGGCCCTTGGAATCGCGAACACGCTCACCGAGACTCGCCGGCGCAGCATCGTACACGCCGGCATCGGCAGCAACCTGGCCGAGGCGGCCGCCCCTGCCTACCTGCATCTGCCGAAGCTTACCGTCGCCTTGGTGGCGAGCGCCTCGGGTCTGATCACCCCGGGCGGTAACGCAACTGCGGCCGGGCCCGGCGTTAACGAACTGCGAATCCGCGCGGGCGGGCAGATTAACGAGGCCACCAGCGATCTGGCGGAGTCGAACCCCAATACGCCCGATCCGGAGGACGCAAAACGCATTCTGGCGAGCATCCGCGCGGCGCGGAGGCAGGCTGACCTTGTCATCGTGTACCAGCACAACCACGTGTTTGGGAACCGCTCCTTCGCAACGATTTTCTCCGAGGGCATGACGGAGCGGCTGGCCCCGAACGAATGGCTGCGCAGCTGGACGCATGCGGAGGTGGACGCCGGCGCCGATGTCGTGGTGATGCACGGCGCCCCGCTCCTGCATGGAGTTGAGATGTACCACGGCCGGCCCATCTTTTACGATCTCGGCAACTTCATCTACAACCTCCCGCCGACGATCACCTACATCGATGAGCCGGTGGCCTGGGAGAGCGTGGTGGCGCGCCTGGAGTATCGCGGCAAGGCGCTGCAGGCGATCACTCTCAGTCCGATCGTCTTAAATGCGATCGGGGAGGGGCAGCCGGACATGCACGACCCGCACGCAAACAATGAATTCCTGGACACGCGCGGGCTGCCATCCGTCGCCGCGGGCGCCAAGGCGCGCTACATTCTCGAGCGCTTGGCGGCACTCTCAGCGCCATTCGGCACTTCGATCGAGGTCAGCGGCGAGACCGCCCGCATCAGCCTCGGGAATAACCCCTAGCCTCAAGCACGGAGGCGCGCCTCCGCGGGTAGCTCCGGAAAACCGCAAGCTAGCGAGTCACTTCAAGGATGATCTTGCCGCCTGTGTGTCCCTGGTGGTTCAGCTCCAGCGCCTTGGCAGCCTCGGCAAGCGGAAATCGCTGGTCGATGTGGACGCGGAACTTCCCCTGATCAGCCAGAGCGCTCAGCGGACCGAGCATTTCCCCGGTCGCGTGACCGGTGACTGCGCAGCGAACTTTCGCCACCTCGCATTGCGCATCCGGCGCCGCGCCGTTCACGGAAACCAAGATACCGCCCGGCCTCACGACGGCGATAGACCGGGCACCGGTGTCGGCATCCACCGTATTCAACACCACGTCAATGTCTTTCAGCTTTTCCTCGAAACGTACGCTGTGGTAGTCCACAACTTCATCGGCACCAAGGGAGCGCAAGAGCCCGAAATGGCTCGGAGACGCCGTGGCGATGACGTAAGCGCCCCGCGCCTTGGCAATCTGCACTGCCGATGAGCCAACACCCCCCGCGCCACCGTGAATGAGGACTCGCTGGCCCGCCTGCACGTTCGCGATAGTCACTAACGCGCGCCAGGCCGTCTCGCCTGCTACAGGTATTCCGGCTGCCTCTTCGAAAGACAGGCGCTTAGGCTTGGCTGCTACAGCGTTCACCGAAGCTATCGCGTATTGCGCATATGAACCCCCCGTCGCGATTGCGATCACTGCTTGGCCTACCTTCCAAGGGCCAGCTGTATCTCCTAACGCATCGATGACGCCCGCCAGATCCCTGCCGGGAATCACACGGGCCGCGGGTACGGTGCGCGAGGTTTGTTTCCAGTCCACTGGATTGACCGATGCGGCACGAACCTCGATCCGGACCTGACCGGCCTGCGGCTCGGGTTTGGGCACCGATTGGAGTTGAAAGCCGCCGTCGCTGAAAACGATGGCACGCATGCTGTCCGCGGCCGACGCCGCGGAGGTGGCGAATAACCACACCACCATGATCGGAAGGCGATATTTCACGACGCGGCTCTCCGGTACCTACCTGGACTCATCGGGTTCCACGCCAATCTGGCGATATATGCATCTGAACCGGTGCTCCTTGGTCATTCTGCACGGTGATCGCCACGGTGTGCACGTGGACCATTTTCTTTGGTCTTGTCGGATGGCTTGCCGGTCGGAACCCGCTCCGTTCCCGCCCCCCAATTGCGAGCTTCCCCGTGGCCTCGACAGTTTCTCTGAGCTAGGCTGGCGCTCTTTTGGGACAGGGCACAAGCACTCGTCCGCCGAGAAGCCTGTTCAGTTGCTCAGCTTGGCGCGCACCGCCGCAGGCAGCTCGAACACCGAATCCGGCACGTCGTCCCACGTGACACTCGCGATCGTGAACACTGAGACATCGTCCCCATCGCGCGTGGTGTTCTTGGTCGGCATCCGCACGCTGTCAAAATCACGGTAGTCCTCGAACAGCTGCGTCGCCGCGCCATTGCCGCCGCGCCAGGCAGTGTTGAATGCGTAGCCCACCAGTAGCCCCGTCTCCTTGTCGTAGAACTGCTCGTTCTGCTTTCCCCAGTTGTTGACTCCTTTGAGGTGGTAGCACAAGCGCCCGTTGAGAGTCTGCATGTCGATCACGTCCATGCTGCGGAAGTACTGCATGACATGCAGGTGGTAGTACATGTCGGCGTCCCGCGCGACGCTCTTGACCACATCGCCCTGCTGGATCGTGACCTTGCCGTGCGAATCCAGGGCCCAGGCTGTGTGTCCGTCGTAACCCGACAGAAACTTACCGCCCGGTAGCGTCACGACCTGCAGGAACTTCCCGCCCTTGGTGTGGAAGACACCTGAAACCTCGCGTCTCGTGGCCGGCTCATAATTGCGGCCGTGGACGGTCATCGACTTGTGCCGCAGCAGCGCCTCCCGCCCGCCCGTCGCCACCACGTAGCGCTCCAGCACCCACTCCACCGTGGGGAGCTTCTGGCCCGT
The DNA here is from genome assembly GCA_035568235.1 of Steroidobacteraceae bacterium. Taxonomy (GTDB): domain Bacteria; phylum Pseudomonadota; class Gammaproteobacteria; order Steroidobacterales; family Steroidobacteraceae; genus 13-2-20CM-66-19. The sequence goes on along the minus strand of DATMOK010000005.1, from coordinate 100,013 downwards.
GGCCTCTGATGCGTGGGCGTCCCGGGCGCAGGAAGCTGTCACTGCCCCCGCTACGGCTACCCCCTCGGCGCCCGGGCCCGGCAAGCACGGCAGCCAGGCCGCCATCGACACAACCAGCGATCGCCGCACGAATCTCCGCTTCTGTCGCAACATGTCGGGCTTCCCTGGTCGGCTCGGGTAGCATATTGAGAGCAACGACGGACGGGTGTCTTGCACGTCCTTAGCGTTGCCGGGCCCGAAACCCATGCAACGATCCGCGACACGCACCGCACCGCAATCGACGCTGCAGTTGCTGCAGCCTGGGGAGCGGATACGTCTCCTCGCCGAGCTCGCCACCCCTGTCGGGAAAATTGCCGAGGCAGCTTATCCCCCGGGCTGCTGCGAAGGACGCCACAGCCACCGCAAAGCGAGCTTGATCTACATCGTCGACGGCGACCACTGGGCGACGCACAGTCGCGGCGGCGGTACCGCCAGGGCCGGCACGGTCCGCTACCTGCCCGCCGGCGAGCCACACGAGGTCTACTTTCCTTTGGGCTCCACCTGTCTGCAGCTCGAGCTCGAGTCCTCCATCATCGACCTCGCTGCCGAGCAGGGTCGCCCGCTCGAGCGCCCTGGCGAGATCCTCGATGCGCGCGCCGGGCCCTTGGGCGCTCGGCTGCACGACGAGCTCTTCACGAGCGATGATCTCTCGCAGATACACGTTGAAGAACTGGCGCTGCAACTACTCCTCGCGGGCGAGGCCGCCGGGCACGTGCGGCGCAGAGATGCGCCCCCCTGGTTGCTGCGAATCGGCGAGCAGCTGCGCGAAGAGTTCGCCACGCGTTTGGCATTGCAAGCAATCGCTCGCTCCGCTGGCCGGCACCCTGTGCAGGTCAGCCGCCAGTTTCACCGGCATTTCGGCTGCACGCTGAGCGAGTATGTGCGTCGCGCCCGCGTGGCGCGGGCCCAGCAGCTGCTGCGCGATACCGATTGCGGCGTCAGTGACATCGCGCTTGACTGCGGCTTTGCCGATCAGAGCCATTTCACCACCGCCTTCCGTCGCGTTACTGGCTTGCCGCCGCAGCGCTACCGGCTGGCTTTTGGAGGCACCAAGAGGGCAGTATGACGGCCACGGCACGAGCAAGCTGCGCGATATCGATGGGTTTGTTCGGCGCCAGCAAACGGAGCGCGTCTCGAACATCGAAACCCCCAAAAATCGCCCGTGCGGGCTATGAGTCGCTACGTTGGCGCCCAATCCATGCCGTCGGCAGAAACGCTCATCCCGTCACGCGCCGTTCGGTAAGCGATGCACGCTGCAAGACTGAGGTGCTCGACCGTGTCGATTTCCAAGCATGCTCTCATCCTGATCGGCCTGTCGCTCGCGTCCGCGGCGACGGCTGCGCCGCCCGCCACCTCGGCCGCGGTCGCAGCGCGCCTTACGCGCTGGCAGGCGCAGGCACGCGCCGTCACCCTGACGCGCGATGACTGGGGCATTGCGCACATCCGTGGCGGCACTGATGCCGAGACCGTCTTCGGGATGATCTACGCGCAGGCCGAAGACGACTTCAATCGCGTCGAAACCAACTACCTCGCGGCGCTGGGTCGCACCGCCGAAGCCGATGGCGAGAGCGCCATTTACCGCGACCTACGGCAGAAGCTGTTTGTCGATCCGGCGGATCTGCGCGACCGCTATGGCGCGAGTCCGCGGTGGCTGAGGCTGCTCATGAACGCGTGGGCCGACGGCTTGAACTATTACCTGTACCTTCATCCGCAGGTCACGCCGCGCGTTATCAAGAAGTTCGAGCCGTGGATGGCGCTGAGCTTCACCGAGGGCAGCATCGGCGGCGATATCGAACGCATCTCGATCAGTGAACTCGAGGCATTCTACGGCAAGCACGAGTCGCCATCGGCAGCGGCGCGGCAGGCCGAGGAGTTGCGGCGTCACGAGCTGGCCGGATCAAACGGCATCGCGATCGCCCCCGCCAACGCCACGCATCACCACGCGCTGCTGCTGATCAATCCGCATACCTCGTTCTTCTTTCGCTCAGAGCTGCAGATGAGCAGCCGCGAGGGACTGAACGCCTATGGCGCCAGCACTTGGGGTCAGTTCTTCATCTACCAGGGCTTTAACGAGCGCATCGGCTGGATGCATACGTCCACCGGCGCCGATAATGTCGACGAGTTCGCCGAAAGTATCGTGCATCACGGCGGGCAGCTCTTCTACCGCTTCGGCGAGACCGAGCGGCCGGTGAAGGTGTCGAGCATCCGCGTCGCCTACCGCACGGCGAGCGGCAGTAAGGCCGAGCGGGCGTTTACCGTCTATCGCACCCATCATGGTCCGATCGTTCGTGCCGCCGACGGCAAATGGATCAGCGTCGCGCTGATGTACAAGCCGGTGCCAGCCCTCAGCCAGTCGTTCCTGCGCACCAAGGCGCATGACTACAAGTCCTATCTCAAGGTCGCCGAGCTCAAGGCCAATTCCTCGAATAACACCGTCTTCGCGGACGCGGACGGCGATATCGCTTACCTGCATCCGCAGTTCATGCCGAGACGCGACGATCGCTTTGATTACACCCATCCCGTCGACGGCTCAAACCCAGACGCCGACTGGAAGGGAGAGCATCGGCTCGATGAGCTTCCGCATGTCCTCAATCCACCCAACGGCTGGATCGCGAACACCAATAATTGGCCGTATTCCGTAGCCGGCGCGTACAGCCCGCGGGCTGAGGACTTTCCGCGCTACATGGACACCGCGGGCGAAAATGCGCGCGGTCTGCACGCGGCCCTGGTGCTCAAGGATCGCAAGGACTTCACACTGCGGTCGCTCATCGGCGCGGCGTTCGACTCCTACCTGCCGGCGTTTGCGCGCCTGATCCCGACGCTGACGGGGGCCTACGATCAGTTGCCGGCGGCGGATCCGCTGCGCGAGCGCCTGGCCGGTCAGGTTGCGCTGCTGCGCACGTGGGACGATCGGTGGTCGGCGGACTCGGAGGCCACTTCGCTGGCGGTATTCTGGGGCGAGCGGCTATGGGACGCCGCCAAGAAACCGGCCGAAGAGTTGTCGATGCCGGAATACGACTACGTGGCCGATCGCGTTCCCGGCGACGTCAAGCTGAAGGCACTGCTCGATGCCTCGGACCGACTGGTGCAGGACTTCGGCTCCTGGCGGGTGAAATGGGGCGCGATCAATCGCTTCCAGCGAAACGATGGCACCATCGTGCAAAAGTTCGATGACGACAAGCCGAGCACGGCGGTGCCCTTCACGGCATCAACGTGGGGCTCGCTCGCCGCCTTCAAGGCGCGCCGCTACCCGGGCACCAAGCGCTATTACGGCACGTCGGGCAACAGTTTCGTCGCCGTGGTCGAGTTCGCCGACAAGGTGCACGCAATGGCGGTGACCGCGGGCGGCGAGAGTGGTCACCCCGCCTCGCCGCACTTCGATGACGAGGCCGAACGCTACGCCACCGGCGAGCTGCGCGAGGTGTACTTCTACCCGGAGCAACTGCAGGGCCACACCGAGCGCAGTTACCACCCAGGCGAGTGACACGGGCGCGGCCGAGTACGGTCAGAACCATCCGTTCGCTGCGTCGTTTAGATCTCCGAAATCACGACCTTCTTAAATCTTCGGATTTCTGCCTCATTCCGTTTGTAGAAGATCCACTTCTTTGTGCGCTTCGCCTGTACGAGACCTGCCGACGCCAAAACTCGCATGTGCTCGCTAAGTGTCGGTTGCGAGATTCCAAGCTTCTCGGCAATCGAGCACGCACACACCCCGTCCTTCACCAGATCCCCGTCCACCTGGGGAGGAAAGTGAGACTTTGGATCTTTTAACCACTCCAGAATCTGCTGCCGCCGGTCATTGGCAAGCGCCTGAAAAACTTGACGTATATCCATGGATTGCATCTTTGCGAGGTAACGAAGCCTACCGTAAAAGCTCGCATCCCGCGATGAACACGCGCGTGCAGTACTGCGCATCCCCTGCGCAGCCGGGCGGCTCAAAAGTCGCGAGTTATATTCGGAACTGTCCCTCTAAGTCATGACAAGCAAACTTCTGGAGTCAAGTCATGGCGACGCACCTGCTTGAAGTGTTGACATACACATCGTCACTTGGCAATATGACTGCATATGGCAAACCTTGACAAGCAACCGCGGCATGACTCCACGAAAACAACCCTCGGATAAGGTCTCGCCAATTGCGGAACCTCTGCAATCGCATCACTATCGAGTAGTCGATGTGTTCACCCAGCGCCAGCTGGAGGGAAATTCGCTCGCGGTGTTTCCGAATGCCTCGGCGATAGATGCGGGAACGATGCAACGCATCGCGCGTGAGCTAAATCTCGCCGAGACCGCCTTCGTCTTGCCACCCACCCGCGGCGACTGCGCCGCAAAGGTACGGATATTTACACCCGGCAAGGAACTGGACTTCGCTGGACATCCGACGCTTGGCACCGCCTTCGTGCTGCTCGATGAAGGTCTCGTGCCGCGAACAACTCGCGACTTTCTACTGGAGGAGAATGTCGGTGCGGTCGCCGTCCAGGTGGACACTGGCACGCCACCGATGCTCTGGCTGATTACGCCTTCGATCAAGGCTGGCCGCCACTACGACCGAGAGCTTTGCGCGAGGGTCCTCGGGCTCGAGGCGAGTGACCTTCTAGATCCGGAGCCGCAACTCTTGAGCGCAGGGAACCCGACGGTTTTTGTGCCATTACGGGACAAGAACGCGGTTGATCGTGCCTGGATCGACCTCGGTGGGATGCGCTTGCTGCGGGGTCGCAGTGAGGAACTCATGTGCGTCTTTGTCTTTGCGCCGACTCCGGAGGGGGTGTATTCACGCATGTTCGCGCCCGAATACGACATCGCAGAAGATCCCGCCACTGGGAGCTCGAGCGGACCCCTTGCCCAATTCATGATGAATCATGGGCTTGTATCCAATGCGCCTGGCACACGGTTCGTTAGTGAGCAGGGCACCCGCATGGGCCGCCGAAGCTTGTTGCATGTCCGCATTCGCGCCGACGAGGGTGCCATTGCCATCGACGTTGGAGGTCACGTGACACCCGTAGCAATTGGCTCGATGCGTTTGTCGATTTAGGGAGGTGTCGTGGAGAGGATCCGCGTACATGCCTTGTCACATGCCTTGGGGGCCCTGAGGTGCTCACGCTCGGGGAAGCCGAGAATCTCCGACCTGGCACGAGTCCTTCGGCGGTGCCGGCAGTGCCGATGATCGTCACGCCCGCGGCACCTGCCAAGTGCGCAGCCGCAAGACCGCCCCCCTCCATACGGAAGCAACCATATGCCTCGTAAACCGATACCCTGCCAAGAGATTGCGCAGCCCGTGGGACCGTTCTCTCCGGCCGTGCGCGCCGGAGAGTTCGTCTTTCTCAGTGGTCAGGTTGGACAGGACCCGGCGACCGGCAAGCTCATTACCGGCGATGTCTCGGCACAGGCCGAACAAATTTTCAGCAATCTCGGTGCTGTACTGCGTGCGGCGGGGAAGACGTTTGCCGATGTCGCACGAGTCGGTGTGTACCTTACCGACATGGCAGATTTTCCAGCCCTGAACACGATATACGGGCGCCATTTTGAGGCGCCCTACCCGGCACGTACGACGATCGCGGTCGCCGCCCTACCCTTGGGCGCATCCGTAGAAATCGATGTCGTTGCACGGTAGGCAAGCCGTCGAGATATGAGTCGTGGCTGCCCGCTGAGAGCTCGGGCAATTCCCCCTGCCGCCAGAGGATGGCAAGACCGCGGCGTTTCGTGACGTAGATACCCCAGCGAGGCGGGGGGCGGCCTCAAGCCGTGACCCCAATCCCAGCGACGCGCCGCTCATCTGGGTAGGCTCTCCCTTGAGGAAGCCGTTCATTATGTTAGTCAAATACGCCATGGCTGCCGTGGCCGTATGTACGACCGCTGTCTGCAGCGCATCGCCCCCCATTTATCGATATGTCGATGCCGACGGCGTCGCGCATTTCACAGACAAGCCGGATTCAAGGCGATACCAGTTATTCGATCTGACTCCCAGGGGGTTGACGCGCAGCGGCGATCACTACGACCCGAGCCTCCTAGCGCGAGCCGCGCGTTACGACGCCATTATCGAGGCGGAGGCGAAATCCGCGGGCGTTGAGCCCAATCTTCTGAGAGCCGTAATCGTCGTCGAATCAGGTTTCAATCCCGGTGCTGTCTCGAAGCGCGGTGCAGTTGGTCTTATGCAACTGATGCCTGCAACGGCCACGCGGTTTGGCGTGTCCAATCGCTACGATCGGTTTCGCCAGAACGTGCGTCTTGCGCTCGCCGCCTTCAATGCCGGCGAAGACGCGGTGGATCGAAGCTCGGGGCAGATTCCGCCTTTCTCCGAAACGCTCGAGTACGTCCCAAAAGTCCTGAAGATCTACCGGGCGCTGAGCGAGCAGCAGCTGCGTCAGACCACCCTGGCGGCGCTGCCGCGAATATAGAGTCGGCGAAAATCCCGGCACCTGGCGCGACGATCTCCCTGCGCCCATTCCACCGAGCGGGGATTGCTCAGCCTCCCTGCTCAAAGACAGTGAGCCCAGCCCAGAACCAGCCTCAGCCACCGTGCGCTATAAACGGGGTACGGGAACGGCCGTTACGTTCGGACGGTTGCTCGTACACCCGCAATAAAGGGCCACGGGGTTGATGATCCGCCTTCCCTTCGAGCAGCTGCGGCTGCATGATCCCAGCTGGTCGAGGCGTCAGGAATATCAGGACATCCCCGTAGAGTGCAGTCTCCCCATCCGCCGCTTGAGTCCTACTATCGAAGCGAACGCGATCGCAGCGGCTGGGTGCGCGGCGCTTTCGATCGCAGCGCCGGCGATTACGACCGCCTCGAGCGCATCCTCGGCTTCGGCACCGGCTCATGGTATCGGCGGCGCGCACTGCGCCAGTCAGGTCTCGCAGCGGGCATGAGCGTCGTCGATGTCGGTACCGGGACCGGCCTCCTGGCTGCCGCCGCGGCCGGCATCGTCGGCGATGCAGCGCTGGTCACGGGCGTCGATCCGAGCGCCGGCATGATGGAGCACGCTCGCGTGCCGCATGGCATGCGGCTGCTCAACGGCAGCGCCGAGTCATTGCCACTCGGTGACGGCGCCGCCGACTTCCTGAGCATGGGTTATGCGCTGCGCCACCTCAGCGATCTCACCATCGCGTTCCGCGAATTTCACCGCGTGCTGCGCCCCGGCGGCCGGCTGTGCATTCTCGAGATCACGCTGCCCGACCACCCGCTGCCCCGTGCGCTCCTAAAGGGCTGGCTGAAGGGCGTCGTCCCGCGAATCGCCGCGCTCATCGCCCATGCCGACTCGTCCGTGCTGATGCGCTATTACTGGGACACCATTGCCGCCTGCGTCCCGCCGGACACCATCCTCGGCGAGCTGCGGGCCGCCGGCTTCATTGCGGTCGAGCGCGCCGTCGAGCTCACTACCTTCTCGGCCTACCGAGCGCGCAAGGCGCCCTGAGAGCGCCGCGCCTCGATTCACTCGTTCCGCACGACGGCCAGCTTCCCCCTAGAGCCGATCGAGGGGCGTGGTACCTCCGCTGAATTGCGCGCGCGCCTGGGCGAGCCGGTGGCGATGCCCGGCGCGCCAGCGACCCCAGTCACGCAGCGCCAGGGCCCCATAGACGAGCTTGAAGAGCTGCAGCCGCCACAGCACCCGCGGCGTATCGAACAGGTCGCCGGCGAGCATCGAGATCACGCCCTGCTCGAGTTTCAACGCATTGCGCGGGTTACGGAACATGTCGCGCATCACCGGCTCGTTGAAGCGATAGATGAAGAAAGAGAATCGCTCCATCCCGGCGCGCTGGCGCTTCTCGAGCCTGCGAAGCAGCTCCGGCTCGGCGGCCGGTTTGCGCAGCGCCACGTCCACGACCTGCGCCGCCTGTTCCGCACCGCTCATAGCCAGATACACGCCCGAGGAGAACACCGGGTCGAGAAACGCGAAAGCATCCCCGACGAGCACCCAGCCCGGGCCGCCCATGCAGCTCGAGTCGTACGAATAGTTGCCGGTGACGCGCACTTGCCCACCGATCAGCTCGGCGCGCTGCATGCGTTGCCACAACGCGGGGTTGCGCTGCAGCGTCTCCAGCAGGAATTCCACCGTGCGGCCCCTGCGCTGCTTGAGGTAGTCAGGCCAGCACACCGCGCCCACGCTCATCACTCCCTCGGGCAGCGGAATCATCCACATCCAGCCGTGCTCGAAGCGGTACATGCTGATATTGCCCGCGTCCGCTCCCGTCCTGGCAGCGGCGCCGCGGAAATGGCCGAAGATCGCCGCGCTCTGGTGCAGCGGGTTCTTGCGACGCAGCTTATTCCTGCCGGCCAGGAAGGTGTCGCGGCCGCTCGCATCGATCAGGTAGCGCGCCTGGATGCGGTAGCTGCGGCCCTCGTCGGTGCGCACCTCGAGCCGCGTGTCCCGCGGACCGCACTGCTCGACGGCGAGTGCCTCGTGGCCCTCGCGGGCGCTCGCACCAGACGCGCGCGCGTGCTCGAACAGCATGTGGTCGAAATCCTGCCGCCACACCTGATAGGCGTGCGGCGGGCTACCGCCGAGCGCACGATCGAAGGCGAAGGTGTTGTAGCCGCACTCGTTGTCCGCCTCGAAATCCGCGCCGCGCTTGTACACACCGAGCGCGTGCACCTTGTCGAGCACCCCGAGCCGCTCGAACAGCGGCAGATTCATCGGCAGGAGCGACTCGCCGATGTGGAAGCGCGGGTGATGTGCCTTCTCGAGCGCAACAACCCGGTAGCCGCGTCCTGCGAGAAGCGCCGCGGCGGTGCTACCGGCCGGACCGCCACCGATTACCACCACATCGCAGTCTTCGGAGCTCATGCGGGCCTTCATACCTCAAAACTCTCGCCTGTGGCTACGGGTCTCCTCGGTCGTAAGCGACACGGTGAGATCGTTGAGTCTCAAGCTCACGAGATCGAGCCTTTTCTTGGGCCCGAGCGCCGCTCCAGCGTTTATGCCGGCCTATGCGCGTAACGGCGCGCCAGGGCGGCGAGCCGCACGGCATAAGCTAGCAGACCGAGGCCCAGGAACGGGCCGTAGCTCAGCGCCTGCAGCAAGGATCCCCCAAAAGGGTTGCGTGCAAAGTCGACGAAGAAAGCCAGGGCAATGTACTCGCTGCCGATCGTCCGGATGACGGAGACCGCTCGGGCTGGTAACGGCGCTGCGATACGACGGAACGAAAGGAGCGCCAGAAGATAGGTGAAGAACACCGCGACGCCGAAGAACCGCAGAGTGCCGGCGCCGGGAGGATGCACGGCGATCTGGTACAGCCACACGACGAGCGCGAGATGCACCAGGTGCGCCGCCGCGAATGCCAGACCGAAATCTCGCGCGCGCGGCGCGAGAGCACGCATGCGCCCGCCGAGCAACGTCGCCCAGGCGCCGGCCGTATAAGCCGGCCAAAACCACAGGTACGACCAGCGCGCTGTCAGCCGCAGGCCTAGCAGCGTCGCCTCCTCGCCGGCCCCGCGCCGGGCAAGCACCAGGCCGGCCATGAGCAGCGCGATGCCGAATGCCGACAGCATCCACTGGCCGGTCACCGAGCGCTGCTGTCCCGCCGCTTGCATCGTACGATTCACTCTGCAGGGATTCGCCGGCCGTTGCAGGCCTCATCGGCCTACTATACTGACGCGTGGGCCACGAGGGTGGCGGCAGGCGCGGTGCGGGAGAGGTGGCGCCAGCTAGTGAGGTGATGCGGCGTCGGAAGCCCGCCCGCCCCCGCCGCTCTCCCCTACGTACACGATGCGGTAGCTCGCCTGTGGCGAAGGCGGCGCGAGATCCACCGCTTTGCCCTCGACGGTCGGGCCCGCGATGGTCCGCCAGCGCCCGTCGGCGAGCTGCACCTGCACGAGCGCGCGGGCGTGCGGCGGCGGCGGCGGGTAGGTCACCGTCACCTGCGGCGCCGGCTGGGTGGCGTACATGACGGTGGGGGGCGGCGGCTTAGCCAGCGTGGCGGCAGCAACACGCACCGAATAGGCATCCGACTCGGCACTGCGGTTGCCGTTTTTGTCGAAGGCCACCAGGCGATACCAGTAGCGCTGGCCGGCGCGCACCCAGTCATCCGTGATCGTGCCGGAGGCGGCGCTCACCGGAGGCCCGACCACGAGTCCGGCGGCAGCCGGTGAGTCGGCCCGTAGCAGCGCCACCTGCGCGGTTTTTGCGAGCGGCTCCGCGGGCGCGAAGTGAATCACCGCGTGCCCGTCCGCGCCCGAGGCGGACTGGAGGATCGGCGCCGGCGGCGGCTCGGCGTCCCGCAGCGACACGCGCAGCACCTCGCTCGGCGTACCCTGGCCTTCGTCGGTCGCAACGGCGGTGACGCGGTATTCGAAGCTGCCGCCGCTGGTGCCGCCGATGCGGTCGAGATAGCGCGCTTCGGGCAGGAGCCGCGTATTGAGCCGCGCCCAGCGCGGTGCGCTCGCCACGGCGCGCCGCTCGACGATATAGCCGGCGAGATCCATACCCGGCACCGCCTTCCAGCTGAGCACCACCTGGTTGGTGCCGACGTCGGCTTTGAGTCCCTGCGGCGCGGCGAGCCCCGCGGGCGCGAGCACCTGAGCGTGCGCCGGGTCCCCGGGCGCACCGAGCGCACCGCCTGGCGTCACGGCGCGCACCCGGTAGTAGTAGTTACCACCGGGAAGCACGTCATGGTCCTCGAAGCGGGTGCTCTGCGGGCTCAGCCCCTTCGGCGTGAGCCACTCGTACGGGCCGTCGGCGAGCTGCGCGCGCTCGACCACGAGACCGCTCGCGCGAGTATTGCCGAGCGCCGTCCACGAGAGGTTCACGACTCCGCGGACCGCTTTGGCGGTCTGACCGGCGGGCGGTGCACCGGCCGCGAAATCGGGCGAAGTGGCGTGCACCGACGCGGCGGCGCTCGGCACGCCGAGCACGTCCACGATCCGCAGCTCGTAACTGACCTCGATCTCAACCGGCGGGGCATGATCGATGAAGGGATTCACGGTGCCCTTATCGAACGTGAGCAGCTGCGGGTGGAGTGTCAGCGGTTCACGCGTGCCCCCCGAGGCGCGCTCGATGCTGTAGGCGAAGGCCGGGACCGACGAGGCGTGTGTCCCCGTCTGCCATGTGAGGATCACGCCGCGCGGCTCTGCCGTCGCCGCCAGCCCGGTGGCCGCAGGCGGTCCCGGGTCGTCGGCGATCGTGACGGGCCCGAGGGTCACAGCCGCGCTGCCGTCAGCATTTAGGAGCACGACCCGCAGGGTGGAGACGTGGGTGCCCTGAGGCAACTCCGCAGCCATTCCCGCCGCGCGGGCAAAGTCGAAGTCGGAGAGCAGGCGCAGCACCAGCAATGTGTTGGCGGTCTTGCCCTGCGGGTCGCTGAGCGAGGGCGGGTGCTGGAACGCACGCAGTGCATTCTGTGAGGCGGCGTCGAGGGTCGCAGCGGCGGCAGGATCGGCCGCCACGTGTGTTATTACGGCGCCCGCTGCATCCTCGACTCGTAGTCCGCCCGCCGGCCAGCTGCCGTCGGTGACCACCGCGAGCACTCGCACCGCACCGCCAGCGGTTCGGGCTGCGTAGAGGCGTGACTGCGGCGCCGCGCCCTGCGCGGGCAGCGCGAGCAGCGCGAGCTGCGCGAGTGCCAGGGCCGCGAGCCGTGCGTGCAGGGTCAGCCAGTGCCTGCCTACAGACATACATTCCCTCCCACGCTCGGGTTGAGGGAGGGCAGCACCTGCAGGCCGACGTTGATGTGCCCGGGAGGACAACCGCCCAAGCTGAAATTGAAGTCGAGATACGGCGGCGGGAGTGACAAGGCTACCGCTGCCGAGGCGTTGGCGTTGATGCAGAAGCCTGAGGCACAGGCACCGAGGCTGAAGCTCTCGTTGGCGGACGCCGAGAACGATATTGGCGAGGTGCTGATCGCCGCCATCACCATCCAGTCGTCATGGATGTAGGCACAGGCGCTGCCGCAGTCGCCGGCGTCGAGGTCGATTCGCGAGATGAGACCGAGCCCGAAGCCGTCCGAGCCCAGGTCAGCCCATGCCTGACCGTGATAATAGAAAAGCTGTCCGTTGAGCGGATTGCTCTGCGTGCCGAGATGGAAGTACCACTGCCCGCCACCGACGTGCATGTGGATGGCATCGTTCAACGCATCGATCGCTACCTGCCCGCCGAGCTCGGAGAACTGGGCGTTCAGCGTTCCGTCGAACACTCCGCCCGAATAGCTGAAATAGCCCCAGATCGGGCTCTGACCGCTCCAGTCGGGATTCAGCAGCCAGGCGTGATAATCCATGCGGCCGCCCGGATCCTGGCCGCCCGGCTTGATGACGAAGTCGCCCGTGAGCCCGAAGGTCGTGTGATCGGGCGAGCCGACGAGGAGTGAAGCATCGAAGAGCAGCGTGCCGTCATCCTGCGGTACCGCCTGTGTCAGGTCCTGATATTGGAACGAGGCCAATGAGACGTTGTAACCCAAGCCGCCGCCAATCTTGTAGAGGTTGATGACCGGCGGCGCTGCGACGATGCCCGTGGGCCCGAGGTCGAGCAGCACGCGCGCGATCCAGTAGTCATCGCTCCCGACGTAGCCGAGCACGAACTGACCCGATACCGGCGGTCCGCCGAACATGCCCAGATCGAGGTTACTCGAGAACAGCACGCCCGAATTGCCTCTCGAGCTGCCACCTCCGACGTAGGTCGGCGTCATGCTGAGGTGCACGGAAGGATTCGCGTCCGGGAAGGGCTTCTCCAGCTTGAAGGGGGCGGTCATCGGCCCATTGCCCGTGTAGGTTTTGCCGGACTGCGTGAGGTTGTACGACACCGCCACATCCGCCGCCGGCAGCGTCTTCGAGAGATTGAGTGTCGAGTCGAAGGCAAACGCGAGGCGCGTCGGGGACGAGGCGGGTGCGACCTGCACGTCGACCGACTTCAGATCGACGAGACTGCCGCCGATGTTGCCGTGCTGCCCACCGAGACTGATGTGACGGGTGCTCGAACCGTCATCAAACGCCGCCGCGCCGCTCATCCCGTAGTCAAAGCCGTGCAGCACGACGTTGCTCGCGAACTGGCCCTGCTGCGAGCTGAAAGTGAAACTGGTGTCGCTGCGCACCGCCCAACCCCCCGCTGCCTTCACCGAGCCGAAGCTCAGGTTGCTCGCGGTGAGAGTGATCGGTCCCTCGCTGAGCGTGACCTTGGTGGGCTGGGTCAGATTCAGCATGATCGCGCCCTGGCCGGCGCCCGCTCCCGCGGTGAGCTGAGTGGTCGCCTGGTTCGACGTGAAGTCCGTATTCAGCCACGGCACGTGGACCTTGAGTCCGCCGTAGCTTGCACTGAAGCTCCCCTGCGAGGCCTGCGCGCCGATGGCGCTCCACGAGAGCGTTCCCTGATCGACGGGGAAGGAGGCGGACGGGAACGTCGCGTGGCCGCAGAGCCCGTAGCCGTCGATGGCCCAACCGTTGGCCGGCGCCGCGGGCGGGCTTTTCAGGTCGAAGTTGAAGGCGGTGAGCTGCGCGCTCTTGAGGTACACGCCCATCCAGCTCACCCCGCTCTGCCCCTGGCAGTAGCCGGTGTCGGCGCCCTCGCCCTGCGACTGGCTGAGGTCGAGCACCGCACTCGCGGCACCGAGTGTGAAGCCGCTGTCGTAGACCAGCAGCTGCGGAATCGGCAGGTCGCCCGAGATCCAGTCACCCTTAGGCGTCAAGGGGGCGATAACGCCCTTCCACGAGGGCGTCGCGCCGCCATTCGCCGGCGGAATGTCGGTGTTGGCGAGTGAGGCGTTGAGCGTCGCCGTCACCTGATCCCCCGCGGTGCCTGTAATGGAGGCGAGCGTCACGGTGAGTCCCGGCACGTGCATCGGCGCGGCGGGCGGCGTCGCCGAGAACGTGCCCTTCGCGACCGTCACACCATCACCCTGCATGGTCCAGCCCTTGAACTCGATCGTCACCGGCTCGGGCTGCGTGCCCGTGCCGCTCGCGTCCGCAAACTGCGCCTGCAGCACGCCGGTGCCGGAGTAGCTGCCGCCCTGCTCCGTCACCGTCGCTTTGCCGCCGTGCTGCAGTCCGGCGACGATGAATTTGTCTCCTCCCTTCACGGGGAAGTTGAAGGTACAGGCAAGATTCGGATCGGCGGCGGCGGTCTGGTAGGCAGCGGGGTCGCTGGTTACGTTCTCCGGCGGACCCGCCTGCAGATTCCCGATCCTGGCGTGCTCACCGAGAGAGAGGTGCAACCCGACACCCGGGGCGCCGGCGGGTGCCTGTCCGACCCAGGCGATGGGCGGGAGACCTGCGGCCGCGGCGCCTTTGGGGGCGAGCAGACCAATGGGCGGCGCACCGGCGAGCGCTGCGCTCGCAGATGCAGTGAGGGTCGCACCCGCGGCGCCCCTTGCCGGGGTGGTGCCGCCTGCGCTCGCTGGCGCGAGCGTTGTGAGTGAGTGGCCTGCTATCTCACCGAGCGCGTCCAGCACGCGCCCCGTGGGACGCGTGTCCGCGACCACTTCGGCTGTCACCATGAGGCTGTGTTGGCCGATCTGCTGCTGCGCGAGACTCAGCGGCGGGGAGTGCAGCCCGGGCCAGTCGGTGACAATCGGCGGCGCCGGCTCGATGAGCACCAGGTGCCCGCCGCTCGGCGGCGGTGGCGGCGCGAGCTGCTGCTGGGTGCGCGACTGCGAGGGGCCTACGGGCTCATCGGACGAGCCGACCGACTTGCCGTCCTGGTACCAGATGATGCGCGCCGTGCCCTCGCCGATAAAGCTCAGCGTGGCGCCGCCGATGAGATTGTCGTCACAGGAAGAGAACTGCGGCGGCGCCGCCGGGGCGCCCGCCGCTGCCGCCCCCGGGAGTCCGCGCCCGAGTTCCGCGCCAGCGCCCCGCTCCGTGGCAAACGGCTTCGTGCCACTCGCTGGAGCGGCTGCGCCCGGTGTCGCGGCCGCCGTTTGCTTGCCGCCGAGCTTCGGGCCTGCGCCGCTCGCACGGACACCCGTCGCCGCCAGCGCGAGTCCGCGCGCGTTGTTGGCAGCGGGCGCATCGGGGAAGCCCACGATGCGGATGCTCTTCAATTGCAGCTTGCCATTCGTGGCAGGATCGGTGCGATCCTGGATGTGTACGGTCTGGCAGAACAGCATGTAGGCGAGTGCATCCTCCGCGGAGCCGCCCGCGGGTGACTGACCCGTGCCGCTGAGGAGACGCCCGTACAGTCCGCCACCGCCAGCGTGCAGGCTCGCGGGCAACGCGCCCTGCTGCGCCGCATTCACGCTCGGCAGAACGTACACGCGCACGTCGTAGCTGCCGGTCTGGCTGTAGGGGTGCAGGAAGGCGTTCTGATTGGTCGCCTGGTCGAGGCTGAAGAGCGAGGCGGAGCTGGTCTCGGTGTTGCTCTGGAAACAGGGCTGGCCGCCGCAACTCGAGCCATGCCATTGCACGGTAAGCGGTTCGACGGTGCCGTCGCCCCAGTCAACGTACACGTTGTTGACCGTTTCGGTCTCGAGCAGATTCTGCTGCGATCCGCTCGGCACCGCCCCCGAGGTCGCGAGCGACCACGGCGAGGCGGTGAGATCGAGCTGCCCCGCGAGCTTCCAGTGATCGTAGACGTAATCGGCGGTCTGCGTGGCGCCGTTGGCCTGCGACTGACGATCCAGGTTCGAGAGCAGCAGGTTGGTCGTATTGCTCGGACCCTGAGAGCTCGAGCCGCCGCCTGTCGCGCCACCACGAGAGAAGCGCGCGCTGACCGCCAGGTGCCTGGGTGGCGGCGCGCTGCAGGAGAGTCCGGTCGGCGCGTCGGGCAAATCAAGCAGCGGATCACCCGTCTGCGGCTGCTTGATTGGCACCGTCTCGGAGTGCTCGACCTCGACCTGCTGTCCGGTTCCGAGCGCCTCGCGCGCAATCAGCATGCCGTTGGCGCCGACCGCCGAGCCGCTGGTGCAGCTGTTGTAAAACGTATGCAGGCCCACCACTTGCCAGGTGAGATCCCAGCCGACGGTTGGCCCGTTGGCCCCGGGCTGGGTGTGCTGATTGACGATCTTGGCAGCGCGTCCGCCGACCGCCTGGGTGAGCGTCGCGATCAGGCTGTCGTCGGGCTTCAGATCGTGCGGTAGCGCGTAGCCCTTCGGTGCCGTCAGCGCGCGCGTCGCAACCAGCGTGCTGCCGCTGTAGAAGCGCACCTCGAAACGGTCGGCGAGTCCGGCGTTCGCCTCGTGCCAGGTGAGGTCGGTCTCGTCGCCGAGCACCGGAATGTTGTAGGTACCGCCGACATCGCTCATCGAGCCGGTGAAGGTCGGCCCGTCGAGCACGATCGTGCCCGTGTGCGCGACGTGCGGTTGCTTGCACTCCGAAGGTTTCGGCGCAAAGCCGTGCGAGGCGAGCGCCATGCGCTGCACCAGCACGCTCGCATCCTGGCGCACCGGCGTGAGCGCGGAAGGCAGCTGCAGGCCGAGCCAGCGCATGCCGCCGGGGGCGTCGCCCGACACCGCAACATCGAGCGTCGCCAGGCTCGGCGACTGCACGCGCAGGCCACCCTTGGGCGTGATGCCGGCGCCCAGATCAACCTGCAGCTGTGGCACGAGATTCAGGCCCCGGAGCGTAAGCGTGTAGGACTCACCGGCGAACAGACGCGCCGGCGACACCGCGAGCAGCACCGAGACACTGGCGTAGGAGATCGGCACGGGCAGCGGCGGTACGACGGCGGACACCGCCGTCACGGTGAGACTCGCCTGCGGTGACACCTTCACGTCGCGCCCGGAGATGAGCACCGTAGGATGGCGCAGCATCGGCGGCGCCTGCGCCGCGACGCGAATCACGAGCGAGGCGTGCTCGCCGCTCTGGACCTCCACCGGACCGCTCGCGCTGATGCCGGGCCCGAAGCTCACGCTCATCCCGGCGCTGAAACCCGAGCCCTCGAGTGTCAGTGTGGCGCTCTGCCCCTGTTGTACCGAGGCGGGCAGCACGCGCTCCAGCACCAGCGGGCCGGTGACATTGCCCGCGACGACGCTGAGGTACCCCGGGCCTTGATTCTTCAAGGTCACCGCCGCCGTGGTCGAGGCGACCATCGATGCAGTCACGAGATGCTGACCCGGCGGCGTGCCCGACGCCACCTGCACGGTGACGCGCGCATGACTTGCATCGCTGAGCAGCAGGGTCTTCGGCTGGATGACAATCCCGTTGCCGAAGTCGAGCTGCATGCCCGACTGGAACAACGTGCCGGTGAGATTCAACGTGTAGGTCTGGCCTGCCATCACCTGAACTGGCTGCACCGTCATCACGGTCGGTGCGACGGGCGCCAGGGTATTGCGTGCGGGCGTGTTCCTCGACGGCCCCGGGGTCATGATCCCGGCAGGCGCTCCCGGCGCCGGCGCCGTGGGCGTCTGCGTCTGGATCGGGACCGGGGTCTCGGGCCGGGGCGGCGTCTGCGCGAGGGCATCGCCGAGCGCGAGGCCGGTGATCAGCGCCGACGCCAGAAACAGGCACCAGCGGACGGCAGGTGTCGCGCAGTCAGGGTGTGCGGATCTCATAGAGCGAGCTCCGGGCGACGACCTCGCCATCGCCGTCGAACGCGACGACCCGCCACCGATAGGAGCGACCGGCCGCAAGGTGCGTCTGTGCAAGAGCGCTCAGGACCGAGTCGCGGCGCTCACCCGGCAACCACTCGCCCGAAAGCGGCGGGTCCATGTCGGCCGCCGCGTCCGCGGTGTAGATCTCAAGCCGGTAGGCGCTGGCGCCCGCCGCCGCTTGCCAGGCGAAGCGCGTGTCGGGCGCCAGCGTCGCGTGCGCCCCGGGGCTCGTAACGGCGATCGAGGGCACTGCCGGCCCCTGCTCCACACCATAGCGCAGCACCAGGCTCTGGAATGAGACCACGGGACTGCGCACCCGGAAGCGGACGTAGTACGTACCGGCGAGCGTCGCGGGCAGCGCCGGGCTCGTGATCTCGGCGATACCGCCGGCCGTGAGATTCGTGCTCGAGCTCCCTAAGGGCACGAACACCGGCTCGCCTTGCGTCGAGGGCGGGCTCGCCACTTCCCACAGGCCGCTGAAGATCCCGTTGCCCGAGAAAGTGATCTCGGCGATCGCTACCGCCGATTCCCCGGATCGCAGCACGCGCACCAGGGTGCGGTCGTCGAAATGCAGCGACACGCGCGATAGCGTCAGCGGGCCGCTGGCGCTGCCCACGAGGTTGATGATGAGGGTGGCAGTCACCGCGGGCTTCAGGCCGAAGGTGCGGGTCAGCCGCAGCGTGTTGACTCCGAGCTGCTGCGCCGCCGCCACGGTCGAGGGCGCCAGCTGGAAAGTCTCGGGGATGCTTCCCTGCACCGTGTTGGGAGCGACGGTGCTGAGCCGCACGGTCAGCGGCAGCGGATCGACCTGCAACACCTGCCCGCCGGGGGTGCTGACCGTCCCCTGCAAAGAGCTCAGCGTGGTAGGCAGCACGAACACTCCGGTGACACTCGGCGGCGCTACGAGCCGAGCGGTCCATACCACGGTCGTCGGCAGGGTCGACTGCAGCGAGGCGCTGAGCGTGCCCGGGGTAGCGTAAGCCCCGGACTGGGCGACAGCAGGCGGGCTGGCGGCGGCGGCCAGGGCGAGCGCGAGAGCTGCGATCAGCGCGCGCACGTCAGGGATCTCCGAGTGCCAGCGGCCACTTGCTGCTCACCGTGAGGAAGGTCTGAAGTCCGCGCGTCGCGAGCGCCGAGAAGCCCTGCGTGGTCAGTACCGAGGTGTTGAGACCGGATGACTCGTTCCAGCTCGAGGAGAGTCCCACATCGAGTCCGCCGTGTGTCTGGGTCGCCGGGATGGCGTGCCAGGTGAGCTGCGCCGTCGCGGTCTTGAGAGCTACGTCGTTCCCCACGAGCTGCGGCGGCAGCGCGCCGGGAATGACCTGCTGGGTGTTGTGGTTGACCGAGAGAGTGAGCTGCGCGGTGAGCTTGTTAGCCCAGAAGGTGTCGCCGCCGGTAAGCGCGTAGTTGCGATCGAGGGTGTGCGTGTCCTGCCTGAGATCGTGTGCATCGAGGAGCTGCAGGTTGAAGCCGGCAAACCCTGAGCCCGCGAAGGTCACATTGACGCCCCCGGTCGGTCCGAAGGTGTCGGTGTTGTCCTGCTGTCCCGTGTAGTCGCGGAACTCGCCGCCGGTGACTCCGGCCTGCCACGAGAGGTGCGGGTAGGCGAAGTTGACCGTCGCGGTGTCGTTCACCACGTCAGTGTCGGTCGCCTGGCTGCCGGCGGGCAGCGTCACGTTGTGGGTGCGTGCGTCCTGCCAGGAGAGCATCGCGCTCGGGGTGCCGAGCCAGGCGGTGATGCTGGCCGGCACCGGCGGCGAATAGCTGAGGTTCGCCGTGCGCGGCAGGCTGCGCACGGTCGGCAGGCTCGCGTTATCGTCGGTGTTGTCCTGGGTGTAGCCGCCGCTCGCCGAGAGCGCGACCCCGTGGCCACTCACCGTGGCGCTCGCGGTGGCAGCGCGGCGGTCCGGGGGCAGCGTTTGGTTGGCGAGGCTGGTGAAATACGTGCCGACGTCCTGATAGCTCGCGTTCATCGCGAGGTTCCACTGTGCCGGCAACGGCAGGCCGTAGGCCGCGCCGATCAGATACGCGCTGTCATCCGCACGCGTCGCGCTCTGTCCCGAGCCGCCTTCGAAATCGAAGCTCGAGCGCGCGAACTGGCCGTTGAGGTGCAGCGTCATCCCCGGGACCTCGCTCGCGGCGCCGACCACCCAGGCACTTCCCGAGCCCGGCTGCACCGCCGTCACCGAGCCGAGCGGCGTGTTGGGCGGAAACGTTCCGTTGCCCCCGGGATAAGGCACGACCGTGCTGAGGCCCCCGGGGGTGGTGCCGGCAACCAGCGCCGCTTGTAGCGTGAGCGCCTTGGGGGCGCCCTCGATCGGATGGCTCTGCACAACCGCGCCGGAGACCAGATCGTCCGAATCGCCCACGCCGAGTCCGCCGTAGAACCCAGCCAGCGTGCTGTCACGCACCGAGAAGCCCGTGAGGTCGGTATCCCACGGCATGTTGACCAGGTGGCCAGAAACGCCGCGGCGCGACAGGCCCGAGATCACGAGATTGTCGAACGGCAGCGTCTGGTCGCCGACGACGACGCCGTCCTTGTTGCGCTCGAGCGATCCCTGAATCTGTGCCGGCTGCAGGCCCTGACCCGAGACGGCCGACGTGCCGTTGTCCGAGCCGTAAAGGCCCTCGATGCTCGCCTCGGCCGTCCACTCGGACATCGTGCGTACCGCCTTCACATCGAACGTGCCATTGGCGGTAAAGGCCGGCGGCGTGGGCGGCGTCAGGTTCGACTCGGCGACCCGCTCGCTGGCGAGCACATTGACGCTTCCTTTGACCGACCAGCCGCGGGCCGGCCCCGTCGAGCCGTTACTGATGGTGAAGCGCCACTCACCGCGCGGTATGACCCGCCCGCCGCTGTACTCGACGACGCGCAGCGCGTGCGTGCCCGGAGTAAGTGGCTGCGGCGGCGCATAGACGATGCTGCCGCCGCCGATGCGGGCGATCGCGGTCACGTCGATCTGATCGATCTCGATCGCGAGGCCGGCGAGCTGTGCCGCCGGGAGATCCGCGGGAATGCCCAACGACAGCGAGCTGGTCGGCGACAACGAGGCCTGCGCTGGCGGTTGAATCGACCAGTTGGCCGGAGGAAGTCCCCAGGCGCCGCCTGCCCCGAAGCCGCTCGCCAGCGCGAGCAGCACGAGGGGCGTCCTCTTTTTCAAGGCCGGGGCACGAGGACCCACCTCGGATGACGGGCGCGATGCTCAGTGGAGACAGATGGGATCGGCAGGCCTGCGTGCAAGCCCACGGCTGCTGCTGACTGCGAGACCTGTGCCACTCGCGCGGCGCTCCGGCAGACCCCCCGCGCGCGATCCTATCCCACGCAGATGTGGTGTGCCAGAAATTCCTTACAATCGGCGCGCGAACAAATGTCCGCCCGGTCGTCGCGGTTTGGCGTCAGCTGCCCTGCAGGTTCAGCACCAGCGAGAACTTGCCGCTCGAGTTGGCGCCGGTGACGGCGATCGTCACCTGCTCAGGATCGGAGTTGGGATTCAGCGCGGCGAGACCGGTGAATTGCACGCCGTTGAGCGCTGCGTAAGTCCCCGTGCAGTCCTCGTAGGTGAGCGAAACCTGGTAGATGTCGTAGGTGCTGTTGACGACTGTCACCGCGCCATTGAGCACGCAACTGTTAGCGGGATTCTGCCCGGTCATGGTACCGCTGCCCGATATCGTCACCGTGGAGCCGCTCGCCGTGTCGGTGTAGTTGGCGCTGATGTCCCCGAGTGACGAGCCGCTGTTGGTGAGCGTGTTGAAGCTGAGCGACCATGCTCCCGGCACCGAGGTGCCACCGTTGCTGACAAAGCTCAGGGTGAGAGTGAGCGTGCTGCCGCTCGCCACCGTGCCGGTGAGCGTCCCAAGCCCGTAGGTCGTGCCGTCGCTGAAGGTGGAAGGGAAGCTCGTGTAGCCGACAACCGTGGCGGCAACCGTGGTTCCCGACACCTGGATGGGCCCGACGAACTGTAAGCCGTCGGAGCGAATGAAGACTCCGAGGCCCGATGCATCGACGTAGCCGGTGACAGTCAGGCCGGTGGATGAATCGGTCCCGCCCCAGATGCCGGTGGCCGAGGCCGTCGTGGAGGTCGTGCTGCCGGAGCCCCCGGTATCGGTGCCCGTGCATCCCGCGACCGCTAGAGCGGCACAGCCAACCAGCAACGCCAGCAGTCGTTTGCAGATCGTGCGCATCATCGGCCGCCCTCAGCAATCCATCATTGCCCCTGTTAGTCCCCGAGACGACGCGCCAGTTCCGTCCGCGCGGTCAACCGAGGCTTGACCTTATAGTGCAAGTCGCTCGCAATTCGCTGCACCTTTACAATTCCTCACCGCGAGCTGGATTATCTCTGTCCGCCGATCAAGTCTGCCCATTCAATGCATACATCGCATGCGTCCCGAGTCTGCTGAAACGCCGACCTCCCGTGAAGGGTTGACGTACCCGTTTGAGGCCACCCCGGAATCGGGCCAGGCTCTCGAGGCCGCCCCTGGCGTCCTGTGGATGCGCATGCGCCTGCCCATGCCGGCGCTCAATCACATCAACGTCTGGGCGCTCGCTGACGGTACTGAGTGGACCCTCGTCGACACGGGCATGCAGACACCGGACACCGTGGCATCGTGGCAGAGCGCGTTTACCGGCCCTCTCGCCGCGCGCAAGGTAGGACGGGTCATCTGCACGCACATGCACCCCGACCATATCGGGATGGCAGGCTGGCTGACCCGGCAGCACGAGTGTCGGCTGTGGACGACACGTCTCGAATACGTCACCTGCCGCATGCTGGTGGCAGACACCGGGCGTGAGGCTCCGGCGGACGGCGTGCACTTCTACCGCGCCGCCGGCTGGGACGATGCTGCGCTCGAATACTACCGGGCGCGTTTCGGCGCCTTCGGCAAGGCAGTGTACGCCCTGCCCGACAGTTACCGGCGCGTGCAGGACGGTGAGGAGTTGCGCATCGGCGAGCACCTCTGGCGCGGCGTAGTCGGGCGCGGACACTCGCCGGAGCATCTTTGCCTCTACTGTCCCGAGCTCAAGGTCCTCATCTCGGGCGATCAGGTGCTGCCACGGATCACCTCCAACGTCTCGGTTTTTCCGACTGAGCCCGATGCCGACCCGCTCACTGACTGGCTCGACTCGCTGGCCTCGATCAAGAGGCAGGTGAGCGACGATGTGCTGGTCCTGCCATCGCACAACGAACCGTTCCGCGGCCTGCATGCCAGACTCGATGCCCTGATCGAAGGTCACGAGGACCGGTTGACTCGCCTTGCGGCCGAGCTCGCCACCGCCAAGCGCGCCGTGGACGTCTTCAGCCTCCTGTTCCGCCGTCGGGTCGGGGTGGAGATGCTCGGCATGGCAACCGGCGAGAGCGTCGCGCATCTCAACTGTCTCATGCATCGCGGCATCGCCTCTCGCGAGTTCGATGCTGCAGGGGTTGCCTGGTACCGCCGCATCTGAGCGGTCGCCCGGAAACCATGCGCCCGCACTTGGAGCTCTTCGCCCGCCGCCTGCGTCTAACTCACGTTACAATCGCCACCCCGTTTGAGCCATGGCGCCGTCGAGCCCGGCGCGTGAGTCGAGATTTGCAACCAACAAAACTCGTTGCCTTGCTGCTGAGCGCAGCCATCCTCACTGCCGCCACGGCGGCCTCGGCTGAAGCCGTCAACTCCGAGGCCACGGCCCTTCCCGCTCCTCCTGCAGCTGCTGGCCCGCAGTCGGGTGACGACCAGCCGGGCACCCCACCTGTTCTGTCAGACATCGGCGCCTACTTCACCGCACCGTTGCACTGGGACGGGCACGACTGGGCGTGGTTCGGCGGAGCCGTACTCGCCGTCGGGCTGGCACACCGCTACGACAGCCAGGTTCGCACTCACTTCGTCGGCCCCGGACCTGTCAATGTCAACTCCGAGGATACCAACGATGCGATCCCCACCGTGGCCGTGCTCGGCGGTACGTGGGCACTCGCCATCCTGACGAATGACAGGGGCGGCTATCAGGAAGGCTGGGTGATGATCGAGGCCACCGGTCTCAGCACAGTCACGGCGTACGCGCTCAAATTCGCTGCCGGGCGCGAGACGCCTGACCAGACCACCAACCCGAATGAATGGGAAAAAAGCGGCAGCTCCTTCCCGTCCTTTCACTCGACCGCGGCCTTCGCCGTCGGCACGGTCCTCGCGGAGTCCGGCAACGACGAATATCGCTGGTTGCGGAGGCTGCTGGGCTACGGGCTGGGCGTCGCCACAAGCTACGAGCGGCTCAAGCACAACGCCCACTGGTTCTCAGACACGGTTGCAGGAGCCGCGCTCGGGATGTCGAGCGCTCACTTCGTGATGGACCGCAGATACGGAAGCAACGAACAGTCGCACCTCGCGCTGGTACCGGTGCCGGGGGGTGCGATGCTGACTTACAGGGTTTCACTGCCCTAGTTGGTTTGCGTCGCCGAACGGTGAAGTTGTGGGGCCGCGCGACCACGCCGAACAGGCGACGCGGGCGCACACTGTCTTCCACCGCCCGCGGAGCCATTGAGACCACGCCTCACGGACCCTCCAACGATTATTAGGCGGCAACCTTCTCGAAGGAGAACTGGGGAGCGCCGGCGCGGACGGAGGCATGCTCAATCGTGATTGAGAAGATGTTGCCCTTGGCATCGAGATCAAGAACTGTGTTCTCGTCAAGGTCGCGCGTCTGAGTTACGGGAGCGCCCCGGAACTCAATCAGCATTGTGTCGGTGTCTTCGAAGTAGCGAACTTTCATGGCACAACGTCTCCATCGAAGAACCGTTATGAATGGTTTTCCCTTCCGGCAGCAGGATAACGCGCACGGTCTGGGCGTCGCTACCAGCTACGAGTGGCTCAAGCACAACGCCCACTGGCTCTCGGATACGGTTGCAGGAGCCGCGCTCGTGATGTCGAGCGCTCACTTCGTGATGGACCGCAGGTATGGCGCTATAATAAGGAGTCGCACCCAGATCTCGTACTCGTGTAGGGGGTGCGATGCTCACGCAAAGGGTGAGACCGAGATAACCCTGGGGTTGAGTCCCTCTTTTCCATGTCCAACTGACCTTCCTTATCTAGCCATTTGTGCGCGTTCGCGCTCGTTTCTCAGCCTAGTGCGGCGCTCTTCCCCCAGTCACTCTTGCCTGCATGGAAATCATGCGAGTGCGAGTCAGTTCCGTGCGAGTGAGTCGCAAGCATCTCATGCTAGCTCGTGTGACCGCCACCAGTACGCGAAAGGTGGGTAGGCAACCGGTCGCTCGGATCGAGTTGCACTTGAGATTTAGAGTGCGTTCGACAGAAGGCATTGTCGCAGTCAAAGAGCGAGCTAGAGACACGGCACTTCGCTTCCTTGATGTGAGGTAGCGAGCGCGCTGCTCGAGGGCGATCTGTGCTCTTGCGAGGAGGTACGGGGTTTCGTCAGAGAGCTGGAACGTGACGCTCTGCAGTTCGAGACCGATTGACGATCGCCGCGATCCTCGCCACGATCCGTGGCCTCATGCACTCGATCCCGCCCAAGCGTCGCAGCATTGGCTTCACGGCTAATCTTGAGGGGAAATAGCCAGTGCAGGCCTCACTACCTTTCCTTGGCGTTCGGCCCGGCGGCCTTGGGATTCGACTCCTCGCGCGGCTCCTTCTTGCTCGTTCCCTGCTGATGTGACTCCGTCTTCTGACGCTGCTGCGGAGGCCGCGGCTGTACGTAGTTCATCGGCGGCGGGCTGGAAGACGCCCGCGGTGCGCGCTGGGCGCTCTGCTGGGCCGCGACCGGCCTGACCTCAACCTGAGCGGGCGGCGTGTCGGTGTGATAGACCGACATGGTGGACGACTCCCCGACGGCGTGCGCCGGATCGTCTGTCGCTAACCAGCGCTGCGTGGCCGAAGGCGGCGCCGTGGGTGTCGGATCGTGCACGAACGTGCGGGTCGTCGTTGCCGGCGGGATAGACGTGCTCTCGAGCGCACGCGCGCGATCGCCGAGGCTGGGCTGCGGGCGCGAAACCCTGGCGGTGACCAGATGCACTTCGGCGGTCGGTGCGCCCGGCTGGAGCCGCGCAAGCTCCGCGGTCGCGAGCGGGCGGCCACCGCTTGCCTGGATGGCGGCGAGTTGCTTTTCGAACGGTGCGGGCGCGCGCGGCAGCGGGGTGCGCGCCACCACCGGGCGGTTGACGAATGATAAGGGCGGGCGTGTCTTAGGGGCCGCTCCCGCTCCCATGACACTCTGGCGCAAGGGGGCGATCGCCGGCGCCGCCGCGGCCACCGCCATAGCGCCGAGCGCGCCGGCCGCAACCGGCGCCGAGCGCGTTGCGACTTCTTGCGCCGAAGTGAAGGCGGTCTGCGGCACCGTCGAGACGGCGCTCGTGGTGCGGTTGATGTAATGGATGTTGGTGACGCGGCGCTGAAAGACATCGCTCACGGACGTTGCACTCGCGACCGTGGTATTGGCGCTGTTGACGCTGAGGAGGTAGCCGTTACTCACCGGATAGGCGGGCGCGTACACCTCGCGCGGGCCGAGCGGAAACCAACCGACGTTGCGCGCGGCGCCAGATGCCGGATTCGTCCAGGCGACAAGCGCCGGCGCATACATGGGGCGCGAGCCGCGCGGTCCCGGCACCCAGCACCAGGAGCCGTTCCACTGCACCCAGCGCCCGTAGTGAAATGGCGCATAGCCCCACCGCGCATCGTCGATCCAGGTCCAGCCCCAGGGTGCCACCCATACCCAGTGCCCGAAGCGGTACGGCACCCAGCCGGGCGCGACCACCACAGGGGTCCAGACGTAACCGTACTCCGGCGTGCTCATCCAGCGCCCGTTGTCATCGAGCGCATTGCTCCCCGGAGTATCGTCGGCGACGTACTGCCAGGACGGCGACTGCTCCTCCTGAGCATCGCGCGCAGCGGACCAACTGTCGAAGTCATCCGGCGGACCCAGAGTCGCCGCGCTGTAGGAGAGCGTCGTTGTGCCTGCAAAGCTCATCACCTGCTGCGTGGTGATGGGGATCGATTGGTCCGAGCCGATCACCAGCGCCTGCCCTTCGCTCACCTTGATGGTGGTCGTGCCGCCCGAATCATCCACCTCCACGCGGTATACGCCCGGCTGCTGCAGCGTCAGCGCCAGATTCGGCGTGTCGATCTCGTAGTTCTGAACCTGCGACATGTCCCACACGCGCACGATGATGACGCCGGCCGAGAGCTGCATCTGCGCGCGTGTATCGTCGAGATTGAGAAACGCGAAGCCGGTCATTGACCCCAGGCGCACGACCGCGGAGCCGAGATCGAGCTCGGCGACGGCGTCCTGGTCGGTCCACAAGCGGTCACCGGTGGTGAGCGGTCGATTGCGCTCGGCCGAGGTCCAGTCCTGCGTGCCTGCGGGCTCGAGCGATACCGCACCCTCAAGGTAGCCGAGACGCGCAGCATTCCCCGGAGGGTCGCCCACGTCGGCACGCGCGCTGCCGAGCGCGCCCAGGGCGAGGAGCGCGAGGACGCCGAGCCCGGGAGGGGTGGATGCGCGCGGGGCTTTCATGGGTGGTCGCCGGACCTCCGTGTGTCGCTAGTCTAAGGCGAGGAACGGCCCGCGGCGCCAGGTTCGCGCGCCACGGGGAATCGGCCCCCGCCGGGCGCGTTTCCTCAGAACAACGCGCCTTCTTGCGCGGCGGCGTACAGCCATTTGACTTACAGCGTCGCGGCCAGCCGCTCGGCGAGGAAATCGATGAAGGCCCGCACGGCGGGCAGCATCCCGCGGCGCGTCGGAAACACCACGTGCACGATACCCTGGGGGGTGTGCCATCCGACGAGCACCCGCGTAAGCGCCCCGCTCGCGAGGTCCTCGCGCACCACGCTCTCGGGCAGGCGGGCCACACCGAGACCCGCGAGCGCCGCGGCGCGCAACACCACGAAGTCATGACAGACGATTCGCGCCCGGTGCTCGACCGCAGCGCTCTGACCCTGAGGGCCGAACAGCTCCCACGGGCGCCGATCGAGCTCGCCGGCATAATCGAGCGTCGTGTGCTCCTTGAGCTGCGCCGGCTCGGTGAGCGCCGGCGAGCGGCCGAGATAAGCAGGGCTCGCGACCAGAAACTCGTCCACCTCGCGGAAGGTGCGCATTACGAGACCGTCCTCGCCCGTCGGCTGGGTCCGCACGCGCAATGCTACATCGAAGCTCTCCGCCAGCACGTCCACGCGGCGGTTGCTCACGTGCAGTTCGAGCCGGATCGCCGGATAGCGCTCGAGGAATTCCGGCAGGAGCGGCGCGAGCGCTGCCTGCGCAAGCGCCACCGGACAGCTGGCGCGGAGCGTGCCGCAGGGCTTGGCGCGCGCGAACTCCACCACCTCGAGCGCGGCATCCGCAGCGGCCAGCATGGCGGTCGCGTGCTGATAGACCTCGCGACCGACCTCGCTCACCACGAAGCGTCGCGTCGAGCGGGTGACGAGACGCACGCCGAGGCGGGTCTCGAGCGCGGCCACATGTCGTGAGAGGCGCGACTTCGGAATTCCAAGCGCGCGCGAGGCCTTGGCGAACCCGCCCTTATCCACAACCTGCGTGAAGTAGTAGAAGCCCTCGAGCGGCTGCATCTGCGCCTCAATTAGGTCGAAATTTGGAACAATATGTTCTGTTTTACATGGATACTCAGTAACCGTCCTATTAATTAAGCTCCCCAACAAGCCGCGAGGCAACTGTGGGAGAAGCCCCCGTGAAGATTCTGCATATCGATTCGAGCATTCTGGGTGAGGCCTCCGCGAGCCGTGCCCTGACGCGAGAGATCGTCTCCCACCTCAAGGCCAAGCACGCCGACGCCGAAGTCGCGTACCTCGACCTCGCGGCCGGGGACCTGCCGCACCTCTCGCCGCAATCACTGGCACGGAGCGACGAGGCCGAGGCCGCTCGCAACAACCAGGCGCTCGAACAGTTCCTCGCCGCGGAGGTGGTCGTGATCGGCGCGCCCATCTACAACTTCTCGATCCCGTCCCAGCTCAAGGCGTGGATCGATCGCATCTCGGTCGCTGGCCGCACCTTCCGCTATACCGCTGCGGGGCCCGAGGGACTTGCCGGCGGCAAGGAGATCATCGTGGCCATGTCGCGCGGCGGGGTGAGCGCGGCGGCCGACCGGGGGGAGTTCAGCGAGTCCTACCTCCGGTTCCTGTTCGGCTTCCTCGGCATCACGCGTGTGCGCTTCGTGCACGCCGAAGCCCTCAACATCTCCCCGCAGCACCGCGAGGCGAGCCTCAAGGCGGCACACGCGGCGATCGCTTCCGGGCAGGCGCTCGCGGCCTAAAGGGGCTACGCCGGCTCCACTTGAAACGAGCGGGCGCGACCCGATAGTCACATGATCAACGCGGAGGAGGACTGCATCATGAATGGCGAGCTGGCTGCGCGCAGTGTGCAGCGTGTCGTGCGCGGCATGCCGACGTCCGACGGTGCGGGCGTGCGGCTGCGGCGGGTCATCGGACAGCCGCAGCTTCCCGATCTCGATCCCTTCCTCATGCTGGATGAATTCGGGACCGACAAACCGGAGGACTACATCGCCGGCTTTCCGGACCATCCGCATCGCGGTTTCGAGACCGTGACCTACATGCTCGACGGCCGCATGCGCCACCGCGACAACCACGGCAACGAAGGCGTGCTGGTGCCCGGCAGTGTGCAATGGATGACGGCGGGTCGCGGCCTGGTGCATTCGGAGATGCCCGAGCAGCAGGAGGGACGCATGCGGGGCTTTCAGCTGTGGCTGAATCTGCCCTCGCGCGACAAGATGAGCGCGCCGAAGTACCAGGAGTTCGGCCCGGACCGCATCCCAACCGCAACGCCGGCCCCCGGGGTGCGAGTCAAGGTGATCGCCGGGCATGTGGGTGAGGTCTCGGGGCCCATCGCGCAGCCGGCGACCGATCCGACGTATCTCGATCTGGCGCTCGAGCCCGGTGCGCAGTTCACCGCGGCGCTGCCGGCCGACTACGCCGCGTTCCTGTATGTTTTCGAGGGCTCGGTCACCGTAGGTGCGGGTGAGACGGCCCGGACGGTGAACACCCACGAGCTCGCCGTCCTTGGCGGTGGCGCAGAAGTGCGCCTCGCCGGCCTCACCGCCGGCGCCGACGATCAGAGCGCGCGGGCGATCCTGGTCGCCGGCCGGCCGCTGCGCGAGCCGATGGCCAAATACGGTCCGTTCGTCATGAATACGAACGAGGAGCTGCACCAGGCCTTCATGGACTATCAGACCGGGAAGTTCTGAGCGGCGGCGGCTCGAAGCCGTAGTGGATGAAGATTGCCCGAGCCGCATCGCTCGCGAGGAAGGCCTCGAAGGCCACCGCCCCGGGGGATGCCCGGGCGGTGAGCGCGACCGGGTAGATGATCGGCGGGTGGCTGTCAGCCGGGAAAGTGGCCACTATCCGCACGCGCTTCTCGGCGAGTGCATCGGTGCGGTAGACGATACCCAAGGTGGCCTCGCCGCGCGCCACGTACTCGAGCGCCGCGCGCACGTTCTCGGCGCGCACCAGCTGCGGCGCGAGTTGCTGCCACACGCCAAGCCGTGTGAGCGCGGCCTGTGCATAGCGCCCGACCGGCACGGAGTCAGGATCGCCGGTAGCGAGGCGGCCGCCGCCGAGCGCCGCGGTGAGATCCACGTGCGGTACCAGCGTCACCTGCACGCTGCTCGCCTCCGGTGCGATCAGCACCAGACGGTTCCCGAGCAGCGCGCGGCGGGTGCCCGCGCGCAGCAGGTGGCGCGCATCCAGATAGTCCATCCACTCGAGGTCCGCCGAAATGAAGACCTCAGCCGGCGCACCGGCTTCGATCTGCCGCGCGAGCACCGAGCTGGCAGCAAATGAAGTCCGCACCGGAGCGTGAGTCGCAGAGTCGGTGCCCGTCGCTCCGCCACCGGCGGTAAATTCCCGGGCGATCTCGCCGATCGCATCGGTGAGTGAGGCGGCCGCAAACACCGTGATCGCCCGAGTCTCACCTGCAGCCGAGGCCTCCCCGCCAGCAGCCGGCGCGGCAGCGGTCATCGCGAGCACCGCGCACAGCGCGCTCAGCGCATCCCCCGACCAATTCGAAACTCGCCGCAGCGGTCGCTCCGGTTTCACCTCCTCATCCTCCTGATTGCCATTGTGGCCTGCGCGCAGACGATCCCGGTAATGAGTCACATTTCAGCACCCCCGGCGTCTCCCTGAAGCGACGCTCCGGGGAACTGCTACCTGCGCACCCCGTAATCGGCAGCGCCGGGGCACAATGACCGGATGCATAGGAGGCTGCGGGGTCAGCGCAGGGAGACTCAGCGCCGCGAGTGGCATGTCGCCGCGGCCCTGCTCCTCGTCCTCACAGCGCCGGCTGCGGTCTCCGCCGGCAGTGCCGCCGCGGTCGAGGATGCGGCGTCGTCCCCGCCCGTGCCGGTGGGGGTTCCGCCGCCGGAGACGCCCGGCATCCCCTCGGACGAGGAACTCCAGGCCTCAGGGGCGGTCATCGGCGAGATCCTCATCGACAACCAGAACATCTTCAACCTCGAGGATCCGAAGGACAACATCCCGATATTCCGTCTCGCGGACCATCTGCACGGCAGAACCCGCGCCAGCGTGATCCGCAACCAGCTGCTGTTCCGCAGCGGCGACCGTTATTCGCGCCGCCTGATCGATGAGACCGAGCGGATCCTGCGCGCCAACGAGTATTTCTACGATGCGTGGATCCGGCCGGTGAGATACCACGACGGCCAGGTGGATCTTCGGGTCACGACCCGCGATGTCTGGACACTCAATCCCGGCTTCAACTACTCGCGCAGCGGCGGCACCAACTCGACCGGCGTACAGCTCGAGGAGCTCAACCTCGCCGGCACCGGCACCAACATCGCAGTGAGCCGCACCAACAACGTCGATCGCACCGAGTCGCAGCTGGCCGTATCGAACACGCACGCCTTCGGCACCTGGACCACCGTCAGCCTGGCGTACGCCGATAACAGCGACGGTCATCTGCACGACTTTCTCGTCAACCACCCCTTCTACGCGCTCGATACCCGCGAGGCCGCCGGCGTGAGCGGCAACGACGATGCGCAGACCGACTCCCTTTACGACCGCGGCAACATCATCGATCAGTTCCACTCCCAGCATAACTTCCTGTCGGCCTACAGCGGCTGGTCGCCGGGGCTGCAGAATGGCTGGGTGCAACGCGTGAGCGGCGGCCTCACCTACGATGAGTACCAGTTCTCACCCGTCAGCACCTGGACCGGACCCACGTTGCTGCCTGAGGACCGCCGCTTCGTATACCCGTGGGTGGAATACGACCTGGTCGCCGACGACTACGTGCGTCTCTACAACCACGACCAGATCCTGCGCACCGAGGACTTCTACCTCGGCACCATCACCACGCTGCGCGTCGGCTGGGCGGACTCGGCGCTCGGCTCGAGTCGCAGCGCGCTCATATTTACGAGCACCGCAGGCCGCGGCTTTCGCGATGGCGGCACCTCGACGCTGCTGCTCGCGAGTGACTTCTCGGGGCGCCTCGAGAACGGCACGTTGTACAACGGCCTCGCGGATGCCTCGGTCCGCTACTACGCCGAGCAGAGCGCCAACTGGCTGTTCTTCACTACGCTCGTGGCCACCAAGGCCTGGCGGCCCGATCTCGACAATCAGGTGCTGCTCGGCGGTGACAACGGGCTGCGTGGTTACCCGCTGCGCTACCAGGACGGCACGGCGCGGGCGCTGTGGACAATCGAGCAGCGCTACTTTACCGACTGGTTTCCGTTCCGGCTGTTTCGCGTTGGCGGCGCAATCTTCTTCGACGCAGGACGCACCTGGGGGGAGGCACCGCTCGCGCAGCCCTCGCTCGGCCTTCTCAAAGATGCGGGCTTCGGGTTGCGCTTCGGCAATGCGCGCTCAGGTCTCGGTAACGTGATCCACGTGGATGTCGCGTTCCCCTTCGAGACTGGGGATGGCACGATCCGCAGGGCTCAGTTCCTGGTGACGACCCAGCAGAGCTTCTGAGAGCGCTGGACTGGGGCAGGCAGCGGTTGCTCAGCGCTTCAGCGGAGGATTGCCCGCGGGGGGCTTCAGCGGGGCTCCTGGCGAGATCTTCGGCGCTTGCCCGGGAAGCGCCGCGCCGGCGGGTCTGGCCCCGCCTGGAGAAGCGCCTGGCATCCCCGTGGCAGGCCGTGGCGATGCTGGGATGGGCGCTCTGGTCATCGCCGCACTGCTCACGGCCGCCGCACCCGGCTTATTGGAGACCACCGCCGCTTGCGGAGGCATGACGTCCACCGAAAGCGTGAAGGTTCGCTTCTCCGCGTTCTGCAGCGCCCCCACGTTGACCACCTGGCGTGTCACTTCCTCGCCCCGCTCGTTGCGGACTGCGATCACGACGAAGTATTCCCAGGGCGCGGTGGCAGTCGAGGGGTGAGCTATTACCCCTTCCACCCGCAGCGCGGATGCCGCCGCCACTTGCCGCTTCGCTGCCTCCTGGTCAAAGCGCAAATGGTGCAAACAGCCTGGGCAGATCGTCAGGCTCTCGAGGATGGTCGCCTTGCAGTGCGGGCAGGTGCGCGTCTTGCCCGCAGCCTCCGGGCGAGCCGCGACGCTCATGCGTTACCGAAGCCCTTGGTCTCGGTCTTGGCCCGACCCTCGACGTCGTAGCCGAACTCGACCTGGCCACGCATGCGCGAGCCGGCCGCCACCGTGAGTGACCCGGCCTTGACGTCACCGTTGATGACGCCGGTCTCGAGCAACTCGACCCGCTTGGCGTTCTCGATGTTGCCGATCAGCTCGCCGCCCACACTCACGACACTCGCCTTAACGTGCCCTTCGAGGCGCGCGCCCGCATCGAGGCTCACGTTGCCGTCGACCTGCACATCTCCCTTGAAGCGGCCCGCGATCCGAACGTGGCCGGAGCCAGCAATCTTGCCCTCGATCGTGAGATCGGACGAGATGATCGACTCCTTCATTTCCTGCCGCGCTGCCGGGCGGCGGGCGACTTCCGGGGTAATCGGCGCCACATTGGTGCGCTCGGGCTCCCGCGCATGCGGCGGCGGCGGGCTCGCGGCAGAGGGGGCAGGAGATGGGGAAGCGGTTCCGGTCGTCGTGTCTTTCCAAAGCGCCATGAGATAGCCCCCGTAGATGGTTGAAGGATGAAGTTACCCGCGCACCCGCCCGGCGACCAGTGTCTCCGCGTGCAGACACAATATCGCCAAGGTACAGTTCACGCCAATCAAAGTAAGCAAGCCCGGCTAGAGTACCCCGGCGCGGGTTACGTGAGTATGGCGGGCCGTCGATCGAATGCACGCCCTCCCACCTAGGGACGAGGTACCACCCATTTGAGCTCAAAGGTAGTCCACTTGATCGCTGCCGCCCGCCCCAACTTCATGAAGGTGGCACCCCTCTACCACGCCCTGGCGCACGAAAGCTGGTCTGCACCCCGCATCGTGCACACCGGACAGCACTACGACGCGAATATGTCGGATGCCTTCTTCCGCGACCTGCGCTTGCCGGAGCCGGCGAACCACCTCGAGGTCGGCAGCGGCACTCACGCCGAGCAGACCGGGCGCACGATGATCGCCTACGAGGCGGTGTGCGCAAGTCAGCGGCCCGACGCGATCGTGGTGGTCGGGGATGTGAACGCCACCGCCGCCTGCGCCATGGTGGGTGCAAAGCTGTGGATCCCGGTCGTGCACCTCGAAGCCGGGCTGCGCAGTCGCGACCGGCGTATGCCGGAAGAGATCAACCGGCTGGTGACGGATGCGATCGCGGATCTGCTCTGGACACCGTCGAAGGACGCCGACGCCAACCTGATCGCCGAGGGGGTGCCGCGCGAGAAGATCGACTGCGTCGGCAACATCATGATCGACTCGTTCGAGATGCTGCGTGCGAGCATCGAGACCGCCGACACCCGCAGGCGGCTCAATCTGGATGGCTCGCCCTACGCGGTGGTGACGCTGCATCGGCCGTCGAACGTCGACGAACGCGCCAAGCTCGCCGAGCTCACCGCCGAGCTTGTCGCGTTATCACGCGAGCTCCCGGTGGTGTTCGCGATCCACCCCCGTACGCGCAAACGGCTGGAGGAGTTCGGGCTGCTCGCCGCGATCACGGGCGCGCCGGCCATCCGCAGTACCGGGCCACTGAGCTACGTCGAGTTCATGAATCTCGTGATCCGCTGCACGATCGCCATCACGGACTCGGGCGGAGTACAGGAAGAAACCACCTATCTCGGCATTCCGTGCGCGACGCTGCGCGAGAACACCGAACGGCCCATTACCCTCACCGCGGGTAGCAACCGCCTGGTGAAGCCCGAAGGACTGGTGAGTGCGGCGCGCGCTGCCTTGGCGGGCCAGTGGCCGAAGGGCGCTCGCCCGCCGCTATGGGACGGCCGGACTGCGCAACGCGCCGCGCGCAGTTTACAGGAGCGGGTGTTCAGCGCCTGACGCGGACCGCGTCGCCCTCACCCGTCGACGAGCTTCAGCACCTCAGCGGTCTTCTCGCGCATAAGCGCTTCATTCCCCCGCGACTCGACGTTGAGGCGCACCAGCGGCTCGGTGTTCGAGCCGCGGAGGTTGAAGCGCCACTCCGGAAACTCCATCGACAGCCCGTCGGTCAGGTCGATTGAGGCCGCGCGCGGCTCGTAGTGGGCGCGCAGCCGCGCCAGGGTCGAGGCCGCAGGCGCCGTCAGCTTGCGATTGATCTCGCCGCTCGCGGGAAAGAGGCGCATGCGCTCACCCACTAATCCATGCAGCGACTGGCGGCGCTCGCTCATCACCGCCAGCACCAGAAGCCAGGGGATCATGCCGCTGTCGCAGTAGGAGAACTTGCGGAAGTAGTGGTGCGCGCTCATCTCACCGCCGTAGGCGGCATCCACTTCGCGCATTTTTTGCTTTATGAATGCATGGCCCGACTTGCACAGCACGGCCGTGCCGCCGGCGCGGCGCACGATGTCGAGCGTGTTCCAGGTAAGACGTGGATCGTGGACGATCCGGGCGCCCGGCTCCTGTCGCAGGAACGTCTCGGCAAGCAGACCCACGAGATAGTAGCCCTCGATGAACTGACCCTGTTCGTCGAAGAAGAAACAGCGATCGTAGTCGCCGTCCCAGGCGATGCCGACATCGGCCTTCTCACGGCGCACCACCTCGGCAGTCGCTGCGCGGTTCTCCTCCAGCATCGGGTTCGGCACGCCGTTCGGAAAAGTGCCATCGGGCGTGTTGTTGACCTTGATGAACTCAAACGGCAGGCGCGATTCGATCTGATCGATGATGAGCCCGGCGCCGCCGTTGCCGGCGTTCACCACCACCTTGAGAGGCCGCAGCTTCTTCGGCTCGACGTAGCTTAGGAGGTGCTCGAGATAGCGGCCGCGGATGTCGAGCGGGCGCTCACTGCCGGGCCGGAGCGCTTTGGGCGGCATACGACCGCTCTCGATGAGCGCGCGCATGTCCTGCAGCCCGGTATCGGCGCTGATCGGCCGCGCCCCCTCACGCACGAACTTCATGCCGTTGTAGTCAGGGGGGTTGTGACTGGCGGTCACCATGATGCCGCCATCGAGGTTTTCGGCGAAGGTCGCGAAGTATGAGCCCTCGGTGCCCCACAGTCCGATGTCGAGCACATCGACGCCCGACTCCAGGAGTCCGCGCTTGAGGGCAGCGGCGAGCTGCGGCGATGACAGGCGGATGTCATAGCCGACCGCGACGCGCTTGGGTTTCACGAACGCGGCGTAGGCGCGGCCGATGTCGTAGGCGAGAGACTCGTTGATCTCATCCGGAATGCGGCCGCGGATGTCGTAGGCCTTGAACGAATCGAGGTTGGTCATGGGATCAATCCCTCAGGTCGTCGTTCCCTGGCGGCCATAGCGGTCCTCGAAGCGCACGATGTCATCCTCGCCGAGGTAGGAGCCGGACTGTACCTCGATGATCTCGAGCGGGATCATGCCCGGGTTCTCGATGCGGTGCTTGACGCCGATCGGGATGTAGGTCGACTGATTCTCCTCCAGCAGAAAGACCTCTTCGCCGCGCGTGATGCGCGCCGTGCCCGCCACCACGACCCAATGCTCGGCGCGGTGATGATGCAGCTGCAGCGACAGCGTTGCGCCGGGCTTGATCTTGAGGCGCTTCACCTGGAAGCGCGGCCCGGCCTCTAGGCTGTCGTAGCTGCCCCAGGGGCGGAACACTTCCCGGTGCAGCGAATGCTCGTAGCGCCCGCGTTCCTTAAGCTGCAGCACCAGCTTCTTCACATCCTGCACGCGGCTCTTCGGCGTCACCATGACCGCATCCTTGGTCTCGACCACCACGTGGTCCTTCAGGCCGACCGCCGCCACCAGCCGGCTTTCCGAATGGAGATAGCAGCCCTCCGAGTCCTCGGCGATCACATCGCCATGCGCCACGTTGCCGCGCGCGTCCGGCTCACTCGCCTCATGCAGCGCCGCCCACGAGCCGACGTCGCTCCAGCCGGCGGCGAGTGGTACCACGACGGCGTCGGCCGTCTTCTCCATGACCGCATAGTCGATCGAGTCGGCGGGGCAGGCGGCAAAGGCGTCGGACGCCACGCGAGTGAAGTCGAGATCGGCACGCGCCCCGTGAAATGCCAACTCGCAGGCACGCGCCATCTCGGGCGCCAGCCGGGCGAGCTCGGTGAGATAGTGGCGGGCGCCGAACATGAACATGCCGCTGTTCCAGTAATACGCGCCCGATTCCACGAACTCGAGCGCGCGCTTCGGATCGGGCTTCTCGACGAAGCGGGCGATACGGTGCAACGCGCCGTCCTGCGCGCCGCGCTGGATGTAGCCGTAGCCGGTCTCGGCGGCCGTGGGAACGATGCCGAAGGTGACCAGCCGCCCCTGCGCAGCCGCCGGCAGCGCAAGGCGCACGGCGCGCTGGAACGCCGGCACGTCCTTGATGACGTGATCGGCCGGCAGCACCAGCAGCACCGGGTCCTCGGCGTCCACCGCCAGGCCTTTGACCGCCGCGTGCGCCGCCAGTGCGATGGCGGGCGCGGTGTTGCGGCCCACGGGCTCGAGCACGATGGCCTGGGGCTCGAGCTTCAGCTGCCGCAGCTGCTCGGCGACGAGGAAGCGGTGCGCGTCGTTGCATACGACGATCGAGGCCGCCGCGTTCAGGCCCTCCAGGCGCAGTGCGGTCTGCTGCAGCATGGTGCGGTTGCCGATCAGTGCCAGCAGCTGCTTGGGGTAGAGCTCGCGGGACAGCGGCCAGAGTCTGGTGCCCGCGCCGCCCGACAAAATGACGGGTGTCAGCATCGGTTCGTTCCTGAAGGGCTGGTACTCAATCAGGGGCGAGCGGTCTGCCCCGGCCAATCGCGTAGTAGTCCAAGCCGAAGCGGCTCACCATGGCCGGATCGTAGAGATTGCGGCCGTCGAATATGACGGGCGTCTTGAGAACCTCCCGCAGGCGGTCAAAGTCCGGGCTGCGAAATTCCTGCCACTCGGTGACGATAGCCAGGGCATCGGCCCCTTCGGCCGCCTGATAGGCATTCTTCGCGAGAGCAAAGCCGGGCTCGCGCGCGTACAGGCGCTGCGCCTCGTCGGAGGCGATCGGGTCATAGGCTTGCACGCGCGCGCCGGCCTTGCACAGCAGGTCGATGAGCGTGCGCGACGGCGCTTCGCGCATGTCGTCGGTGTTAGGTTTGAAAGCGAGACCCCAGAGTGCCACGGTCCGGCCTTTGAGCCCGCCGCCGAAGTGGCGCGTGAGCTTGCGGAACAGGATCTCCTTCTGCCGCTCGTTGACCGCCTCGACGGCGTTGAGGATCGCGGGCGCATGCCCCGCCTCGTGCGCGGAGCGGATCAGCGCCTTGACGTCCTTCGGGAAGCATGAGCCGCCGTAGCCGGTGCCCGGGTAGATGAAGCTGTAGCCGATACGCGGATCGGAGCCGATGCCGATGCGCACCTTCTCGATGTCGGCGCCGACCCGCTCGGCGATGCTGGCGAGCTCGTTCATGAAGCTGATCTTGGTGGCGAGCATCGCATTCGCCGCGTACTTGGTGAGCTCCGCAGAGCGGATGTCCATGACGATCAGACGGTCATGGTTGCGAATAAAGGGCTCGTAGAGCGCTCGCATCAGCTCGGTAGTGCGCGGGTTGTCGGTCCCGACCACGACGCGATCCGGCTTCATGAAATCGGTGATCGCCGCGCCCTCCTTCAGGAATTCGGGATTCGACACGACGTCGAATTCGCAGCTCGCGCCGCGCGCGGCCAGTGCGCGCTCGATCTCGGTGCGCACCTTATCTGCGGTGCCGACCGGCACCGTCGACTTGGTGATAACGATCGCATAACGGTTGAGATGCCCTGCTATGGTGCGCGCCACGGTGAGCACGTGGCTCAAGTCCGCCGCCCCGTCCTCACCCGGAGGCGTTCCGACTGCGATCAGCTGAAACAGGCCGTGCGTAACTCCTTTGGCGGCGTCGATCGTGAACTCCATGCGTCCGGCCTCGGTGCAGCGCTTGATCAGCGCTTCGAGTCCGGGCTCGTGAATCGGAATTTCGCCGCGGTTTAGGCGCTCGATCTTGCCGGCATCGATGTCGACACAGACGACGTGATTACCTGCATCCGCCAGACACGCTCCTGTGACGAGGCCTACGTATCCCGACCCAAATATAGTGACGCGCATCCGTAGTACTTTATCTTAAGGTATTGATATTAAAAACTAATTTAGTAAAACCTGGACCCAGCCCTCGGCCCGGATACGCTGAGAGCAAAGAATACCCTCACGCAGCTCCCGCTGATGAGGCGGCACGATCGGGGTCGACTCAGGAACTCAGGCGAGTGGGCTTTGGCCCGGTGCGGGCTTGCCGGCCTCGGACTGGCGGCGTTTGGCGGCGAAATCCGCGACTTTGGTGGCCGTGGCATGCGGCAGTACCGCCTTGCGGGTCCAGACGCTGTCGCGGATGTCGAGGTCTGCGCGGTACTCGGCCACCGATTCGCCAAGCAATGCGAGGGCGCGGTGGCAGTCGAAGCTCGCCAGCGCGACCAGCAGATCGTTGAGGATCTCCTGCATCTTGGCCCAGGGCAGATGATGCTCCATCGCGCGCATGATCATCGGATGCTCGGTACCGGTGACGTTCGAGCCGATCAGCAGCTCCTCGAACAGCTTCTCCGCGGTTCGCAGGCCGGTGTATTCGATCGCAATGTCGCCGTCGGGATTGCCGGCATCGCGCACCGTGAGTCCCATGAGGTTGACGAGACGCCGGGCGAGATCGTCAATGCGTACCGGACGACCCATGTCGAGAACGAAAACGTCGCCCCCTTTGGCCATGGAGCCGGCTTGTAGGACGAGCTGTGCGGCTTCCGGGATCGTCATGAAATAACGGATGACCTCCGGATGGGTCACGGTCACCGGACCACCGCGGCGAATCTGCTCCTGAAAGAGTGGCACGACCGAGCCGGAGGAGGCGAGCACGTTGCCGAAGCGCACCATGCAGAAGCGCGTTTGTGCAGTGCGCTCCTGCAATGCCTGCAGGACGAGCTCCGCCAGGCGCTTGGTCGCGCCCATGACATTGGCGGGGTTCACCGCCTTGTCGGTGGAAACCAGCACGAAGGTCTCGACGCCCGTCTCGAGCGCGGCTTCGGCTGTGTACCAGGTGCTGATGACGTTGTTGTGAATGCCCTCGACGACGTTGTACTCAACAATCGGCACATGCTTGTAGGCCGCGGCGTGATAGACCGTATGCACGCCGAAAGTCGACAGCACCTCTCGGACCCGGTGGCGGTGATGCGCGTTACCGAGGAGCGACACCACCTCGACCGAAAGGCGCTCCCGCGAGGCAATCTCCTCGAGCTCGCGCTGTATCGTATAGAGAGCCAGCTCCGACATTTCGAACAGCACGAGGCGCAGCGGGTTCAGCCGAATGATCTGCCGGCACAGCTCCGAGCCGATCGAGCCGCCAGCGCCGGTGACCAGCACGCACTTGCCGGTGATGCAGGAGCCTGACAGTTTCGCTTTTGGCGGCACCGGGTCGCGGCCGAGCAGGTCACCCACATCGACGTCACGCAACTCGCTGATCTGCGCCTTGCCGGAAATCAGATCGGAGAGATTGGGCAGCGACTGCACGTGCACGCCGAGCGGCTCGAGCATCGTCAGGATCTCGAGGCGCCGTCGGCGCGGCGCGGAGGGCACCGCGAGCAGGATCCGGTCGATGCGCTTGTGACGCACCAGCTCGTCGAGGTTCTCGGCCCCATACACCCGGATACCACTCACGTTGCTGCCCTGCAGCGACTTGCGGTCGTCGATGAAGGCAACCGGTACGAAGTCCGGTCCGCCCTGAAGGATCGAGCAGATCCGCGCCCCGGCGTTACCCGCGCCGTAGATGGCGACCCGTACCGCGGACCTGCGCGTGCCGCCGGCACGCAGGAACAGATACCGGGCGATGAAGCGGCTGCCGCCCACGTACGGCAGCGCCAGTGCCCAGTAGATGCCGAAGGCCGAGAGCGGAATCTGGTGGCTCGCGATGAAGCGATCGAAGATCGCCAGAACCAGCACGGAGAAAGTCACTCCCGCCGTCACGGTGACGGTGGCCTTGGGACCCATGAAACGGATCACGGCGCGATACAGACCAAACACCGCGAAGAAGAACAGCGCCGAGCCCAGGGCGACGAGGAAGTAAGCGAATGTCCGGTCGATGACCGGGTCGAGGGTATCGAATTTGAGAGCCAACGCCGCCCACAGTGCGGTTGGAATCGCAACCGCATCCGCAGTCACCATCACCAGGCGCTTCGTCGTACGCGGTAGCGCCAGGATGGCTTCGGCAATTGAGGCAGCGATCCCCTTCGCGGCTGCCTGTCCGTCTGTCATCGAACTCCTCGCGTCGCGCCGGCCCGTTGGTCTTGGAAATCGAGGCTCAGCCGAACGCTTCTGAATTGTATGCCAATAATGCGCGGCAAATCGATACCATTTACACGAGCTTACCTCGTGAGAACAACGTGCGATAACAGTCAGGGTTGACGCGCTGTCAATCGGCGCAAGACGTTGCCACTGTAAGCCAACGGCGACAATTCTAGGAAAAAGTGCCGTCCCGAACCTCGCGGCGCCCGGCACCGGCTGCGAGAGCCAGCACCCCGAGCGGAACGAGCGCGACCAGGACCGTCATCGCGGCGTACTGCGGCTGCAGCGCCGCAAAGGCGCCGCACGGCAGAAGCCACAGCACGTTCACCAACAATACCACCAGCGTCATACGCAGATGACTCCCCCAGCGCCGGGCGAGCCATTGATAGGCGTGACTCCGGTGCGCCTCGTCGAGACGCTCGCGACGCAACATTCTGCGCGCGAGCGTGACTGTGGCATCTACCAGAAACACCCCGCCGAGAATCAGCCAGACCCAAAGTGACGCAGACTGCCCGCGAGCGGCCGCAATCGCGAGCACAGCGATAAAATAACCGAGATAGCCGCTGCCGACGTCGCCGAGAAAGATCTTCGCCGGCGGCCAGTTCCATCGCAGGAAGCCGAGACAGGCAGCTCCCAGCAGCAGGCCGCACAGCGTGACCTCCGGCGGGCCGCGCGTCATGGCAGTCAACGCTGCTCCGGTGAACCCGACGAACGCGGCCTCGGATCCCGCGATTCCGTCGATCCCATCCATGAAGTTAAAGAGGTTGAGCGTCCACACGATTCCCAGCGCACCCAGGGCGTAGCCCCCCCACCCCAGCACAAACAGCTTCCCCCCCACATTGATAGGCGGCAGACCGCCAAGGCACAGCAGCCCCCACAGGGCTGCAGCAAAGTGCACACCGAGCCGCACGGTGGCCGAGAGTGGGTGACGATCGTCCACAAAGCCCACCAGTGCCACCCCCAGCCCACCGCCCGCGAGCGCAGCAAACACATCCCAAGTCAGCGCCCCGTGCAGTGCGAGAAGCAGCAGGCCCGCCGTCGTTACCAGCACGATCGCGAGCCCTCCGCCACGCGGCGTGGGCACCTCATGCGAGCTGCGGGGGTTCGGAATGTCGAGTACCCCGCGGCCGGCGGCCAGGTAGCGCATGAGGTCCGTCAGCAGGGCCGAGGCGACCAGAGCACCGACGGCAAACAGGGTGGCCGTGAGTGGTGGAATGGAGTGTGTCACCGGGGCGTTCGCTCCTGGGCCCGATACCAATTCACCGTGCGCGTCAGCCCTTCGTCGAGTGACAGAGGCGGCGACCAGCCCAGCTGCGTGCGTGTCTCCGTAATGTCCACGGTGAGAGACTCGCACAGTCGACGAACTTCTGCGCCCCTGCCCGTGACAGCGCCGCCGAGACGCAGCAGTGCCGGGGGAACGGGCAGCAAGCGGGCGCGTCGGCCCATGGTGCTCGCGAGGCGGCGCACCAACTCCGGTGTCGAGAGATCCTCACCGTCTGACACCATCCACGTCCGGTTGGCAGCCGCCGGATGATCGAGAACACGTATCAGTAGGTCGGACAGGGTCCAGACGCTCACCAGGCTGCGGCGATTGTGTACGGCAGCGAGCGGCAGGGGGCGCTCCGCATCCACCCAATGCAGCAGACGCAGGAAGTTAGCCCGCACGCCCGGGCCATACACGAGGGGTGGGCGAACAATCGCACACTGCAGACCGGTGCCGGACGCCGACTGCAACAGCAGCCGCTCACCCTGCCATTTGGACATTCCATACGGATCCTGCGGCTGCGGCGGGTCGTGTGCGTTGTAAGCACGCTGA
The DNA here is from genome assembly GCA_035568235.1 of Steroidobacteraceae bacterium. Taxonomy (GTDB): domain Bacteria; phylum Pseudomonadota; class Gammaproteobacteria; order Steroidobacterales; family Steroidobacteraceae; genus 13-2-20CM-66-19. Next base: position 56,975 of record DATMOK010000005.1, on the reverse strand, counting down.
GCAATCCCATTCCCATGGACCTTGACGCTGCTGAGGTAAATGAAGCGCCGCACGCCATGGCGGGCGGCTTGCTGCGCGAGACGCTCGGTGCCGCGTGCATTGGTCTCCATGTAACCGGCCACGGCGGCTGCCGTGGCCCTCATGTCGTGCGCCCGCGCCGCCAAGTGGATCACCAGATCGACGTCGGACAACGCCCCGCTCCAGTCCGTCCGGGCGCCGAGTTCACCGACCACGACCTGTTCGCCGGCGCCCGCGGCAATCGGCCGTTCAGTGCGAGTCGCGGCGCGGACCTGATAGCCCGCGCGTCCCAACATTGGGCAGAGAACGCTCCCCACGAAGCCACCGGCGCCAGTCACCAACACCCGGCTCATCGGACGTGACGGTAGGTCGCGGCAATCATCGGCTCAGGATATTCTGGCTACTCCCAACATGGAATGTAGTGCTTCCTGCCGTCGAGCGTGATGACCAGCCACCTCGACGGCGCACTCACTTGGCTTCCCGGCTTGTTGCTTGCGCTGAATATCGCGCTTTGGGTGCCCGTGAGCGCCTGTCCGACGACTCCAATGGGTCCTTCGATGTCGACGTCGCCGCGCATCAGGGCTGCGCCGCATTTGAGGTCAAGGTCCGCCGCGCCGTTCGCGATCATCGCGCGCGCATACGCCTTGACCCCCGGCGCGGCCGGTTCACCCGTCTGCAGATGCAGCAAGTCGAGTCCCGCGTACCAGCAACCCCCCGGCACGTTAAGGTCAGCAGTCGCCGCCGCGTACTGATTGAAGGATGCGCAGTCCTGAAAATGCGGGTCAAACACCTGAGGAGCGCGGTACGACTGCGGGTGCCCGGCGGGCGACCAGAAGCTGTCGGCAGCCGGCCCCAGCGGCTGTCCGCTGCGGTCCGCACGACCACCATTTCCGAGGCAGACGAGATTGGAAAGTCGCCCGGCCCGGTTGATCCACGAGCCACTCGCGTAGCCGCTCCAGATCCTGCAACCGGTGACGGTGAGCGTGTCGCAACGCACCGGGTTGACGAACCATTGGTCGTGTGCACCCGGTGACAGTACGAAATCGACCAGAGTCACGGCAGCAACCTCAGCGGTGTTGCCGATGCGTACGTCCCCCTCGGCACATTGATTGCCCTCCAGGTCGAGTCCGCACAGATAGTGGTTGCCGTTGCGTGTGTTGTCGTTGTCGAGGTCGATGCAGACCCGGGTGCAGCCTTCGCAGTCGCCCCCGAAAATCGACAGGCCGCTCGAATCGACCAGATGCAAACCGGTCGGCGCGGCACCGAAGGTCACCTGGTGAAGGGACAGCTGATGAGTCTGGGACTGGCAATCGATGTTGACGAGATTGTTGTGAATGATCTCAGAACCCAGAATGCGGTTCAGGAAGCTGGAGTACCCTCCGGTCGCAAACTGCACGCCGATGCCGAAATCCCTGATTCGCACGCGCTCGAGAGCGTTGTACGGGGAGCCGCTGCACTGGATGCCCGGACGCGTAGCTCCGGCCCCCCTGCCGACCAGCTGCAGGTCCCGGATCACCACGCCCTGCGACTGCGCGCCACTGATTGTCAGCAAGGTGATGTCGGCGCTGGTGGCGATGACTGATTGGTAGCGATTGTCCCCGTAAATCGTGATAGGGGCGGTGATCATCACGCCGGCGGTGACGCTGCAGCGGACTCCAAGAGCCGCGGAAATGTACACCGCGGCGCCGCCGGGCTGCTGAGCCTGCGCTACTGCGGCAGCAAGTGCCTGCGTGACGTCGGTGTCAGGGTGTGCTCCGTAGCGGCGCAGGTCGCCGGGCAGATAGGCGGTGTCCTGCGGCGCGACTCCGGCGCTCGTCTCGGCGCCGGTGCGCGCCTGGCCGCCTCCGGCGTCTGTCGCCGCGCGCGCGGCCGCCGGCATGAGCGCCGCCGCCGCGGCAGATACCAACAGGGCTCCCGACAAGTCGCGGCGACGCATAGGCATGCCTCCTTGCCCCGATTGGAGCAAAAGCACGCACGGCAATCCAGACCGCGCGCCCGCGGTGCGTTCGGTTCGTCCGGGTGAAAGGATCTAGGAGCGCTGCGCGGCGCGGGGCGGCGGCGGCTTCGGATGCGAGACTCGGCCGGAATCGCCCCGATCCCTGGCACGCCACTTATCGCGGGTTTGTCCCCACATCCAGACCTGAGTGCCGGCCGGAGGCGGCAGCTTTACCAGACGCTGGCGGGATGAACCGAGTCGCTGTGCGAGCGCAGCGGAGCGCACGTTGGCCTCGGGAATGCAGTGGATGACGTTGCTCCAGCCGAGCACGTCGAAAGCCCAGTCTATGGCGGCGACCGACGCCTCGTACGCGTAGCCCTGCCCTTCAAACTCGCGCAGGATCCCCCAGCCAACCTCATCCCCGGGCCAGCCTTGCGGCTTCCACGGACCCACGCGCCCTATCCACCGCCCGCTCTCGCGATGAATCACGGAGAACATTCCAAAGCCGCACAGTGCCCAGCAACCGGCCATGGTTGCGAGCGCGCGCCACGCTGCTTCCGGAGGCTGCGGTCCGTCCATGTAACGCATCGTCTCTGGGTCGGCGTAGAACATCGCCCACGCGTCGAAGTCATCGACGCTGGGTACTCGCAGAATCAGTCGCTCGGTTTCGAGAACCGGAGCGCCGACAAACGCCACCCTCTGACCAACGTTCGCCTTCACCAATGCCCTCTCATTAAGCTACGTAAGCATCAGCGCCACTGCGGTCGGACCCGGCACGACGTGCAGCGGTGTACCAAAAATACAAGACCTCGAGTATCCGCGTCGACCGGCCACTCGTATACAATTGTTCACAATTAATCAAATCATCTTTCGTCCCGGGCGCCCTGGGTCCGGCCGGGCACCTCGGCGGGCCCGCGCTCACGGTGCCGCTTGAGCAGCCCCAGCACGTCCTGTGCCATCTGGCCGACGATTCCTGAGCGCGCGTATTTTGCGGTGAAGGCGGCTCTGGGCCGATCGAGCAGCTCGAGGGATTCGAGCGCGCGGATGCCCTGCGCCACATCACCCGGGGCAAAGACCGCCGCATTCTCGATCTCGGCGCGCACGAAGGCGGCCGCGTAGCCCGCCACCCCGGCCAGTACAGGCTTGCCGAGCGCAGCGTATTCGAACAGCTTTGACGGCAATACCTTCTCGAAGGCTCGATGTGCGCCCAGGTGCAGAAACAGCACATCTGCAGCACGGTAAGCCTGCAGCAGCGCGGCCCGCGAGACCGGTGGTCGCAACTCCACGTTGTCCGTTCCGGCGGCCGCCAAGGCAGCCTGAAGCACCTTGCAACGGCCACCGTCGCCAATCACGACAAAGCGCGCGCGTGCACGGAGCTGCCGTGCCATGCCGGGCAATATGTCATGCAGGCCCTGTCCTTCGCCGACGTTGCCGGCGTAGAGGATCGTGACCCGCGCATCGGTCGGGTCGCGAGCGAGCCGCTCGGCTGGCAGATTGAGAAACTCGTCGTCGATGCCGTGCGTGAACCACGCCAGCGACTGATCACCGTACCGCTGGCGGAAATAGCCCTCGAATCCGCGCGACACCAGATTGACGCGCTCGGCTCGCGTGACGGTCCAGCGCTCGATGAGGGAAAAGATGCGGCTCGCCGGCCAGGCTGCCGGCGCGGGCAGCACATCGCCGATGGTGTCGACGAACAGGTCGCGGATGTCGAGGTACAGGGTCGCATCCTTGCGCCGCGCGATCCACGCGCCGAGCGCCGCCGTCATCAGCCTCGAGGAGGTCGCAAATACAAGGTCGTAGCGGCGCTCGGCCACGATCCGCAGAGTGCTGCGGGCATACCTGGCGAACGCGCGTGACTGGCCGGCCATGTCGCTCTGGTGACGCGGCAGAGCGATGCGCCGGATCTCGAGCCCAGTGCTGGTCTCGCAGGACGCGGCGTCTCGGTCGAAGGTCTGGTAGCGATTCGGCAGCGTGGTGATGACGTCGATGTGGGTGCCGGGTGCGGCCTGCGCCCGTAGCGCCGCAACGAACGGCGTAGCACGGAAGGAGCCGGCGCACAGGTCCGGCGCGTAGTAGAAGCTCAGCACCAGTATTCTGCCGCTCATCGCCGCCAGCTCACCTGCGTTACGAGCGTAGCACCGGAGAGCCTGGCGACCACGCAAAGATTCGGCACCACCACTCCAAACCGCGGGTGCCAGGTTGCGCTCTCAACCTCGACGCTCGCCGCCCCTGCAAACGACACGCTCGCGATCTCGCGCTCCGCGAGCGTGACTGACACGTGGCCCGCTGCACGGTGCGCGTGCAGTTGCGGATGCAGGAACAGGCGGGACTCGGCGCTAGTGAACCGGCCCGTGATCCGATCGTCGATGCGCAGCGAGTCCGCAGTGAGCGTCCAGCACCTGATGTGCTCGTTTGCGCGCGCCAGGCGTCGGTAACCGTCGTGACTGCCCTCGATGACGACCTCATCGCCCGCGGCGCTCGCGCGGCGCAGCGTGCCGCGCGCGCGCCGCGCCACGCGAAAGGCGGCCCAGACCTCGCTCGAGTCGACGCCGTCGATGGTCAGGGTATTGTGGGCACGAGTCCCGCGCTGCCGCTGCCGTTCGGCACCGGCCCCGTACCGCGAGGTACCGGAATTCACGAATACCCGCTGCCACCCGAGACTCAGCTCGAAGCTGAGCGTATCGGCATGTGCGTGCGCGGGCAGATAGTCGGGTCCCACCGACCCGCAATCGCAGAGGAGGTACGCGCTCCCCAGCGCGGCCCGGACATAGCCGCTCGCGGCGAGCACAGCCAGTGGTGTGTCAGCAGGCACAGCCGGCGGGAGATCGAGGCGCCGCGCATACTCCTCCAGACTGCGCGCTGTCGGAGCGACACCCCATGCGGTGTCATTGAAGAACGCCGGCTCCCCGTCCGGATGCGACATGGCAGCGAGCCAGGTCCGCATGTGTGCGACCAGCGACGGCCAGTGCGCCGGCACTGCTCGCCCGAAGGCCCGTAGAATGTTGCTCAGGTCGAGCAGGTCCTCGAGTGCCAGCGCGTGGTACATCGGACTGAGCTCGAAGTGAGCACCGTCGGCCAGTATCTGCTCCCGCAGCTGACCCTCGAGGAGCGCCATGCCGCGGCGGTGCCACCGATCTGCCTCCGCACCGTCAAAATAAAGTCCTGCGTGGATGAGCGCCTTGGCGTTGGCGAGCAGATGGTTCCCGAGGAGGTGGTGTTCGAGACGGCGCAGCAGCCAGCGGGTCTGCACGGCGAGACTGCTCAGGCAGGCCGGCGTCAGCGGGTGACCGCGCAGCGCCCATTTGACCCAGTTTACGACTCGACGCGAGATGGGATAGGGATCCCACCCCGGCCCCTCAGGCGGTGGATTCTCCAGCACCCATCTCGATAGGAGCTGCCGGTGCCAATCCGCACGCGCTTGCGCATCGTGCGCATTCAGGTCATCGAAGTAGTGCAGGTGGTAGGTCCACAGATCCGAGGCATCTCGCGGCTGCCAATCGGTAGCATCGCAGCAGCGGCGCTCCTCATTCAGCAGGCGGAAGGTGTCCGGCCCCGTGAGACTCGGTTCCCCTTCGATGGGCACAGCGTACGGCCCGTGCCTGGCGCGCACCGTCGGCGGCGGCCGCAGGTCCGGCCGTGGACTCGGCAGCACCAAGCGCAGGCGGCCTGCGATCTGGATCGGCCGCAGATGACGAACCGTATGATAGTAACGACTCAGTGTCGTCACGCTCGCGCCCGCTCACCCAATGCGACCACAACGCGTGACACCTCGAGCAGCTCCTCGAGCGCGATCGGCGCCGGTGCGCCGTTGCGCACGGCAGCGACGAATGCCGCCACGCACGCCTGCTGACCTTTGTCCTGCCGCCATGAGCTCATGCGACTGAACCCGGGCCAGCCATAGCCGCGCAGGCGACGGAAATTGTCCAGCTGCAGGACGCGCCCGCCGCAGAATACCTCGATACGCTCCTTCGGGTAGCTGCGGTGGCCGTTGGCGAGATAGTGAATCGCACCCCACGAGCCGTCGGCAAACGCGAGCGTGATCGAGACGTCGTCCTCGTGCCGCGTGCTGTCGCGTCCCAGCACCCGCACGCCTGAATCGACGATCGGCTGCCCGGCGAGGAAGCGCGCCAAGTCGACGAAATGGCAGCCCTCCCCCACGAGGCGGCCGCCGCCGGTCCGCGGATCGTGCAGCCAGTGGTCCGCGGGGAGCGCACCCGCATTCACCGTGATGACGATGCTCTTCGGCTCGCGCATCGGCTCTAGCAGCGACTTCATTCTCACGACGTGCGGGGCAAAACGCCGGTTGAAACCGACCATCAACAGCGGCCGACTAGTGCCGGACCGACCTGCAGCGGCCGCCGCCACGGCGTCGAGCTCCTGCTGCGTCAGGGCGAGCGGCTTCTCGACAAAGGTATGTTTGCCGGCCGCGAGCGCGCGCAGCGTCAGACTCGCATGACTGTCGTGCCGCGTGGCGATCACGACAATGCTGGCATCACTCGAGGCGAGCATCGCCTGGGGATCGCTCGCCGCGACGGCAAAACCGAACTTACGCCCATAGTGGGCTGCCGATACGCCGCCGCGACTTGCGATGCCTGCCATGCGGGTGCCGCACGCGACGAATGCCGGAATCAGCACGCGTCCGGCGTAGTTCCCCGCGCCGATGAACAGCGCCGCCGGCTCGACGCCGGCCGAGGCAGCCGGCCGTGGCGTACCGTTCAGCATGATCGCCGGGGTGCGCACCGCTGTGGCGGGCAGCTGCGGATACTGCAGGACAATTCCCAGGTGAGGCTCGGTCTCCGACGCCAGCAGCTCGTACGCCTCAGGCGCGGACTGGAATTTGAATCGATGACTCACCAGAGGTTCCACGTCCAGCCGGCCGAGCGCGAGCATGTCGAGAACTGCCGCGAGGTTGCGCTGTTCGGTCCAACGCACGAAGCCCACCGGATAGTCCCTCCCAGCCTGCTCGTACTCGGGATCGTAGCGCCCGGGGCCGTACGAGCAGGACACCTGGAAGGTGAGCTCCTTGCGGTAGAAGTCGTCGCGATTGAGCTCGAGCCCCGTGACGCCGACCAGTACGATACGGCCGCGCTTACGGCACATCCGCGCACTCAGCGACAGGGGCTCGCTGCTGTTCGTCGCGGCCGCGATCAGCACACCATCAACGCCGCGGCCCTCGGAGAAGGCTTCAGCGACCCGCTCGACGTCCTGCGAATAGTCGACCGCGATGACCTCGGCGCCAAAGGTGCGCGCGAGCTCCACCTTGCGCCGATCCGGGTCGATTCCCAGCACTCGGCAGCCCGCCGCCCGCAGCAGCTGCACGGCGAGCAGCCCGACGAGACCGAGTCCGATCACGACAAACCGCTCGCCGAGTGTCGGCTCGGCCAGGCGCATTCCTTGCAGAGCCACCGCACCGAGCACCGTGAAGGCAGCGGCGTCGTCGGACACCTCATCCGAGATGCGGGCGCACAGGTGGCGCGGTGCACAGACGAGCTGCGCGTGTGCGCCGTTCGACACCACGCGATCGCCCGCCGCGAAGTCCGTGACCTCCGGCCCGACCTCGAGCACAACCCCGACGTTGCAGTAACCGAGCGGCAGCGGCTCGTCGAGCTTAGTGCGCACCGCGCTCAGCGTGGCGGCGATGCCGTCGGTACGCGCCTTGTCGATGACCTGCGAGACCCTTTCCGGCTGCTGCAGCGCCTTCTGCAGCAGGTTGCCGCGCCCGAATTCGACCAGCATGCGCTCGGTGCCTGCGGAGATCAGCGAGCGTCGTGTCTCGATCAGCAGCGAGCCGCGCGACACGGCCGGTGGCGGCACCTCGCGCAACACCGTGTCTCCGGTCGACAGTTCCTGTAATACTTGCAGCATTCACTCACCGCTGGCGGTCTGGGGTTGACTACGGTCCGAGCGCTGCGCCACCCGGGCGAGAAAACCCAGGGTCTCGGCGGCACAACGCTCCCAGGAAAAGTTCTGGGCCCGCGCGAACGACTCGTGCGCCAGCCTGGCGCGCAGGTCGGCTGACTCGATGAGAGTGCGCACGGCCCGCGCAATGTCCTCGGGATCCTCCGGGTCGAAATACACCCCTGCCGATCCCAGCACCTCGGGCATAGGGCCGCGATTCGAACAGGCGACGGGCAACCCCGAAGCCATACCCTCGAGGAGTATGTTGGGCATGTTCTCGCAGCTCGACGCGAACAGGCACAGGTCCGCGACGGCGTACAACGCCGGCAGGGCAGCATGCGCCACCGGTCCGTGATAGCGGACGCAGCGCGCAGCGGGCCCGAGGCGCGCCAACGTCTTCTCCAGGCGCGCCAGCGCCGGTTGGTTTGCAGGGCCTGCCAGATCGAGCGTGACCGGCACACCCTGCGCGCACAAGCGCGTCACCGCCTCCGCGACATGCCACTGGTGCTTATAGACGTTCACGATCGACACGTAGAGGATGCGGAACGGCCGCCCCGGCCCGTAGGCCGATGCCGGCTGCTGCTCGCGGGGCGCGCGCGCAAAGCGCGCCTCCACCCCGTGCGGAATGATTGTGGTGTGCGCGGGTAACGACTTCAGGACAGGTGCAATGGCATCGCGCGCGTAGCGCGTCAGAAAGATCAGCCCGTCCGCACGGCGAAAGGAATGGATCTGCACACGGCGCAGCAGATGCAAGCGCAGCGCGGCCCTGGACCAGCCGTGGCGGCGCAGCTCGCGTGGCTCGAACGGCTGCATGTTGCGGCTCATGGTGACGAACGGCCGAAAGCCCCCCACGTAGGAGCCGCCGGGCACGAACAAAATGTCGCAGCCGGCGGCGCGCGCCGCTGCCGCGACGCCGCGACCCTGCCACAGCGCGCGCGTGATTCCGTTGGTGTTCATCCCGGCCGGGCTCGACTTCACCAGCCACGGGCGCTCGGGCAGACCCTGCATCGTGCCATCCCCACCCCACACGATGACCTGCGAGAAGCCGTGTTGCTGCGGTTGCGCACACCGGAGCAACTCGGCCAGATGCGTGACACCGCCTCCGGCGCGTAGATTCGACGCCTCAATGCCGAGCCGCATGTACAGCGGTTCCTCGCGCGGTCAGATGTCCCGCCTTCAGCACCTGGCCATCGACCAGACCCGACTCCTCGAGCCAGCTTCTGACCGTCGGGGCGCTCTGCGGGTTGTCATACTCCGGCGCCAGCCAATCGAACGTATCGAGCAACGCCCACTCGCGCAGCTGCGCCGGCGACAGCGGCAGAATCCCTTCGTGGTTCGCGACCGGCACGACGCGCCGCAAGGTGCGGCCGATCACCGGCACGCGGCTCAGGACACGACTGATCGGCAGCAACCCCGGCACCAGCTGCTCACACCACGCGAACAGCGTCGTCTTGGGCATCCGCCGTGTGAACGGTCGCAGCCAGTACTTGGGCAGCAACGCGCTCTTCCAGGAGCGCTCGTAGAAGTCCACACACAAACGCCCGCCCGGCGTCAGCATCGGCGGCAGCGCCGCGAAGGCGCGCGCGACGTCCGGCGTGTGCTGCAGCACCCCGAGCGAGTAGACGAACCGAAAGCTCTGCGGCGCCAGCGGTAAGGCATAGACATCAGCCTGCACGACGTGCAGGTTGGAACGTTGGCCGAGGTTCTGCAGGCACGCATCGACCGCGCCCGAGTAGTCCAGCGCCACGACCCTGGCGCCGGCATCGAGCGCCACCTCGGCAAAGCGTCCGGCGCCGCAGCCGACATCGAGCACCCAGTCGCCGCGCAGATCCGCGGGGCGCCACGCCGTGGCGGTCCAGAAGCGCTCCGCTGATATCGGCCAGCCCGAGAAGCTATCGAGCTGAGTCTGCCGGAACCGCTGCCATTGCAAGCCGAAGCTGTCGGCGTAATTCGACTCGGACACGAATCGCGGGATGAATTCCCGAATCGGATAGCATTGCGCGCCGTCCGCTGAGAGCAATAGGCCGGCACGAATGCGCCCATCCTGCATGACCGCGTCCGCGACGCGCAGCCGCTGCCCGGAGCGCGGACAGCGGAGAATTTCCAGCAGTTCGGTTCGCACGCGCCGGCTCTCAGAGCGTCGCGCGATATTCGCGCCGCCACAGCTCCAGCATGACCAGCGCGAACAGGCGCTCGCTATTGGCTCTGCCGCGCTGCTGCCCGCGCAGCAGCGCGCTGACGGTCTCGTGTTCGAGCAGGGTACTTTGTGATCCGAGCAGCACGTCGCGAAAGAACTCCGACCACTCCGCGCCATCCAGCCAACGGGCCAGCGGAATGGAGAAGCCCTGCTTGCGCTGGCGGTCGAATTGCGGCGGCAGCACGCGTGCCGCCACCTGCTTGAGCAGCACCTTGCGGCTGCCCGCCGTCGCCTTCAGCGTCGAGGGCACTTTGCGACAGGCGAACTCGACCAGCTGCCGGTCAAGGAGCGGTGCCCGCACCTCGAGGGAACTCAACATGCTGGCACGGTCCACCTTCACCAGGATGTCCTCCGGGAGATAGTTCTGCAGGTCGAATCTGCTTGCCCGCTCCAGCAGGTCGCCCTGGTCCGGGAGCCGTCGCTCACGAATCTGCTCCGCCGGCAGCGCGCACGCGGATCGGCCCGCGAGCAGCCGCCGGCGCATCAGCCGGTCGAAGTATGAGGCGATCTGCGGCACGTCGCTTTCGAGGTCCGCAGCCGCCGCTTCAACCCAGCTGCGGCCGCGGAAACCCACCGGCAGGACGGCGTAGGCGGCGCGCGCTACCGGCCGGCGTAGCCCGCGCGGAATGCAACCGACATGCTCCCGCATCCACAGCATGCGGCTGTAGTGTCGGTAGCCCCCGAACAGCTCATCGCCCCCGTCTCCACCGAGGGCCACCTTGCAGTGTTGGCGTACCTCCCGGCAGATGAGGTAAGTTGGGATCATCGACGAGTCGGCGATCGGCTCGTCGAATTGGCGCGCCAGCAGCGGCAGAATTTCCGCCGACGGCCGCTCCACCGAGAGTTCGGTGTGCTCGGTGCCGAAGTGCCGCGCAATCAACCTAGCATGCGGCGTCTCGTCGTAGGCGCCGTCCGCCGGAAAGCGGACTGTATAGGTGCGCACGCGTGCGGTAGAGCGCGCCGCCATCGCGGTGACCAGGCTGGAGTCGACTCCACCGCTCAGCAGCACACCGACCGGCACATCGGCCACCAGCTGGCGCCGCACGGCGGCCGCGAGCAGCGCCTCGAGCTCGACGACGAGGCCGCTTTCATCGCAATCGACGTCCGGGCCCGCTGCTGGCGGACTCCAGTACCGCCATACCCGAAGCGTTCCGGCGCGCGCGTCGAATAGCAGTGCATGGGCGGGTGGCAGCTTGTTGCAGCCCTGCAGCAGACACAGCTCGCCCGGCGCAAAGCCCATGTACAGGAAGCAATCGAGCGCGGTCGGGTCGATACGCCGCGCCAGACTTGGATCCGCCATCAGCGCCTTGAGCTCCGATGCAAAGCTCAATGTCTCGCCGGCCACGCGGTAGTAGAGCGGCTTCTCGCCGATGCGGTCGCGCGCCATCAGGAGCATACCGTTGGCATCGTCGTACAGGGCGAAAGCGAACATGCCTTCGAGCCGCGCGACGCACTCCGTGCCCCATTCCTGGTAGGCAGCCAGAATCACCTCGGTGTCGCTGCCGGAGCGGAATCTGCGACCCCGGGCCATGAGGTCGGCGCGCAGCTCGCGATAGTTGTAGATCTCGCCGTTGTGCACAATGCAGGTGCGTTGCGCGGCGTCAGTCATCGGCTGAGAGCCGGATGGTCCCGGATCGATGATGGACAGCCGGCGGTGCGCAAAGGCTGCGCGTCCATCCGCGGAACGCCACGTGCCGGCCCCGTCCGGCCCGCGATGCGCGAGTGCCTGCGCGGCGGGTGTGAGCCACTCGCTGCCGTGGATGCCGCCACGCGCGACGCTGCCGGCTATGCCGCACATACCACTGGTCCGGAGCGCCCGACGCGGCCGGATCCCTGCCCTCCCTCATACGCCTTGTTGAGCAGGAAGTAGAAGATCAGTGCCCCGTAGGAGAGCTTGGTGGTCTCGTGAAAACAGCCGAACACGCCGAGCGCAATCAAACCTGCCGTCACGCCGATATCGACCCGCACGTAATAGCGCAGCAGCTTGACCCAGAAGAGCAGGTAGATGACGAGGCCGATCACCCCCGTTCGCAGCAGTGTGTCCCAGTACTGCCCATGCGCGGATCCTTCTCCGGCTATGACCAGGTAGGCACCCGCGAAGCCGGTGCCGGTGAACGGGTTTCCCTCGATCGTATCGATGATATGAGAGTAGAGGTCGAGCCGGTCGCCTTCACCCTCGCTGATCTTGTAGTCCTGCGGATTGGTCTCCGCGGTGTTGACCATTTCGTCGTAGAGCCTGCTGACGGCCGCCGCCACTTCCTGATCCAGGGCGGCATAGGACAGCGCCGCCATCGTCAGCACCACGCCCGCGACCACCACTATCCTCTGTCGGGTGCGCGATCCACCCGTAGTGCCCGACCGTCGGCCCCCCAGCAGCAGTGCGACGTACGCGAGCAGCCCGGCCGCCGTTCCCAGCCACGCGGCACGCGTAAAGGTGAGGAAGATGCAGGCCAGTATCACCAGATTGGCCGCCGGCCAGATGAGGCCGCGACTCCAGCGGCTCAAAGCCACGAAGAATGCGAACAGCAGCACGATCACATAGCGCTGCGGCCAGTCGGTGATGAACTCGCGCATGCCGCCCTTCACCATGTAGATGTCGGCCAGCGAAAACCCCCCGAAGCTGAACATGTAGAAGGCCGTCAGCGAATACGCAACTGCGCACACCACCGTCGCGACCAGCAGCTCCTCCAGCCGTATGCTCAGCCGCACGAACAGCAACGCGACGCCGAGCAGCGCCAGCGTGAAGCTGATGAACTGCCGCGCCAGAAAGGTGGCATAGAAGTGGGAGAACAAAACCACGCCGATGGCCAGGGCGAGGATCATGAAGGCGACGTATGCGGCAGCCTGATAATTACGCTGGTATCCCCGCGGCGAGATCAGCAGTATCGCGAACAGGTAATTGGCGCTCACCCCGTCTTCGAAAATCATCAGCGAAATGGGCGCGAGCAGTGCCGCACACAGCAACACGTATCGGGCGCGCACCTGCTCTCCCACAACATCTGTTGCCCTCGCAAATGTCAGGTCTGTCGGCTGCACGCCCTCCTCCCCCGGCTACCGCTGCGCTCTGATGCAGCGGGCGATGATCTCGCCGGACAGCAACCCGGGGAAGCGCTCGCGCCATCCCCGCATCCAGCCAAAGCGCTCACCCCAACCGGTCCACGCAACCGGCTGCCAGCCGCAATCCTCGAGTAGTGTCGCAAAGGCGCGTTGTGTGAAGGTATGCAAATGCATGCCGTCCCAGCCGGCCTGCCGCCAGTTGCTGACCGGCTCGTCGGTTCCGGTGCGCGGCAGCTCACCGCGCAGCAACGCAAGCCTGTGCTTGAGGTAGGCATAGTTCGGCACGGAGCAGACCAGCGTCGCCCCGACGCTCGCGATCCGATACAACTCATCGAGCACCACGTAAGGATCCAGCACGTGCTCGATAGTTGCCACGGAGATGAGCAGATCGGCGCTGCGGTCGGGGATCTCCGGCAGTCGATCGGCGTGCGGCCGCAGCAGCGTGACTTTTTCTGCCACTTGCGGCGGACAGCCCTGCAGCGAGCGGCTGACGTTGCCGAGCACGGTCTCGCTGATGTCGACGCCGATGGCCCGATTGAAGCGCTCCTCGCGCGCCAGGTGCAGCAGCAACGATCCTGCGCCACAGCCGTACTCGAGCACGGTGCCGTGCCCCGCGGCGAGCAGAGGGTAGACGACGGCGTCGCGACCGACCAGCCCCGCATCGGCGGACCAGAAGCGGTGCGCCGTACGTTCGTAGAACGCCTTGAGGTGATTGGTGGAGTCCACGCTCAGGAACCCACCTGCGCCGCGTGTCGCAGCCGCACGTCACGACGTATGAAGAGGTAGAACACCGCCGCGCACGCCACCACGTATCCGGCCTCCGGAAGCATGGGCGTCGGATGCAGCGCAAGTAGCAGGCCGGTGAGCAGCATCGCCAGCCCCACGGCGATCCCCGACAGACTCACCTGCACGGGCCAGTGGCGCCTGGCCTCCAGCGTGATCGCTGCGGCGCGCAGCACCATCTGTGCGAAGAATCCCAGGTAGACGCCGATGGGTCCTAAGGCCCACATAAGCAGCAGCAGCAGCGTGATCCCCACCAGGCTGCTGAGGACCGTGATCTTCAGCATCGCTCTACCCATGCCGTGCGCCAGAAAGTGATTCTGGCAATGCCACCACGGAACCAACACTACGTACGCCGAGAACAGCAGTGCCAGCTCCGGGACCATCTGCTGGTAGTTGCGCAGATTCCCTCCGAGCCGCGGCACCACCCACGGATAGGCGATGATGGCAACGCCCCCGCACAGCCCGAGCGCAGCCGCCAGTCCGCGGTAGAAGCTTCTGTTCCTGCGCTCGACCGCTTCGAACGGCTCGTCCCTGATCAGCTGATAGAACCTCGGGCTCCACACCTGATTCAGAGCGCCGGACGCGAGCAGCATCAGCGAGCACAGCGACAGTGCAAACGTGAACCGCGCCACCTCGCGCCCCGGCAGCTCGATGTTGATCAGGTAGTTGGTTCCGTAACCACTCAGCCATCCGAGCAGCGCAACCAGGGCAAAAGGCGCTGCCGCCAGCGCGAGGCGCCGGATGGTGACGCCGTCGAATGCCATCGGCCAGCCGCCACCGGCCAGCGCACGCAAAGCCAGCGTCGCGGCGCTGACACCAATGCTCGATCCCACGCAGAACCCGGTGACCGACTTGACCAGAACGCAGCCGCAAAAGCCCCCGATCGACGCGCCGAGCTGCGGAATGCAGCTGAGCAGCACGGAGCGCCGATGGTTCTCTTCCAGGCGCACGATCTGCGCCTCGAACGACACCAGGGCAAGAACCGCGCCGCATACCACGATGCATACATAGGCGGCCGCCGAAGCCGTCAGCTGCGGAACTGCTCCGCGACCGAGCAAGGCGAGCGCACAACCCGCCAGCACCAGCGCCACGAACGCCAGATTCGCGCTGGCGAACAATCGTGCCCGTTGCGTCGGTGCGCTGTACTCCCGCAGCCGTCCGACGGTAGCCTCCACTACCCCGGCGGACGCCAGCGTCGCCAGACCCTGCTGCAGGGCGTACAGCAGGCCGAACTGCGCGTACTGCTCGACGCTCAGCAGTCGGGCGAGATACATGAAGATCAGGAAGCCGACCAGCTTCTGGAAGACCGCACTGCCTCCGTACAGGGCCGAGTAGACGATGAGCTGGCGCATGCCTAACGCTCTGCGGCATGCACGGCTGCCCGGGCAGCGCCGGACTCAGAGCCGGACTTTCGAAACACGTAGAAGTAAGCGGACGGGCCGAGCTTCTTGTGCCACCGGTCGCGCCAGTAGTGATCATTGACACTCACCAGAGCCGAGACCACGCGGTCCACCGCATACAGTGCCGGGAAGGAAAGCGCGCCGCGCGCGAGCAGCCCCTTGAATACCCGATTCAGCGGCTCGAACAGAATCGGCACGGGCGGCCGCGCCGGCTCCAGACCGCAGCGCTGCGCAATCTCGACCAGCAGCCGACGACCGATGCCGCGCTCGTTCGGTGTAGCCGACCTGGGCAGCCGCCAGTCCCCCATCGATGAGCACGGCTCGCGCACCAGCAACGTTCCGCCCGGCGCCAGCACACGACTCACTTCGCGCAACACCTTGCTGACGTTGGGAATGTGATGCAGTACCGAGAACGCGCACACGAGCGACTGCGATGCGCTCGCCAGTTCAATATCCCCGGCCACCGTGGGATGGATGATGGCCGAGTTGGGCCATTTGCGCGTCAGGGATCGGCTGAAGTTCTCCGAGGACTCGAGGAAGTGCAGCCGCCATTGCGGGTTGCGCCGCGCGAACTGCTCGATCTCGGTGCCCGAACCCGGGCCGATCACCAGGACCGACTTCGGCGCGACCGCGTCCGCATCCAGCCGCGCAAAGCCCAGCGTCTCGTTGAGGAACCGCATGTATGAGTACCATGGGTCTACCTCGCTGTTAGCCCCGTCGGCCTGGTAGAAGGCTTCCTTCTCCTGGGCGAGCCAGGTGGCCAGTTGCTCGCCCGTGAAGTCATCGCCGGCCAGAGTCCTGCCGGCCCGAATGTCCGCGGACACCTCGAGCGGCAGGCTCGTCGCCACACTGCGCGGCGAGGCACGCCCGGCCGTGTCGGCGACACTGCGGTTGGTCATGCGCGGACCCCCGCGGTGCCAGAGCTGACGTCCAGCGTGCGCAGCGTCTGCACCACCTCGGCCACACGCTCGGGCATGTCCTCGATCGGCATGGGCCCCGCATTCCGCTCGATCCATGTGCGCGCGGCGCGGGCGTCGCACTCCGAATGCATGCTGCTCAACCGTGAAGTCAGCTCACCTATATCGGTGAGCAGACAGCCGCGCGGGTAGCTCATCAGAACCGGGCCGTAGCGCAGAACGCCGAGCTCGCCGTAAGCGGCATAGAACATCGGCAGGCCGAGTAACCCGGGAATTATCGCCAGCGTCGTCGGCTCGACGATGCAGGCATGCGCCGCGCGCAGGCAGTCCATGAACCGGTGGTTGGCGACAATTTCAACGTGGGCCGCTGCTAGCCGCAGGCGCAACACAGCTTCATCGTGTGACGGATGCAGCTTCAGCTGCATGCGCGCGCCCTGCGCAGTCAGGGCGTCCGCAGTGCGCAGCAGATGCGCCACGAACTGCTCATAGTTGCTGAATACCAGGCCGTTGTTCACCAAGCCGGTGTCGATGTACATGATGCGCGGCTCGGCGGGTGTCTCGACCGTGAGCCGGCTGCCGAGCATCGGCTCCGTCAGCCCAAACCGGCCGAGGTCGGGGTTGCCCACGACCCGCACTCGCTGCGGTGAAAACGCGTAGCTGCGGATCGCGTGCTCGACGTCGGCATCGGTGTAGACCGCACACATGGTAGTCGTCACTTCGCTGGCGAAGTCGGCGGTCAGACGATGCGCCGGCCTGCCGAGCACCATGCGCAGCGAGTCGGAAACGAAGCGTCGCCAGTCGCCCAGGCTCGCGCCGGTCCTGACCAGCGAGGCGAGGTAGCACGGCAGGGTTCGACGCAGCACCTTGCCGAGCTTGCTTCCCACGAACCTGGCGTGCGCCAGCATCGGTGGCCCGTAGCTGCCGCGGCGGTCGTTGGTGACCTGGACATTCACCAGGCCGTGGTAGAGCAGCAGTGTCGGTATGCGTCGTCGACGGCAGTAGCGCAGCAGCGCACGGTGCGCAAACGTCTCGATGGAGAGCAGCACCACGACGTCGGGAGCCTCAACGTCGAGCATTCTCTCCAGCGAGACGCCGCCATATAGCGCGATGTCCCGCACCTCGAGCTCGCCGATACGTTCCTCGCGCGGGCGGTCCGGGTCGTTTCCCCACGAGCCCAGATGCACCAGCCGCAACGCGGCGCCGCGCCGCGCGAGGGCCGGGATCAACCGTTCGAAGTGATGCGCTCCCCTTGTCCAGCTGTCGAAGCCGAGAATACGGCTGCGGGGCTCGCGGCGCGCCTCTGCCATCGGTTTCGCAACCCCGGTGTCTGGCTGTGCTGACATGGGTACCGGTTGAGCCTCAATCGACGGCGGGCAGGAGTTTGCGACCCAGCACGAACGCCTCGGCTGCGAGCAGTCCGGCGCTCGCGCCGCGCCACTGAGCCAGCGCGCGGACCGCCGCGGTCGAGCGCGGGTGCGGGAACTCACGCAGCTCGCTCGCGTAGGCGTTGAGCGCCTCAACCTTCCGGTCGAGCGTCGCCGAGATATCCACGAACCAGTTCGGGTGGAACAGGGCCGGCCCTGGTGGCGGGCGCCACTCGGTCGAGGACGGCACCTCGAAAAACAGCAGCTCGCGGACGCCCAGCCCCGGCTGCGGCCGACACGCGACCACCACCGCTTCGTGCACTACGCGGTGGTCGACGTTGACATCACCGGCGTGATGCGTGAGCACCAGCGAGGGACGGTGTAGGGTCATGAATCGCTCGACCGCCTGCACAACATCGAGCAGCTGCTCGCCGTCCATGCGGTTGTCCGCGTACCTCAGCAGTTCGACGGATGCGCAGCCGAGGATCTTGCCGGCGCTGCGGGCGGCGGCACTGCGCGCCGACATCCGCTCCCGAATCTCCACGCGGCCGGCGTTCCTGTCGGCGCGAGCGCCTTCGCCGTCCGCCATCAGCAGAATGTGGACCGCATCGCCCTCGGCTGCGAGACGCGCGGCGGTGCCCCCGCAGCCGAGCACCTCATCGTCAGGATGCGCGGCGACGATCACGACGCTGCGCGCGTTCGGTTTGGCACTGACTTCAGTCATGGCTTTCTCGCAACCAGGTTCCAGGCGGCGAACTGCCCGCCACCGGCAGGCACGTGCGTCTGCACCCTCTTCTCCTCGACCAGTAACAGCTCGAAACGGGAAAACAGCTCGCGCAGATGGCCGAGGTCGGAAAAATGCACCCTGCCGACGCCCGCGAATGGCCCGTCGGAGTAGCCTCGCCGCGTGTAAGTGTCCTCGGCCGGTTCGCCGCGCTCGTACTCGGTGAAGGCCGTCGAAAACCAGTCGACGCCGACGAAATGCGCACCCGTCCGCATCGCGCACCGGGCCAGATCCAGCGCCGCCTCTATTCCCGCGGATGGATTGTGCGTGACTGCCGCCCGGTCCACGACCAGATCGAACTGCCCGGCGAACGGCAGCGCGCGGGTGAAATCCGCTACGGCGATCTGTGGCGCCAGATCGGGAAATCTCTCCTTGAGCCGCGCGACCATAGTGGGGCTGCCGTCCACGCCGAAGTAACGGGCGCCGAGCGACTTGAGAAACGGTATGTTGGCGCCGGCCCCGCAGCCGAGCTCGAGGAGCATTCCTGATCCGAGCGGCCCGCCGTATCGACGCACCAGCGTCACCAGATCCGACCACGGCCACACGGCGAGGTGTGTATTCTCGATGTAACGCTGGTCCCATTCGACACTGAAGATCATCGGTGCCGCTCCAGCAGCGCCGCCGTGTCCGCACCGCAGTTCATCCATGCGTCGACGATGCTCATGCCCGGCAGAAACTCGCCCCACAGCTGCGGGTAGATCGGGTGCTGGTAATCCTGGAACTCGATGGTGATCCCGGCTGCAGAAAAATCACTCTCCACGAGGTAATCCCGGCCCAGAGCGCCGGAGATGTAGTGGTGCGCGCCGAAATGCCGGCAGTAGGACAGCACCAGCTCGCTCTTGGTGCCGCCGACCGGCAACTCACTGGCTCGCTCCAGGCGCGTCCCGATTCCTAGCTCCGCAAGCCAGAAGGTTATCTGCTGCCAGCACAGCTCCGACAGCAGCTGCTGCGCCGACATGAGCAGCGTCTGCAGCTTCGGGAAGCAGCGCTCAAAATGCGGCGCGCGTCGATAGTTCATCGCAATGCTGCCGAGGTGCTTATCACGCCAGCGTTGCGCGTCGTCGATCTCGGTCGTGCGCAGCGTTGCCGTCAGGTGTCCCTTGGTTCGCACCGGAACGGTCAGCCACTGAGCGCCCTGAGGCGTCTTGATCCGGTTGCGGTTGATGAAGCCGTTTTTCTCAAACTGCACGGTATCCATGAAGACGAACACGTCGGCGCGCGAGATCTTGTCGAGATACCCGAGCCACGGCAGATACGCAGGCTGGTGTGCCGTGAGGATCAAGGACGGAACCCCTGCAGGACCGCGCACACCGTCGCCACATCCGCATCGCTGAGACCAAGATGCATCGGCAGCGACAGCGTTGTGTCCGCAAGACGCTCGGCGACCGGGTACTCGCCGGGGTCGAGCTCGAGATAGCGATGCAGGAGCTCGAAGCGCTCCACCGGCACGATGCAGCCGACGCCGGCGGCCGTCATGTGCGCGCGCAGGGCGTCGCGCCTCGCTGCGTCGGGAGCCACTACCACGAAGCGCTGCACCATCCGCCCCGGGGCGGCGATGCCGGCTTGCGCCACCAGGCCGTGCGGCAGCGCTCCCAAATACGCACCGGCGATCGCTGCGCGCCGCTCCCGGATCGCCTCCAGCCGCGACATCTGACTGACCGCAAGCGCCGCCTGGATATCGGTCATCTGCAGGTTGAAGCGCGGCTCGTAGTGCTCGCGACCGTCGGCCTGGCGGTAGTTGCGCACCCGGTCGGCAACCGCGGCGGACCGGGACCAGACCAGCCCTCCCTGTCCGGCGGTGACGACCTTGGTGGCATAGAAGGAGAACACTGCCGCGGCGCCGCGACTCCCGAGCGTCACACTCCCTGTGCTACCCCCGAGGGACTGACAGCAGTCCTCGATCACGACCTGGTCCGCGGCGATCAGTCCCTCGACATCGGCGTGCGCACCGAAGGCATGGACCGCCACGATGAAGCCGGCGTCCGCCGCCTGCCGGCGGATGATCTGCGCGTCCAGACAGAAGTTATCGCCGCGGACGTCGACGATCTGTGGCGTCGCGCCGGTCATGAACACGGCATTGAGCAGCGCCGAGCAGGAGTAACTCGGAAGCGCCACAGTGGCTCCCGCTCCCGCCCCGAGCGCCTCGAGCGCCACGAACAGTGCCGCCGTGCCGCTCGACAGAGCCACCGCCTCCCCACCGCCCAGGTGACGCACGAACACCTGCTCGAGGCGCCCCACGGCGGGTCCCTGGGCGATCCACCCCGAGCCGAGTACCGCATCCACAGCCGCGCGGTCGCAGGCCAGGATATGGGGTCGATTGTGCGCAATCATTTCGGTGCGGCCGGGTGGCGCTGCTCGTATTGCGCTCGGTAGTACTCCGCTTTGACACTGTCGCCCACCACGAGCGAGAAAGGCGGGATCGTGACTGCGCGCACAATGCTGCCGGCGGCGATCACCGAATGGTGGCCGATGACAGCGCCGCCCAGGATCGCACAATGGGTGCCGATAAAGACGTGATCACCAATGTGGATGTCGCGGTAGACATTGCCGTCGGTCAGCCCGATGCAGCGCCGGTGCGAGTCCGCGACGTTGATGGCGACGAACGAGCCGATGTCGCAGCCCTCGCCGATGACCACCTCGGCACCTTTCGCGTTGAGCTCCGAGAACAGACCGATGTAACAGCCCGCGCCGATCTTCGGGGTGCCACTGATCCACACCAATGGATGGAAAGGATTATCCTGGTTGTCGATCGTCTCTCTCAGCAGTTGCTTGAATTCCTGCGCTTGCATGCTTCGCCTCACAGCTCGATCGGCTCACCGGCCCGCCACGCGCGCGGCGCCTGCCGGCCCACCAGATGAGACAGAAAAGCCGGCGGCAGGCCCCGCCCGCCGGCAACGCGTCGCAATGTGAGCGCACTCTCCTCGATGAGCTCGCCGGCTTGGATGTCGCGTGCCGCAACCAGCTGGCGCCGGAATTCGAGCCGATCGCGCCGCTCGGTGGCGGTCGGGCGCACCACCGGGCTGCCGAGCAGCGTGGCGGCCTCGCGGATCCCTTGCACCCACGCGGCAAGCCCTGCCGGATCCTCCGAAAACCAATGATCCGGGCCGGGTAGATCGTGATCGAGGGTGAAGTGCTTCTCGAGAAGCGCAGCACCGAGGGCGACCGCAAGCGCGGAGGCGAGCGGGCCGCGCGTGTGATCGGAAAAGCCAATGGGTATCGCGGGGAAGCTGCTGCGCAGCGTGCCGATACGGGCAAGGTTGGCATCCGACGGTGGGGTTGGGTACTGCGAGGTGCACACCAGCAGAATCGTCGGATAACCGTCCAGTGCTCCGACGGCCTCGAGCGCCTGTTGCACGTCCGCCAGATCGGACATGCCGCTGGAGAGAATGACAGGCAGCCGCGTGCGTGCGTACTCCCGCAGCAGCGGCAGGTTCGTGAAGTCGTCGGAGCCGACCTTCACGCACGGCACACCGACCTGCAGCAGTAGCTGCAGATCCGACTTATTCTGTGGCGTGGAGAAGAAGACGATACCCGCCGCCTCGCACTCCGCCCGGATGGTCCGCCAGGCACTGAGCGGCAGCTCGTAGCGCTGGAACATGTCGAGCATCGGCTCGGTCACTTCCCGCCCCTGCGAGCGGTAGGTGAATAGCTGATTGCGGTCGTTGACGAACTCGGCGGCGCGGAAGGTCTGAAACTTCACGGCGTCGCAGCCGGCCTGGGCCGCCACTCGGATCATCTCTAGCGCCAGCTTCAGATCCCCGTTGTGGTTGATGCCGACCTCGGCGACGACGAAGGGCCCGTAGCCGCTGCCGACCGCTCGACTCCCGATGTTCACGGTGCCCGCGCTCATGCCCGCTCCCAGCTGCCGAGCAGCCCGGCCACCCGCTCCGCGCCCTGCCCGTCGCAAAGTGTCGCCGCTGCGGCGCTCATCTCTGTCAGCATCTGTGCGCTCATCTGGTCGAGGGCGGCGGCGTAGTCAGTGGGGCGCACCTCCTCGGAGCGCCCCAGGAGCCGATGAGCGCCCGCCTGCGCGACCGCCTGTGCGATCGGGAGCTGATCCTCCGACTGTGCGACGGCGAGCGCCGGTAGTCCCAGCACGCAGCGCTCCCACGTGGTACTGCCTCCGGCCGTCACGGCCAGATCGGCCCGGCTCATGAGCTCCGCCATGCGCTCGGTCTGCACGTGCACGGTGCAGCCCGCGAGCCCGGCACATTGGGCCGCGAGCCTCTCGCGGTGCGGATTGGCCGCGCCGATCACCACGTCCACTGCCGCACCCGACGCACGTGAGCGGTGCACGCCGTCAACGGCTGTGCCCGTATCGTTGCGCGGATCGGAGCCGCCCATGGAAATCAGCACGCGCTGCAGCTGCCCGCCGCGCCGCACCAGCGCCGCCGTCCTGCAACGCGCGAACTCCGGCGCAACCAGGGCATACCGGGGGCCGAGCAACCGCCGGGTTGTCGCCGGCAACAGCTGCGCGTAGCGCGCATGACGCGGGTTGGCAAGGTTCTGGTCGAGCAGCAGGTCGCAGTCGTGCGGCCGGTCCGCGAGATCGTCTATCGCCATGAGGTGCTGCCCGCGGGTACGCACCGCCGTCTCCCAGCGGGCGTCGAGCCCATAGTGATCGACTACCAGCCAGCCGGGCACAGCGGCCGTTCCCGAAATGGCCGCTTGAGTCAGCTGCGCGTCACGCAGCCAGTCGAGGCCGTCCGGAAGCGACGCTGCGGTGAAGCCACGCGCCTCGATCTGCGCGAGCATGTTCCCCGGAGCCTCGCTACACACGAAAGTCACCGAGCCACCGCGCGCCGCGAGCTGCGCAGCGAGCACCAGACAGCGCCTGACGTGACCGGCACCGAGTCGAACCGAAGCATCGGCCCGGAAGACGACGCGCATGTCATTCGAGCGACAGGCCGTCATAAGCTGACGCAACCTCGGCGACTCGCACACGGCGGCGCTCGCGCGCGCTCACCTCGGCCGCCACCAGCACGTTCGACAGATGGCGGTCGTCGGCCCAGCTCTTCGGGTATTGCGCAGTACCCGCGAGCACACCCGCAAAGCAGGCGATCTCCGCCTCGTAGACCTTTTCGAACTCTGACTCTGGCACCGGCAGCACCTGCCAGACACCCGTACCCGCATCGAAGCTGCGCAGCTCTGCGTTGTTGAACTCGAGCTGGTACGAGCGCCCGACGCCGCAAACCGTCGCCAGCCTGGCTGGTGCCTCACGATGCAGCTCGATACGCACCGTCGCCAGTACCCCGCCCGCGAAACGGACGTGAAGGAAGTAGCTGTCGTCGATGTCGGTGCGCCAGCTGCCGAGCCGCTCCATCACGGCCGACACTTCCGCAACCTCTCCGAACAGCCAGCACAGCCATTCGAATTCGAACGGCACCATCTCGCGGGCCGCCGAGGTGCGCCGCCGGGCGCCGGCATAGAACTCCCAATAGGATTCCCACGGATGCCACCGCGGCAGGTAATCCGCGTACTCGTGGTGTACCGCGGTGACGCGCGGTGCCCCCGGCCCGAGTAGCGCCCGCGCCAGCGCCTGCAGCGGTGCGTAGAAGCGCCAGGTGGCCGACGGATAGCCGCGAACCTTGGAACGATGCTCGTGCTCGGCGAACCACTCGGCCGTCGGGGTCAGGATGCTCGCCTCGCTGAAGAACGGCAGCCTGGCGTCGAACGCGGCGCGATATAGATCGACGTGCTCATCCGGCGGCGTACTGATCACCAGCGCGTCGAGCCGGCAGTCGATGAGCGCACGCAGCGAGCTCGTGGTGGGGATTCCGAAGCGCGCTACCGCACGCTGGTTGCGATCCTCGCGAACATCGAAGCCGAACACCTCGTGCCCGAGCGAGCGCAGATCGCGTACCCGGCGCGAGCCCATCGACCCGAGTCCGACGACACCGAACCTCATCCGCCGACCCCCACGCTATAGGTGCGTCCGTCCCGGCGGTACTCGAGGTCGAGCAGCGCTTCGGTGCGTTGCTGGTACGCCGTGTTGAGATGTGCGTTGATGTCCACGAGGGACGGGTTCGCGCGCAGCGCCGCCACGATCTCGGCGACCGTGAAGCGCGGGTTGAGCTGCGCTGCAGCCGCGTGCAGTGCGTTGAAGAACGCCAGATCGTCCGCATAGTCGAGCGTAATGCGGGCGGTGGGGTGCCGATGGGCCGGCGTGACCGGAGACAGCGTCGCCGTCCTGCACAGCCCGGTCTGAGTAAAGAGCAGGATGAAGCCGTGGTCGTTCTTCTCGCTGATGCGATGCTCGCGCACGCGCCGGATCGCCCTGGCCCGGATCGCCTTGGAGTTGAGTCCCAGCGGCAGGCCCTCGGACATACACACATCGAGGTCCTCATGGGCGAGCAGATGGTCCATGCAGAAATCCATGTAGCCCGTGTCAGTGAACGGATCGTCGCCGTCGACCTGCATCACGGCCTCGAAGGCGTGGTGTTCGGTGGCGCGGTAAAAGCGGTCGACGATGTCGTCACGGCTGCCGCGAAACACGTGCGCGCCGTACGTCTCGACCACGGGCACGAGCGCGTCATCGCTCGGCTCCTCGGTGGTGCACACCACCACGCGCTCAGGAGCGAGATAACGTGACGCCAACATTCGGTCCAGCAGATGATGGACCGCCGGCCGCCCGGCGATGCTCATCAGCTGCTTGCCAGGCAGCCGTTCGGATGCCAGCCGGATCGGTATGAGTGCGCCTACTCTCATCTCGGTTCCACCCCGCTCGCGGTCGTGCAGCAGTCCATCGGCTGAGCGTCCGGGAATAACAATCCGCAGCGCACCTGCTTGCAGCGGTTGAACGTCCGGAACACCGGCTTCGGCGCTTCACCCTGCAGCGCATCACTCACCTTCTCGAGCTCGAGCGCGCGGCGCACCGCGCGCATCCCCTGCTGAATGGCATTCAGCGTGGTGTCGAGCTCGGCACGACCGTGGGCCTGGCAAATGCTGATCCAGGGAATCAGCACCCCGTGGGAGATCACTTCCTGATGAAAGATGGCGGTCAGCTCGGGGGAATATTCGCCGTTCGCACGCGTGCACAGAATCTGCGGATTGCAGTTGAAGCCGATGATGCGGGCGTGATCGCGCACCGACTCGGACGCCGCGAGGGTGCGAAAGCCCTGCACCAGTTGCTCGCCCGTCTTCCAGATGTGCGCGTTGGTGTCGTGCCGCTGATACTCGCTCAGGGTCGCCTGGCAGGCGGCAAGCCCGGTTGTCTCGGAGCTGTGGGTCTGTGAGAGCAGGAACACCCGGGGCTTGTTGTGACGCAAGCCGCCCAGCTCCATCAGGTCGCGACGCCCGGCCAGCAGCGAGAACGAGAAGCCATTGGCTATCGATTTGCCGAACAGCGCCAGGTCGGGGTACACACCCCAGCGGTGGTGCGCCCCCCGCAGATCGAAGCGCAGCCCGCTGATCATCTCGTCGAAGATCAGCACGATGCCGTGCTTGGCGGTGAAGTCGCGCAGCTTCTGCAGAAATCCGTCGACCGGCTCGTCGTTCTTGACGGGCTCCAGGATCACCGCGGCGATCTGGCCCGGGTAACGGTCGTTCAGGGCCTTGAGACTTTCGAGGTTGTTGTAGCGGAATCCGAGTGTCAGACGCGCGACATCCTCGGGCACACCCGAATTCATCACCGTGGAGCCGATGAACCAGTCGTGCGTGCTGAAGAAGGGGTGGTCCATGCACTGCGCAATGTACTTGCGTCCGGTCGCCGCGCGGGCCAGTCGCACCGCTGCGGTGGTCACATCGGAGCCGTTCTTGCCGAACTTCACCATCTCGAACTGCGGCAGCAGGTCGAGGAGGATCTGCGCAGTCTCGATCTCGATGAGACCGGGACGCGAGTAGTTGCATCCGGCATTGATGTGCCGGATGACGGCGTTGTTCACGACCTCGTCGGCGTGACCCAGGATGATGACGCGGTTCCCCATGGCCCAGTCGATATAGCGGTTGCCATCGACGTCCCAGCAGTAGGCGCCCGCAGCACGCTCGATGACTCTCGGCCCGAGATACGGGAACTGGTCCTCGCCTTTGCTGTAAGTGTGGCTGCCTCCGGGAATCATGGCGTGCAGCTTCTCGTTGAGCTCCAGGCTGCGCGTGAATGTCTTGATCGGGCCGGTCGGCATAACGTCACCCTCCTGTGCGCGTCTCATCTCGAATGAATTGACCCCGGGGAATCGCTCGGCCGTTCGACGGCAGAACGGCGCGCGCGTGCATCCGGTGTCCGACTTCCAAGTTCCAGCAGACTCACCAGCTCGCGCAGGTGTCGATAATCGATTGCACTCCGGTCCTCACGTACACCGGTGATGAAGTGCCGCAGGGCACTGCGGAACGCGCTGAATGAGTCGACAAATACCTTCCGGATGGAGACCTGCTCCCCGACATAGAGCAGCGCGATGTCTCCGTCCGGCCGCCCAGTGGCCTCGAACTCGCCGCGCAGTCCCGACGCCCAGCTCACCTGCAACCTGACCGCACCGCCTTCGGTAAGCAACTCGAAGTCCTGCACGGGACCGGGCTGAAGAAAAGTGATCACCGGGTCGAGGACGTGCGCGGCGTAGCGCTCCCATGACTTCGGTGTTGTGCCGACAATGCGCCGCAGCGGCCCGAGCCGTGCCCGCTCGGAGTCCGTCAGTCGCAGCTCCTCGGCAAACCTCAACGCCGAGCAGGAAAAGATCTGCTCGGGTCGCGCGGCCACCGCGTACAGCTCATCGAGCTCGGCCACGCTCAGCGCCGGCGGCTTGTCGATGTACACGTGCTGACCCGCGCGCAGAAAGGACCCGCCGAGCTGCCGGTGGTGCTCGGCGTCGTCGCGCGCCAGCAGCAGCGCATCGATATCGCTCACCATTCCTGAGAGCTCGGTAACCACGTGAGGAATCCTCGCAGCACGCGCGATATGTGCCGATAGCTCCGGAGTCTGCGTCCAGACGTGCGTGACCTGCGCCCCGGTGAGCTGATCTTCCGGGAAGCTGCGCTCGGCGAGGTAGGCGGGTATCGCGGGAAAGGGGCAGTCAGCCATAGCCTCGGAGTCGTACCCGTTGATGATCGCAGACCACGAGTACGGGTGGCCGTTGCCCTCGCTCAGGCCGAGAATTCCGAGGCGCAGGGGTGTCATGCCGCACCCTGCAGTCGCCAGCGCGACGGATCGACCAGATCGCGCTCCTCGCAGGCGAGATTGTGCGGCAGATCGACGCCACTCAGCGTCGGCGCTGCCAGGATTTCCTCGAGCTGCTGCACGCTGTCGACTCCGACAATGGCTCGTCCGACGTCCGCGTACCCCGCGACGAACCCCACACACGCCTGAACGGCCGTCAGGCCGCTGCGCTCGAGCCAGCCGTGCCAGCTGTCCCACAGCCGCTGCCAGCGCGAGAACTCGGGCGGCCGCTCCGTCGCCCGCATGAGCAGCAGACCCTGCAGGAACAGCGAGCGGACGTGGATCTCTACACCGGAGCTTCGCAGGCGCTGCAGCCACCCGCTGCTGACGAGTCTGCGGTCGAGGATATTGAAAGGCGCCTGCACGACGTCGAACTGGAAGCGGCCCACGAGCGCCTCGAGCTCATCGGGCCCGTACACGGAAATCCCGATGCGCTCTGCGAGGCCATCCGCCCGCAGCTGGTGCAGGCTCGAGTAAATCGCCGCGCCGTGGCCTTCCAGCAGCTGCATTGGCGTGTGCAGCAGCAAGCCACCGAGCCGCGCAATGCGCAGGCGCGCTAGAATGCCTGCGACGGCCGTGCGCATCCACCCGTGGACGTCGCCGCAGCCAGTCGGAACCGGCGGCAGCTTGGAAACGACGCTCCACTCACTGACGCCGATGCTGCCGAGCGCAGACTCGCTGGTGCCGTACGCGGCGGCCGTGTCGAGCGTGTCCATGCCGGCGCCGCGCGCGCGCAGCAGGATGCGGCGGGCCTCCTGCGGCCCGACCTGTCCTGCCCGGTTCGCGACTCCGTAAGGCATCCCGAACTGCGCCGTGCCGAGAGCCAGCCGCGAGCTATCCATGGTCCAGCACCTGGCGCAGCACTGCGACCACTTGATCCTGCTGCGCGTCCGTCAGGTCCGGATACAGCGGCAGCGTCAGCGCGCCGCAACCGTGAGCCTCGGACTCGGGAAACTGGCCGGCATCGAAACCTAACGCCCGATAGTAGGGCTGCAGATGCACCGGCAGGTAGTGAACGTTGACACCGATACCACGCTGCCGCAGTGCATTGAATACCCGGCGACGGAAGCGGCCCCCATCGCCGCTATCCACCCGCACGACGTACAGATGAAATGCGGAAATGTTGCCCGCCTGCACCGTCGGCAGCCTGAGCGGCAGTCCGCGCAGCGCTGCCTGGTAGCGACTCGCCAGCTGATTGCGCCGCGTAACGAACTGCTCCAGTCGGGTGAGCTGGCTGAGCCCGAGCGCGGCATGAATGTCCGTGAGGCGATAGTTGAACCCGAGCAACTGCTGCTCGTAGTACCACGGGTCTGACTCCGCTCCGTCCAGGTCCGCTGCCGCAGGGCGCTGGAACCGGCGTGGATCGCGGGTAACGCCGTGACTGCGGATCATGCCAAGTGATGCGGCGAGATCCGCATCGTTGGTCAACGCCATCCCGCCCTCGCCGCTGGTGATGATCTTCACCGGATGGAAGCTGAGGACCGTGATGTCGGACCACCGGCAGCTCCCCACCCTCTCTGCCTGACGGCTGGCACCCAGGGAATGCGAAGCGTCCTCGAGGACTTTGAAACCGTACTCGTGCGCAAGTGCCTGGATGCGCTCCTGCTCGGTGGGCTGGCCCGCAAAGTGCACGGGCACAACAACCTTTGGCAGCCGGTTATCGCGCCGCGCGCGCACCAGCCGGGCCTCCAGGTCGGCGACGCTCATGTTCCACGTGAGGGGGTCGATGTCGACGAAGTCGACGCTGGCGCCGCAGTAACGGGCACAGTTCGCCGACGCTACGAAGGTGTTGGGAACCGTCCACAGACGCTCCCCGGCCTGCAGGCCGAGTGCCAGGCAGGCCGCATGCAGCGCCGAGGTAGCGCTGTTGAGCGCCACCGCATGAAGGCAGCCGGTCCTGGCGGCTACGGCCTGCTCGAAGCGCGCTATCAGGGGACCCTGGGTGATGAAGTCCGCCTGCAGCGCAGCGACCACGGCGTCAATGTCCGCCTGAATCACCTGCTGCCGTGCATAGGGAATCATCACAAGCCTGCAAGGTGATTGAGCGCCCGTATCTCGTCACATGACAGGAACTGGGGGTTGCGCCCCGACTGATACTCGAAGTCCGGGGCGACCGGCCGGCCGCGCTCGCCCGCCGCGTTCAACGAGAAGTCCGCGAAGCCGGCGAACTGGATGGTCGGCTGGATGACGAAGTGGTCGTCGAACTCGAGCGTCAGATGCGAGTCGTCCGCCGGACACATGACCTCGTGCAACTTCTCGCCGGGCCGTATGCCGATGATCTTGTGCGGCAGCTGCGGCGCCATCGCGGTCGCGACGTCCACGACTTTGACCGACGGAATCCTCGGCACGAAGATCTCCCCGCCGTGCATGCGCCGCAGGCCCTTGAGCACGAACTCCACGCCCTGTCGCAGGGTGATCCAGAAGCGCGTCATGCGTGGGTCGGTGATCGGCAGGTGATCGCCGCCCTCGTCGATCCGCTTCTTGAACAGCGGCACGACCGAGCCGCGCGAGCCGACTACATTACCGTACCGCACCACAGAGAAGCGCGTGCGATGCCCGCCGGCGATGTTGTTCGCCGCGATGAACAGCTTGTCGGAGCACAGCTTGGTGGCGCCGTACAGATTGATCGGGTTGGCGGCCTTGTCGGTCGACAGCGCAACAACCCGTTCAACCTCGTTGACGAGCGCGGCACGCACGACATTCTCGGCGCCGTGGATGTTGGTCTTGATGCACTCCGTCGGGTTGTACTCGGCCGCGGGCACCTGCTTGAGGGCCGCCGCATGGATCACCACGTCTACGCCGCGCAGCGCCTGCACCAGGCGGTCGCGGTCACGCACGTCGCCCAGGAAGAACCGCATGCACGCTTGCGGGAACTCCTGCGCCATCTCGTATTGCTTGAGCTCGTCGCGCGAGAACACGATGAGGCGGCGCGGCTTGAAGCGCTGGAGTACGGTGCGCACGCACTCCCGGCCGAATGAGCCGGTGCCGCCCGTGATCAGAATCGATTTGTCGTCAAACATTCGGACTCCGTGCTGAACCCCGGGGCTGGCGCTACTGCAGGCGCTCCGCATCGGCACGGACGCGCTCGATCTCGGCGCGCAGCTCCTCGTACTCCCGGGTCTTCCTCTGCAGGAACCGCAGCGTCACCTCCGCCTTGCGCTGTAGGCCACGCGGCGTGAGCAGATACATGTAGGCCGCCTTGTTCCTGCTGTTCTTGAAGTTCGCGACCTTGATCCAGCCCTTGCCGATCAGTGACCGCAGGCAGTAATTGGCCCGTCCGAGGCTCATGCCGAGCTCACGGGCCAGCTCGCGCTGGCTGAGCCGTGGATTCTCCTCGAGCAGCTTCAGGATCCGGTAGCGCACCTCGTCGGACAGCACCATGGACGCTCCCCCGGTTACGCGCGCGCCGCCCGCTCCGAGCGCCGCAGCAGCACCCACGATAGCGACAGCACCAGCCCGGCGATCGCACCGATGGATCCGATCAGAGCGCGCAGCGGGCTGGCCTTGATGTCGGGAACCACCGCCGGGTCGATCACCTTGTAGGCGTACTCGCGCTGCACGTTGGCCACCATCGACTTGTTGATCTGCTCCTGGATGAGCTGGTAGATCCCCTGCTGCACTCCCACGACGTTGGTCTTGGCCAGCTCTTTGTCGAGGTACTCGATGCTGAGATCCGCTGTCTTGATGGCCTCGTTGCGCAGCCGGTCGTTGACCATCTCGATAGTGCGGTTGGCGAGGCGTGCCGCGAGTTCCGGCGAGGTGCATTCGAAGCTCACCGTGACCAGGCTGGTCTTGCGGTCCTCCGAAATCGTCCGATAGTGGCCGGCCAGCATGCGCACCCCGGCACCGAGTGTCGGAATGCGCACTCCCTGCCGCCAGTTGCCAGTGCGCGCGTCCCAGCGGTCGGCAAACAGCACCGGCATCAGGTTCTCAGACTGGATAAACTCACGCGCGAAGCCGACCGACATGAGCGTCGCGTAGAACTCCTGCTTGCGCGCATCGCCGCCGCTGATGTCGATGCCGGCCATGGAGGCAAGACCGCCGATCTCGCCGCCCAGCATGCCGCCGAGCCCGTGACCGCCCACCGATTCGCTCTCAGTCACGGGCGCCACGATGATCTTCGCGCGATAGATCGTCGGCATGAACAGCGTTACCGCGAGCGCGCCCATCGCGCCGATCAGCACCGCCGCCGCGATCAGTCGCCAGGAGTCCACTACCGTGGCCAGCACCGCCGCCAGCGACACGGCCTCCTGCTCCTGGCCCTGGGGAACGACCAGGAAATAACCGCTGGGGGGTCCGTCGAGGACCTGCCGCGCGCCGCCCTCGGCTTTCACGTCATTCATGGCATGCGTTCATGAGGTGAACGGATAGTCCAGTTTAACAGGCCACCGCCGCCGGTCAAATTGTCAGCGCTTCGCGCGGCTGGTGCGCGACCTCAGGGTGCGCCGCATTGCACCCTGAGGTCGCAGACTGGAATCACAGGGTATGGACGGCGAGAACTGCGATCGAGACGTTGTAAAGAATCTGCGACACGGCTTGCCAGAGCGGCAGCAGCGGCATGTGCTCAGCGTTCAACGGAACCACTATGGTGTCCCCCGGCTCTACGCGTGCGTTAGAGGACCTGCGGAACCAGCCGCTTCCGCCGCTCGGCACAACGCTGCCGTCGGCTCGCACGAGGTAAATCCGACCGCTGTCGGCGCGCACCGTCTCGCCACCGCTCATCTGAATGTAGGCATCGCGGGAAAGTCCCGGACGATATAAGTGCGAGGTGACCGTCTGCACCTCGCCGATGACCGTGACCTCCTGCTCGAACTTGGGGACTATGAGCTCGTCGCCGTCACGAACAATTACATCGTAGGACGACCCCGCCGGAGTGCGCAGGATATGAGGCAGGTCGATCACCAGTCGGCCGACGGCCTTGGCCTGGCGGAGCTGTGCCAGCAATGTCTCGCCGATGCTCACGGCGGAAGCGGCCGCCGCCTGATTCGCGACGCTCCCCTGCAGTGCGACGAACGCTATGTCGTTCTGCATTCGGGCGGCGAGCATGTCCAGCTCCTTCTGCTCGCGCTCGCGTAGCTCGGTACGCGTGAAGACGCTGCCCCCGGCAAAAGCGTACTGCGTCAGGCCTCCGGCACGCAGCAGGATCGACTTCAGCGTCTCGCCCGGCCTGATGGAATAAGTGCCGGGGAACTTCACCTGTCCGCGCAAGGTGATGCTTCCACCTTCCGTCCAGGCCGAGACCTGCTTTATGGTGAGCGTGTCGAAGGGCTCGAGCGTCAGGTTTGCGGCGGGATCACCCCGTAGCACCGCTGCCAGATCGATGTCGATGAGCTGCGTGCGGCGCGTCTCGCCGTTAACGACCTCGGAGCGGGTGAGCTCTGCCGTGCCGCCGAAGGCCGAATCGCTCAGGCCGCCGCCGGCGCGGATCAGATCCCACACCGTCATGCCGGTCTGCAGCGGGTACTCCCCGGGGACGTTGGCGCGCCCCTCGATCCGCACTGCCTCATCGGGCCGGGCGATGTCGGACTGCAGCTTCAGATCCTCGAGCAGCGGATGTATGACCCGGTCGCGGCTCGATTGCAGGTCGAAGACTGTGAGGCGGTCGCGTGCCATTAGCGGCACGTCGGCGGCCGAGCCCGGTGCCCGCAGGGCCGCATTCAGGTCGGCGGACAGCACGGCCACTCGCCGATCGGGCGGCAGCTCACGGCGGATCAGGATGTAGTGCAGGTCGGCATTGGGCTTGAGATCCGCCACCGAGCGCAGCACCTCTGTGAGCCGCATGCCGTCATGGAAGGCAAACACGCCGGGCGTATAGACGTAACCCTGGACCACGACACCGGCATCGAGCGTCGGACGCAGCCGCGACACCTGCAGCGAGTCGCCGTTGCGCACGGTTGCACCCCGCCCGGCGGGGCTGCCGAGGTCAACCTGCAGTACGACGCGCTGCAGGTTGGCCTCGATGCGGGTGAGGGCCAGTCGCGCCGTGTCGGCCTCGGGGGTAAATCCCCCGGCAAGCTGTACGACGTCGGCGATCGTGCTCTCGTTGCGAATCTCGTAGATCGCCGGGCGGTGAACCTCGCCATCGACGCCGACCGTTGCGCCGATCGGCGGGATAAAGATCACGTCACCGGGCAGGAGCCGCGCGTCGTCGGTGGTGTCACCGCGAATCAGCATGTCGTAGAGATCGAGCTTGCGCACCAGCTCGCCGTGGCGCTTCAGCTCGATGTTGCGCAGTGAGCCGATGGGCCGCACGCCCCCCGCGGCGAACAGCGCCGAGGTAATCGTGCCGAGGCCGGTGATGGTGTACGAGCCGGGGAATTTTGCATCGCCCAGCACAAAGACCCGGATGGTGCGGGTCTCGCCCATGGTAACGTTCGCGTGCACGCCGATCATCTGCCGCTCGACGCGCGCCTCGATCGCGGCCTTGACGTTTGCAAACGTCTGCCCGCCGACGCTGATCGGCCCGAGCTCCGGGAAGCTCACGCGGCCGTCCCGGCCGACCGTCAGCATGAGCTCCGAGTTACGGGTGCCGAACAGCTGCACTTCGAGCACATCGCCGGGACCCACCTGGTACTCGGACGGCACCGGCACCTCGGTCGCCGGCGCGAACGTCGAGACCGGGTGGTCGAACAGATCGTAGCCGAATGGCTTCAGCGCGATCGGACCGTGCTTCAGCAGCGGCAGCTTGGTGACCCTGATGTATAGATCCCGCAGCGCCGGCTCCGACCCCAGACGCAGCGTGGCGAGCCGCTCGGTGAGTCCCGCGAGCGGAATCGGCGCAAACCCCGGCAAGGTGAGTACACCGTCATGCGACAGCTGGTACGGATTTCTCGAGCGGATCAGGTCGATTAGATCCTGGCGCTGCTTCTTCTCCTCGTCGGTGAGCTCGGGTCGAGTCGGAATCGAGGTGTCGCAGTTCGGCTGTCCGTTGCAACTCGGGGGCAGGGGCAGGTAACCACCGGCGGTTGCGTTCGGATTAGGCACCGTCGTGGGACCGGTGGCGCCCATTGCGGCCGCTTGCCCCAGGGCCGAGTTGGCAATGGGTCCCATCGCGTTGCCGTTAGGCATACCGGTCGACGGGACTCCCGTGGTCCCTGCGAGGGACCCCTGGGTCGCACCTGCCGTCAGATTGCTGAGAGGATTCTGCGGCTGAACACCCGACACCGTGGCTGCCGCGCCCGGCTGCAGCGGGTTCTGCGGAAGCTCGACGGGCAGCGGCTGGAGATCGACGGTGATGACGATCCAATCGTCGGCGCGCAGGAATAGGCTGAGGCGCTCGAACTCCGCGCGCTGCTTCTGCTCATCCTCGATTTGATCGCGCTGCTGCTGCAGCTGGAGACTCTGCTGCTCCTCGGTGAGCGGCGTAGGACGGCCGCCGAGGCCGCTCTGATTGCCGCCGACGCCCCCGAACTGCTGCCCGATCGCTCCTCGCTGCTCGGGCGAGAGGCCCTGCAGGATCTGCAGACCCGTATCGGCGATGGATCCGGGGGTCTGGCCGCTCGCGGGCACGATGCCGATCAAAAGAGTCACGGAGAGTGCTGCGAGGAAACCCGCGAGACGTTGCATCAAGGGCATTACAAACCTTTGTCTAGTTCTGTCCGGCCATGCGCATCAGTGGACGCAGCGGCGGCCGGTCCCGAGCGCGAACTTTGCATTGTACTGAAGAGCGCCGGATCCTGTAGCCCGCGATTGGGCGGACCTCACGTCCCCCGCCGCCACTGCGCCAC
Source organism: Steroidobacteraceae bacterium (assembly GCA_035568235.1). Taxonomy (GTDB): domain Bacteria; phylum Pseudomonadota; class Gammaproteobacteria; order Steroidobacterales; family Steroidobacteraceae; genus 13-2-20CM-66-19. The sequence goes on along the minus strand of DATMOK010000005.1, from coordinate 21,746 downwards.
CCTGGCCAGTACCTCGCGCACCGGACCCGGTGCGCCGTGTCCGCCTTCGCTGTCCTCCACCGCCGGCACGAGCTGCTGGGTGAGCTTCTTGCCAAGTTCGACGCCCCACTGGTCGAAGGCGTCGATCCCCCATACGACGCTCTGCGTGAAGACACTGTGCTCATAAAGCGCGATCAGCTTGCCAAGCGTCTGCGGGTCGAGCTGGGGGAACAAGACGAGGGTGCTCGGGCGGCTGCCTGGATCGACCTTGTGCGGGATGAGCGCGCGGATCTCATCCGGTGTCATGCGCTGCCCCTCGAGCTCGGCGCGCACCGTGTCGGCGCTCTGCCCTGCCATGAAGGCCTCCGCCTGTGCGAGGCAGCTGGCGATGGCGAGGTTCTGCTGCGGCTGGTTGCCACACGAGGAGCGCACCGGCAGCAGGAAGTCGAGCGCGGCGCGCGGTGTGCCCTGGTGCAGCAGCTGGAAGAACGAGTGTTGCGCATTGTTACCGGGTTCACCCCAGATGACCGCCGCGGTCTCGCATTCGACGGTACTGCCATCGAGCATCACGGACTTGCCATTGCTCTCCATCTCGAGCTGCTGCAGGTACGCCGGAAAACGCCGCAGCGAGTCGTCGTACGGCAGCACGGCGAGCGTTGGGAGCTTGAGGAAGTTGATGTTCCAGACGCCGATCAGACCCATGAGGGCGGGCAGGTTCTCGCTCCACGGCGAGCTCCGGAAATGTTCATCAATCGCATGTCCGCCGGCGAGGAAGTCGAGGAAGTTCTGTCGGCCGACGGCGACCGCGACGGACACGCCGATCGAGGACCAGATCGAGTAGCGCCCGCCCACCCAGTCCCACATCTCGAAACGGTACTCGGGATGCACGCCAAACTCGTTCATCGCCTCCGTGTTGACCGAAACGGCGGCGAAGTGCGCCGGCACGGCCGCCTCGCCCAAGCGTCCCTTGAGCCAGGCGCGGGCCGTGTCGGCGTTGGTGCGCGTCTCGAGCGTCGTGAAGGTCTTGGAGGAGACGATGAAGAGCGTACGCTGCGGATCCGCGGACTCGAGCACTTCGGCGAGATGCACGCCATCGATGTTCGAGACGAACTCACAGCGTGGCGCACCGGTGGTATAGGCGCGCAGCGCCTGTACCGCCATGGCGGGACCTAAGTCCGAGCCGCCGATGCCGATGTTCACCACCAGCGCGAACGGCTCGCCGGTGCTGCTCCTGATCGCCCCGCTGCGTACCGCTTCGGCGAACTTGAGCATCCGCTCGCGCTCGGTGAGCACCTGCCGCTCGATGTCCGTACCGCCGATGCCTGCTCCCGGTGGCTGGCGCAGCGCCACATGCAGCACAGCGCGGTCCTCGGTCGGGTTAATGTGCTCCCCGCGCCACATGGCTTCGATGCGTGCCTTGAGCCCCACCGCATCGGCGAGCTGCACGAGCTTGGCAAGCGTCGCTTCGTCCAAGCGCTGCCGCGAGAAATCCATCAGCAGCCCGACGGCCTCGCGCGAGAAGCGCTCGAAGCGCTGCGGCTCGCGCTTGAAGAGCTCGCGAACCGGCAGCGCCGCGAGTCGCGTGGCGTGCGTCGCCAGCTCACGCCACACGGCCGTGCGAGGTCCCGGCATAAGGTTGATGCTCATTGCCTTCTCCCTTCGCGAAGCTTCCGACCTCGCGCCGGAGGCTTAAGTTCCGTACGGCCTAACGACGATGGAAAGCCGCGATCGTCTCGGCCACGTATTGTAGTTGCGGCTCGGTGAGCTCGGGGAAGATCGGCAACGCGAGCGTCTCCGCCGCCGCCCGCTCGGACTCGGGGAAATCCCCGTCCCGGTGGCCGAGGTAGGCAAAGCACTGCTGCAGGTGCAGCGGCACCGGATAATAGATCTCGGTGCCCACCTGGGCGGCGGCGAGATGCGCGCGCAGCGCATCCCGCCCTCGCGATCGGATCACGTACTGATTGTAGATGTGGCGCACCCCGGGCGCGGCGCGTGGCGTCTCGAGCGCATCACCGATCCCGGCGCGGCCCAGGGCTGTGTCGTAAAAGGCTGCATTACGCTGTCGGCCGGCGGTCCAGGCATCAAGATGGCGGAGCTTGATGTTCAGCACCACCGCCTGCAGCTCATCCAGGCGGAAGTTGCCGCCGATGAACTGGTGGTAGTACTTCGGCTTACCGCCGTGCACCCGCAGGATCTCCATGCGCTCGGCGAGCGCTGCATCGTTGGTGACGCACATACCGGCATCGCCGAACGCGCCGAGATTCTTGGTCGGAAAGAACGACAGGCAGCCGACGTCACCGAGGCTGCCGGCGCGCTCGTGCGCTGCGCTCTCGGCGCCAATCGCCTGGGCGGCGTCCTCGATTACCTTCAGTCCGTGCCGGCTGGCAAGCGCGCCGAGCGCGTCCATGTCGGCCAGCTGGCCGTACAGATGCACCGGCATCAGGCCGCGTACGCGCGCGCCGCTCGCACGGTGCACGAGCTCCGCCCCGCGCCGCTCGCAGTCGCGCGTGAGGCAAGCCTCAACCGCCGGGGGTGCGAGGTTGAAGGTCAGCGGGTCGATGTCGCAAAACACTGGCCGAGCGCCGGCGCGTGCGATGGTGCCCGCGGTCGCGAAAAAGGTGAATGGACTGGTGAGCACCGCATCGCCCGGCCCGATGCCGAGCGCCATGAGCGCAAGCAACAGCGCATCGGTCCCGGACGAGACGCCGACGCCGAAGCGGCAGCGACTGTAGGCCGCGACGCCAGCCTCGAGCTCCCTGACCCCGGGCCCGAGGATAAAGGCCTGCGTGCCGCAGACCTGCGCAATCGCCTGCTGGATCTCCGCCGCCAGCGGGGCGTACTGGAGCTTCAGATCGAGCAGCGGAACCTGTATGGGCGCGCCCATTGGAGTCAGCGGCGGTGACCGTAGTAGTCGCAGTACCAGTCGACGAAGCGCCTGACACCCACCTCGACCGGCGTGGCCGGCCGGTAGCCAACGTCGCGCACCAGATCGTCGATGTCGGCACTGGTCTCGGGGACGTCGCCGGGCTGCAACGGCAGGAAGTTCTTCACCGCCTTGCGCCCCAAGGCCTCCTCGATTACCTCGATGTAGCGCAGCAGCTGGACCGGACTGTTGTTACCGATGTTATAGAGCCTGAATGGCGCAAAGCTCGACGCCGGGTCCGGCGCTTTGGCGTCCCATGCGGGGTTGGGCTGCGCGACACGCTCGACGGCGCGCACTACGCCTTCGGCGATGTCATCGACGTAAGTGAAATCGCGCTGGTGGTGGCCGTTGTTGAAGACATCAATCGGCTTGCCCTCGAGGATGTTGCGCGTGAACAGGAACAGCGCCATGTCCGGACGGCCCCACGGACCGTACACCGTAAAGAAGCGCAGCCCCGTAGTCGGCAGGGCGAACAACGCTGCGTAGTTGTGCGCCATGAGCTCATTCGCCCGCTTGGTGCTGGCGTACAGGGACAGCGGGTGATCAACGCCGCGATGCACCGAGAATGGCATGTTGGTGTTGGCCCCATAGACCGAGCTGGTTGAGGCATACACCAGGTGCTGCACGGCCGTGCGCCGGCACCCTTCGAGCACATTGATGGTTCCGGTGATGTTGCTGTCGATATAGGCCTGCGGATTCTCGAGTGAGTAGCGCACACCGGCCTGGGCCGCCAGATGCACCACCCGCGGAAAGCGCTCCTGCGCGAACAGCGCGGCCACCCCGGCGGCATCCGCCAGATCGAGCTTCACGAAGCGGAACGCCGCGTGGCGCTTGAGGCGCTCGAGACGCGCATGCTTCAGGGCGACGTCGTAGTACTCATTGAGGTTGTCGAGACCGACCACCTCGTGGCCTTGCGCGAGCAGCCGCTCGGTGGTCGCTGCGCCGATGAACCCAGCGGCGCCCGTGAGCAGGATTTTCATAACCTGCCGTCAACCTGCGCGGCCGGAAACAGATGCTTGACGTCGTACAGCACGTGCGGGCGGCGGCACAGCCGCCGCACGCCCCGCGCACCGAGCTCGCGGAACTGCCGGTGGGCCACCGCCAGTACCGCGACGTCATAGTAATTGCGCTTCAGCTCGCGCGTCAGCTTGAGGCCGTACTCGTGGCGTACCTCGGCGGCGTCCGCCCACGGGTCGTGGACGTCGACCCGTGCGCCGTGCTTCGTCAGCTCGCGTATCACGTCTATCACCTTGGAATTGCGGACGTCGGGGCAGTTCTCCTTGAAGGTTGCCCCGAGCACCAGCACTCGCGCACCTTTCACATGAATGCGCTTGGCGGTCATGCGCTGCATGATCTGCGTGGCCACGTACAGCGCCATGTTGTCGTTCAGCCGCCGGCCGGCGAGGATCATCTCCGGGTGATAGCCGATCTCCTGCGCCTTGTGGGTGAGGTAGTAGGGATCCACGCCAATGCAGTGTCCGCCCACGAGCCCCGGCTTGAAGGGCAGGAAATTCCATTTGCTGCCGGCGGCCGCCAGCACCTCCTCGGTGTCGATGTTCAGACGGTTGAAGATCAGCGCGAGCTCGTTGATGAGCGCGATGTTGACGTCGCGCTGCGTGTTCTCGATGACCTTGGCGGCCTCGGCGACCCGGATGCTCGAGGCCCGATGGGTTCCGGCCTTCACGATCGATGCGTACAGCTTATCGACCAGCTCGGCTACCTCGGGGGTCGAGCCGGAGGTGACCTTGCGGATCGTCGTGAGGCGGTGCTCTTTGTCGCCGGGATTGATGCGCTCGGGGCTGTAGCCGGCAAAGAAATCCTGGTTGAACTTGAGCCCCGACTCGCGCTCGAGGATCGGCACGCATACCTCTTCGGTGCATCCGGGGTAGACGGTCGATTCGTAGATCACGATCGAGCCGCGGCGCAGCACCTTGCCGACGCTCTCGCTGGCGCGCACCAGCGGCGTGAGATCCGGACGCTTATAGCTATCAATGGGCGTCGGCACCGTGACGATGAACACGCGGCAGCGCTTGAGGTCGGCGAGCTCGGTGGTGAAGCTGAGCTGCTTGGCGCTCTTTAGCTCTTCGCGCGTGACCTCGAGAGTGGTATCGCGCCCGGCGCGCAGCTGCGCGATGCGCTCCGGCTTGACGTCGAAGCCGATGGTCTCAAAGCGTTTGCCGAACTCGACTGCGAGCGGCAGCCCGACGTACCCGAGACCCACTACAGCGAGACGGCACTTGCGCAGAGTCAGCATCGCGTGCTTTCAGACGAAAAGTTGCTCAGGCGCTCGAGCGCTGCGCCGCAAACTCGGGACCGGCGAGCTCGGCAGTGGGCCAGAGGCAACGACCGCCGCTCAGCCTGGCGATCAGGGCCAGCATGCCCGCGTGCGCCCGCGCCTCCTCTTCCGTGGCCGCCGGCACGGGCAACGTGAGTCCGGAGCGCACCAGCGCGCGCGCGGGCCCTGCCCCATCAGCAATCCGCAGCGGGCTCTCGGCCTCAGTCAGCGCCAGTGCGCCCTGGCCGCCGGTCATCGCAAGGTAGACGTCCGCCAGCAGCCGTGCATCGAGCAACGCACCGTGCAGCTCGCGGTGCGAGTTGTCGACGCTGTAGCGCCTGCAGAGCGCATCGAGGCTATTGCGCTGTCCGGGGTGCATCTCGCGCGCCATGGCGAGCGTGTCCAGCACCTGGAAAGCCGAGACGCGGCGCGCCTCGCCCGCGACGCGCGCGAGCTCGGCATCGAGAAACGCCACGTCGAACGCCGCGTTGTGCACGACGAGCTCGGCGTCGGCGATGAAGTCGAGCAACTCATCGCGCACTTCCGCGAAGCGCGGCTGACCGTCGAGGTCGGTGCGCGAAATGCCGTGCACAGCGAGGGCGCCGTCGTCGATCTCGCGCTCCGGGTTCAGAAACTGATGGAAGGTTCGCCCGGTCGCACGCCGGTTCACGAGCTCGATGCAGCCGATCTCGATGATGCGGTGACCGAGCTCCACCTCAAGGCCGGTCGTCTCGGTGTCGAGGACGATCTGTCGCATGGGGCGCGAGTCTACCGTATGGCCGAGCGCTGCAATGTGTCGATCGCCTCATTGGCGAGCCGGTCGACACGCTCGTTACCGGGGACGCCGGCGTGTCCCGGAACCCAGTGCCACTCGATGCGGTGTGGAGCGGCAACCGCCTCGAGCTGTTGCCACAGATCCTGATTCTTCACCGGCTTGCGATCGGCGGTGCGCCAGCCGCGCGCCTTCCATGCGCTCAGCCACTCGCTGATACCGCGCCGTACGTATTCGGAGTCGGTGTAGACCCGGGCTTCGACCGGACGCTTCAGCGCCTCGAGCGCGCGGATCACCGCGGTGAGCTCCATGCGATTGTTGGTCGTCTGGGCTTCCGCGCCGTGCAGCTCCCTCTCCCGTGGGCCGCGAATCAGCAGCGCCGCCCAGCCGCCGGGGCCGGGGTTCCCGCGGCACGCGCCGTCGGTGTAGATCTCCACTACACCGGTACTGCGCGCCGCGGCTTTCGTGTCGTTACCAGGCAGATCAGGCCTGCGAGCGGGTCGTGGGCTTGACGAGGCCGCCCAGCACCGCCGGGCGTTCACGCACACGCGGCCGGATCGGCGTCAGCGTATAGACGCGCTTGCGCGCCTTGAGGAGGTAGGCGCCCGCCGGCAGCGGATAAGTGAACCCAGGTCGGCGCATGCGTCCGGTCCCCTCGCCGGCTATCAGGCCGCGGCTCCACGGGCCGAGGTACAGATAACGCGAGGCGGCCACCACCTCGTAGCCGAGCAGCACCAGCCATTCGCGCACCAGCTGCTGCGATAGCACCCGTCGCATGCCCGGCGGGAATCCGCTGCGGCTCGCACGCGCCCGCAGGCCCCACAGGCTCCAGGGCCTGAAACCGAGGATCAGGAGCTGGCCCTCCCCGACCAGCACGCGATCCACCTCGCGCAGGATTGCATACGGGTCGGGCGCGAACTCCAGCGTGTGGGGCAGGAGCGCTGCGTCGATTGAGTCGCTGCACACCGGAAGGTGCGAGGGCCGCGCGATGATGTCCGCACCGGACGCAAAGGCCGCGGACGCGACCAGGCTCTGGCGACGGGTCCGGCCGCGGGCGAGGAGCTCGCGGGCACCGCCCCAGGCACCGATCTGCAGCAGCTCCCAGCCGAAGACGTCCTCCATGGCCTCGCCGAGCAGCTCGGCCTCGGCGGCGAGCAGCGAGCGCCCGAGCGGCGTCCCCCACCAGGCGAGAAGGGCTGCCTCACTGTCTGCGATGCGTGAAGTGCGAACTGGCACGATAGAAAAGCTGGTAAATATGTGAACTTAGCGGTTAAATTCGCTGTTCTGAACCAGTAGCGTCTCTCAACAGCAAGGACCCGCCTCATGGATCGAGCGCCGGGCAACTTAGCACGGCTACCGGGGGTACGGAACTTGAGGATGCAGCGATGAAACGAATGCGCGAGGTGCTGCTGTGCCTGGCGCTGGCAAGCGTTTGCGCGTGCGTCCACGCCCCGGCGCCCCGGCCCGAATCCCCTGCGGCTCAATTGCCGGCTGCGGCATCAACCGAGGCCGCGCCACCGGCGGCAACCCAACCCGCCGAGACCGCCTCCGCGCTACCCGCGGCGACCGGCGCCGCCGGCTCTGTGCAGACAGAGACCGCTCCCGAGGTTGCACCGGTGGCTGCCGCGTCCGCTACCGGCGAAACCCCTGCCCTCGCCCCCCCCGGTGAGTCGCCGGCCGCCGCGCCCGCGGCTGCGGCGAGTACCGAAGCTCCGGTAACCGGCAGCGACGGAATGGACACGGCAGTTGCTGCGCCGGCGCAGTACACGGATCTCTTCGCGCGCATGCGTGCCGGCTTCAAGCTCAATGACGATGGCGACGACCGTCGCGCCATTGAGCAGCAGCTGCGCTGGTACGCCAACAATCCAGACTATCTGCAGCGCGCCTTCGGGCGTGCCGATCTGTACCTCTATCACATCCTCGGCGAGCTTGAGACGCGCGGCATGCCGCTCGAGATCGCGCTGCTGCCGGTGGTGGAGAGCGCCTTTGAGCCGTACGCCTACTCGCGCGCCAGCGCGAGCGGTCTGTGGCAGTTCATCCCCGGCACCGGCTCGCGCTACGGACTGCGCCAGGACTGGTGGTACGACGGTCGGCGCGACATCGTCGAATCGACGCGCGCCGCGCTTGACTACCTGCAATCGCTGCACGATGAGTTCAACGGCGACTGGCTGCTCGCGATCGCGGCCTACAACTGCGGCGAGCTCATCGTCGAGCGCTCGGTGGCGATGAACCGTGCCGCCGGACGACCGATCGATTTCTGGAACCTGTGGCTGCCAAAGGAAACACGCGCCTACGTGCCGAAGCTGCTCGCGATGCGCAGGCTGGTGATGGACCCCGGCGCTTACGGACTCGAGATCAGCTCCATTCCAAACCAGCCCTACTTCGCACGCGTGTCGACCGGCAGCCAGATCAGCCTCAAGGTCGCAGCCGAGATCGCGGGCATCAAGCCCGAAGAGCTCTACGAGCTCAACCCGGCCTTCCATCGCTGGGCTACCGACCCCGCGGGCCCGTATAACCTGCTGCTGCCGGTGGACCGCGCGGATCTGTTTACCCAGAACCTTGCACAGCTCTCGCCCGACGAGATGCTGGGCGTGACGCAGTACACCGTGCGCCGCGGCGATTCCGTGGCTTCGGTGGCGCAACACTTTCACACCACCGCCAACGTGATCCGTGACCTCAACGACGTGCCCGAAGGGCGCCTCACCGTGGGGGATGACATCCGTGTACCGGCCGCGGTCACCGAGCTTCCGGCCAAGGTACTGCTGGCGGCAGCACGGGCCGACGGCCACGACCGGCGGCTGCGACGTCCGCATGTGCAGGTGGTGCGCCGCGGAGAAACCCTGTGGTCCATTGCGCACCGCAATCGGGTCGATGTGAACACGCTCGCCGCAATGAACGGCATGCAACCGGGAGATGCGCTGCACGCCGGCCAGCGGCTGCAGGTGCCGGGCGGCGCAGGCGGCGCGGGTCGAGTGCACCATCGGCGCGTCGAGTACACGGTGCGCAGCGGCGATACCGTCGCGCAGATCGCGCAGCTGTTCCAGTGCAGCGTGCCGCAGATCCTCGCCTGGAACGGCCTGACTTCGCATTCACACCTGCACGCCGGACAGAAGCTGCGCATCCACATCGTGCGCCACGGCTGAGGTAGCGCGGCCGCAGCGGACACAGCGGCGGTGACTTCCGGCATAATCCGGCCGGGAGGCACACATGGGATTTCTCACCGGCAAGCGCGCCCTGATCGTCGGCGTCGCCACCGACCGCTCGATCGCCTGGGGCATAGCCCAGGCCATGCACCGCGAGGGCGCAGAGCTCGCCTTCACCTATCCGAATGACAAGATGAAGGAGCGGGTCGAGCCGCTGGCGCACTCGCTCGGCGCGCGCCTCACGCTCCCCCTCGACGTCACGGTGGATGGTCAGATCGAGGCGGCTTTCGAGCAGCTGAAGCGCGAATGGGGCGCGTTGGATGTGGTCGTGCATGCGGTCGCCTTCGCGCCGCGCGAGGCACTCACCGGGGGATTCGTCGCGGCGACCAGCCGCGAGGGCTTTCGCATCGCGCATGACGTATCGAGCTACAGCCTGACTGCACTCGCCCGCGGCGCACAGCCGCTTATGAGCGGCCGTGCCGGCTCGCTCCTGACCCTCACTTACCTCGGCGCGATGCGCTCGATCCCCGGCTACAACGTCATGGGCCTTGCCAAGGCGAGCCTCGAGGCCAACGTGCGCTTCCTGGCGGCGGATCTCGGGCCGCAGGGGATCCGCGTCAACGGCATCTCCGCCGGACCCATCAAGACGCTGGCGGCCGCGGGCATTCCGGGCTTTCGCAAGATGCTCGGCCGGGTCGCGGAAGTGGCGCCGCTGCGCCGCAACGTGACGCTCGAGGACGTCGGCAATGCGGCGGCGTTTTTGTGCTCTGATCTCGCGGCCGGCATCACCGGGGAAATCCTCTACGTCGACAGCGGCTTCAACACGGTCGGCATGAGCTTCCCGCTCGAGGCAGAGACCTAATCGAAGGCCTTCGGATTCTTGCGCACGCTCGCGGTGCGCCGGACTTCCTCGACGTAGGCGGTGGCATCACTCGTGCCGTCGCTCTCCGACTGTTGCTGCTCCCGTTCCGCCTGCTGCTGCGGACCGGGGGCTGCGGGCGCGGTGCGCACGCTCAGTACCGCCACCACGGCGGCGCCGCCGTCGCTCGTAGTGAGCGCGCGATAGACCGGCGCGGCACCCGGACGGGGCGCTGCGAACGCTGCGCCGCGGATCGCCGCCGGAATCGATGGGTCGTTGCGACCGACGAAGCGTGCCGCCTCGGCGGTGACCCCCAGCGACTGCGCGACCGCATCGAACGGCGTGCCGCTCTCGAGCCGGGCGCGCGCGCTGTCGGCGGCCTTGACTGCCGCGGCGGTGCTGCGCTCCGCGGCGATCAGCTTGACGATCTCGGCGCGCACCGCCTCGAGCGGCTTGGGTTGCGGCTTGCGGTGCTCGATCAGCTTGACGACGACGAGTGCGTTGTTGCCGATCAGCACCGGTCCGCCGATCCGGCCGGCGGCGAGTGGCGGATCCCCGAACAGCAGATCCTGAAGCTGCGGTGAGGTACCAAGGGGCGCAGCGCCGGCGCCCCTGAGGTATTGCGGGATGTCACCCGACTGCAGCTGGAACTCGTGCGCCAGCGCGGCGAGATCCACATCCGGCTGCTGCAATTTCGACTGCAGCTGCTCCTGGATTTCGCCGAAGCGGTCGGTGGCGCGGTTGCGGCGCAGCTCCGCTTCGAGTTGCGGGCGCGCCTCCTCGAAGGTCTTACCCTGGGCGGCCTGTATGCCATCCAAGCGGATGATGTGATAGCCGAATTCCGTCTTCACCGGCCCGCGAATCTCACCCGGCTGCATGCCGAAGAGCGCAGTGGTGAAGGCCGGCACGAACGTGTTGCGGTCGGCCCAACCCAAGTCGCCGCCGTTGTGCGCCGAGCCCGGGTCCTTGGAATACTGCTCGGCGAGTGCCGCAAAGTCCTTGCCCGCCTTGGCCTGCGCCAGCACGTCCTGGGCTTCCTTGAGGGCCGCGGCGTCATCCTTCCCGGTGATGAGAATGTGCCGCGCGTGCCGCTTCTCCGGAACCGTGAGCCGATCCTTCTGCTTCTCATACGCCGCACGCAGGTCGGCATCGCTCACCGTGATCGCGCTCTGCAGTGTGTCGAGCTTGAGCTGCGCGTATTCGATATGGGCGGACTCGGGTGTCAGATATTGCGCCTGATGCGCCGCGTAGTACGCCTGCACCGCAGCGTCATCGACCGCCGGCGCCGGGAATTTCTCGGCAGGCAGCACGAGCCAGCGCACCTCGCGCTCCTGGTCCTCGAGTTCGCGCAGGCGCTGAAATTCCGCGGGCGTCACGAAGTCCGAGCCGCGGATCGCGGCCTCGAGCTGCGTGCGGCGCAGGTCATCGCGCAGCTCCGCCTCGAAGGCCTCGGGCGTGATGCCGGCGCGCGCCAGCGCATCGCGCGCCGCCTCGGGGGAATACTGCCCCTCGATCTGGAACGCCTTCGTGCTGTGGACCGCGGCAACGATGTCATCGTGGCTGACGCGATAGCCGAGATCGTGGGTGCGCTCGGCGAGCAGGGTGTTGCGGATCATCCCCTCGAGGACCTCGTCCTGCAGCCGCGCACGCAGCTCCGCCGGCAGCTCGGCACCACCCAAGCGCTGCTGCCACTGCAACTGCTCGCGCTGCCAGACGTTGCGGGCCTCTTCGAGGCTGATCTTGCTGCCGGCGACCTCGGCGGCGTAGTTCGGACCGCCGAAGCTCAGGTTGACGATGCCGTAAGCGCCCCAGGCAGCGAACACGATCGACAGGGTGCCGACCAGCAGGTAGGTGACCCACTTTCTCTGGGCACTGCCCTCCCGGCCCTTTAAGGCATCTCCGATGCGTTGAAGCATTGTGGGGTGGCTGGCTTTCCTGGCTTGAGGTGGCGGAGCGGACGGGACTCGAACCCGCGACCCCCGGCGTGACAGGCCGGTATTCTAACCAGCTGAACTACCGCTCCGAATTGGGGGGCGAATCCTAGCGGATTCGCGAAGTTGGCCACAAGCGCTTTCGCTGAACGCAGCCTGAACGGGCCAGGAGAAGGCGGCTCCGTGAGCGGTCAACCCGGGGCCGATTTGCGCGCTATGCACGGGTGCCCCGCGCGGCAGAGCGTTAGGTTACGTCGCGCACCGCCGACAGACGGGAATGCGGCCGCTGGCCCTATCATAGGACCCCACAAGGACTGCTCAAGCGCTTGAGGAAACTCGCCGTGAAATCGCTGCCTGCCGGAGGGACCCTCACGGCATTGCTTCTTGCCACACTGTGCTGCGCCGCGCCTGCCTGGGCGGGCCTCGGGGGCGATGTCGCCTCGATTGAGGCTGACCGGACGGCGCTCAAGGGCACGCTCGCGACGGCGTCCGGCGGCGCCTATGAGACCCGGACGATTGCGACCGCCGGCGGCGGCGTGGTGCGCGAGTATCTGAGGGCCGACGGTACGGTATTTGCCGTCAGCTGGCACGGTCCCACGATCCCGGACCTGCGAGTGCTGCTCGGTGCCTACTACCCGCGCTACGCGCAGGGCGCGGCGGCGGCATCGCACGCCGGCGGTCACCGGCACTTTGCGGTCAGGCAGCCGGGGCTCGTCGTCGAGTCGAGCGGGCGGCTGCGCGCCTTCAGCGGCAGAGCCTGGGATCCGCAGCTACTGCCGCAGAATTTCTCGGCCGCTGACATCAATTGACGCCTCACAGGGAACGAACGAGCCATGCGTAAGGTTCTGAACGCGATGCTGCCGCTCATGTTTCTCGCCGCGTGCGGCGGTGGGGGCAGCGGCGGTGTCAGCGGTGGTGGTGGTGGCGGCGGCGGCACCGGGCAGACGATCGCCGGTCCGGGCCCGAACGTGGCGGCGCTCACGGTCAGTCTGTACCAGGTCACCTCGGTCAATATTCCCTACATCAGTGTCACGGTCTGCCAGCCGGGCACCAGCACCTGCCAGACCATCGACAACATCGAGGTGGATACGGGCTCCGCGGGGCTTCGCATCCTCTCGACGGCGAGCACGGCGGCCTTCCTCCAGTCGCTGCCACAGCAGCTGGTCGCAAACACAACCACTCCGGTCATCGAGTGCGCGCAGTTCGCCGACGGCTTCAGCTGGGGGCCCGTGGCGTCCGCCGACGTGACGATCTCCGGCGAGACGGCGAGCCGCATTCCGATTCACGTCATCGGTGCGCCGGCTCCCTACGACAACGACGTACCGAGCTCCTGCTCCAGCATCGGCCCCGAGGAGGACACCGTCGCGCTGTTTGGTGCCAACGGCATCATCGGCGTGGGCGCCACGGTGCAGGACTGCGGCAGCCTCTGCACGACCGCGGTCACCGGGGCTTACTACGAGTGCCCGCCGAACGGCGCTGGCTGTACGCCGGTCGCCGAGCCGATCGAGTCGCAGGTGTCGAACCCCGTCGCCTCGTTCACCACCGACAACAACGGCGTCATCGTCGAGCTGCCGAGCGTGGCGGCTAACGGCGCCACGAGCGCAACCGGTGCGCTCGTGTTCGGCATCGGCACCGAGAGCAACAACGCGCTCGGCAGCGCGACGATCATCACCCTCGATACCAGCTCGGGCGTCGGCGCTTTCGATGTCACCTTCAACTCCACCGACTACCCGGGGAGTATCCTCGACAGCGGCTCCAATGCGCTGTTCTTCGACGACAGCGCGCTCACCACCTGCGCACAGGGTACGACGGGTGCCGGGTTCTACTGCACGGCCGCCAACCTCACGGCGACCATCACCGGCACGAACGGCACGCAGCTCACCGCCAGCTTCAGCGTCGGGGACGCCGCCACCATGTTCAACGCCACTGCGAACGGTGCAGCATTCCCGCAGCTCGCGGGCTCGCCCGGCACGATGCTCGGGCAGCTATTCGACTTCGGGCTGCCGTATTTTTATGGCCGCAACGTGTTCACTGCCATCGAGGGAATGTCCGCCGGTGGTACCCAGGGACCGTACTACGCATACTAAGAGCTAAGAACGCCACCCACGCGCGATGAGCCTGCTGCAGAAGATCTCCGCCGCGCTGCTGCTCATCCTGCTGGCAGCGGCCGGTTACGGCTTGTGGGAAACGCGCCCGCCCCCGAGCTCGACCCCGGTAGGCGCGCTGACGGCCACGCCGCAGGCGGAGCCGGCCGCCTCTGGCTCGCTACCCGCGATCGATGAGAGCACGCTGCTGACCGCGCAGCGCCTGGCGCGCCTCGCCACGACCCCGGAAGAACTGCCGCTCGCGCAGACCGCCGTGCAGCTCGCCGACCACGAGCTCGACCTGGCATTCGCCGGCGCGCTGCGCCATCTGGAGGCGCATCCGCCCAAACTGAGCGCGGAGGCCCTCGCCATCCAGGACCGCGTGACGCAGGCACAGCAGCAGCTCGAGAGCGACACGGCGCACGTCAAGCAGCTCACCGATACGCTCGCCCGATCTGCGCAAGGAGCCAGGGCCGGCATCCAGGACGAGCTCGATCTGGCGCAGGCACAGCAGGAGCTCGATCAGGACGAGGTCACCCAGGCGAACGAGGATCTGGTGCAGGCCGGGGGTAACGTGCACCAGCGCATCCAGATGATGCAGCAGGAGCACGAGGCGGCCGAGCATCAGCGGCAGGCGGCGACCGCCGAGGCCAACCCGCTCGGCAACCTCAAGGGTCTGGTCGGCAAGGTGCGCCAGTGGCTCGCGTTGCATCGCAAGCGGCGCTGGCTCGGCAGGGCGCAGCAGCATGCCCAGGACAGCGCCGCGCAGCTCGAGACGCAGAGCCGGCAGATCGCCGCCGACCTGGCAGCCCGCAAAACACAGGCGGCGGCCCCGGTACCGGCGCCACCGCAGGCCACGGCGGCCGGCACGCAGGGCAGTGCGGGCGCTGCGCCGCGCGCAGCGGCCGCTTCCGGCCAGGCGATTCCCACGCGCGCGGCCGTGACGCGCGAGATCGCCGCCGAGCAGAGCCGCATTACGATCCGTGTGCAACGCGTCACCGCGCGGCGACGTCTCGCCACAACCTACGGTCAGTGGGGCGCCGTAGTGGACACGCAGGCGAAGGCGATCCTGCACTCCTTGCTGGTGGACACCGCGGTGGTGCTGGGCGCCCTCTTCCTTTTGCTGTGCATCGACCGCTGGCTCGAGACGCTCCTCGTGCGGGCTCCCATCGACCGCCGCCAGGTCGCCACGCTGCGCAGCGTGGTGGTGGTGTCGCTGCAGATCGTTGGCGTGGTGGTGATCCTGCTGGTGCTGATCGGGATGCCGGGGCAGATCGGCACCATGATCGGGCTCGCGGGTGCCGGCCTCACTGTGGCGTTGAAGGATTTCATCATCGGCTTCCTCGGCTGGTTCGTGCTCATGGGTAAGCACGGCATCCGGGTCGGCGACTGGGTCGAGATCAACGGCGTGAGCGGCGAGGTGACGCGACTCGGCATTTTCCACACGGTGCTGCTCGAGACCGGCAACTGGACCGACGCGGGGCATCCCACCGGCCGGCGCGTCACGTTCACCAACAGCTTCGCGATCGAGGGGCATTACTTCAACTTCTCCACCACCGGCCAGTGGCTGTGGGACGAGCTGGTCGTCACCGTGCCCTACGATCGCCACCCGCAGGCCATTGCGGCGGCGATCCAGAAAGAGGTGACCGAGGCGACCGCCGATAGCACCCGCCAGGCCGAGGCCGAGTGGGAGCGCGCTGCGCGCGGACGCAAGCCGGGCTTCACGGCGCAGCCGGGCATCGCCATTCGTCCCGCGCCCGGCGGTGGGGGACTTGAGATCGCGGTGCGCTACGTGACGCGCGCCAGCGATCGCTATGCACTGCGCACGCGCCTCTACCAGTCTGCAGTGCAGCTGTTGGGTCAGAGCGGCTCGGGTTGACGATGAGTGAGCGACTGCCGGCGCTGTTTCTCGGACACGGCAACCCGATGAATGCACTGCGCGAGAACGCCTGGACCCGCGCCTGGGCGGCGTTGGGCGCGGAGCTCTCGCCGCGGCCGCGCGCGGTGCTGGCCGTCTCGGCTCACTGGTACATCCCCGCCACCGCGGTGACGGCAATGTCGGCGCCGCGCACCATTCACGATTTCGGCGGCTTTCCGCACGAGCTATTCGAAGTGCGCTATCCCGCCGCCGGCGATCCGGAGCTTGCCGAGCGCGTGCGCGGGTTGCTCGCGCCGCTGCCCGTCGAGGCCGACCGCTCGTGGGGACTCGACCACGGCACGTGGTCGGTGCTGCGCCATGTGTTTCCGCAGGCCGACATACCGGTAGTGCAGCTGAGCATCGACGAGACGATGCCACCTGCCTTTCATCATGAGCTCGGGACGCGTCTGCGGCCGCTGCGCGAGGAGGGAATACTCCTTCTTGGCAGCGGCGATGTAGTACACAACCTACACGCCTATGCGTGGGGCGCCCACCCCGCGGAGCCCTACGACTGGGCGCTGCGCTTCGAGACTGCGGTGCGCGAGCGGCTCGTAGCGGGCGAACACGAGACGCTGATCGACTACGCGGCGCTCGGGGGCGATGCGCTCCTCTCGGTACCAACGCCGGAGCATTATCTGCCGCTGCTCTATGTCCTCGGCGCGAGCTTCACGGGCGAGCGCGTGAGCTTTCCCGCCGAGGGGATCGATGGCGGCTCGGTGTCGATGCTCGCCGTGCGCTTCGGTTAGACTCGCTCCCCCGACTCATCCACTGACAAGGAGTACCCAGGTGGCGCTTAAATCCAGAATCACTTATCTGGCGGTGCTTGCGCTCGCTGCAAGTGCACCCGCGCTCGCTCAGCACGAGGAGCACCCGCAGCATGGCGGCGGCCGCCCCGAGGCCCATGGCGAGGCGCATCCCGGACCGCACGGCTACGAACGCCCCGCTGAGCCGCACGGCTGGAACGGCCGGCCGGCGCAGTTCGACCGTGGAACCTACCAACACAACTTCCAGGCGGCGCGCACGTATCACATCGGCGTCTACCGACGACCGCATGGCTGGGTCGCGCACCGCTGGGGATACGGGCAGATCCTGCCGCGCGTCTACTGGGCGGCGCCCTACATCATTGCCGATTACTGGCTGTTCGGACTCGAGGTAGCGCCGGCCGGCTACGAATGGGTGCGCGACGACACGGACGCGATTCTGGTGAACGTCAGCACCGGCGAGATCCTGCAAGTCGAGTACGGCGTCTTCGCCTGAGGCGCGGTGAAACCTGGGCACGTGCCGGTCATCAGCCGGCACGTGCCTCGCGCGCTCACGGATTGTTCGGCACGTCGCGCGTGCGCGCGCTGTGGCGCGCCCGCCAAAGCTTCAGACGGGCGATCGCAAGCAGGGCTCCCGCCAGCACACACACTGCGGCGAGCAGCAGTTCGCCGCGCTGATACAGGCGCCAGGCGATCGCCACCCAGAGCAGGAACATGACTGCGCTAACGATGACGGGCATGGCGCTTCCCTCAGCCACAGTTCAACGCAGAAAAACTAGCATGCATGCCGCCGGCACAAAAGCGGGGCGCCAGCCCTCAGCCGGTGCGGTCGATGAGGGCAATCGTCGGGCTCTCCGTCACCCGATCGAACACTATCTCGCTCTTATCGGCCGACAGATCGAAATCGCGGATGTCGAACTCCGGCGCGAACTCGGTGAGCCGCCGCTCGTTGCCGGTTTTGAGATCGATGAGCCAGAAGTCCTTGCGTGCGAAATCACCGCGCAGCACGACAATGGTGTTGGGCTCGGAGCCGAACACTACGCGGTGGGCGCCGCGCGACAGCATCAGAGCCGGCAGGGGATAAGGACGGCCGTCCGGTTCGACTGCACGCAACGGGAACGACACGCCGACATCCGCCCCGGCGTACAGCAGGAATTGCCCGTCCGGCGACCAGACCGGGTCGAGCGAATACTCATATACCAGGGGGAGCGGTGCGCCGCCGGCGACCGGGAAGCTCATGAGGCGCGGCTCGCCATCGTGCAGCGCCGCGACGACGATCGACTTGCCGTCGGGCGCCCAGGCCGGATTGCCGCGCAGCGAAAACGAGTCCGTGAGCACGGTCGGGCGAGTGCCATCGGCCTGCGTGACGTACAGGCGCGTTCGTTCGCCGTCTGCGACCGTGAAGGCGATACGCCCGTCCGCCGCAATCGCCGGCGCACTCAGGCTGTCGGACGGCGATCCCGCCCACAGCTCGTGGCTCGCACCACTGGCGAGCTTCCAGATTCCCGGCCGGCCGGCGGAGCGCGAGACATACAGCACGTAGTTGGAACCATTGCGTGGCGAGACACCGGTCGCGAAGTCGGAGGACAACGGCGTCGCGGCCGTCGCCACGGATGCGCCTGTGGAGATCGGCAGGCGCCACAGGCCCGAGCTCGGCCGGGCCACGGTCACGGCGAGCCGGGTGGCATCCGCGCTCGCGGCGAGTGAGGTGTAACGCTCGAGACCGAAGCTCAGGCGATGTGGCACGCGGCGCCGCACGTCGATGCCGTACAGCCAAGGGCCTCCGCCCTGCGCATCGGTCGCGAGATACAGCAACGTATGCTCGCCGAGCACGACCGGATGGGTCACGAGCGAATTGTGGAACGTGAGCCGCTCGAGGTCCGCGCCGTTCGGGCGGATGCGCCACAAATCCCAGTGATCCCCGGGCACACCCTGCGTGAAGTAGATAAAGGCATCGTCGCGCGACCACACCTGGAAGTGGTTGTGCACGCCCGCGACCGCGGCGTAGATCCTGCGGGCGGCACCGCCTCCGGCCGGTGCCACGAAAATCGGGTCGCCAGGGCCGGTGCCGTGATACGCGATCCGGCGGCCGTCACTCGACCAGGCGACCTCGCCGACTCCCTGCAGGAAGGCGCGCGGCTCGCCGCCTGCGACCGGCAGCGTCAGTATGGTGATGTCCGAAGAACGCGAGCCACCGGGTCGGCGCTGCCAGACCGTAATCAGCGAGCCATCCGCCGAGAACCCCAGGTCACGCACCTCGGGGTTGTTGGTCAGGTTGACGATATCGCCGTGCGTCAGATTGCGGTAGCGGCTGCTGCCGACCTCAGTGACCCAGACGTCGGTCGGGCCGTCACGGTCGGCAAGGAAAGCGACGCTGCGGCCGTCCCGTGAGATCGCCGCCGCCAGCTCCCTCCCCGGCCAGTCCGTGAGGCGCGAGAACTGGGCATTGGCGAGCGGATCGCGCCAGAAATACCCACGGGTCGCCGCCAGCCACACCGCGCCCACGGCGAGCAGTGCGATGCCAGCCGCGAGCCCCGTCCAGCGCCACACGCGGCGCTGCCTGACGGCAGGCTCCGCCGGGCCCGGCGCAACGGGCACGGCCGGCACGGGCGAGTTTTCCGCCCGCAGCAATTTCTGGATGCGCTCGACGAAGGACTGCGGTGTCTCCCCGCCCGGCAGCCGCGTCCAATGCACCTGTGCGAACGACTCGGGGACCTCCGCGTGCCTCTCGGGAGTATCGTCGATGCAAACGGGGACAAGGAACGGGTGGCTCCTGGCCATGAGCTGCGTGCGCTGGTCGGCCAGGTGCCATTCGAGGCGAAAGTAGCCCTCGGTGCGCGCCTGCGTGTTTCGGGAGATGACCGCGATGAACAGCGCGCTGTCGCGGATCTCGCGCCGGATCTTCTGATCCCAGGCGTCACCGCTTCGCAGCACACTCTTATCGAGCCACACCTCGATGCCGGCGGCCTCGAGGCTTGCGCCGATCCGACCGGCGGCCTCCGTGTCCGCGGAGGCGTAGCTGATGAAGACCGCAGACCCCGCTGGGTTCGTCAAGACGCGGATCTCCCCCTGGCACCGCGCGCTATTCTAGTGGTGGGTGCTGACGGGCTCGAACCGCCGACATTCGCCTTGTAAGGGCGACGCTCTACCAGCTGAGCTAAGCACCCGGGTTCATTCGGACAAACTCGCCTGCAGCGAGTTGCCCGACCTCACTGCGCAAATCGCCGGCAAAGAGCGCGGTCTTTGCCGGCTGCGCCGCAATGCTAGCCCGTCAGTGTGCCGGTGGCACTACCTGCTTGATGCGCCGTCCGTTGCGCCGCCCGCGCTTGTCGTCGCGTGCCTCAGCGACCGCCGCCGGCGCACTTACCGCCGCCGGCTCCCCCGGCAGGGGCTGACGGGTGAGCGCCACCGCCAATACCTCGTCGATCCACTTGACTGCCTTGATCTCGAGGTTGCCCTTGATGTTGTCGGGAATCTCGACCAGATCCTTCTGGTTCTCGTCCGGAATGAGCACCGTGCGGATGCCGCCGCGATGCGCCGCCAGGAGCTTCTCCTTGAGGCCGCCGATAGGCAGCACCTCCCCGCGCAGCGTGATCTCACCGGTCATCGCCACGTCCGAGCGCACCGGGATCTTGGTCAGCGCGGACACCAGCGCGGTGCACATGCCGATGCCGGCGCTCGGACCGTCCTTGGGGGTCGCGCCCTCGGGAATGTGCAGGTGCACGTCGTGCTTCTGATAGAACTCGGACTCGAGCCCCAGCACCTGGGCGCGGCTGCGCACCACGGTCATGGCGGCCTGAATCGACTCCTGCATCACCTCGCCAAGCTGACCGGTGTGCTGCAACTTTCCCTTGCCGGGGACTACCGCGGCCTCGATGGTGAGCAGCTCGCCCCCCACCTCGGTCCACGCGAGTCCCGTCACCTGGCCGACCCGATTCATGTCCTCGGCCTTGCCGTAGCGGAAGCGGCGCACGCCGAGGAACTTGTCGAGATTGCGCGGCGCGACCGCGACCGACTTCTGGTCGCGCTTGTGCAGCAGCATCTGCTTCACGGCCTTGCGGCCGATTTTGGCGATCTCACGCTCGAGATTGCGCACGCCGGCCTCGCGCGTGTAATAGCGCACGATGTCGAGCAGCGCGCCGTCGGAGACCTTGAGCTCGTCGGGTTTCAGGCCGTTGCTCTTCATCTGCTTCGGTACCAGGTAGCGGCGCGCGATATTCATCTTCTCGTCTTCCGTGTAGCCCGGAAGACGGATCACTTCCATGCGATCGAGCAGCGGGGGCGGAATGTTGAGACTGTTCGCGGTGCACACGAACATCACCTCCGACAGGTCGAGATCGACCTCGAGGTAGTGATCGTTGAAAGTGGAGTTCTGCTCGGGATCGAGCACCTCGAGCAGCGCCGAGGATGGATCACCGCGGAAGTCCATCGACATCTTGTCGACTTCATCGAGCAGGAACAGCGGGTTGTGCACGCCCGCCTTGGACATGTTCTGCACAATCTTGCCCGGCATGGAGCCGATGTAGGTGCGGCGGTGGCCGCGGATCTCGGCCTCATCGCGCACGCCGCCCAGTGACATACGCACGAACTTGCGGTTGGTGGAGCGGGCGATGCTCTGACCGAGCGAGGTCTTGCCGACGCCCGGCGGTCCCACCAGACACAGGATCGGACCCTTGAGCTTCTCGACGCGCTGCTGCACGGCGAGATACTCGACGATGCGCTCCTTCACCTTCTCGAGGCCAAAGTGGTCCTCGTCCAGCACCTTCTGGGCGCGCGCGATGTCCTTGATGATGCGGGTGCGCTTCTTCCACGGCACCTTCACCAGCCAGTCGATGTAGTTACGCACTACGGTCGCCTCGGCGGACATCGGCGACATCATCTTCAGCTTGTTGAGCTCGCCGCCGGCCTTGTCGCGCGCCTCTTTCGGCATCCCGGCCTTGGCGATCTTCTGCTCGAGCTCCTGGATCTCGTTGCCGCCCTCGTCCATCTCGCCGAGCTCTTTCTGAATCGCCTTCATCTGCTCGTTGAGGTAGTACTCGCGCTGGCTCTTCTCCATCTGCGCCTTGACGCGGCCGCGGATGCGCTTCTCGATCTGCAGCAC
>DATMOK010000004.1:0-159284 GCA_035568235.1 Steroidobacteraceae bacterium | reverse complement strand
CAGACGGGGAACCGAGACACACGGCGCGTGCGTGCAGCGCTCGTGCGCGCGTCAGCCGCGCGGGTGGTGCTGCGAGTGCAGCTCTTTCATGCGCTCGCGCGCGACGTGCGTGTAGATCTGGGTGGTCGACAGATCGCTATGCCCGAGCAGCAGCTGCACCACGCGCAGATCCGCGCCGTGATTGAGCAGATGAGTCGCGAATGCATGGCGCAGCGTATGCGGCGACAGGTCCTTGCTGATGCCGGCCTTGCGCGCGTAACGCTTGATGATGTGCCAGAAGGCCTGGCGCGTCATGCGATCGCCACGCCGCGTCGGGAACAGATAGTCGGTCTGGCGCTCGAGCAGGATCTCGCCGCGTGGGCCGCGGGCGAACTCCTTCATCGAGCGCATGGCTTCCTCGCCGAGCGGGATCAGCCGCTCGCGATCGCCCTTGCCGAGAATACGGATCACGCCCTGGTTGAGGTTGATCTGGCTCTGGCGCAGGTTGACGAGCTCCGACACCCGCAGCCCGGTGGCGTACAGCACCTCCAGCATGGTGCGGTCGCGGTTGCCGAGCGGATCGCTCACCAGCGGAGCGGCGAGCAACGACTCGACCTCCTCCTCGGTGAGCGAGCGCGGCAGCGAGCGCCCGATCTTGGGCATGGCGATCTGCGCGGTCGGATCCTCGCGGATCACGCCCTCGCGCATGTAGTAACGGAAAAATCGGCGGAAGCTCGACAACTGGCGTGCCGTCGAGCGCGGCCGCGACCCGCCGCGCACCCGCGAGGCGATGAACTCCTGCAGGTCGACGCGCGAGGTGTGCATGATCGGCACGTTGCGCTCGCTCAACCAGCGGGCGAGCGCGGTGAGATCGGCGCGGTAGGCGGCCAGCGTGTTGGGCGACAGGCCGCGCTCCATCCACACGGCATCCAGGAAGCGGGAGACCGCCGGGTCAGCGGAATCGGCGTTGGAGCTCATGGCGTAAGCGGCTGCCTGGTTAGACAAGACTCGACTCGCTGGTCCTCAGGGCAGGCGCGGCACAAGGCACCGTGTGACGGCCCCGACTTCCGGGTAATGTGGTGACCGCAGTATGGTGAGCACCATGGAGGGACCGACGTGATGACCTTCACATCTGCATTCCGGCGTTAACATAAAGAGAACCAGTTCACACCCGAAATTGGCGCCGCGTCCCACTCCCATGACCGCGAAATCACCGCGGCCGCCGCTGCGGCCGGCAACGGTGCTCCTGGCCCCACTCCGGTTGCTGTATGCGGTGTGGGTGGCCCTCACCTTCCTCGCGGCGGGATTGACTGCGCTCGTGCTGCTCGAAGTGCTGCCCGGAGCCGCGCGCCGGCGCGCCACGGCACGTGCCTGCGCCCGCGGCTTCCTGTGGCTGGGCGGTATGCCACTCACGGTGCGGCACGTCGAGCGCCTGCCCGCCGGGCAATGCGTGGTGGTGTGCAATCACGCGAGCTATCTGGACGGCCCGGTGCTCACCGCGGCCCTGCCGCCGCGCTTCAGCTTCGTGATCAAGCGCGAGATGGCACGCGTGCCGCTCGCCGGCCGGGCACTGCGGCGCCTCGGCTCGGAATTCGTCGAGCGCTTCGACCGCACGCAGGTGGCGGCAGATGCGCGCCGCGTGATACGCAACGCCGCGCACGGGCACTCGCTGGTGTTCTTTCCCGAGGGCACGTTCACCCCCGCCCCCGGGCTGCTCAAGTTCCACACCGGAGCATTCGCCAGTGCCGTGCGCGCCGGGTGCCCGGTGGTGCCAGCCGTGGTGCGCGGCACGCGCCGTGCGTTGCCACCGCGCGGCGCACTGCCGCTGCCGGGGCGGCTCGAGCTCGAGATCCTGCCGCCAATCGCAGTTGCCGCCGATGCCACCAGCGAGCGGGTCGCGGCGCTGCGCGATGCGGCGCGGACGGCGATCCTCGCCGCCCTCGGCGAGCCCGATCTCACATGTTGCGACGATACTGTCCGCCCACCCGATACAGCGCCTGCGAGATCTGCCCCAGCGAGCACACCTTGACGCACTCCATGAGCTGCGCGAACACGTTACCGCCACCGGCTGCAGCGCGCTGCAGGGCAGCGAGGGCCGCGGGCGAGCGCTCGGCGTTACTTGCCTGAAACGCGCGCACGGCGGCGACCTGAGCCTGCTTTTCCTCCTCGGTCGAGCGGATCAGCTCCGTGCCCTTGTGCTCCTCGGTGGCATCGGCCGCCGACAGGAAGGTGTTGACGCCGACGATCGGCAGCGAGCCGTCGTGCTTGCGGGTCTCGTAATAGAGCGACTCCTCCTGGATCTTGCCGCGCTGGTACATCGTCTCCATCGCGCCGAGCACTCCACCGCGCTCTGACAGCGCCTCGAACTCCTTGTATACCGCCTCCTCGACGAGGTCGGTCAGATACTCGATCGCGAACGACCCCTGCCACGGGTTCTGCACCTTGTTGAGTCCGAGCTCGCGATTGATGATCAGCTGGATCGCGACCGCACGGCGCACGCTCTCCTCGGTGGGTGTGGTGAGCGCCTCGTCGTAGGCGTTGGTGTGCAGGCTGTTGCAGTTGTCGAACAGCGCATACATTGCCTGCAGCGTGGTGCGGATGTCGTTGAAGGAGATCTCGCGCGCGTGCAGGCTCCGGCCCGAGGTCTGCACGTGGTACTTGAGCATCTGGCTGCGCGGGCCGCCGTGATAGCGCTCATGCATGGCGCGCGCCCAGATGCGCCGTGCCACGCGCCCGATGACGACGTATTCCGGGTCCATGCCGTTCGAGAAGAAGAACGACAGGTTGGCCGCGAAGTCGTCGATCCGCATGCCGCGCGCCAGATAGTACTCGGCGATGGTGAAGCCGTTGGCGAGCGTGAAGGCGAGCTGCGAGATCGGGTTGGCGCCGGCCTCGGCGATGTGGTAGCCGGAGATCGACACCGAGTAGAAGTTGCGCACCCGCCGCTCGATGAAGTACTGCTGCACGTCGCCCATCATGCGCAGCGCGAATTCGGTGGAGAAGATGCAGGTGTTCTGTGCCTGGTCCTCCTTCAGGATGTCGGCCTGTACGGTGCCACGTACCGCCTCCAGGGTCGCGGCGCGGATGCGCTCGTAGACCTCACGCTCGAGGAGCTCATCGCCCGTCACCCCGAGCAGCGCAAGTCCCGAGCCGTCGTGATGCGGGGGCAGCGCTCCCTGGTAGGCGGGAGCTGCCCCGGCACGTGCCGAAGCCGCCGCATGCAGTGCGGCGATGCGCTGCTCAGCCGCACTCCAGCGACCCTCGGCCCTCAGGTACCGCTCGACCTGCTGGTCGACCGCGGTATTCATGAACATCGCGAGCAGCATCGGCGCCGGACCGTTGATGGTCATCGACACGGAGGTCGCGGGGGCGCACAGATCGAAGCCCGAGTAGAGCTTCTTCATGTCGTCGAGCGTGGCGATCGACACGCCGGAGTTGCCGATGCGGCCGTAGATGTCGGGCCGCGGATCCGGATCTTCACCGTAGAGCGTGGTCGAGTCGAACGCGGTCGACAGGCGCGCCGCTCCGTGCCCCTGCGCCAGGTAGTGGAAGCGGCGGTTGGTGCGCTCCGGTCCTCCCTCGCCGGCGAACATGCGCGTCGGATCCTCCTCCTCGCGCCGGTAGGGGTAGACGCCGCCGGTATAGGGATAGGCGCCGGGCAGGTTCTCCGTGAGGATGAAGCGCAGCACCTCACCCCAGTCGCGCACTTGCGGCACCGCGAGCTTGGGGATCGCCGAGTGCGACAGGCTCTCGGTGTAGTTCTCGCCCTTCACGAGCCGGTCGCGCACCTTGTAGGAATAGGTGGAGTCGGTCGCCGAGCGCACCCGCTCGGGCCACGCCTTGAGCTCGCCCACTCCCTCGGGACCGATCTCATCGAGCGCGCGATTGTAGGCCGCACGCAGCTCGCGGCGCGTGGCATCGGCGCCGCGTTCCGCCAGCACCTCTGCCGGAAAGCGGTCGAGCGGCGACGGCAGCGGTGCGTCGTGCAGCGTCTTGAGGGACTCGTACAGCCCGTAGGCACGCCGCGCGGCCTGCGCTTGGCTCTCGGCGCGCGCGCGCGACGCCCGCCCGCCGTGCGCGATCTCGGCGAGATAGCGGGTGCGCGCTCCGGGTATGAGTGGCGTGCGCGCCGTGAGCTCCGTCGGCCCCGCATCCGCGAGCCGCCAGTCGCCCGAGCCGATATGCCGGTCAGCGAGCCCGGCGCACAGCGCCGCGAACAGCCGATTGATTCCCGGGTCATTGAAGCGGCTGGCGATGGTGGGGAATACCGGCAGCTCGGCATCGCCGAGCCGCGCGCGATCGGCATGGTTGCGCCGCCATTGCTTGCGTACGTCACGCAAGCTGTCCTCGGCGCCGCGCTTCTCGCTCTTGTTGAGCACGATGAAGTCGGCGTAGTCGAGCATGTCGATTTTCTCGAGCTGGCTCGCCGCGCCGTACTCACTCGTCATCACGTACAGCGACAGGTCGACGAGGTCGACGACCTCGGTGTCCGACTGCCCGGTGCCGGCGGTCTCGACGATCACCAGATCAAAGCCGCATGCCTGGTACAGCTGGATCACCTCCCGCAGCACTGCGGAGGTGGCGAGGTGCGCACGGCGCGTGGCGAGCGAACGCATGAAGATCTGCTCCGCCGACAGGCTGTTCATGCGGATGCGGTCGCCAAGCAGCGCCCCGCCGCTGCGCCGCCGGGTGGGATCCATGGCGACCACAGCGATCTGCGCCTGCGGGAACGAGCGCGTCAGGCGGCCGAGCAGCTCATCCATGAGACTCGATTTGCCGGCACCGCCCGTACCGGTAATACCGATCACCGGCGCGCGGTGCCGTGAGCGCGACAAGGCGCGGCGGACCTGCTCGGCGTGCGCCTCATCGTCGGGCCGGGCGCCTTCCAGCACCGAGATCGTGCGCGCCACTAGGCCGTGATCACGCGCGTTGAGGGGGCGCAATTCATAGGGCGGCTTGACCACCGCGGTGACGCGCCGGAAAACATCGTCGATCATGCCGGCGAGCCCCATGCGCCGGCCATCCTCCGGGGTGTAGATCTTCTCCACCCCGTAGCGCTCCAGCGCCTCGATCTCGTACGGCGCGATGGTGCCGCCACCGCCGACCACCACGCGAACGTGCCCGTAGCCGCGCTCCCGCAGCATGTCCACCATGTAGGCGAAATACTCGTTGTGTCCGCCCTGATAGGAGCTGACCGCGATGGCGTCGGCGTCCTCGTCGATGGCGGCGCGCACGATGTCGGCGACGCTGCGGTTGTGACCGAGGTGCACCACCTCCGCCCCACGCGCCTGCAGCAGGCGCCGGATCATGTTGATGGCGGCGTCGTGGCCGTCGAACAGCGAGGCTGCGGAAACAAACCGCAACGGCGGCTGCAGCGCAGGTCCGGTGCCGGCGCTGGCTGCCGCCGGGCTACCCTTGAGGGGAGCGTTCACGCGTTATTTACTCTCGGGTAGAATGTCTACTCATGAGTATGATCGAGGCGTTCGCGACCGGTCAAACGCGGCATTCCCTGCATGGCGCGCGCCGGGCCGCGCACGGTGAGGCCCGCGGCGCCGCTATAATACTCTTGTCAAGCCCATGAGCAGCCGCCGCCCCACTCCCCCCGTCATTGCGGGCAAGCACCCGCTCACCACCGCCTCCCCGTGGCGGGCGAGCCGCGAGCGGCGCCGCGATCGCGAGGTGAAGCGCGAGGCGGTGATTCGTGCCGCCGCCCGGGCCTTCAACCACAAGGGCTATCACAACACCTCGCTCGACGACATTGCCGCCACGCTCGAGGTTACCAAGCCGACCGTCTACTACTACGTCAGTAACAAGGAGCAGCTGCTCTTTCAGTGCTTCCTGGCCGGGGTCGAGCAGATCCGCGCGGCGTTCCGCGAGGTGACCGACCTCGCGACGCCTGCGCGTGAGCGCCTCAATGCCGTGCTGCGGCATTACGGCGAGGCGGTCGCCTCCGAGTTCGGCTGGTGCATGGTGCGGGCTGAGGACCAGGACCTCTCGCCTGCCATGAGCCGCCATATCAAGGCGCTCAAGTCCGAGATCGACCAGGGGATCCGGCGGCTGATCCGCGAGGGCGTGCAGGACGGCTCGATCGAGCCCTGTGACCCCAAGCTGACGGCCTTCGCCCTCGCCGGCGCCCTTAATTGGATAGCGCACTGGTATCGTGAGAACCAGTCGCTCACCGGCGCGGAGATCGCCGCCGCATTCGTTACCTTGTTCGAGGGCGGCCTGCGTCCGCGCAGCGCCTCCCAGGTCGCCACCCGCCCGCCGCCGCGGCGGCGGGTGCGCATCGCCCGCTGAACCACACGAGGCTCCCATCATGTCCGCTTCAGACGTCGTCATCGTATCCGCCAAACGCACCCCGATCGGCGCTTTCCTCGGTGTCCTGACACCCCTCACCGCCGTACAGCTCGGCAGCGCCGCGATCAAGGCCGCCATCGATAGCTCCGGCCTCGCGGCCGGCGACGTGCAGGAGGTGCTCATGGGGTGCGTGTTGCCCGCCAACCTCGGCCAGGCGCCGGCCCGACAGGCGGCGCTCGGCGGCGGAGTGCCGCAGGGCGTTCCCGCGACCACCGTCAACAAGATGTGCGGCTCGGGCCTCAAGACCGTGATGATGGCCGCCGAGCAGATCCGCTCGGGCAGCGTCGATGTGGTACTCGCCGGCGGGCTCGAGTCGATGAGCAATGCGCCCTACATGCTGCCCAAAGCACGCACCGGCTATCGCATGGGCCCGGGCGAGGTGATCGACCACATGTTGCGCGATGGCCTGCAGAGCCCCTTCGACGGGAAATCCATGGGCTTCTTTGCCGACGCCACCGCGGCGCGCTACGGCTTCACGCGCGCCCAGCAGGACGCGTTTGCCACCGAATCGGTGCGCCGCGCGATGGCGGCGCTCGAGGCCGGCGAGTTCGACGCCGAGGTGACGCCGCTGACCATCAAGGGACGCAAGGGCGACACCGTGATCGCGCGCGACGAGACGCCGGGCACCTGCGATCCGAGCAAGATCCCCACCATGAAACCCGCCTTCAACAAGGATGGCACGGTGACCGCCGCCAGCTCGTCTTCGATCTCGGACGGCGCGGCGGCGCTGGTGCTGATGAAGGGCGAGACGGCCGCCGCACGGGGCCTCAAGCCCCTCGCCCGCGTGCTCGCCTGGGCGAGCCACGCGCAGGAGCCGGAGTGGTTCACGACCGCCCCGGTGGGCGCCATCAGTAAGGTGCTGAAGCAGCTCGGCTGGAAGCCGCATGATGCCGATCTGTACGAGATCAACGAGGCCTTCGCCGTGGTAACCATGGCCGCGATGCGCGACATCGACATCGACCATGCCCGCGTCAACGTCAACGGCGGGGCGTGCGCGCTCGGACACCCGATCGGGGCCACCGGCGCGCGCATCCTGACGACGCTCGTCTATGCGCTGCATCGCCGCGGCGTGAAACGCGGCATCGCCTCGCTGTGCATTGGCGGCGGCGAGGCCGTCGCGCTCGCCGTCGAGGCGATGAAGTGACGGCGTGCACGGGCGCTGAGGGCATGCCATGAAGATTCAGGATGCCCGGGCCGTCGTCACCGGCGGCGCTTCGGGACTCGGCTACGCGGTCGCGCGACACGTGGCGGGGGCCGGCGGCAAGGTCGCGATCCTCGACGTGCAGGAGGGACCGGGCCGGTCAGCGGCTGCCTCGCTCGGTGGCAACGGCAGCTTCGTGCGCTGCGACGTCACTTCCGAAGCGGAGGTGAATGCGGCGATGCAGGCCGCCGCCTCGAGCATGGGCGGCCTCAATCTGCTGGTGAACTGCGCCGGCGTGATCGGCGCCGGGCGCGTGCTCGGCAAGAACGGCCCGATGGCGGGCGAGTTCTTCACCAAAGTGATCCACATCAACCTGATCGGCACGTTCCTGTGCGACAAGGCCGCCGCCGCGCTCATGCAGAACGGTCCGGCGGGCGCGGACGGCGAGCGCGGCGTGCTGATCCACACCTCCTCGGTGGCCGCGTTCGAAGGCCAGATCGGCCAGGTCGCCTATTCGGCCACCAAGGCGGCGGTCGCCGGCATGACGCTGCCGATCGCGCGTGAGCTGGCGCGCTTCGGCATCCGCTGCGTGTCGATTGCACCCGGCATCTTCCATACGCCGATGATGGATGGCATGTCCAAGGAGGTGCAGGACTCGCTCGGCGCCCAGGTGCCGTTTCCGGCACGGCTCGGGAGGCCGGAGGAATTTGCGCAGCTGGTCGCATCGGTGTTCGAGATCCCGATGCTCAACGGCACGACGCTGCGCCTCGACGGCGCGATCCGCTTGCAGCCGAAGTAAGCTGTGGCTTAGAGCCGCGCAGGCTGCGGCTCGCGGGGGAGAGTTTTGAGCGAAGCGAACGGCCAGACGGACGCGATCGAGCGCGACGTCATGCAGTATGACGTCGTGATCGTCGGCGCGGGTCCCGCGGGCCTGGCGTGTGCGATCCGCCTCAAGCAGCTCAAGCCCGCAGCCAGCGTGTGTTTGCTGGAGAAAGCGTCCGCTGTCGGCGCCCACTCGCTGTCCGGCGCGGTGCTCGAGCCGGGACCTCTGACGACGCTGCTGCCGGAGTGGGCGAGCGAGTACCCCGGCATGAAAGTGCCGGCCGCCGAGGATGAGTTCCGCATCCTCACCGCGCGCGGCTCGTTCAAGCCGGTGCCGGACTTCGTGGTGAGACTGCTGCCGCGTTCGCTCACCTACAGCACGCCGTTCAACAACCACGGCAATTACATCATCTCGCTCGGCCAGCTCACGCCCTGGCTCGCCGCCAAGGCGGAGGCGCTGGGCGTCGAGGTGTTCCCGGGCTTCGCCGCCGCCGCGCCGGTGTTCGATGCGAACGGTGCGGTCGCGGGGGTGCGCATCGGCGACATGGGGCTGGATCGCGACGGCAAGCCTGGGCCGAACTTCACCCCCGGCGTCGAGATCCGCGCCCCGCTCACCGTACTCGCCGAGGGGGCGCGCGGCTCGATCTCCAAGCAGCTGATCGCAAAATTCGAGCTGGCGCGGGGACACTGCCCGCAGACTTTCGCGCTTGGCTACAAGGAGCTCTGGCAGCTGCCCGCCGGCCGCGTGCGCCCGGGACGCATCGAGCACGCGCTCGGCTGGCCGGCGGACTCCAAGACCTACGCCGGCAGCTTCCTCTATCACCTCGACAACGATCGCGTGTACGTCGGCTACATCGTCGGCCTCGACTATCGTGATCCGCGCCTGAAGCCGTTCGAGGCCTTCCAGCAGTACAAGAATCACCCGAGCGTCAAGCCGCTGCTCGACGGCGGCGAGATTCTCTCGGCCGGCGCCCGCACCATCGCCGCCGGTGGCTGGCAGTCGACGCCGACGCTCGAGATGCCGGGCGCGATCCTGATCGGCGATGCCGGCGGCACGCTCAACTTCGCGAAGATAAAGGGAGTCCACCAGGCGATCCGCTCCGGGACGCTCGCCGGGGCGCATATCGCCGAGACCGGCGGCAGCGCCGGCTTCGACGCCCGCTGGCGGGCGTCGGAGGGCGGACGCGAGCTGAAGAAGGTCCGCAACTTCAAGCCGGCCTTCAAGCGCGGCATGTGGCTGGGGCTCGTAAACTCCGCCTGGGAGATGCTGAGCGGTGGCTGGTCCCCCTGGACGCTCAAGAACAGCGCCGACTGGTCGCGGCTCGCAAAGCTCGATGAGTTCACCTCGCCGGAGCGCCACTGGGGTGCGCGTACGCTGCCGCCGCGCGATCGGGTGTCATTCGTGTTCTTCGCCGGCAACTCGCACGAGGAGAGCCAGCCGGTGCACCTCAAGGTCGCCGACACCAGCATCTGCGCCGGACGCTGCAGGGCCGAGTACGGCAACCCGTGCGAGCGCTTCTGCCCGGCGGGCGTGTACGAGATGGTGGATGATGGCGCCGGCGGCCGGCGGCTGCAGATCAACGCGGCCAACTGCGTCCATTGCAAGGCCTGCGACATCAAGGACCCCTACCAGATCATTACCTGGACGACTCCCGAGGGAGGCTCGGGGCCCAACTACCAGTCGCTGTAGCGGCGCAACTGACGCACTCCCATGTCGGAACTCTGGCGACCCTCCGCCGAACGCATCGCCAACGCGAACCTGACGCGCTTCATGAAATGCGTCACGGCGCGCACCGGCACGCCGCTCGGTGACTTCACGGACACCTACGCCTGGTCACTCGAGCATCCCGAGCGGTTCTGGCCCGAGCTGGCGCATTTCGCCGGCGTGCGCGCCGAGTGGGGCGCGGGACCCGTGATCGAGAATTCGCGCGCCATGCCGGGGGCGCGGTTCTTCCCTGACGCGCGCCTCAACTTCGCCGAGAACCTGCTGCGTTTCAACGATGACACAGAGGCCCTCATCTTCCGCAACGAGCGCGGCCAGCGCCGCACGCTCTCGTGGAGCGAGCTGCACGCGGAAGTCGCGCGCGTCGCCGCGGGCCTCACGGCGGCGGGAGTCGTGCCGGGCGATCGGGTGGCCGGCTTCCTGCCGAACCTGCCGGAAGCGTGTATCGCAATGCTGGCGAGCGCGAGTGTCGGCGCCATCTGGTCGTCGTGCTCGCCGGATTTCGGCGTGCACGGGGTGCTCGACCGTTTCGGGCAGATCCAGCCCAAGGTGCTCTTTACCGCCGACGGCTACTTCTACTCGGGAAAAACGCTTGATTCACTCGGCGCCATGGCGGAGGTGCTCGGCAAGCTCGAGGCGGTCGAGCGCGTGGTGGTCATCCCGTACGTGCAGCCGGAGCCCGAGCTGGCGCGGCTCGGTGCGGCCGCCGCGCGCGCCACTCACTGGGGGCAGTTCGGGACGCGCGGAGCGCCACTGCGATTCACCCGCCAGCCCTTCAATCACCCGCTCTACATCCTCTATTCCTCCGGCACGACCGGCGTGCCGAAGTGCATCGTCCACGGCGCCGGCGGCACGCTCCTGCAGCACCAGAAAGAGCATCTGCTGCACACCGATCTCGGGCGTACCGACCGGCTGTTCTACTTCACCACCTGCGGCTGGATGATGTGGAACTGGCTCATGAGTGCGCTCGCGACCGGTGCGACCCTGCTGCTCTACGACGGCAGCCCCTTTCACCCCGACCCCGGAGCGTTGTGGCGCATGGCCGCCGAGGAACGTCTCAGCGTCTTCGGCACCAGCGCCAAATACCTCGGCTCGCTGGAGAAGAGCGGCTTCGCGCCCGCCACTGCGGTCGATCTCGCGGCGCTGCGCAGCGTGCTCTCGACCGGCTCACCGCTCCTGCCCGACGGCTTCGACTTCGTCTACCGGAGCGTGAAGGCGGACGTGCAGCTCGCTTCGATCTCGGGGGGCACCGACATCGTGTCCTGCTTCGCACTCGGGTGCCCGACGCGCCCGGTCTACCGCGGCGAGATCCAGTGCCGCGGCCTCGGCATGGCGGTCGATATCTTCGACGACGACGGTCGCCCGGTGCGGGAAGTGCGCGGCGAGCTGGTGTGTACCGCACCCTTCCCCTCGATGCCGCTCGGATTCTGGGGCGACCCGCAGGGCGCGCGCTACCGGGCGGCCTACTTCGAGCGCTTCCCCGGCGTCTGGCACCACGGCGACTACGCCGCACTCACCGAGCACGACGGGCTCGTCATCTACGGACGCTCGGACGCAGTACTCAACCCCGGCGGCGTGCGTATCGGCACGGCAGAGATCTACGGCGCGGTTGAGAGCCTGCCGCAGATCCTCGAGTCAGTCGCGGTCGGACAGGACTGGCAGGGCGACGTGCGCGTCGTGCTGTTCGTGCGACTGCGCCCGGGTGTGGAGCTCGATGAGTCGCTGCACCGCGAGATCCGCAACACGATCCGCACGAATACCACCGCGCGCCACGTCCCGGCGCGCATCATCGCCGTGGCCGACATCCCGCGCACTCTGTCCGGCAAGCTCACCGAGCTCGCCGTGCGCAACGTGATCCACGGGCTGCCGGTCAAGAACGTCGACGCGCTCGCCAATCCGCAGGCGCTCGAGCACTTCCGCAACCTGCCCGAGCTGCAGAACTGACTCGCGTGGGCGGGGGCGCCGACCTGCGAGAGCTCTACGCCCGCGCGCTCAGCGAGCGCGGCTTCAGCCCCGATCCCGAGCAACGCGCGGCTCTCGCCAAGCTCGATCTGTTGCGCCGGCGCCTGCGGCGGGCGCAGCGCCCGCACCGGCCGCGCTGGCTGCGGGCGTTGTGGCAGCACTCGGAAGATACCCCAGTGCGCGGGGTGTACCTGTGGGGCGGCGTCGGCCGTGGCAAGACCTTCCTCATGGACCTGTTCTTCGCCAGCCTGCCGTTCGCGCAGCGCCGCCGTCAGCATTTCCATCGCTTCATGCAGGACGTGCATGCGGCGCTTGCGCAGCCCCAGCACGAGCGCGACCCGCTCGAGGTCATCGCCGCGAACATTGCACGTGAGGTCCGCGTGCTGTGCATCGACGAGCTGCAGGTCACCGACATCGCCGACGCGATGCTCTTGGGCGGGCTATTCGCCGGGCTCTTCAGGCGCGCAGTAACGTTGGTAGCAACTTCCAACACGCCGCCGCAGGACCTTTACAAGGATGGCCTGCAGCGCGCGCGCTTCCTGCCGGCGATCGCCCTCCTCGAGCGGCACGTCGAGGTGTTGCGGCTCGGCGGCACGACGGACTACCGGCTGCGCGAGCTCACTCAGGCAGGGGTCTACCTGCCGGCAGCTGCAGCGGCTACCCCGGGGCGCCTCGAGGCGCTGTTCGGCCGGCTCGCCGGACCCGCAGTGCGTCTCAGCGGCGACATCCTCATCGAAGGACGCCCTATCGCCGTGCTGCGCGTCGGGCACGACGTCGTGTGGTTCGAGTTTGCAGCGCTATGCGTCGGACCGCGCAGCCCGGACGATTACATCGAGATCGCGCGCGAGTACCGCACGGTGATGGTCTCGGATGTGCCGGTGCTGCAGGCAGAAGACGACGATGCGGCGCGGCGCTTCATCGAGCTGATCGATGAGCTCTACGACCGCAACGTCAACCTCATCGTGTCGGCCGCCGCGCCGCCCCCCGAGCTCTACCGGGGCGAGCGCCTCAAGGCGCCCTTCGAGCGCACCGTCAGCCGTCTCATCGAGATGCAGAGTTCCGAGTACCTGGCGCGCGAGCATCGCTCGTAGCTTTCCCACAGGAGGAGGCCAGCAGCGGTCCGCCACTGGCCTCCTCGGGATCGACTCGCTCGGACTACTGGTTAATGACCGTCAGCGCCGCCTTGAGGCCCGGGAGCCGCGGCGGCAGGGGGCGCGGCAGCTGGGGCGGCGCTGGGCGCGGCCGGCGGCGCAGCGGGCGTTGTGGTGGCATCGCGCGCAGACGCGCTCGGGTCGGGCGGCGGCAGATCCGAAGGCGCCCGCGCCGCAGCTGCGACCGGTGCACTGGGAGCGGCCTGGTTTTTCGACCCCTCGACCATGATGAGCGACACACCAGTGGCGAAGACGACCGCAAGACCAGCGGCAATGACAATTCTACTGGCGGCTCGTGAGCTCATTTCGGCCTCTCTCTCGTGTGCTGATGGACGATGCCCGTAGTCTCGCCTGCCGATAGCGGGCGTCCCGTCAGCCAAACGGAAAATGGGAGTTCGAAAAAGCCTACGTTTCAGGTCGACAATGTCTGAAAAGCGCCGCTCTGCCGGCGGCGAACAGCCAGAGCGCCGTTCTGGTTAAGGCGCGATTCAGAGTCAGTTGCGAAAGTGGTGCTGGAGATACGAGCGCTTGCGCAAGCGCTGCGGTCGTCGCAGTCGGGCGGCTAAATCACGCCTCTGCGAATCTGGTCCTGCTCGATCGATTCGAACAACGCACGGAAATTCCCCTCGCCGAAGCCCTCATTGCCCTTGCGCTGGATGATCTCGAAGAAGATCGGGCCGATGACGTTCTGGGTGAAGATCTGCAGCAGCACCCCCTCGCCGCGCGCCGGGTTGCCGTCGATCAGGATGCGGCGCGAGCGCAGCTCCTCGAGCGACTCGCGGTGCCCGGGGACACGGGCGGCGATGCCGTCGTAGTAGCTGTCGGGTGAGTCCTGAAAGGCGACGCCCTGGCCGCGCAGCACGTCGACGGTCTGGTAGATGTCAGAGGTGGCTAGCGCGATGTGCTGGATGCCCTCGCCGCGATACTCGCGCAGGTACTCCTCGATCTGGCTCTTGTCGTCCTGCGACTCGTTGATCGGGATGCGGATCTTGCCGCACGGGCTGGTCATCGCCCGCGACAAGAGTCCGGTCAGCTTGCCCTCAATGTCGAAATAGCGGATCTCGCGGAAGTTGAACAGTTTCTCGTAGAACCCCGCCCACACGTCCATGCGTCCGCGGCGCACGTTGTGGGTGAGGTGATCGATGAGCGTGAGCCCCGCGCCCTGGCCGCGTAGTTGCGACTCGACCGGACGGAAGTCCACATCGTAGATCGAGCGCTCACCGTACAGATCGACCAGGTAAATGAGCGAGCCGCCGATGCCCTCGATGCAGGGGATGTTGAGCTCCATGGGCCCGGCGCTCTGCGGTCCGGGCTTCGCGCCGAGCTCGAGTGCCCGACGGTACGCGGCCGCTGCATCGCGCACCCTGAAGGCCATGGCACACGCCGACGGTCCATGCTGCCGTGCGAACGCCTGCGCAAACGACTCAGGCTCTGCGTTGATGATGAAGTTGATGTCGCCCTGGCGGTGCAGCGTCACGTTCTTCGAGCGGTGGCGTGCCACGATCGGAAAGCCAAGCCGCTCGAACAGCGTACGCAGCAACTGGGGGTCGGGCGCGGTGTACTCGACGAACTCGAAACCGTCCGTGCCCATCGGGTTGGTGTGCAGGTCGCTCATGGCGGCCATTATAGGCGCCGTACCGGGCGGCAGATCGCACCCGGGCGGCCCCCGCAGGCGCCCCGGTCGGCGGCCGGCACGCTCACCTGCAGCAGGCCGCATGTATAATCGCGCGCCGCCATGCACAGCCAAGTTGCTACCGAGGACAGCCGGCTGCTGCGCAGCATTCCTGCCGCGCGCGTGGCGCTGATCGAGCGCATCGCGCGCGCTGCACCCGGCCGTGGCGGCCGTAACGACCTTCGGCAGCGCTTCCTGCGCGGCTACTTCCACGGGGTGGCAGAGGAGGACCTGGCCGAGCATCCGCCGGGCCTCTTGGCGCAGGCGGCGCTCGCCCACCTCGCTTTCGGCACCCGCCGCATGCCCGGGCGCTCGCTGGTGCGGGTATTCAATCCGTCCACCGCCGCCGACGGTTTTGAGTCGCCGCATACGCTGGTGCTCACGGTTACCGACGACATGCCCTTCCTCGTCGACTCACTCGGCATTGCCTTGAGCCGGGCCGAGCTCGCGGTACACCTGATCGTCCATCCGGTGCTGCAGGTGCGGCGCGACGCACGCGGCCGCCTCACCGACATCGGTGCCAACGGCTCGCAGGCCGCGCATGCCGAGTCGTGGCAGCTATACGAGATCGACCGTGTCACGGATGGCGAGCAGCTCGAGTCGCTGCGCCGCACTCTCGAGTCAACGCTAGCCGATGTGCGCTACGCGGTGACCGACTTCATGGCGATGCGCGAGCGGGTGCGCGAGATCATCGCCCGCCTCGAGACCGACCCGCCGCCGCTCCCGGCTGCGGAGGTGAGCGAGGGGCGCCACCTGCTCGACTGGATGGAGGGCCGGCACTTCGTGTTCCTCGGCTACCGTCACTACTGGCTCGAGCGTGGGCGCAGCGAGGATCGGCTGGTGCCGGATGTGCTGTCGAGCCTCGGGGTGCTCGCCGGCAGGCGCGGCGCGCGGCGCGCAGCGCCGACCGTGCTGCGCGGCGCGGTGCGTGCACGCGCGCGCGAGCCCGAGCTGCTGATCGTGACCAAGGCCAACTCGATCGCCACCGTGCATCGCGCCGAGTACCTGGACTACGTCGGCGTCAAGACCTTCAACAGCCGCGGCCTGGTCGATGGCGAGCACCGCTTCCTTGGCCTTTGGACCTCGACCGCTTATCACGGCAGCCCGCGCGAGATTCCGGTACTGCGCCGTAAGGTCGAGAGCGTCATCGAGCATTTCGGCCTCGATCCGGCCAGCCACGATGGCAAGGAAGTGCTCAACGTCATCGAGACCTACCCGCGCGACGAGCTGTTCCAGGCCGGCGTACCCGACCTGGTCCGCATCGTGCGCGGCGTGGTGAATCTTTATGAGCGGCGCACGGTGCGCCTGCTGGTGCGACGCGACCCCTACCAGCGTTTCTACTCCTGCCTGGTGTACGTGCCGCGCGATCGCTACAACACCGAGGTGCGCCAGCGCATCGAGCGGATCGCACTCGAGGGCTTCGCCGGCACGAGCGTCGAGAGCCACGCACAGATCTCGGGGTCGAGCCACGCGCGCGTCCACGTCGTGGTGCGCACCGATCCGGACGAGCCTCACAAGCCGGACCTCGCGGCGCTCGAGCGGCGCATCGCGGATGCCGCCCTCACCTGGTTCGACCGGCTGCGGGAGCTGTTGATCCGCGAGCGCGGCGAAGCCGCGGGACTCGCGCTGCTCGCCCGCTACCGCCACGCCTTCCCGATCGCCTATCAGGATGACGTGGATCCGGCCACGGTACTCGATGACCTCGCGGACCTCGAGGCGCTGCGCGAGGCGCCTCAGGCGCTGCGTTTGAAGCTGTACCGGCCGGCCACGCAGAAGGCCAAGCGCGTACACCTGAAGGTCGCCAAGCTCGGCGATCCGGTGCCGATCTCCGACATCCTGCCGATGCTGGAGAACTTCGGCCTGCGGGTGATCTCCGAGCGCCCCTATCCGCTCGCCTGGCCGGAGGGCGGTGGCGCGGCCTGGATTCAGGACTTTGAGCTCGAGCACCGCGACGGACTCATCGTCGACATCGCGCGCGTGGAGAGCGGCTTCCGCGAGGCGTTCCTGGCCGCCTGGAGCGGCACGATAGAGAACGACGGCTTCAACCGCCTGGTGCTCGGGGCGGATCTGAGCGCCCGGCAGATCGTGGTGCTGCGCGCCTACTGCCGGTATCTGCTGCAGACCGGCGTGCCGTTCAGCCAGATCTACATGGAGCGTACGCTCGCCGGCAACACCGCCATCACGCGCAATCTGGTGCGGCTTTTTGAGCAGCGCTTCGAGCCCGCGGCCGCGCGCAGCGCCCGCGCCGAGCGGGCCGCCGAGGCCCTGGTGGCGCAGATCCGCAGCGGCCTCGATGCCGTCGCAAGCCTCGACGACGACCGTATCCTGCGTGCCTACCTCACGCTGGTGCGCGCCACGCTGCGCACCAACTTCTACCAGAGCAGCGCCGCCGGTCAGCCGAAGAACTACCTGTCGTTCAAGTTCGATCCGTCGCAGATCGCGGACCTGCCGTTGCCGAAGCCTAAGTTCGAGATCTTCGTCTACAGTCCACGCGTCGAGGGTGTGCACCTGCGCATGGGCTACGTGGCGCGCGGCGGCATCCGCTGGTCGGACCGGCGTGAGGATTTCCGCACCGAAGTCCTCGGCCTCATGAAGGCCCAGAACGTCAAGAACACGCTGATCGTTCCGGTGGGGGCCAAGGGCGGCTTCGTGCCCAAGCGACTCGCGGGCAGCCGCGAGGAGATCCAGGCCGAAGGGATCGCCTGCTACCAGACCTTCATCCGTGGGCTGCTCGACCTCACCGACAACATCGTCTCCGGGCGCATCGTGCCGCCACCGCAGCTGGTGCGGCGCGACGGCGACGACCCCTACCTGGTGGTGGCCGCGGACAAGGGCACCGCCACCTTCTCCGACATCGCCAACGCCATCTCCGCCGAGTACCACTTTTGGCTCGGCGATGCGTTCGCCTCCGGAGGCTCGGCTGGCTACGACCACAAGAAAATGGGCATCACGGCACGCGGCGCCTGGGAGTGCGTCAAGCGCCACTTCCGCGAGATGGGCACCGACACGCAAAAGACCGACTTCACGGTGGCGGGCATCGGCGACATGTCAGGCGATGTGTTCGGCAACGGCATGCTGCTGTCGCGTCACATCCGGCTGCAGGCGGCGTTCGATCATCGCCACATCTTCCTCGACCCGGATCCGGATGCGGTGACCAGCTTCGCCGAGCGCGCCCGCCTGTTCGCGCTGCCGCGCTCGAGCTGGGATGACTACGACCGCAAGAAACTGTCGCGCGGCGGCGGCGTGTTCCCGCGCTCCGCCAAGTCGATCGCGCTGCCGGCGGAGGCACGCGTACTCCTCGGGCTGGACTCCGCCAACGCGGCCCCGAATGAGGTGATCCGCGCCATCCTGCGCCTGCCCGTCGACCTGCTGTGGAACGGCGGTATCGGCACCTACGTCAAGGCGAGCGACGAGCGCAGCGCCGAGGTCGGCGATCGCACCAACGACGGTGTGCGCGTCAACGGCAAGGAGCTGCGCGCCAGGGTGGTCGGTGAGGGCGGCAACCTCGGGCTGTCGCAGCGCGGCCGCATCGAGTACGCCCTCAAGGGCGGCCGTCTGAATACCGACTTCATCGACAACTCCGCCGGCGTCAATACCTCGGACGTCGAGGTGAACATCAAGATCCTGCTCAACCCTCAGGTTGCGGACGGCAAGCTGACACGCCGCGCTCGCGACCGGCTGCTGGCGAGGATGACGCGCGCGGTCGCCGAGCTGGTGTTGCGCAACAACTATCTGCAGAGCCAGGCGATCAGTACGCTCGAGATGCAGTCCGCGGCGCGCGTCCAGGAGTTTCAGCATCTGATCCGCTCGCTGGAGCGCTCTGGGGATCTGAACCGCGCCCTCGAGTTCCTGCCCAGCGACGATGAGCTCACCGAGCGGCGCAAACGCGGCCTGGGACTCACCCGCCCGGAGCTCGCGATCCTGCTCGCCT
This sequence comes from Steroidobacteraceae bacterium, assembly GCA_035568235.1. Lineage (GTDB taxonomy): Bacteria > Pseudomonadota > Gammaproteobacteria > Steroidobacterales > Steroidobacteraceae > 13-2-20CM-66-19. The sequence goes on along the minus strand of DATMOK010000004.1, from coordinate 140,546 downwards.
ACAGCAAGATCTGGCTCAACGAGCACCTGCTCACCTCGGATGTGCCCGAAGACCCGTACCTGTCGGCGGAATTGGTGCGCTACTTCCCCGCCCCCGTGCAGGAGAGTTTCGGGCGCACCATCACTCACCATCGGCTGCGGCGCGAGATCATCGCCACCGCCACCACCAACAGTCTCATCAACCGCATGGGACCGACCTTCGTGACGCGCGCGCAGGAAGACACCGGCGCCGCGCCCGCGCAGATCGCGCGCGCCTACACCGCGGCGCGCGAGATCTTCACCATGCGCGAGGTGTGGGAGCAGATCGAGGCGCTCGACAACCGCGTGCCGGCGACCCTGCAATACGAAGCCGCCTTCCAGACCAGCCGCCTGCTGCGTCACGCCACCTACTGGCTGCTCGGCGCGCGCCGTCGTGATCTGCAGGTCGACGCCGCGGTACGGGAGTTCCGCAGCGGCGTGCAGCAGCTCGAGGCAGGGATCGCGGAGCTGCTCTCCGGGGGCGAGCTCGAGCGCTTCAACGAAGCGCGGCGCCGCTACACGGAGGCAGGACTGCCGCCGCATCTCGCGGCGCGCGTCGCCAGTCTCGAGGCCCTGAATGCGGCGCTCGACATCGTCGAGATCGCCGGCGCCCACAAGGTGAGCGTGACCGAGACCGCACGCGTCTACTTCGAGGTCGGCACCTTAACCGGCGTCGACTGGCTGCGCGGCCGCATCGACAAGCTGACGGTCGATGGCCCGTGGCAGGCGATCGCCCGTACCGGGCTGCGCGACGGCGCGCTGCGGGTTCACCGCCGCCTTACCGAGCGGGTGCTGATGCGCCGCGACCGCGGCTCAGCGAGCGCGCGGGTCAACGCCTGGCTGCAGGCCTCCGACAAGGCACTGGCCCACTGGCAGCGCACCCTTACCGACATGCGCACGGCCGGCGCCGCCGATTTCGCCACGCTGACGGTCGGCCTCGAGACCGTCCGCCGCCTGGCGAACTGAGCGCGCCGTGCCCGGCAAGCTGATCCTGGTCCGTCACGGCCAGAGCGTCTGGAACCTGGAGAATCTCTTCACAGGCTGGACCGACGTCGATCTCTCGGAGCAGGGTCGCGCGGAAGCCGCACAGGCCGCAACCGAGCTGCTCAAGGAGCAGCTCGAGATCGGCATCGCCTTCACCTCAGTGCTGAAGCGCGCGGTGCGCACGCTGTGGATCATGCTCGATGGAATGAACCGCATGTGGGTGCCGGTGGAGCGCTCGTGGCGGCTCAACGAGCGCCACTACGGCGCGCTGCAGGGCCTCGATAAGGCCCAGACGGTGGCCCAGCACGGTGAGGCGCAGGTGAAGATCTGGCGCCGCAGCTACGACATGCCGCCGCCGCCGCTGCCGGCCGATGACCCGCGCCACCCGCGTCTCGATCCACGCTATGCCGGCATCGCCCCGCAGGAACTGCCCGCCACCGAGTCGCTCAAGGACACGCTGGCGCGCGTGCTGCCGTTCTGGCACGCACGCATCGCGCCGGAGCTGCGCATCGGGCACGACGTGCTGGTCGTGGCGCACGGCAACAGTCTGCGCGCCATGGTGAAGATGCTCGATGAGGTGAGCGAGAGCGAGATCGTGGAGCTCAACATCCCGACCGGCGTACCGCTGCTCTACGAGCTCGACGACCGCTTGCGCCCGCGGACGCGGCGCTACCTCGGCGACCCGGCGGCGATCGCCGCCGCAGCGGACGCGGTCAAGCGGCAGACTGAGAAGCGCTGACGGCGCAGCAGGCGTGCGCGCCCGGAGCGAGGCGCGCGTTATGCCGCCCAGCCGTCGTAGCGCCCGTGGAACTCTTCGGCGAGCGTCGTCATGCGCGCACTCAGCGCCTGCATGTCCTGCAGGATGAGGCGCATGCTCTTGGTGGCATGCAGGCTGAAAGGCAGCTCGCCCTCCTCCTGCATCGACTTGATGTCGACACTGAACTCCGGCTCGAGCCGGGCACGCACCCGCTGACACGCTGACTCGTCAGGCAGGGCAAGGAAGAAATCGACCGCGTAGTCGTTGAATGGCACGTAGCCGCGCGAGCGCAACCGCTCGATGAGCTGCGCGTCCCAGCTCGCGACCCGCGAGCGCTGCGCGGCGCGCAGCTTGAAGTAGACGCGCGCCACGATCAGCACCAGGGCCACTACCATCGCTGCGACGAAAGACACCATGCGAGTGCGCCTGCCGCAGCGCCGCGCTCAGCGCGGCGCCCTGCCGGGGAAGCGTGCTGTGCGCTTCTCGAGGAACGCGCCGATCCCCTCGGCCGCATCGCTCCCCGCGGCCTGCCTGGCGATGGTCTCGCCCTCGAGGACCATCTGCGACTCGAACGCGCCGAGCGAATGGGCCATCAGGCGCTTGGTGGCGCCATAGGCGCTGAGAGGCCCGCGCGTCAGCTGCTCGGCGACGGTGACGGCACGCTCGAGCAGCCCCGCATCATCCACCACCTCGTTCACCAGACCCCAGGACAGGGCCTCCTGGGCGCTCAGAGTGCGATTCAGCAGCAGCAGCTCCATGGCGCGTTTCAACCCGACCGTGCGCGGTAACAGGAACGAGGTACCGCCATCGGGGGTGAGCCCGACGCTGGTGTAGGCGAGATTGAATTTCGAGCTCTGACCGCACAGCGCCAGATCGGCCATGGCCACCAGACCGACCCCGGCACCGGCCGCGGTACCGTTGACGGCGGCGATCACCGGCGCGTCCATACGCACGAAGTGCGAGATCGCCGCGTGCAGGTAGGTCGTGAGCTCGCGCACATGGCCATCGAGGCTCAATTCACGGGACGGCATCGCGCGCAGGTCGCCGCCGAAGGAGAAATGCCGGCCGGCGCCGGTCAGCACCACGGCGCGCACCGCGGCGTTGCGCGCGCAGGCCATGGCGGCGGCCAGCAGGTCCATCGCCATCTGCAGGTTGAGGGTGTTGGAATGATCGGGGCGATTGAGCCGCACCAGCGCCACCGCGCCGTGGGTCTCGAACTGCACGCTGGCGGCGGACATCGGCGCTCGCTACTCGTCGGGCGCGACGGTCACGCGCAGCCCGGCCAGCGCCGGCGTGAGCTCGACCTGGCACGAGAGGCGTGAGTTTTCCCGGTAGTGCGCCAGCTCGGCGAGCAGCTCGCGCTCGTCCGACATCATCGGCGGAAGCTTCCCCTGCCACTCGGGATCGACATAGACGTGACAGGTGGCGCACGAGCACATGCCGCCGCAGATGGCGGCCACCCCATAGTCGAGTTCCCGCAGGTTCTCCATCAGCTTGAGCCCGGTCGTGCCGTCGACCTCATGCTCGACTCCGTCGCGATCCACGACACGTAAGAGCGCCATTGACCCCTTCCACCCCGCGACTGTCTGTGCGGCGGATTGTCTCGGTAGTGTGCCGGTTCGCTCCGCGCGCCGCCAGAGCCGCGAACCTGCGGCCGCGCGCGTCAGGCCGCGGGCAGCGGCCCGAATACCTTCATCACGAACACGGCCCGTTGCGCCTCGGCGCCCAGGGCGGCAAAACTGGCGCCCAGCGCCCCCCGCAGCGCATCCATGACAACCTCGAAGGCGCCGAATACCTGCGTGCTCATGCTGTTGGTGACGACCTTGAGCCGTTGATCGCGGCTCAGCCCCTCGATGAACGCGTGGATCTGCGGCACGTAGTCGTCCTTGAGCGGATAGAGACTTATTTCGACGCCGATGTCCATGACAACCCCCAAATGATGTGCCACCCAGTATTGCATGCCGTGCCCCCGGCTCCGCCGTGGCAGCCACCCGCCGTGCGATAGGAATAGAATGTGCGGGGCCCCGGGGGGCGGATGGGAACGATGACGCGCACGATCGAGATTCATCAGGTGGACGCTTTCACCCGCGAGCCGTTCACCGGTAACCCGACCGGGGTGGTGCTGAACGCCGAGGTGTTGAGCGATGCGCAGATGCTGGCGGTGGCGCGTGAGCTCAACAACGCCGAGACCGCCTTCATTCTTGCACCCGACGGTGACGATCACAGCGTCCGGGCGCGCTTCTTTACGCCGCGCACCGAGATCGGCTTCGTCGGTCACGCCACCGTTGCCGCGCAGTACGTGCTGTCGCAACAGCCGGAAGCACCGCGCCGGCAACGTCAGAAATCCAAGGCCGGCATCGTCGATGTCGAGGTACGCGGCAGCGGCGAGGATCGCAGCATCGCCATCCGCCGCAGTCCGCCGCCGCTCGGGCGCGAGCTCAATGACCGCGAGCGCCTGGCGGTGCTCGATGCACTGGCGCTGGCCTCCGAAGGTCTCGACACGCGCATCGCGCCGCGCATCGCCGGCGGCAGCGGCGCGCGGCTGCTGATCGGCGTGCGCGGCGCCGAGCCGCTGCGCCACCTCAAGCCCGATCTCGCGCGCCTCACCACGCTGTCTGCACAGCTCGGCGCGGCCGGCTACTTCGTGTTCGCCTTCAACGCGCACGGCACGACTCATCAGGTCGAGTCGCGCATGTTCTGCCCGGCGCTCGGCATCGCCGAGGACCCGGTGAGCGGCAATGCGCATGGGCTGCTTGGCGTCTATCTCGCGCAGCTCGGCCTGCTGGCCCCCGCCGAGGGCCGGGTGCAGTTCTCGGGCATCCAGGGCCACTACCTGCACCGGCCGGGACGTGTCGAGGTGGAGCTGGAGTTCCGCGACGACCGCCTCGAGGGTGTGTGGATCCGCGGCCAGGCGGTGTCGATCTTCCGCACGCAGATGACGCTCTAGCTGCGCCATGGCCCCATTCGAGGTCGTGATGAAGCTCGCCGAGCTTGCGCCCGGCAGTATGCGCGCGTGCGTGGTCGGCGGACGCGAGATCGTCGTGTGCCACACGCGCGAGGGTGTGTTTGCGCTCGATAACATCTGCACGCACGCGCACGCGCGGCTGTGCGAGGGGCGGCTGCGCGCAACCCGCCTGATATGCCCGTTGCACGGTGGCTCGTTCGACATCCGCGACGGCCGCGTGCTCGGGCCGCCCGCCGAGGTGCCGCTGCCGACTCACGCGGTGCGCATCGTCGCCGATGCGATCGAGGTCAGCCTCAGCGCGGTGTCCGCCTGAGATCTCTGCGCAGCCGCGCGATCAGCCACGCCGCCGGCAGCGTCACGCACGCCCCGACGAGGAACGGTGCCGACGGCCCGAGCAGCGCGTAGATCGAGCCGGAGGTGAACGGTCCGATGACGCGCGCGAGACTTGCGCTCGCGACGTAGGTGCCCATCACTGCGCCGCGCTCGTGTCCACGTGCCTGCTGCGAGGCGAGCGCGGCGGCGCTCGGGTTATAGGCGCCGAGCCCTGCGCCGCACATGATCAGCGCGGCTACCGTGGAGCCGAGCGTCGCGGCGCTGCCGAGCGCGACCAGCCCGAGCACGTAGGTCAGCGCACCGCAGACCGCCAGCGGAATCTCGCCGAAGCGCGGCGCGAGCAGGCGCACCAGAACGCCTTGCATCAGCAGCGCGGGCAAGGCGACGCCGAACAGCAACAACCCGACCGCGCGCGGGCCGAGCCCGTAGCGGTGCAGCGCCCAGATCGCGAAGATCGACTCGAGGATGGCCTGCGAGTAGGTGACCAGCAGCGTGGCGGCGGCGAGCAGTGCCAGCGGTGGCCGCTCGCGCAGCAGCCGGATCGTTCCGCGGCGCGCTTCGTCCCGGTGCTCGCGCCGGTGCTGCGGCGTGTGGCTCTCCGGCAGCACGAATCGCACCAGCAGGATGGCGAGCAGACTCAGCCCCGCGGATACCGCAGCCGGCGCCACGAAGTTCGCGCGCCCGGCGTCGGCGCCGGCGAGCAGCCCGCCGAGCGGCGGCCCGAGCGTGAAGCCGAGCCCGATCGCAGCGCCTACCAGGCCCATCGTGGCGGCGCGCTTTTCCGGTACGCTGACGTCGGAGGCATAGGCGAACGCCGCCGCGATGTTGCCCGCCATGAACCCGGCGAGCATGCGTGCGGCCAGCAGCCACCAGAGATTGCGCGCCCCGCCGAGGATCACGTACGAGAGACAGGCTCCTGCCAGGCTGCTCATGAGGATTGGCCGCCGCCCGTACCGGTCGCTGAGGCGCCCCCAGTAGGGGGCCGCGATCAGCTGACACAGCGAGTAGCTGCCGAGAATCGGCGTGATCAGCGCGGGCGGCGCGCCGAAGCGGTCGGCCATGTACGGCACGAGGGGAATCAGAATGCCGAACCCCAGCGTGTCGATGATGCTGAAGAGGAACAGCGCTCCGAGCTGCCGGTTCAAGCTGGGCCGCCGCCTGACGTCAATGCCCGGGAACGATATTCGAGAGGTTGCCCGGACGCGCAGCCGGTGCCACGAAATCGCGCGCGCCACTCACGATGAGGTTGGGAATGCGCGATTCATCGAAGTCCTCGTGCCTGCCGCTCGCGGTGCGCAGCACCACCAGGTGGAGCGACGGGACGATCCACAGGAAATTGCCCTCGCCACCGTCGAGCGCGTACGTGTCGGGAGCCATGTAGGGCGCCTTGCCCCCACCGGCGGCCGCAGTGAGGCGCAGCGTGGCGCCAAAATCGACGTTGGCGGGAGCGGGTTGGCGCATCAGCTGCACCCAGCCCGGCCGGACGATCTCGTAGCCTCGATAGTTGCCCTCACCCGCCAACAGCTCGCCGACGCGCAGCCAGTCACCCTGGCGCGCCACCATGCAGCAGTCGGCATGGGCAGCCCCCGAGGGGCGGTCGAGGTACAGCCAGGCGTTTCCTGCTCCGATGCGCCGCCACAGTGTCTGCGACAGATAGGTGGCATAGCGCTGGCCTGTGGCGCGCTCGATGACCAGCGACAGCAGCTGCGGATCGGCGCGCTGCGCGGCCCAGGTGTGTCCCGGCACCCCGGCGAGCGGCCGCGCCAGCGTGGCGGCGGTGAGCTCGGTGCCGAACAGCGCACGCGCGGCCGGGCTCCACGGCGCGCGACTCTCGGGCGCCGGCGCGAGGCCGCTCGCGAGCTGCATCAGATTGCGCACACTGATGGCTCCGCGGGGATCACTGCGCCACTCGGACAGAAAATAGCGCACCGGCTGATCCGGCCAGGCGATGCGCCGGTGTGCCACCGCAACCCCCGCCGCCACGGTTGCCAGCACTCGTGTGAAGGAGCGCGAGTCGATGAGCGTATCGAAGTTGCTGTCGTGCCAGTAACGCTCGAACACCACATGATCGTGGCGCGCGACGATGAGCGACAGCGTGTCGTGCGCACCGGCGTAAGCCGCAGCGTTCGCCAGCGCGCGCCCATCCAGCGATTCGAGCTCGGGCGTAACACGCGGCGCGGGCGGTTGACTGTCGCCCGCCACGAGCTCGCGGGGCTGGTACCAGGCGGGCAGCGCTGCGGAGGGTTCAGTGATCGCGCTCAGGTAGCGCTCCCAGAAAGGCGGCGCGGCGAGGAACACAGCGAGGCCGGCGAGCACGATGAGCCCCAGCGTCAGCGCCACCAGGAGCCAGACCCGGGGTGCGCGGCTCATGAGGCGCGCACCGCACGCCTGGAAAGCGGGCCGCGGCGCGCGAGCGGGCGCTGCCGCAGCGGGCCGCAGTACCGTGCCCGGCCGGCGGCCAGCTCGAGCTCGTGAGTCGCCTCGCCCGGCCAGTCGCCGAGGCGGTGCGCCGTCACGACGACGGCAGCTCCGGCGGCGGTCCGCGCGGCAACCCGTTGCAGCAGCGCTGCGCGCGTCGGCGCATCGACGCCGGCGAGTGGCTCATCGAGGAGCAGCAGCTGCGGGCTGCGCACTAGGGCGCGGGCGAACAATACGCGCCGCGACTGGCCGTAGGACAGTTCACGCAGGCGCCGCCGCGCCAGGCGGGTCAGCCCGAGGTGGGCGAGCACGCGCCGCGTGGCTGCGCGGTCCGCGGAGCTCGGCGCGCCGTTCAGGCCTACGCTCGCGTGGCGTCCCGACTGCACCACCTCGCACACGGTGAGCTCGCGTGGGTGATCGGCCTGCAGATGCGGCGCCACCAGGCCGACGCGCCGCTTGAAGTGCTCGAGCGGCACCCCGGGCGCGATGCCGGCGCGCTCGATGCGTCCGCCGACCGCCACTCCATGGTCGCCGTACAGGGTACGCAGCAGCGTGGTCTTGCCCGAGCCGTTGCGGCCGTGCACGACCCAGCACTCGCCGGCCCGTACGGCGAGCGAGATGCCGCTCAGCGCGCGGCTGCCGTCGAGATAGACGCGCGCGTTGTGCAGTCGCACCAGCTGCTTGCCGGGCGCGGCGGGCCGGGCGCGCGCCCGGCGGGCCAGGCGCGGGTGCGCATGCGGCGCGAGCCAGCGCGTGAGCGGCGCGCGGCGGCGCGCACCGGCATACACGATCCGTCCGCGCTCCAGCACCAGCGCGCGGCTTGCGGCGCGCGGCACGTCCTCCAGGCGGTGCGTAGCCAGCACCCACGGCAGGCGGCGCTTGCGGCGCTCGAGCCACTCGAGCACCCGCGTGCGATTCTCGGCATCGAGTCCGTTCAACACCTCATCGAGGAGTAGCAGCCGCGGGCGCGAGGCGAGTGCCCGCGCCAGCAGTGCCACCCGCCGCTCGCCGTAGGAAAGCGACAGGAAGGGCCGCGCGGCGAGGTGCCCGGCGCGTAAGGCGCGCAGCGCGCGGCGCACCTGTCGGCGGTCGGCACGGCTGAGCGCATCGAGCGGGATGTCGGTGCGATGGATCCCCGTGCCGACGATGCGCTCGACGCTCATGTCCCAGCCGTAGCGCTGGTACTTGTCCTGCCGCTCGGCGCCGAGATAGGCGATGTCCTGCTTGACGTCGTGCGGCGTCAGCCACTCATGACGGCCACGCACGTAGCGCCGCACGGACTGTGCTTTCGGCTCCGGCCACACCGAGCCGGCGAGCAGCTTCAGCAGCTGTGTCTTGCCCGCGCCGTTGGCTCCCGCGAGCACCCAGCGCTCGCCCGGGCGGATGCACAGCTTGAGGTCAGTGAGTACCCGGCGTCCGCCCCGGCGCAGACTGACATGCGCGAGCTCCACTGCGAGATAGCGCGGATCGGCACCCCTCATCGGGCCAGCATTGGAGCACAGTTCGCTTTGCGGAATGGGGTATTCTCGCGCCCGGCACGTGCGGTGCCGCTCCTGTCAGGGTGTTCAATGCGATGGCGGCTGCTCGCACCCCGCTACTGGCCGACGTGGGTGGCGCTCGGCGTGTTGCGAGTGCTGGCGCTCCTGCCCTTCCCGGTGATGCTGTCGGTCGGGCGGGCGCTCGGCGCGCTGCTGCGTCGCCTGCCGACGAGCTTCGTCAGGACCGCGCGCCGCAATATCGAGCTGTGCTTCCCGGAGCTGGATCGCGGAGCCCGCGAGCGGCTGCTCGATGCGCACTTCGCGAGCCTCGGGATCGCGCTGCTCGAGATCCCGCTCGCCTGGTGGAGCTCGCCGGCGCGCTTCGCCCGCCTGGTGCGCGTCGAGGGCCGGGAGCATCTCGAGGCCGCGCTGGCACGCGGCCGCGGCGCGATTCTGCTCACCGCGCATTTCACGCCCATCGAGCTGGCCGGGCGCGCGCTTGCCCAGCTGACCCGCATCGGCTTCCTCTACCGGCCGACCCGGAACGAGGCGCTGTCCTATGCCCTCGAGCACTTTCGCACCGGCTACGGCGGACACGGCATCTCGCGCGACGATATCCGTGCCTTCATCGGCGCGCTGCGCAACAACGAGTGCGTGTGGTACGCCCCCGATCAGAGCTACCGCAGGAAAGGCGCCGAGATGGTACCGCTGTTCGGCATTCCGGCCGCCACCAACACGCTCACCTCGCGCTTCGCGCGCATGACCGGCGCGCCGGTGTTACCCTACTTCATACAGCGCTTGCCGGGGACCCAGGGCTATCGGGCCGTCATCCACCCTGCGTTCGATGACTTCCCGAGCGATGATGCGGTCGCCGACACCGAGCGCTATAACCACATGATCGAGGCGCAGGTGCGCCTGGTTCCCGAGCAATATCTGTGGATTCACCGCCGCTTCAAGGGCCTGAGCAAGGACTACCCGGACTACTACGGACAGCGGAAGCCGGGCAACGCCTGAGCGCGCTCGACGGCGCGCGCTTCGATCTGCTGGTCGTCGGCGGGGGTGTCAACGGCACCGGTATCGCACGCGATGCCGCCGGCCGCGGACTGCGGGTGCTGCTCGCGGAGCAGGATGACCTCGCGGCCCACACCTCCTCTGCGAGCACCAAGCTGATCCACGGCGGACTGCGCTACCTCGAGGAGTTTCATTTCGCGCTGGTGCGCAAGGCGCTCATCGAGCGCGAGGTACTGCTGCGCTCCGCGCCGCACATCATGCGGCCGCTGCATTTCATCATGCCGCATGCCCCGCACCTGCGTCCGGCGTGGCTGATCCGTGCGGGACTTTTTCTCTATGATCACCTGGCACGCCGCCAGCACCTCGCCGCCTCGGGATCGATCGACCTGCGCCACCACATCGCCGGCGCCGCGCTCAAGAGCGGCTATCCCCGCGGCTTCGTGTATTCCGACGGCTGGACGGATGATGCGCGGCTGGTGGTGCTGAACGCGCTCGATGCCGAGCGGCGCGGCGCGACCATCCTGACGCGCACACGCTGCGAGCGCTTGAATGCTCAGGATGGTGAGTGGCGCGCCAGCCTGAGCAGCGGCGGCGACCGTGTCACGGTCATGGCACGCGCGGCGGTGAACGCCAGCGGTCCGTGGGTCGACCGCTTCATCGCCGCGGCGACTCCGCTACATACTGCGCATCGCGTGCGCCTGGTGAAGGGCAGCCACATCGTGGTGCCGCGTCTGTTCGACCACCGCTTCGCGTACATCTTCCAGAACGAGGACCGCCGCATCGTGTTCGCGATCCCGTACGAGCGCGAGTTCACCCTGCTCGGCACGACCGACGTCGACTACGGCGGCGACCCGGCGGAGGTGCGCATAGACGACGCCGAGATCGACTATCTGTGCGCCCTCGCCAACCGCTACTTCATCCGCCAGATCACGCCGGCGGATGTGCGCTGGAGCTATTCGGGCGTGCGGCCGCTGCTCGCCGATGAGTCGCGCGACCCCATGAGCGTGACGCGCGACTATGCGCTCGAGCTTGAGAGACAGCCGGCACCGCTGCTGTCGGTGTTCGGCGGCAAGATCACAACCTACCGGCGCCTCGCCGAGGACGCGGTGAACCTGCTCGCGCCTGAGCTCGATGCGCCCACGCAGCCGTGGACCGCAACAGCCATCCTGCCGGGCGGTGATCTGCCACAGGGGAGCTTCGCTGTGTTCCTGCGAACCACCGAGCGGCGCTATCCGTGGCTGCCGGCGCCGCTCGTGCAGCGCTACGCGCACGCTTACGGCACGCGCATCGATCGCGTGGTCGGCTCCGCCCGTGCCCTCACCGACCTCGGCGCCGAGATCCTGCCGGGCCTCTACGAGCGCGAGGTGGAGTACCTGTGCCGCGAGGAATTCGCGCGCACCGCCGAGGATATCCTTTGGCGGCGCACCAAGCTCGGGCTGCACATCCCGGGAATGGACGCGCGCCCTCTGGCGCTGTGGCTCGCGGCCCGGGGGCTCGAACCGCCGCCACCTCGTGCTGCCACCTCATCCGCGGTGTGACCAACGTCGCGGTTTTTCGCGCAGCCGGGCGGGATCCCTGCGACGTCGTGCTAGCGTGGCGCCGGATTAGCCGCCGCTTGCTTGCAAATGACTGACTCCGTAATAGCTGCCCTCATCGCGGGTACCGCGACGCTGTCCGCGTCTTTCCTGCAGTTCCGCTCCGCGGCGCTGCGCGACCGCGGTCAGCCCGGGGCTGCGGCGCGCCGCAAGCTGCGTTGGCAGCGCATCCTGCTGCTGGTCTTGGTCACCGCTTCGGCAGCGTCCGGCTTTGCGGTCTCCCAGTGGCTAACCAATGGCGAGCGGGTCGCCTCCGCCGAACTGCAGAAAGAGCTGCAGTCGCGTATCGCCGAAGTCACCCACACTGCCGGCGAGCTCGAGGCGACGCGCGCGGCCGAGCGCAGCGAGATCGAGACCGGGGTGTTGCGCCGGATCGGCACCGATGGTGTCACGGTCGCCGCCACGGTTCCGCCCTGCCGTGCATCCGCCGCCACGGCGACACCGGCGACTGCCGGCGCAACAGCCACCGCGAGCGCGCCGGCCGCGGATCCACCGACGGCGGGCGGACCCGCTGTCAGTGCGGCATGCACCGAGGCCGAGGCAATTCCGGTGACGTTGTGCGCCACTATCCCGGCAAGCGCCACCGTCACTGAAGTCGCGCTTTTTAGCCGCCCCGCCGACACCGACACGCCGTGGAACACGAGCCGCTTCCTGCCTGGACAGGCAGCCGCGGAGGCGCGCTTTGCGGAGAAGTACTCGGAAAGCACGCCCGAGTCCGGCTCGCGCCAGGTCTGTCAGGTCTTCGCGCACTGGTCGGCAGAGCACGCCCGCGCGGTTCGCGTGCTCGTGCGTTACACACTCTAGTCCCCGCATAATCGCCCCCGGGAGGTGACAAGCCTCAGGGGGACTGTTGAGCTCAGCGCCGCACCCGATCCCGCCACCGCCGCACGCCGCGCGGGCGCGCACTGCTCTGCCGCTGATCGCGCTGCTGTGCGCACCACTGTGGATCGTCGGCCAGTTCGATCGCGGACTATGGACGCCCGATGAGCCGCGCGAGGCGGACATCGCCTGGCGCATGAGCTGGCAGCAGGATCGGCTGTTACCGCAGCTCGCCGGCACACCGTTTCTCGAGAAGCCGCCGCTCTCCTACTGGATGTCGGCGGCCACGATCCGCGCCTGGGGGGACTCGCCGGCCGCCGCGCGGGCACCGAATCTGCTCTACGCCGCGATCACGGCGCTGGCGGTCGGAGCGCTCGCGCTCGCCATGGAGCTCGAGCTGCTGCCGGCGCTGATTGCGGCGCTGACCGCCGCGAGCGCGCTCACCGCTTATAGGGTGGCAGTGTGGCTCGCGCCGGATGCTTGCCTGCTCGCCGGCTGCGCGCTGGCGCTGCTTGGCGCGTGGCGCGGCTATCGCGCCCCGCCTGGGTTCGCCAAGCTCGCCGGCTACACGCTGCTGCACTTCGGTGCGGCCGTCGGCTTCATGGCGAAGAGCGCCCCCGGATGGCTGGTCCCGGGGCTCGCGCTCCTCACCCTCATCGTCTGGGAGCGGCGTTTCGGCGAGCTGCGGCGCTATGAGCTATACGCGGGACTAGCACTGCAGGCGTTGATCATCGGCCCCTGGATCGTCGCCGTTGCGCACGCGCCGCACGGAGCCGAGGCGCTGCGGACGCTGTTCTGGAACAACGTGATCGGGCGCTTCACCCAGGTTACTTCTCCCGCAGGCCTCGACTACACGAGCGGCCATCACAACACGGCGGGAAAGTACCTGCTCGAGCTGCCGCTGTACCTGCTCCCGTGGACGCTGGTGGTGGTGGCGGCCCTGGCGCGCGCCTGGCATCGAATGCGCGACGCAGGGCCGCGCGGCACGGCCTGGCGCTTCGCGCTCGCCAGCAGCCTCCCGTTCCTGGTGTTGCTGTCGCTTGCCGCTACGGCGCGCGACATCTACTCAGCTCCCTCGCTGCTCGGCTTCGGACTGCTCGCGGGTCTGTGGGCCGCGGAGCTGCGGCAGCCTCACACCCGTCTCGACCGCGTCGCCGTGCTCGGAACGTTCGTCGTCATCGCGCTGCTCGCCCTGGCCCTGGCCCTGGCATTCGGCGTGCTCGCTGCCGCAGGCGCAGTCTCGCGAGGTGCATGCCTTGCGTCTGCCGTCGGCGTGCTGTTGGTGACGTCCGTCGCGCTCGCCGGCGCGCTACGCGCCTGGCTGCGCGGCGCTTTGCCAAGGAGCCTCGCCTGGGCGTATGCGGCTTATGCCCTGGCGGTGTGCGTCGCCGCCGGCCCCATGCTGCCGGTCATTGACCGTTGGCAGGATCTGCCGGCGCTCGCCGCCCGCATTCACGCCGACACCGCGCACGACTCGCTCGCCCTGCTCGATCCCGACGAGACCACTGTCGCCATGCTCGATCACGGCCTGAAGACCAATTTCATCGTGCTGACGAGCGACCGTGAACCTTCGCGCAATGCAGTATCTGCCTGGTTCGCCGGCGAGGGAGCCGCAGCGCGCGTGCTGGTGCTGCTCCCCGGTCATGCCGGTGGCAGGGTCACCGACTTCATCGGGCGCTTCCGACCGCTACCCACTGCCGACGACGGCGTCGCCGGCGCACTTACGGCGGCGGGCGCTGCCTCCCTGGTGCAGCGTTACGATTTGCCGCAGGGTCGGCGCTATGCGCTACTGGGACCGCCGCCACCGCACTAGGAGTCTCCATGTCCGAGCTGTCGCGAAACCTGCGCAATCGCCACATCCAGCTGATTGCCTTCGGCGGCACCATCGGCGTGGGTCTGTTTCTGGGCTCGGCCAAGGCGATTCACTCCGCGGGCCCCGCCCTGATCCTGGCGTATGCCATCGGCGGCGTCGCGATCTTCTTCATCATGCGGGCGCTCGGTGAACTCCTCACCTACCGTCCGGTGGCCGGCTCCTTCGCAACCTATGCCGATGAGTTCTGCGGACCGTTTGCCGGCTTTGTCACCGGCTGGTCCTACTGGTTCGCATGGGTGGCCACCGCGATAGCGGAGCTCACCGGGATCGGCATCTATCTGCGCTTCTGGTTCCCCGACGTGCCGCAGTGGCTGCCAGGACTCGTGGCACTGCTCATTCTGTACGGCACCAACCTGCTCGCCGTGCGGGTGTTCGGCGAGCTCGAGTTCTGGTTCGCCCTCATCAAGGTGCTGACCATCGTCGGGCTCATCCTCGCCGGGCTCGCAGTGATTATCTTTCACGTGGGAGACCTGGGCTCCACCGCCAGCTTCTCGAATCTCTGGTCGCACGGCGGCGTACTGCCCTTCGGCATCGTGGGCGTACTACTCACGATGCAGATCGTCATGTTCGCCTACGAGGGGGTGGAGCTGATCGGCGTTACCGCCGGCGAGGCGCGCGATCCCGCGGTGGTGCTGCCGCGAGCGACCAACGGCATCATCGTACGGATTCTCATCTTCTACATCGGCGCGCTCGTCATCATCATGTCGCTCGTGCCATGGACGGAACTGAGCCCGAAAGACAGTCCGTTCGTGTATGTGTTCGAAAAGATCGGGATTCCGGCCGCGGCCACCCTCATCAACCTCGTGGTCATCACCGCGGCAACTTCCTCCTGTAACAGCGGGCTGTTCAGCACCGGGCGCATGTTGTGGTCCCTGGCACGCCGCGGTCAGGCACCGCGGGTGTTCGCAACGCTCAACGGCGGACACGTGCCGGCTAACGCCATCCACGCGACCGCCGCGCTGCTGCTGATCGGCATCGCGCTCAACAAAGTGGTGCCCGAGCGGGTCTTCACGTGGGTCACGAGCATCGCGCTGGTCGGCACCTTCTGGACGTGGGGAATCATCCTGGTGTCGCATCGCAACTACCGGCGTGCGGTCGCTGCCGGGAAAGCGGCTGCGGCCCCGTTCCGCATGCCGTGCGCGCCGTTCGCGAACTGGGTCGTGCTCGCGTTCCTGGTCGGAGTGAGCGCGCTGCTGGCGCTCGATGCCGACCAGCGGGTTGCGCTCTACGTGGCCCCGGTGTGGTTCGGGCTGCTCGGCGTGGGCTACTACTTCATGCGCCCGAGCCCGCGCGCACCGTGAGAGCCTCCGCGGCCCCTTACAGCAGCCGCTCGCCGCCGCCGATCAAACCACCGCCATCGATGACGATTGTCTGACCGGTAATAAAGTTGCCGGCAGACGCCGCGAGCATCACGGCAACCCCAGCAACGTCATCGGGCTCGCCGAGCCGTTTCAGGGGATAGGCGCGCGCCAGCGCCTCGGCGCGCGCCGCGTCCGCCCACAGAGCCTGCGAGAACTTGGTCTTGATGACCCCCGGCGCGATGCAATTGACGCGGATGTTGTGGGCGCCCCACTCGACCGCCAGGTTGCGCGCCAACTGCATGTCGGCGGCTTTCGAGATGCCGTAGGCGCCGAGCAGCGCGCTGCCCATGAAGCCGCTCACCGAAGAGATGATGATCACGGCGCCGTCCTTGCGGGCGGCCATCCCGGGCAGCGTCAGGTTGCACAACCACAGGTTGCTGTAGAGGTTAGTGCGCAGCAGTTTGTCGAAGGCTTCGTCGGTCAGGCTGGCGGCCGGCCCGAAGTGCGGGTTGGTGGCCGCGTTGCACACCAGCACGTCGATCCTGCCGAAGGCGGCGAGCGTCGCATCGACCAGCCCCTTGAGCTCTTCCTTGTGCCCGACGTGACAGGCGTGCGCCAGCGCCGTGCCGCCCGCGGCTGTGATCTCAGCCGCCACCGCCGCGCAACTCTCCTGCTTGCGGCTCGAGATCACGACCCGTGCACCGTGCGCCGCCATCTGCACGGCGATGGCCTTGCCGATGCCGCGGCTCGAGCCGGTGATCAGGGCGACCTTGCCCGACAGGTCGAATAAGGACATGGATGCGACTCCGCAGCTCTCTGGTGCCGCGCATTCTGCGCCGCGCGGCGGGCCCGGGGAAACCGCGCCGTTAGGCGCGTCCGGCGCCTGGGCAGTAGAATTCCGAGCGCCGCGCCCGTAGCTCAGTTGGATAGAGCATCAGGCTTCGAACCTGAGGGTCGGGAGTTCGAATCTCTCCGGGCGCGCAAATTCATCAGTAACCTACGTCTGCCGATGAAACCCTTCGCATCACCCCTGCTACTGTTTTGCTACCAGTTCGTTCCTCGAAATGTAGTTAGAGCGCCGGGCGGGGTGGCCTTGCCGTAGTTACGCCCGGTAGCTACACTCAGGCATGTTCGCTTGGGACGAGGCGAAACGAATTCGTCATCTTGGGTCTGCTGCAGATCAGGTCGTGTCCGTTACGCATACTGAGCGGGCTGAAGACATTCGCATAATCTCCATCCGGAAGGCCACGAAACATGAAACGCGCTACTACTGCTCGCAGATCTTCGACCGACCTACGTCGAGTTCGAAAGATGATTGACACCGACGTTGTGCGCGACGGCAATGCGCCGGAGTGGACTCCGGAGATGTTCGCTCGCGCCGTCGCGCGCAAGGGCTTGAAGCTTGTTCCAAAGAAGGCACTCCTTTCTTTGCGCATTGATTCTGACGTTATCGAATGGTTCAAGAAGCAGGGTGCCGGGTATCAGTCGAGGATGAATGCGCTATTGCGCGCGTATATGGAAGCGCACAAGTGATCCCGCGCTCTAACATCATGGGAGAGGTGTGAGGCGTGGTCTGTCTGGCGCCGCAGGCGCTGGACACCGCGGCGCGCAGCAATATGGCCGCGACGTGACCGCCGCCGCAGGTCAGGCCGACTTAGACCCTGAGCTGTTTGCGCCCGAAGAACGCGAGGCACCCGATCCCGCACAGCATCAGCCACAGGGTTGGCGGTGTGGGCACGGGTGATATCGTGAGCTTCGCGGTGTTGTCGGGGAAGTATTGGGTGCCGTAAAACCAACCCTCGTCGGCGTTGACTTGCGCTGTCGGCAGGATCTGCGCCCAGGGGTCGGGGCTGGCTATGAACTGCGCTTCGGTCAGAGCGGTGTAGTGCGTCACGCCGTCCGGCATGAACGAGCCAACGGACGGCGCCCCAAACGCGGATATTGAAGTCCCGTCGACGATGGCACCGGCCGATGCGCTAAACGTCGTCGACTCGGTGAGTGTCTCGGATGTGCCGTTCGCGAAGTACTCGGTGACCGTCCCGGTCCCAGGCGCCGTATAGTAAAACTGCGATAGGTTGCCCTGAGGCGTCCACTGCAGCTGGGTTACCGCGCCGACCAGGGTGTTGAAGTAAAACGTCCCGGTGACACAGACTGGCTCCCCCGCCACGGGGTTTCCCGTCTCGGCGGAGTACTGGACCATCAACTCCGCTCCGCTCGCCACCCTGAACCCGGCAGCCAGCATCAGCACCGCCGCTAGCAGTCCTCTTTTGCTCATATTGGTCCCTTCCTGCGCGCCTTCCTGGTTCTAATCGAATTCTGTGGCGCCCGATACATTAGACTCATCTCCGGCCTGCTGCATACCTTTTGTGGCACAACGCCCTGAAGCCCGGCTTCCACCCGCCGGAGTTTTCCGGACGGGTCTGGAAATGGGTAGTGGACGTGACCTGTAACGCGGCCGCGGCGCGCTGATCGGGCATCACCAGCTCAGACCGGCTCGTCCAGTGACTTGGCAAGCGGCGTGAAGGTCTTCGGCCCCGCCGCCGTCATGTACCAGCAGTCCTCGAGTCGAATGCCGAACTCACCCGGAATGTAGAGACCCGGCTCGTCGGAGAAGCACATGCCGGCCTCGAGCGGCGTGGTGTCGCTGCGCACCAGGTACGGTGCCTCGTGTACGTCCATGCCGATCCCGTGCCCGGTACGATGCGAGAGCCCCGGCAAGCCGTAGTCCTTGCTCCAGCCCTTGCCTTCGTAGAAATCGCGCACCGCCTTGTCGATGGCGCCGGTCGGCGTGCCGAGCTTCGCCGTCGCGAGCGCCAGCTCCTGACCCTGCTTGACGGTGTCCCAGAGCTCGCGCTGGCGGTGCGATGCGCTGCCGAACACCCAGCTGCGGGAAATATCCGACTGATAGCCGTGCACTCGGCAGCCGGTGTCGATGAGGACGACCGAACCGTCGTGCACCTGCTGCGGCTTGATGGAGCCGTGCGGAAAAGCGCTCGCCTCGTTGAGCAGCACCAGCGTGAATTCATGCGCGCCGCCGAGTGCGTTGGTGGCGCGCACCATCATGTCGAGGATGTCAGGGCCGCTCATGCCGGCATCGACGTGCGCGTGCGTGTAGCGCAGCGCCGCCAGCGTGACGCTGTTGGCGGCCTGCATGAGCGCGAGCTCCGCCGGCGACTTGTGCATGCGGCAGGCGCGCACCAGCTCGTCCCCGGACACCACGACATGCGCGTGGCCTGAGGCCTGCGACACCTGCTCGACGATAAAGAGACGCGTAGTCGGCTCGACCGCGAGCGGACCGGCCCCGACGCGCCCTTTGAGGGCATCGGCAAGCCGCTCGAACGGGCTCTCGTCCTCTTTCCACGGCCGCACGTCCGCCGCCACCCGCAAGGTCTCACGGATGGAGGGCTCCTCGAAGAACGGCGTCACCACGACCACCTGACCCGAGGCCGGAATGAGCGCCGCGGTGGTACGCTCGCTGCGCCCCCAGCGCACTCCGGTGAAATACTCGAGCGATGAGCCGGACTCGACTAGGAACGCTGCGATCTTGCGTTGCTGCATCAGCTGCTGGAGTTTGGCAAGCCGTGCGTCGTGCTCGGCTGAGCTGATGGGCGGCACATCACCGGTCATCGGGCTCAAGCCCCCGAAGGCCGTGCTGCCGGCCGCCGGCAGGCGGCCGCCGACGGCAAAACTCGCTCCGGCAGCCGTCAGCGCCAGAACATCACGTCTGGAGAAAGTCGTCATGCATGCCTCCCCGCGCTTGATCAGTGCTCCTCGGCCTCGAGCTCCAGTCCGTAGTGGCTGAGGAGAATCTGCACACCAAGATAACTCATGAAGTCCACCTGGCCGGTGGAGTTTGCGATGCTGCGCCCGGCCATCAAGAGCAGGATGAACCCCCGGCCGAGACGATAGCGGCCGCCCACATCGAGGGTCGTGTAGTTCGGCAGAGCCCCCATCGCGTGATCGTTGTAGAGCTCGGCGTCAAACTCGAGGCGCTGGGTGAACTTGTGTCCGGCGACGAATCCCAGAATGCGTTCCTCGTCGCGGTGTTTGAAGTAGTAGCCGGCCTCGAAGTCGAGATCTACCGGCCCCACCGACCTGGCGATTTCCAGCGGCAGCAGCAGCCGCGACCCGGGCTCGGCGAGACCCGAGCGCTGCGCGCCGGGGGAGCCTGCGGTCTCGAACTGCGGGAAAATGGACATCTGCCAGCCGCCTTCACCTTGATCGAGGAAGCGCCACTTGATGCCGGGAAAGGCGTTGCTCCAGCCGCTGGCGCTCGGCGCGCTGCTTCCGGACTGCAGCTCGTAGGGGACCTCGTAGGTGAGCTGGATGCGGTCGCCGAGTCCGAAGTTGAGGTCGATCTGCGGCATCTGCCACTGCGTCACCCCCAGCGAGTGGGTGGTCATCGAGGCGAGATTGATCTCCCAGTTGCCGTTGCCAGGCGTACCCGGATCGTTGGTGATATAGGGCGGACCCGCATCGGCACGTGCGAGCGCGGGCAGAATCGCGCAGCACAGGCCGGCGACGGCTGGGAGCAAAGATTGGTTCACGCAGGTGCGTTAGTCTAACCTCGGGAGATGCGCGTGGGCACGTTAACAACCATTAACAAGGCCGCGCAGCCGCGCTGCCGGTGGGCGCGCGATGCCGGTCCCGACATGCAGCGCTATCACGATGAGGAGTGGGGCCGGCCGGTGCACGATGACCGACGGCTGTTCGAGATGCTGACCCTGGAGGGCGCACAGGCGGGGCTGTCGTGGTTGACGATCCTGCGCAAGCGCGCCGGCTATCGTCGCGCATTTGCCAACTTCGACCCGCGCAAGGTGGCGCGCTTTGAGGCGCGGCGTCGCGCGGCACTGATGCGCGATGCGGGCATCGTGCGCAATCGTCTCAAGATCCTCGCCACGGTGGGCAACGCACGTGCCTTCCTCGCCGTGCAGCACGAGTTCGGCTCCTTCGATCGGTACCTGTGGGCGTTCGTCGCCGGTCGCCCGTGCGTCACGCGCCGGCGCGGGCGCAAGCTCCCGGCGCGCACCGCCCTCAGCGATCGGATCTCGAAGGACCTCGCGCGGCGCGGCTTCCGCTTCGTCGGCACGACCATCGTCTACGCCTACCTGCAGGCCGTGGGCGTGGTCGACGATCACGCGTCCGACTGCTTTCGCGCCCGTCGCGCGTGAGCAGTAGCCGCGGGCTCGGCAGGTGGCGGTACGCCGTCGGGCCTCGCGCCGCAGTAGCCTTGGGCGGCGAGCGCCTCTTAAGATAGCTACCCTTTATCAACTCAACCCGGATGTCTGTATGAAAGCTGTTCTGGTCTTTGCGACGATGGCGGTGCTCTCGGCCGGCGCGACCTATGCGGACTGCCCCTACCCCTCGCCCCCCGACAAGCTCCCCGACGGCGCTACCGCCACGATGCAGGACATGCTCGCCGGCCAGAAGGCGGTGGGGGACTACAACAAGGCGATCAACGACTACGTCGCGTGCATCGATAAGGCGGTCGCGGATTCCATCAGCAGCGCCGGCGACAAGCTCAAGCCGGAGCAGAAGGCCGACATGCAGCGCGTCGCGAACGCGAAGCACAATGCGGCGATCGATCAGCTGCAGGGCGTCGCCGACCGCTTCAACGAGCAGGTGAAGGTCTTCAAGGCAAAATCCGCCGACAAGAAGCCCTGAGTGCTGACGCCCGCCCAAGCCGACGCGCTGATCGGGCAGCACCTGCAGTGCCTGCCGATCGAGTCGCTGCCGCTCACCCAGTGTGCCGGCGGCGTGCTGCGCGAGAACATCTACGCGGAACGTGACGAGCCGCCGTTCGATCAGGTCACCATGGACGGCATCGCGCTCGACAGTCAGGCGGTGGCGGGCGGCCGGCGCAGTTTCCGGGTGCAGGCAATCCAGGCCGCCGGTGATCCACCGCTGACCCTCGCCTCGAGCGGCGCCTGCATCGACATCATGACGGGCGCCGTGCTCCCGGTCGGTTGCGATTGTGTGGTACCGGTCGAGGAGCTTGCCGTGACGCAGGGCGAGGCGGCGCTCGCCGCATCGGCGCGCGCTGAGCCGTGGCAGAACGTGCAACGGCGCGGCAGCGACACCCGCCAGGGAACCCTGCTGGTCGCCTCGGGCACGCGACTGCGCGCGCCGGAGATCGCGATCGCGGCCTCCGCCGGCATGGCGCGCATCCGCGTGAGCAGCCAGCCGATGCTGGCGGTCATCTCGACCGGTAACGAGCTCGTCGAGCCGGGCGAGCCCGTGCTCGCCCACCAGGTGCGGCGCTCCAACGCCTACGGGATCGTCAGCGCGCTGCGCGAGCACGGCTTCCAGCGGGTGGCCGACGATCATCTGCAGGACGATGCCGACGAGCTGCGTGAGCGACTGCACTTTCACCTCGAAACGCATGACGTGCTGGTGCTGTCGGGCGGCGTATCGATGGGCAAGTTCGACCTGGTTCCAAAAGTGATGGAAGAGCTGGGCGTGCACGCGGTCTTTCATAAAGTCGCGCAGCGGCCGGGCAAACCCCTGTGGTTCGGCGTCGCGCCCTCGGGCGCTGCCGTGTTCGGCCTGCCGGGCAAGCCCGTCTCAGCGCTCGTATGCCTCAGCCGGTACGTGTTGCCGGCGCTGTTCGCCAGCCTGGGACAAACTCCGCCGGTGGCGGAGCGGCTGGCGCTCGGCGCACCCGCGACGGTCAACACGCAGCTCACCTCGTTCCTTCCCGTGCGTATCGAGCAGGACGACTGGGGTCGTCCGTGGGTGATTCCGGCGCCGACCAACGGCTCGGGCGACTTCACCGCACTCGCCGGCACGGATGGCTTCGTGGAGCTGCCACCGGGCCCCAATACCTACAAGAAGGGCTTCGTCACCCGCTTCTTCCGCTGGCGCTGATCGCTCTGTACGCCGCGCCCGCTGGCCTCTCTTCCGGCGCATAGCCAGCAGGTCTCGACCGTTCCATACTGGTTCTCTTATGCCACCCCCGGAAGTCATAGTTCCCCTGACCCACCGCTCCGGTCCACGGGATACGCGCCAGCGCCCAATGCGCGACCTGCGCATCTCGGTGATGGACCGCTGCAACTTCCGCTGCCCGTATTGCATGCCGCGCGAGACCTACGACGAGAAATACCGCTTCCTCGGCTCGCACGAGCGGCTGTCGTTCGATGAGATCGTGCGCCTCGCGCGTCTGTTCGTGCAGCTCGGGGTGCGGAAACTCCGCCTCACGGGCGGCGAGCCGCTGCTGCGCGCGAATCTCAGCGAGCTGATCGGCGACCTCACTGCGATCCCCGGTGTAGATGACGTGGCGCTGACTACCAACGGCGTGCTGCTCGCGAAGTACGCGAGCGAGCTGAAGGCGGCGGGCCTGAAGCGCCTCACCGTGAGCCTCGACAGTCTCGACCCGGCGGTTTTCCGGCGCCTGTCGGGCGGCTTCGGCAGCCCCGCGGAAGTCCTCGACGGCATCGAGCATGCGCGCCGCGCCGGTCTGGATCCGATCAAGATCAACGCCGTCGTGCAGCGCGGCGTCAACGACCAGCACGTCGAGGCGCTCATCGAGCACTTCCGCGGCAGCGGAGTGATCGTACGGTTCATCGAGTACATGGACGTCGGCAACCGCAACCACTGGCGCTCCGAGCTGGTAGTGCCGTCGAAGGAGCTGCTGGCGCGCATCGCGACACGCTGGCCGCTGACCGCGCTCGAGCCCGGCTATCGCGGCGAGGTGGCCAAGCGCTATGCGTTCACCGACGGGAGCGGCGAGATCGGGTTCATCTCCTCGGTCTCGCAGCCCTTCTGCGGCGACTGCTCGCGCGTTCGACTGTCCTCCGACGGCGCCCTCTACACCTGCCTGTTCGCGACGCACGGCACGAGTCTGCGGGACGCGCTGCGCGGCGGTGCCGGGGATGATCAGCTGCTCGAGCTCATCGCTGCGGTCTGGCTGCGCCGCGCCGACCGCTACAGCGAGCTGCGCGCCAGCCTGCCGCACGGTCAGGGCGAGGCACGCAAGATCGAGATGTTCTACATCGGTGGCTGATGCCGCGCGCCCCCCGTCTCACACACCTCGACGCCCGTGACCGGCCTGCCATGGTGGACGTCGGCGACAAGCAGGTGACGCGGCGCGAAGCCCTTGCCGAGGCGCAAGTCCGCCTGCCGCCCGCCGTGGCGCGCGCGCTGCGCGCCAGCGGTCATCGCACCAGGAAGGGCCCGGTGTTCGACACCGCGATCGTCGCCGGAGTGATGGCGGCCAAGCGTACCCACGAGCTCGTGCCATTCTGTCATCCGTTGCCGCTTGAGAGCTGCGAGATCGAGATCGAGCAGCGCGGTGCACTGATCGTCATTCGTTGCCGTGCAGCGGTCCACCACCGCACCGGCGTCGAGATGGAGGCGCTCACCGGAGCGAGCGTCGCGGCGCTCACCATCTATGACATGTGCAAGGCGCTGTCCCACGACATCGAGATTACGCAGCTGCGTCTGTTGTCGAAGTCCGGAGGCCGGCGGCCATTCAAGCGGGTGCGCTCCCGCCATCGGCCATGAGTAGGTCGCTCTACGGTCTGGTGCTCACCGGGGGGCGCAGCACGCGTATGGGGCGGGACAAAGCGGCGCTGCCGGTCGCCGGGCGCACGCAGCTCGAGCGCACCATGGCGTTGCTCGCGCCGCGCGTCGCGCGCTGCTTCGTGTCGGTGCGCCGGGATCAGAACGCGGACCCGCTGCGCGCCGGATTCGAGCAGATCGCCGACACGCGCGATAACCTCGGCCCCGTGGCCGGCATCCTCGCCGCCCAGGAGCGCTTTCCCGGCCATGCCTGGCTGGTGGTGGCCTGCGATCTGCCCCGCCTGGATGCGCCGACCCTCGACTTCCTGCTGCGCGCGCGTGCGCCGGCACGACTCGCCACTGCCTTCCGCTCGAGTCACGACGGCCTTCCCGAGCCGCTGTGTGCGGTGTACGAGCCGGCGAGCGCCGCGGCGATCGCCGCCTATGTCGCAGGCGGTGAGTCCTGCCCGCGCAAGTTCCTGTCGCGGGCCGACGTCGAGCTGCTCGACGGACCCGATCCGCGGGCGCTCGACAATGCCAACACCCCCGAGGAGTATGCTGCTGCCATGGGCGCCGACAGGGAAGCACAGCCGGGCGCGTCCCGGCGGATCACCGTGCAGTACTACGCCGTGCTGCGCGAACAGGCCGGCTGCCGCGAAGAGGCGCTGACTACCGCAGCGCGCACGCCGCTCGAGCTGTACGCGGAGCTCGGCAGGCGCCACCCGTTCTCCCTCGACACGGCCGTGGTGCGCGTCGCCGTCAACGGCGAATTCAGCGACTGGGCCGCGCCGCTCGGCAGCGGTGACTCGGTGGTGTTCATTCCGCCGGTCGCCGGCGGCTGAGCGTGGCCAGCCGCACGATGAGCGAGCCTTTTCAGCTCGGGCGCGACCCCATCGACCCCGGTGCGCTGCGCGCATCGCTCGCCGATCCGGCGTGCGGCGGTTTCGCGACCTTCGAGGGATGGGTGCGTGATCACAACGAAGGCCGGCGCGTGCGACACCTCGAGTACGAGGCCTACGAGGAGCTTGCGGTGCGTGAGGCGCGGCGCATCCTCGCCGAGGCCGGGGCGCGCTTCGGTATCGCGCACGCCGCATGTGCGCATCGGCTCGGGGATCTCGCCGTCGGCGAGCTGGCCGTGTGGGTCGGGGTGAGCGCGGCGCATCGACACGAGGCGTTCCTCGCCTGCCGCTACATCATCGATGAAATCAAACACCGGCTGCCGATCTGGAAGAAGGAGCACTACATCGACGGTGATTCGGGCTGGGTGAACTGCGAGCGCTGCGCGGCGCCCGGCGCGCACCCGCACGATCACCCGGCAACGGCCCCGGTGTGACTCTCAGGGGCGGATCTGCCCCGCGCCGCGCACCACGTACTTGTAGCTCGTGAGCTGCTCGACGCCGACTGGCCCGCGGGCGTGAAAGCGATCGGTGGAAATGCCGATCTCCGCCCCCATGCCGAACTCACCGCCGTCGGCGAACTGCGTGGACGCATTGTGCAGCACGATTGCACTGTCGACCCGTTGCAGGAAGCGCTCCGCGGTCGCTTGATTCTGCGTGACGATCGACTCGGTGTGGGCCGAGCCGTAGCGGCCGATGTGCGCAATTGCCTCATCGACGCCGTCCACCACGCGCGCCGCGATGATGGCGTCCAGATACTCGGTGTACCAGTCGTTCTCGCTCGCCGGGCGCACTCGCGAATCGACCTCAAGTACGGTGGCATCGCCGCGCACCTCGCAGCCGGCCTCCAGCAGGTCGCGCACCACGGGCGCCAGATGCGTAGCAACACAGCCGCGATCGATGAGCAGCGTCTCGGCCGCGCCACAGATCCCGGTGCGGCGCATCTTGGCGTTCAGCGCGATGCGCCGCGCCATGGACAGCTCCGCGTCGCGATCGATGTAGACGTGGCAGTTGCCCTCCAGATGCCCGATCACCGGCACGCGCGCTTCCTGCTGCACACGCGCAACCAGGGACTTGCCGCCGCGCGGCACGACCACATCGAGGTACTCGGTCATGCCGGCGAGCATACAGCCGACCGCCGCGCGCTCGGTGATCGGCACCAGCTGCACGCTCGCCGCCGGCAGCCCGGCGGCGAGCAGTCCCTCCACCAGGCAGGCGTGCAGCGCCGCGTTGGAGTGTCGGCTCTCCGAGCCGCCGCGCAGAATGGCGGCGTTGCCGGATTTCACGCATAGCGCGCCGGCATCGGTCGTGACGTTCGGGCGGCTCTCGTAGATGATGCCGATGACGCCGAGCGGCACCGCCACGCGCTGGATAGCGAGCCCGTTGGGCCGCTGCCACTGCGCCAGCACGGCGCCAATGGGGTCGGGAATCGCCACGACCTCCGCGACGCTCGCAGCGATTGCCGAGACGCGGCCGGCATCGAGACGCAGCCGCTCGAGGCGCGGCCCGGTGAGCTGCGCGGCGCGCGCCGCCGCCAGGTCCCGCTCGTTGGCCAGCAGAATCTCCGCGCTGCGGGCGCGGAGCGCCGCGGCGGTGGCCGTCAGCGCCGCGTTCTTCTGCGCCGTCGGGGCGAGCGCCAGCGTGCCGGCGGCGAGCACCGCAGCCCTGCCGAGCCCCTCCATCAGTTCGCCGATGCGTGCGCCGCCGTCCATCTCAGCTCACGCGGGCCGCGCCACGGGCGCAGCCGCCACCGCTTCGCGCAGCAGCACCAGGTCGTCTCGATGGATCATCTCGTCGCGCCCGCGGAAGCCAAGCAGCAGCTCGATCTCGGACGACCTGCGTCCCATGATCCGTGCGGCGTCGGCGTCCGAGTAAGCGATGATGCCGCGCGCCACCTCGACGCCGTCGGCGTCGAGCACACTCACCGTGTCGCCGCGCTCGAACCGGCCGCGCGCTGCCGTGACCCCGGCAGGCAGCAGACTCTTGCCGTCGAGCAGTGCGCGCAACGCGCCGGCGTCGATGGTGATCGCCCCCGCGGGGCGCAGCGTCCCGGCGATCCACTGCTTACGCGCCGCCGCCGGCGAGGCGCTCGGCACGAACCAGGTGCATGCCGCACCCTCCTCGATACGCCGCAGCGGGTGTCGGTGATGGCCGGCGGCGATGCACATATGACAGCCGGCCGCGACCGCGATCTTCGCAGCGACGATCTTGGACGCCATGCCGCCGGAGCCCACGCCCGAGGTGCTGCTGCCAGCCATCGCCTCGATCTCCGGGGTGATGCTGCGGACCTCCGGCACGATGCGCGCATCCGGCTCCCGGTTGGGATCAGCGTCGTACAGTCCATCGACATCCGACAGCAGCACCAGGCAGTCGGCGCCGGACATCTGCGCCACGCGGGCCGCGAGCCGGTCGTTGTCGCCGTAGCGGATCTCGGCGGTTGCGACCGTGTCGTTCTCGTTGATCACCGGCAGTGCCCCGAGAGCGAGCAGCGCTTCGAGTGTCGCGCGCGCATTCAGATAGCGGCGCCGTCGCTCACTGTCCTCGAGCGTCAGCAGCACCTGTGCAACCGTAACCTCGTGTTCCTCCAGCAGCTCCTTGTATGCGTGCGCCAGACGGATCTGTCCCACGGCCGCGGCCGCCTGACTCTCCTCGAGGCGCAGCGCCGCGCCGTGCCGCAGGCCGAGTCGCCGCCGGCCGAGCGCGATGGCACCGGAGGACACAAGGATGAGCTGCTGCCCGCGCCGGCGAAGACGCAGCAGATCCTCGATCAGCGTCGCCAGCCAGAGGCGATTGACGCGCCCGCTGTCCCCGTCCACCAGCAGCGCCGAGCCAACCTTGACAACGACTCGCCGTGCCCGCGCCAAAGGCGCCGCATGCGAGGAGGACTGCAGGATCATGGTGGGGAAAACTATACGCATTCGTAGCTGCGTTGCCCAACCCGCGCACAGCCCCTAAACTGGTGTCGGCAAAGCGGCTCAACAACAGGGTGGATCTGCGCGGTGAGCAGAGATTACGAACCGACTCCGGGTCAGTGGTACGAGAACCTCGAAGAAGAAGAGCAGTTCCACGTGCTGACGGTCGACGAGGACTCCGAGCTGATCGAGATCGAATATCTCGACGGTGACATCGAGGAGCTCGATCTCGAGGCATGGCGCGAGATGGACCTCGAACGCATCGAGGAGCCCGAGGGCTGGTCCGACGAGGAGGACTCGGAGGACGACGAGGACTGGGATGAGGAAGAGGACGAGGACGAGGACGACTTCGACGACGACGAGGAAGACGGCGACGAAGAGCAGGATGAGTATTGACCGCACCCGGCGTCGATAGCTGGTACCACGAGAAGGAGTCCGCCTGGCTGTACCGCTGCGTGGCCGCCGCAGAACCCGAGCCACGCAAACGCCGCCTGTTCGAGCAGCTTGCCGACGCCGCCGAGGAGCAGGCCGGACGCTGGCAGCAGCTCGCCGCGCGTAGCGCCGGACCCGCCGGCGTGCGCCGTGTGTTTACCCCCGCCTTGCGCGCCCGCATCGTGGCGCAGCTGCTGCGCCACTTCGAGCCGCGCGCGCTGCGTCCGGTACTTGCCGCCATGAAGCTGCGCGGACTCTCCGTCTACGGCGCCCCGAGCGCCGCCGGCGCGGTCGCCGGGCACGCCATGCCCACCTCGCTTGCCGAGGTCGGCGCCCGCCACCGCAGCAGCCTCGGCGGCAGCCTGCGCGCCGCGGTGTTCGGCGTAAACGACGGTCTGATATCCAACATGAGCCTGGTGCTCGGCGTGGCCGGTGCGGGCGCCGGCGGCGGCTACGTGCTGACGGCCGGAGCCGCCGGCCTGCTGGCCGGCGCGCTGTCGATGGCGGCCGGCGAGTACGTCTCGGTGCGCTCGCAGCGCGAGATGTACGAGTACCAGATGGCGCTCGAGCGCGAAGAGCTCAGGGAGTACCCCGAAGAGGAGGCCGAGGAGCTGGCGCTCATCTACGAGGCGCGCGGTGTTGACCTCGGGCAGGCGCGCGCGTTGAGCCGCGCGTTGCTGGCGCGTCCCGAGCAGGCGCTCGACGTGCTGGCACGCGAGGAGCTCGGCCTGAATCCGGACGATCTCGGCTCGCCGTGGCGCGCGGCGAGCGCGTCGTTCGTCACTTTCGCGGCGGGCGCAGCGCTGCCGCTGGCGCCGTTCGTCGCCGGCGCGAGCGGCACGCGGGCGATCGTCGCCGCGGCGCTGCTCACTGCCGCGGCGCTGTTCGCCGTGGGACTCAGCCTGTCGCTGTTCACCGGACGCGACGCGCTGCGCAGCGCCCTGCGCATGGTGCTGATCGGCGGCGGCGCCGGAACTTTGAGCTTCCTCGTCGGTCGAGCACTCGGTGTGGCCATCCGCTGAGCGCCGGACAGCGTACCTGCCTTGAAATTAAGACAGGCCACCCCAAGCTGGCGACTCATGAGGGGTCAGGGTAGAGTTCCTGCCCCATTGCGCGTGACACAACTGACATGAAACGTATCGTCCTGTTCATTGCGACCAACCTGGCGGTCTTGCTGGTGCTGAGCGTGGTGGCGCAGCTGCTGGGGATCAACACCTACCTTGAGGCCCACGGCCAGAGCCTGCAGGGCTTACTGATTTGGGCGGCGTTGTTCGGCATGGGCGGCTCGTTCGTGTCGCTGGCGCTGTCGAAGATGCAGGCCAAGATGTTCATGGGCGTGCAGGTGATCAACCCGCAGTCGGCGGATCCCACCAGCCAATGGTTGCTGTCGGTGGTGGAGCATCATGCCCGCAACGCCGGCGTCGGCATGCCGGAGGTCGGCATCTTCAACTCTCCCGAGCCCAACGCCTTCGCGACCGGCATGAGTCGCAACTCCGCTCTGGTCGCGGTGAGCTCGGGACTCCTGCAGCGCATGAACCGTCAGGAGATCGAGGCGGTGCTCGGGCACGAGATGACGCACGTCGCCAACGGCGACATGGTCACGCTCGCCCTGATTCAGGGCGTCGTCAACACCTTCGTGCTGCTGCTCGCCCGACTGGTTGGCAACATCATCGATCGCACGGTGTTTCGCTCCGAGGACGGCCGCGGCATCGCCTCGATTCTCATCTTCTACGTGCTGCAGATCGCCTTCGGCATTCTCGCCACGCCGATCGTCATGTGGTTCTCGCGCTGGCGCGAGTTCCGCGCCGATCGCGGCGGCGCGCAGCTCGCCGGCACGAGCAACATGATCGCCGCGCTCGAAGAGCTGAAGCGGGTGCACGAGCCGCTGCCCACAAAGCAGTTCGCCGCCTTCGGCATCGCCGGCGGCGACGGCAGTGGCCTGAAGCGCCTCTTCATGAGTCATCCGCCGCTCGATGAGCGCATCGCGGCACTGCGCTCGCTGGGCGCGGTGAGCTGAAGGCGCCATCGCGGGTGGACCTGCTCGGGAAGCTGCAGGCAATCCTGGGCACCGACGGTGTGCTGACAGAGCCCGCCGACTGCGCGCCGTTCCTGGCTGACCACCTCGGGCGCTGCCAGGGGCGCGCCCTCGGTGTGGCGCAGCCGCGCTCGGTGTCGGAAGTGTCGCAGCTGCTCGCCCTATGCGACGCCGAGCGCATCGGCGTTGTGCCGCACGGTGGCAATACCGGCTACTGCGGCGGCGCCATCCCGGATGAGTCGGGCCGCCAGCTGGTCGTGTCGCTGCGGCGCATGAATCGCATCCGCAGCGTCGACGTCGGCAATTACTCCCTCACCGCCGAGGCGGGCTGCGTGCTGGCGCAGGTGCAGGCGGCGGCCGCAGAGGCGGCGCGCTTCTTCCCGCTCAGCATCGGCTCGCAGGGGAGCTGCCAGATCGGCGGCAATCTCTCGACCAACGCCGGCGGCGTCAACGTACTGCGCTACGGGATGATGCGCGATCTGGTGCTGGGGCTCGAGGTGGTGCTGGCCGGCGGACGCGTGCTCGACGGCCTGTCGGTGTTGCGCAAGGACAATACCGGATACGACCTGAAGTCGCTGTTCCTGGGCGCCGAGGGCACGCTCGGTATCATCACCGCGGCGAGCCTCAAGCTGTTCCCGGAGATTCGCATGCGCGCCACCGCGCTGGCCGCGGTACCCGACGTGCGCGCCGCGGTGACGCTACTCACCGAGTTGCGCGCCGTGAGCGGTGATCGCGTCAGCTCGTTCGAGCTCATCCCGCGAGTCGCGATCGAGCTGACGACGCGCCATATCCCCGGGGTGAGCGATCCGCTGCCCGG
Organism: Steroidobacteraceae bacterium; assembly: GCA_035568235.1. GTDB lineage: Bacteria > Pseudomonadota > Gammaproteobacteria > Steroidobacterales > Steroidobacteraceae > 13-2-20CM-66-19. The sequence goes on along the minus strand of DATMOK010000004.1, from coordinate 109,404 downwards.
CGCCTACTCCTGGTACGTACTGTGCGAGCTTTCCTCCTCGCGCGCGGCCGAGCCGCTCGATGCGGTGCTGGAAGAGGCGCTCGGTGCCGCGCTCGAGGGCGGCACGGTGCTCGATGCGGTGGTGGTGCGCAGCGAACGCGAGCGTACCGCGCTGTGGAAGCTGCGCGAGAGCATCCCGCCGGCCCAGCGCCACGAGGGCGCGAGTCTCAAGCACGACATATCGCTGCCGATCGCCGCGCTGGCGGATTTCGTCGAGCGCGCCGCAGGCTGGATCGGCGCCCAGGTGCCCGACGGACGCTTGGTTGCCTACGGCCACGTCGGCGACGGCAACCTGCATTTCAACCTCAGCCAGCTGCCCGGTACCGACCGCGACCGGTTCCTGGCGCGCACCGACAGCGTGCGCCGCGGCGTACACGACCTGGTGCGCGAATTCGGCGGCAGTTTCAGCGCCGAGCACGGCATCGGCCGCACCAAGGTCGGCGAGCTCGAGCGCTATGCCTCCCCGGTCGAGCTGGAGCTGATGCGCGCGGTGAAACAGGCGCTCGACCCGCACGACATCATGAACCCCGGCAAAGTCCTGCGCAGCAGGTGAAAGAGAAGCGCATGTCGCGTGGCGCGCTGTTGCTGTTGGTCTGTGTGGCCGCTGTCGCCGCCTGCAGCCGACAAGGGCAGCCGGCGGCAGCGGTGGCGGCGCCCGCTGGCAGCGCAGCCGCCTCGCCCGGCGAAGGTCCGCGCATCGTCATGTCGAACGACCTCGTGCATCTCGAATACCGCGTCCTCGGTCAGGGCGAACCTGCGGTCTTTCTGCTGCACGGCTGGGCGGAAAATGGCGAGTACTGGCACCAGCAGTTCGATGCGCTCAAGGCGCACTACACGGTCGTGGTGCCCGATCTCGCCGGACACGGCGCCTCGGGCGCCAACCGCACCGACTGGTCAATCGCCAACTACGCAGCCGATGTGGCCACCATTGCGCGCCAGGTGCCGAATGCGCACATCGTGCTGGTCGGGCATGCGATGGGCGCCACCGTGGCGCTCGCCGCGGTGCCGCGCATCGGAGCGCGGGTGATCGGTGTGATCGCGGTCGATGCGCTGCGCTCGGTCGGACTACCGCCGCTCCCCGCCACCGAGATCGCCACCAAGATGGCGCCGTTCCGCGCCGACTTCGTCGGCGCGACGCGTACCCTGGTGAGCGAGTCGCTGTTCGAGAAGGGCGCCGATCCGCTGCTCATGCAAAAGGTGGCCTACGACATGTCGTTGCGCTCGCCCGCGGTGGCCATCCCGACGCTCGAGAAACTGCTGGCGCTCGACCTTGCAGCCGTCACTCCCGAGGTGCACGTTCCGGTGTACGCCATCAACTCCGACCTCAAGCCGACGGATGCCGAGCGCATCCGCAAGTCGTTCCCCGATTTCACGCTTGACGTCGTGCCGCATACCGGGCACTTCCTCATGCTGGAATCGCCGCAGCGCTTCAATCCCGTGCTGCTCAAGGACATCGACGCGCTCGCCTCGCGCGCCCGCTAGCGCCGCGACCTCCTGAAGCCGCCTCACTTCTGGCGCACCAGGCCTTCCTGCGCGGCGCTCGCGACCAGTCGGCCGTCGCGGGCAAAAATGCTGGCGCGCGCGAAACCGCGTGCGCCGGAAGCACTCGGGCTCTCCATGGCACACAGCAGCCACTCATCGACGCGCAGCGGGCGGTGAAACCACATGGCGTGATCGATCGTCGCCATGATGAGCGAGGCCTTCAGGAACGAGGTGCCGTGTGGCAGCGTGGCGGTGTCGAGCAGAAAGAAGTCCGACACGTAGGCGAGCAGCCTACGGTGCAGCATCTCATCGTCACCGAGCGCACCGACCGCCCGCACCCAGATTTGCCGCACTGGTGGCGCCGGACGCGGATTGAGATAGTCGACCGGCTGCACCATGCGAAACTCGAACGGCCGCGGCTGCCCGAAGAAGCGCCGCACCTTCTCCGGCAGCTTCTCGAGCAGCGCCGCTGGCGGCGCCGGATCCGGCAGGCTCTCGGGCGGTGGCACCTTGGGCATGTCGAGCTGGTGATCGAAACCGCCCTCCTCTACCTGGAACGAGGCCGTCATGTTGAAGATCTGCGCGCCGTGCTGGATCGCCACGACGCGGCGGTTGGTGAAGCTGTGGCCGTCGAGGCTGCGGTCGACCTCGTAGATGATCGGCGCGTTGCAGTCACCGCGCCGCAGGAAATAGGCGTGCAGCGAATGCACCACGCGTGCTTCGACTGTCGCGGCGGCGGCGCTCAGTGCCTGTCCCAGCACCTGGCCGCCGAACACCTGCGGCGCGCCGATGTCGCGGCTCTCGCCGCGGAACAGATTCACCTCGAGCTGTTCGAGCTTCAGCAGCTGCAGCAGGTCCGCGAGACGGTGGTCCATGGCGGCGGCGATCCTCGATCTTTCAGTCCGGCACCCCGAGCCGCTGGTGCATCACGGGGCTGGTGGTGGTGTACTGCAGGAACTGCTTCTTCTGTGGATAGAGGTGGTGCTGGATCGCGAACGCCGCCAGCGCCGCCTCGTGAAAGCCGGAGAGAATCAGCTTCTTCTTTCCCGGATAGGAGTTGATATCGCCCACGGCGTACACCCCGGGCACGCTGGTCTGAAACTTCTCCGCATCGACCTGCAGCGCCCGCTTCTCGAGCGCCAGTCCCCACTCGGCGATCGGACCGAGCTTGGGGTGCAGGCCGAAGAACACCAGCAGCTGCTCGGCCTCGAGCGCGCTCAGCGTGCCGTCGGGCATGCGGATATTGACGCCGCGCAGTGCGCTGCCTGCGCTGATGAGCGAGTGCGGCAGGGCCTCGAACAGCCGCATGCGTCCGGCAGCGACCAACTCGCGCATGCGCGCCACCGAGGCCGGCGCGGCGCGGAACTCTGCCCGGCGATGCACCAGGTCGAGGCTGCGCGCCTTGCCCGCGAGCTCCAGCGCCCAGTCGAGCGCCGAATCGCCGCCGCCAAAGACAACCAGGCGTTTGCCGGTCAGTTCGGCCGCGTTCCTGATCCGGTAGTGGATAGCCCCACCCTCGAAGGCCTCCGCGCCCTCGATACCGATGCGCCGCGGCTGAAACGAGCCGAGGCCCGCGGCGATCACCACCGCACCGGCGTCGAAGCGCGTGCCGGCCGCGGTACCGATGTGGAAGCGACCGGCCTCGGTGCGCGCGAACTCCACCACTTCCTGACCGAGGTGCAGCTGCGGCTTGAAGGGCTTGATCTGCTGCAGCAGCCGGTCGACCAACTCCTGGGCGCCACACACCGGCAGCGCCGGAATGTCATAGATCGGTTTGTCGGGGTACAGCTCGGCGCACTGGCCGCCGGGGTGCTGCAGCGAATCGACGACGTGCGCGCCGATGCCGAGCAACCCCAGCTCGAACACCTGGAACAATCCGCACGGTCCGGCGCCGATGATCACGACTTCGGTGCTGATCGCCTGCGGCGAGGCGGCGTTGGCTGGAGTCTGGCTCAAGATGGTGCGATCGGAACTGACGGTCTGCCGGCCATTCTAGTGGGTCTTGCCGGTCCCCGCATGCGATCGCGGTATAGTAGGAGGTCCATGATCAGGCTCAATGTGAACGGCAAGGATGTGACGGTCGATGTCGATTCCGACACGCCGCTCCTGTGGGTGCTGCGCGACGCGCTCGGACTCACCGGCACCAAATACGGCTGCGGCAAGGCGTTGTGCGGCGCCTGCACGGTGCACCTGGCCGGCGATGCGGTGCGCTCGTGCATCACCCCGGTGAGCGCGGTTGGTTCACGCAACGTGACGACCATCGAGGGCCTGTCGCACGATCGCAGCCATCCAGTACAACGCGCCTGGATCGAGCTCGACGTACCGCAGTGCGGCTATTGTCAGTCGGGGCAGATTATGTCGGCCGTCGCGCTGCTCAAGCAGAATCCGCAGCCCTCGGATGCCGACATCGATCAGTTCATGGCCGGCAACGTGTGTCGCTGTGGTACCTACCAGCGCATCCGTGCGGCGATTCATCGCGCCGCCGCGCTGGTCTCGGGCGGCTGACCAATCTTCAACCAGAGGAATTGCCTTTGACTTCCAACGCCGAACTTCACGCGCGCCGGCAGCAGGCCGTGCCGCGCGGTGTCAGCAACTCGCTCGCCGTGTACGCCGAGCGCGCCTCCAATGCCGAGCTGTGGGACGTCGAGGGCCGCCGCTACATCGACTTCGCGAGCGGCATCTCGGTGCTCAACACCGGCCACCTGCATCCGAAGGTGAGTGCCGCCATCGCGCAACAACTCGCCAAGCTCACGCACACCTGCTTCCAGGTGACGCCGACCGAGAGCTACGTGGCGCTCGCCGAGGCGCTGAACGCGCTCGCGCCCGGCGCCGGGCCGAAGAAGACCATCTTCCTCACCACCGGCGCCGAGGCGGTCGAGAACGCCGTCAAGATTGCGCGCTTTCACACCAAACGCTCTGGCGTGATCGCCTTCTCCGGCGGCTTCCACGGACGCACGCTCGCCTGCATGAGCCTCACCGGCAAGGTGCAGCCCTACAAGACGGGCTTCGGGCCCATGCTGCCCGAGATCTATCACCTGCCCTTCCCGATGCCTTACCACGGCATCACCGTGGAGCACTCGCTCGAGGCACTCGAGCAGCTCTTCAAGGCGGACGTCGATCCGGCGCGGGTCGCGGCGATCATCATCGAGCCGGTGCTCGGCGAGGGCGGCTTCTACGCAGCGCCCGCGGAGCTGCTGAAGCGTCTGCGCAGCGTCTGCGACAGCCACGGAATCGTGCTGATCGCGGATGAGATCCAGTCCGGCTTCGGACGCACCGGACGCATGTTCGCGATCGAGCACTCGGGCGTCGAGCCCGATCTGATCACCATCGCCAAGAGCGTCGCCGGCGGCCTGCCACTGTCGGCGGTCACCGGCAAGGCGGCGATCATGGATGCGCCCGGCCCCGGCGGGCTCGGCGGCACCTTCGCCGGCTCGCCGCTCGCCTGCGCGGCGGGGCTCGCGGTGCTCGAAGTGATGCGCGAGGAGCAGCTGCTCAAGCGCGCGCAGGACATCGGCCGCTTCATGAGCTCGCGCCTCAAGGGCCTGCAGGGACGCTTTGCGTGCGTGGGCGAGGTACGCGCCCTGGGCGCCATGGTCGCCCTCGAGCTGGTGAAGAACATGCGTGCCGATGCGCCGGATGCAGAGCTCACCAAGGCGGTTGTGCAGGCGGCCGGCCGCCGCGGCCTGATCATTCTCTCCTGCGGCGTGTACGCCAACGTCATCCGCTTCCTCACGCCGCTCACGATCCCGGATGCGCTCCTCAAGGAGGGCTGCAACGTGTTCGAGCAGGCACTCGAGGAAGCCGCGGGCGGCGCCCTGCCGGCGCGCGCCGCAGGCTGAGACGGGAAGCGGCTCGGGGACCCGCGGCGGCGCTCAGGCGCGGCCGGCGTTGGCGTCGGTCGGCGTGTGGAAGTATTCGCTCTCGGAGGCGAGCTGCTCGATCAGGCGCTTGAGCTCCGCCATGCGCCCTTCGGCGGTGCTGATCGGCATGCAGTCCTGGCAGCGCGGATCGCCGCATGGCTGGCGCGAGTACAGCCAATACTGCAGGGCCCCCGCCAGCAGCCCGTCGGCAATGTCCCAGAGGTCCGCGTCCTTGTCCTTGTCGGCTATCCGGTTGCCCAGATCGACGGCTTTGGAGAATGCCGCATCGAACGTATCGGCGAGTTCGGTCATGCGTCGCGGCTGCCCTTCATCGTTCACGCTAGTATAGGACAAAGATCCGTCTGCCCATCAACGGCTTATGTCGCATGCGCCCGGTCCCCCTCAATAACAGCCACCTGCCTGCGCCCCCGGCCGCACGCCGCTGGCGGCCGCGGGCGCCGCGCCTCGGCGTAGGCGCGCGCCTCGGGCTCGGGCTGGCCGCCGTGGCAGCCGTGCTGGTGGTCGGCGAGGTGCTCGCGACGCGTACCACGCGGGCGGCCCTCGAGGCGGTGCGCAGCATGCAGACCGAGCACGAGCCGCTGGCCAGCAGCGCGAGCATCGTGCTGGTGCGTCTGGTCGATTATGACCGCGCGGTGAGCGAGTACGTGCAGGCGCACAAGACCTCCGACTTCCCTGCCGTCACCAGCGCCGCGGCCGCGCTCGAGGACGCGGTGCGCGGCTACTTCGACCGTACACCCGCCCCGCCGGCAACGCCTGCCGCGCTCGAGCTGCGCGAGCAGCTGACGCGCCACATTGCCAATGCGCGGGTGTTCGCCGGCCGCGCGGCCGAGCGCGCCCAGTGGGTCGAGGAGCGCAATGCTGCCCTCGAGGACGTCTACGAGCGCATCGCATCTGCGGGGGGCTCGGGGCTCGCGATCAACGGCACGCAGGTGGTCGCGCGGCGCTCGCTCGCGGAGCTGCAGGCCGCGATCGATGCGGTACGCAGCAATCTCGATCCGGCCACCCTGGCGCGGCGCGAGCGCGATTTCGATGCCGTGCTGAATGCCCATATGGCGGAGCTGCAGAGCTCTCCCGGCCGCGCCTGGCTCGCGCTGGTGCGTCAGGACTTCGATGCCGCCGCGCGACTGCGGCTCGCGATCGCACGCTACGATGAGGTGAGCGGCAGCGAGTGGCACAAGCTGCTCGAGGAAAGCTCCGCGCTCACCACGGGCGTGCAGGAGCTGCTGCAGAAGCCGGCCCGCCAGAACCTGCTGCTGGCGGCGCAGCATGCGGCCACCGCCGCCGAGACCGCCGAGCACACGCTCGCGATCACCGGCGGGGCGGTGTTCACGCTGCTGCTGCTCGTGTCGCTGTTGCTCACCGTGAGCATCAGCCTGCCGGTGCGGCGTCTGACGTCGGCCACGCGGCTGCTGGCCGGCGGCGATCGCAGCGCACGCGCACCGCGCGGCGGCTCGGCCGAGATCGCCGAGCTCGCGGAAGCCTTCAATACCATGGCCGACCGCATCGTGCGCGCCGAGGGCGAGCTGCGCGCCCACCAGGCGGAGCTCGAGCGGCACGTCGACGAGCGCACCCGCCAGCTGCATCACCTCGCGCATCATGATCCGCTCACGCAGCTGCCCAATCGCCGCCAGCTGTCGGCGCGGCTCGGCGCCGCGCTGTCGCGCGCCGGCTCGCGGCAGCGGCTGGCGCTGTTGTTCATCGACGTCGACAACTTCAAGTCAATCAACGACACCCTCGGCCATACCTTCGGCGACCGCGTGCTGCAGCACATCGCCGCCCGGCTGCACTCCGCCACCGGCGGCGTGGGGCTGCTGGCGCGCCTCGGCGGCGATGAGTTCACCGTGCTGCTCGAAAACGTGGGGTCGGGCGATGAGGTGGCGGAGTGCGCCAATCGCATCGTCGGCACGCTGCAGGAGCCGCTGACCGTCGACGGCCGGCTGCTCACCACCAGCGCCAGCGTCGGCGCGAGCCTCTATCCGGATCATGCCGCGGACGCCGAGGGGCTGCTGCGCGCCGCCGACGTAGCCTTGTTCCGCGCCAAGGAGCTGGGGCGCAACCGCTTTGCGATCTACAGTCCCGAGCTGTACGACGCCGCCGCACAGCGCTTCCGGCTCGAGCAGTCGCTGCGCCGCGCGGTCGAGGGCGGTGAACTGCTGCTGGTGTTCCAGCCGGTGGTCGCGCTGCACAGTTTCGAGACCGTGAGTGTGGAGGCGTTGCTGCGCTGGCGCCGGCCCGACGGCCGCATCGCCACCGCCAACGAGTTCATTCCGATCGCCGAGAAGTCCGGTCTGATCCATGAACTCACCGGCTGGGTGCTGCGGTCGGCGGCGTCCACCGCTGCCGACTGGCGTGCGCAGGGCTGGGACCGGGCCAGCGTGGCGGTGAATGTCTCGCCACCGCAGTTCTTCGAGAGCGACTTCGTCGAACAGGTGGCGCGCACGCTGGAGGCCACGGGTCTGCCGGCGAGCGCGCTCGAGCTCGAGATCACAGAAACCGTCGTGCAGACCGGCAGCGCCGTCATCGAGTCGCTGCACCAGCTGCGTGCGCTCGGCGTGTCGATCGCGCTCGATGACTTCGGCATGGGCTATTCCTCGCTCACCTCGCTCGAGCAGCTGCCGATCACGCGCGTCAAGCTCGACCGGCTGCTGGTGGCCGGCGTCGATACCAATCCGCGCTCCGCGGCCATCGTGCGCTCGGTCGTCGCGTTGTGCCATGGACTCGGACTGCAGGTGGTGGCCGAGGGCGTCGAACGCACCGCGCAGCTCGAGTTCCTGGCGCAGTGCGGCCCGCTCGGCGTGCAGGGCTACCTGCTCGCGCAACCGGTCGAAGCCATGGCGGTGATCGCCGAGGCCCAGCTGGCCGGCGAGCGGGCGCGGCGCGCACTGACTGGCACCGCGGGCGGTGTGCATCAGGCGGGCGAGCACCTGGTGTTCGTCGGCAGCTCGGGACGGCGGCGCATACCGTAAATTAGCGGGAAAACGCCTCCGGCGGATCACGGACCGACCCGAATCCGCGCCCGCATCCCGTCGAGCGTAGACTGGGTCGATGTTCCTCACCGAGCACGACATCTACCACTTCCGCGAGGGAACCTACTTCCGCGCCTACGACACGCTCGGCGCGCATCTGCTGCCGGCAGTGGACAACAAGGCGCCGGCGACGCACTTCGCGGTCTGGGCGCCGAATGCTTCGGCAGTGTCGGTGGTCGGGGATTTCAACGGCTGGCAACGTGCGGCTCATCCGCTCAGTGCGCGCGCCGACTCCTCGGGCATCTGGGAGGGGAGCGTCGCGGGTGTCGGCGCCGGTGCGCTCTACAAGTACCACGTGGTAGCGCGCGATGGCCACACGGCGAGCGACAAGGCCGACCCGTACGCGTTTCGCAGCGAGACACCGCCGCGCACCGCCTCCGTGGTGTGGGAGCTCGACTACCAGTGGAGCGATGCCGCCTGGATGCGCGAGCGCGGGGCGCGCAACGCACTCGGCGCTCCGTGGTCGATCTATGAGGTGCACCTCGGCTCGTGGCGGCGGGTGCCCGAGGAGGGCAACCGCTCGCTCAGCTACCGCGAGCTTGCCGCGGCGCTGGCCGACTACGTGGCGGAGCTGGGCTTCACGCACGTCGAGCTGATGCCCGTGATGGAGCACCCGTTCTTCGGCTCGTGGGGCTATCAGATCACCGGCTACTTCGCGCCGAGCGCGCGCTACGGCACGCCGCAGGACTTCATGTACCTCATCGATCAGCTGCATCAGCGCGGCATCGGCGTGGTGCTCGACTGGGTGCCGTCGCATTTTCCAACCGACGAGCACGGCCTGGCGCGCTTCGACGGTACGCACCTCTACGAGCACGCCGACCCGCGCCAGGGCTACCACCCGGAGTGGAACAGCTCGATCTTCAACTACGGCCGCGCCGAGGTGCGCAACTTCCTCGCGAGCAATGCGCTCTTCTGGCTGGAGAAATATCACATCGACGCGCTGCGCGTGGATGCGGTCGCCTCGATGCTGTACCTCGACTACGCGCGCAGCGCAGGCGAGTGGATCCCCAATCGCTTCGGCGGCCACGAGAACCTCGAGGCGGTCGAGTTCCTCAAGCAGTTGAATCTCGCCGTGTACCGCGATTACCCGCAGACGCAGACCATCGCCGAGGAATCGACCGCCTGGCCGATGGTGTCGCGGCCGACCTATCTCGGCGGCCTCGGCTTCGGGCTGAAGTGGAACATGGGCTGGATGCACGACACGCTGGAGTACTTCCAGCAGGATCCGCTGCACCGCAAGTACCACCACAGCCGCCTCACCTTCAGCATCTGGTACGCCTTCACCGAGAACTTCGTGCTGCCGCTGTCGCACGATGAGGTGGTGCACGGCAAGGGCGCGCTGATCGGCAAGATGCCGGGCGATGAATGGCAGCAGTTTGCGAGCCTGCGGCTGCTGCTCGGCTACATGTGGACGCACCCGGGGAAGAAGCTGCTGTTCATGGGAGGCGAGTTCGGCCAGCGGCGTGAGTGGCAGCACGACGAGAGCCTCGAGTGGCACGTGCTCCAATATCCGCTGCACGCCGGAGTGCAGCGCTGGGTGCGCGATCTCAACCGGCTGTACCGCGACACACCCGCGCTCTACGAGCTCGATTTCAGCGCCGCAGGCTTCAGCTGGGTTGATCGCGATGATGCCGACGTCAGCGTGATCTCGTTCCTGCGCCGCGATCGCGCCGGTCAGGTCGCGGTGGTCGCCTGCAATTTCACGCCCGTGCCGCGCGAGCGCTACGTGGTCGGTGTACCGCGCGCCGGGCGCTGGCGCGAGCGCCTGAACAGCGACGCCGCCGACTATGGCGGCAGCGGCCAGGGGAACCTGGGCGCGCTCGAAGCCGCGCAGCTGCCCGCCCATGGCCACGGGTACTCGCTGCATCTGCGACTGCCGCCGCTCGCGGTGGTGGTGCTGATGCCGCAGTGAGCCCGGCGCGCTGCGCAGCCCCGTCGCCTGGCCCCTCGGGAACGCGGTAAACGCAGCCGCGGCGCGCGCGTTGACACTGACAGGCTGGGCCTGAGGTCGGAGCTGACCATGCAATACAGGATCACGGCAACCGCTGCCGCGGCGCTCGCCGCGCTGCTGGCCGGTTGTGCCGCCGGCGGCGCTCCGGGGGCCTCAACCCCCGCACCCACCGGCACGCCCGCGCAGCAGGCGGCGCTCGCGCGCTACATGGCCTACGCCGGTCCGCCGGTCGACTCCTTCACCTGGCTCGGCCAGTTCTACAGCTGGGAGCCGCTCGGCAAGGATACGCTGGTGGTGTTCACGGTTCCGGATGAAGCGTATCTGCTGAAGGTCTGGCCGCCCTGCGACCTGCGCTTCGTCGTCAATGCCATCGGCATCACGTCCACGGCCCGCACTGTGTACGCGCGCGTCGATTCAATCACCGTCAACTCGGCCGGCACCGGGCCGGGTCGCTGGCGCTGCCCGATCGAGGAGATCCGCAAGCTCGACTACCGGCGCATGCGCGCCGAGCAGCGCGCCGCGGCCGCGCAGAGCAAGGCCGGGAGCGCGGCGCCCGCGACGCCGGCGCAGAGCCAGCCTCAGCGATAGCCGCGCGCCTGCAGCGCGAACAGCCGCGCGTAGCGGCCGTTGAGCTCCATGAGCTGCGCGTGGGTGCCGTGCTCGACGATGCGCCCGCGGTTGAGCACCGCGATCTGATCGGCCATGCGCACCGTCGAGAAACGGTGCGAGATGAGGATCGTGATGCGATCGCGCGCCAGTTGACGGAAATGCTCGAACACCTCCGCCTCGGCCGCCGCATCCATGGCAGCCGTCGGCTCATCCAGCACCAGGATGTCGGCGCGCGTGCGCATGAAGGCGCGCGACAGCGCGACCTTCTGCCACTGGCCGCCGGACAGCTCACGCCCATCGCGAAACCACTTGCCGAGCTGGGTGTGATACCCCGCCGGCAGGGTCTCGATGAACTCACTCGCCTGACCCTTGCCGGCCGCCTCGCGCCAGCGTGCCTCATCCTCGAAGTAGCTCTCGTCCCCGGCCCCGACGTTCTCGCCGACCAGCATCTGATAGCGGACGAAGTCCTGGAAAATGACGCCGATGCGCTGCCGCAGCATACCCTCGTCCCACTCGGCGAGATCGCGCCCGTCGAGGAGCACGCGGCCGCCGGTCGGCGCGTAGAGCCGTGTCAGGAGCTTGATGAGCGTGGTCTTGCCGGAGCCGTTCTCGCCGACCAGCGCCAGGCTCGTGCCGGGCTTGAGGTGCAGCGTCACGTGCTCGAGCGCCGCACTGTCGGCCCCGGGGTAGCTGAAGCTCACGTCCTCGAAACGAATACCGTCCTCCGGCTGCGGGCCGCGCACGGCGCTGCCGGCAGTCAGCGGCACGGGCGTCTCGAGGTACTCATACAGCGTCGACAGATAGAGGTTGTCCTCGTACATGCCCCCGACCGCCGCCAGCATGGCCGAGACCGCCGACTGCCCCTGGCGAAACAGCGCCAGATACATGGTCATCTGCCCGAGGGTGATGAGCGAACGCACCGTGCTCACCGCGATCCAGGCATAGGCCCCGTAGAGCGCGGAGGTGGCGATCAGGCCGAGCAGGAACCCCCAGGTGTCGCGGCGCACCGTGAGCGCGCGGTCCTCGCCGTATAGCCGGCGAAAGATTGCGCGGTAGCGCTCGAGCAGGCGCGCGCCCAGGCCGAAGAGCTTTACTTCCTTGGCGTGATCCTCGCGCGCCAGCACGGTCTCGAGGTAGATCTGCATGCGCGATTCCGGCGAACGCCAGCGAAACAGGCGAAACGCGTCGCCGGAGAACTTCACTTCGGCGACGAACGCCGGCAGCCCGGCGAGCAGCAGCACCGCAACCGCCCATGGTGAGAAGTGCGCCAGCAGCACCGCGTAGCTGGCCAGCGATATGCCGTTCTGTGTGAGCCCGAATGTGCGGGTGACGAGACTCAACGGACGCGTGGACGCCTCGCGGCGCGCGCGCGTCAGCTTGTCGTAGAATTCCGAGTCCTCGAACTGCTGCAGCTCGAGAGTGAGCGCCTTCTCGAGGATCATCACGTTGACGCGCTGGCCGAGCTGCGCCCGCAGCAGCGACTGACAAAGCGACAGGCCGCGCTGCGCGGCGGCGATCGAGGCGACCAGCGCTCCCTCGAGCGCGACGAGGGCGACCACGTGCTCTGCCGGGAGTCTGGCGTGCATGGCGGCGACCACCGCATCGACGATCAGCGCACCGACGTAGGCCACCGAGGCGGGCAGCACGCCGGCGAGCAGCGTGAGCGCGCCGAGCGCGATCGTCAGCGCGCGGTTGGTGCTCCAGACGAGCTCGAGTGCGCGGCGGCTGTAGCGGAATACGCCGAAGAAGCCGCGCAGCGTCAGCTTCTCGGCGGCTTCCGCAGTCAGCGCGGGGTGCGGCGATGATTTGACCGGAGTGGCCACTGCCACGGATGTAGGGGCTAGCGAGCGCTATTTCCAGCTCAAGCCCGCAAAGACCCCACCCAGCGCTCGCACAGAGCAACCGCCTCGCGCGGCCGGAATACCCCGGGTTCGAGGCACCACTCGAGCCACAGGCCATCGATCAGCGCCGTGAGGCCGATGGCGGCGCGGCGCAGATCCACCCGTCGCTGGGTGCGCGCGGGGGCGCGGCTGCGCGTGCCGGAGCGGGTGCGGCCGAACGTCCCGGTAACCAGGTCCGCGAGCATGCCGCGCACCAGAGTCACGTAATCGGCGTAGGTCTCGCGCTGCACCCGCTGGATGGGTCGCGAATGGCGATACAGCCCCCAGAACACCACCCATACCGCGAGCACGTCGGCATCGAGATTCGGCGGGGAAAAGGAGGCGTTGAGAAACGCGCGCAGCCGCCGCGCGGGTCTGCTGCCGGCGCGCTCGACCGCGGCGCGCAGGCCGTCGACCAGCTCGCGGTTGAACTGCCGGTAGGCTGCGGCGACCAGCTCGTCCTTGTTCGGGAAGTGATGATTGATCAGGCCGACCGAGACTCCGGCCTGGGCGCTGATGGTGCGGATCGACAGGCCGTCGTGGCCGTAGCGCTTCAGGCACTCGATGGTGGCGGCCACCAGCGCGGCGCGGCGCTGCGCGGGGAGCTGCCGCTCGAAGCGCGGCCGCCTGCCCTGCTCGGCTTCCTCGCCCGAGGGAGGGCGCTCGGACGCTGCCGCCGCACCGCGCACGCGCGGCCGCATCAGGCGACCCTGCGCAGCCGCCCGCGGCGGAAATCGACCAGCACCTCGCGGGCCGCGTTGTGGCCGCACGCACCCGTGACGCCGCCACCCGGATGAGTGCCGGCGCCGCACATGTACAGCCCGGCAAGCGGCCCACGATAGTTGGCGTGGCCGAGCATCGGGCGGGCCGAAAACAGCTGATCGAGGGCGAGCGCGCCGTGCGAGATGTCACCGCCCACCAGGCCGAAGGTTCGCTCCAGATCGAGGGGACTGAGGATCTGACGCCCCAGCACGGCGGCTTTGAAGTTAGGAGCATAGCTGTTCACCGTGTCGATCATCAGATCCGCGACCTCCTCGCGATGCGCGTCCCAGCTGGCCCCATCCGGCAGCCGCGGTGCTACATGCTGACAGAACAGGCTCGCCACGTGTTGACCCGGCGGCGCGAGGCTGTCGTCGAGCGTCGATGCAATCACCAACTCGATGATCGGGTGACGCGACCAGCCGTGCAAGCGCGCGTCGAAGTAGGCCTGCTCCATGTAGCGCAGCGTCGGCGCGAGAATGATGCCCGCCGTATGGTGATCGCCGCAGCGCGCGCCCGGCAGGCAGGTGAAGTCCGGAAGCTCGGCGAGCGCGACATTCATGCGAAAGGTCCCCGAGCCGCAGCGCCAGTGACTGATGCGCTCGCGAAACTCCGCGGGCAGCGAGCGCGGCTCGAGCAGCTCGAGGTACAGCAGCTTCGGGTTGAGGTTGGAGATCACCGCCGCGGCGCGCAGCCTCTCGCCTGCATCCGTCACGACGCCAACCGCGCGGTCGCCTTCGACCAGCACCTGCCGCACCGCGGTCGACACGCGGATCGTGACGCCGCGGGCCGCCGCCGAGCGCGCCATCGCCTGGCTGATCGCCCCCATACCGCCGATCGCATGCCCCCAGGCGCCCTTCTTGCCGTTCAGCTCGCCGAACACATGATGCAGCAGCACGTAGGCCGAGCCGCCGGAGTACGGGCTTGCGTAGTTGCCGACTACCCCGTCGAAGCCGAACACCGCCTTGATCGGATCGCTCTCAAACCAGCGGTCGAGATAATCGCCCGCCGACATGGCGAACAACGACAGCAGCTCCCGCCGCAGCTCCATGTCGAGTCCGCGCAACCGGTCGCCGAGGCGCACCGTGCGCAGCAGCTCCGGCAGCGCCGTGCGCCAGCTGCCGGTGACTGCGTTCGGCGGCGTCACCAGGGTGAGGTTGCGCAGCACGTCGGCGATCGCCTCGAGCCGCGCGCCGTATTCCGGGATGCGCGCCGCATCGCGCGCCGAGAAGCGCGCCACCTCGGACTCGGTGCGCCCCTCGCCCGTCAGCAGGTAACGGTCGTCGGCGGTGGACAGGAAGTTGGCGCAGCGCCGCTCGACCAGCCGCAGTCCGTAGCGCGGCAGCTCGAGGTCGCGGATCACCTTCGGGTTGAGGAGCGATACGGTATAAGCCGCCACCGAGTTGCGAAATCCCGGATGAAACTCCTCGGTGACGGCGGCGCCGCCCACTATTGCGCGCCGCTCGAGCACGGTCACCTTGAGTCCGGCGGCCGCCAGATAGGCGGCGCACGTGAGGCCGTTGTGGCCCCCGCCGATGATCAGCGCGTCGCAGCGCCCACTCGCCGTCATGATCGTGAGTCCGCGGCCGCAGTTATTGAACGATCGTAGAGCAGCCCCGAGGGTCGCCGCAACCGCCGCGCGGTTTATGATAGGAGCTCGCGTCAGACGTTAGGTTGTTAGCGGCAATGGACATCGCACACCTGGTTCAGTCATCGGTTGCCCCGGTGTTCCTGCTGTCGGGGGTCGCGGCCACGCTCGGGGTACTCACCAACCGCCTGGCGAGAGTGGTCGACCGCGCGCGCAGCCTCGAGCAGCGCCTCGCCGATCACCCTGGCGAGAAATCCATGCTGCTGCGCGAGCTCGGGGTGCTGGCGCGGCGCGCCGACTACATCTACAAGGCGATATCGCTGGCGGCGATCGCGGCGCTGCTCGTCGCGCTGGTGGTAGTGGCGCTGTTCGCCAATGCCTTCCTCGGCGTGGGCCTCGAGGCGACCATCGCGCTGCTGTTCGTCGGCGGCATGGTGTGCCTCGCCGCGGCCTTCATCGCGTTCTTCATCGAGGTGCGCATCGCCATAGCGACCCTCAAGATCGGCCTGCCCACGAAGTAGGTATTTCAGTTAAGAATCATATTCTTGCGCTCTAAACCGGCGCCCGGTTGAGCGTTCTGCTACCCTGCGCACCCTTTTTCGCTGCCGCTCCCCGAAAAGCGGCCCCCCATGAACCGCCCGATCCGCAACATCGCCATCATCGCGCACGTCGATCACGGCAAGACCACCCTGGTCGACTGTCTGTTGAAGCAGTCCGGCACGTTCGCCGCTCACGAGCGGCTCGCCGAGCGCATGATGGACTCGAACGACATCGAGCGTGAGCGCGGCATCACGATCCTCGCCAAGAACTGCGCCATCGAGTACGGCGGGACGCGCATCAACATCGTCGACACCCCCGGGCACGCTGACTTCGGCGGCGAGGTCGAGCGGGTGCTGTCCATGGTGGACGGGGTACTGCTGCTCGTCGATGCGGTCGAGGGGCCGATGCCGCAGACGCGCTTCGTGACGCGCAAGGCGCTCGCCCAGGGGCTGAAGGCCATCGTGGTCGTCAACAAGATCGACCGGCCGGGCAGCAGGCCCGCGTGGGTCATCGATCAGACCTTCGACCTGTTCGACAAGCTCGGCGCGAGCGATGCGCAGCTCGACTTCCCGGTGATCTACGCCTCGGCGCTGCAGGGCTGGGCGAGCACCGACTACACCGAGCGGCGTCCGGACATGGCGGCGCTGTTCGAGGCGATCCTGACCTACGTACCGCCGCCCGCCGCCGAGGCGGACCGGGCGCTGCAGCTGCAGATCTCGACGCTCGACTACAACTCCTACGTCGGCCGCATCGGCATAGGCCGCATCCGCCGCGGCGTGGTGCGCCCGGGACAGACCGTGGCGCTGCGCCACGGCAACGAGGAGCGCGGCACGGCCAAGATCGGTCAGGTGCTGCACTTCACCGGGCTCGAGCGGCTGCCGGTGGAGGAAGCCTCCGCCGGCGACATCGTGGCAGTGACCGGCATCGAGGCGGTCAACATCGGTCTCACGGTCTGCGATCCGGAGTTCCCCGAGGGCCTGCCGCCGATCGCGGTCGACGAGCCGACGCTGCAGATGAACTTCCAGGTCAACACCTCGCCGCTCGCCGGGCGCGAGGGCAAGTTCGTCACCAGCCGGCAGCTGCGCGAGCGGCTGTACCGCGAGCTGCAATCGAACGTCGCGCTGCGGGTCGAGGACACCGAGGAGCCCGACGTGCTGCGCGTCTCGGGGCGCGGCGAGCTGCACCTCACCATCCTCATCGAGAACATGCGCCGCGAGGGCTACGAGCTCGCGGTATCGCGCCCGCAGGTGCTCACCCGGATCGTGGACGGCGAGGTGCACGAGCCTTACGAGGCGCTCACCGTCGACATCGAGGAAGAGCACCAGGGGGCGGTGATGGAAGCCCTCGGCAGCCGGCGCGCCGAGCTCGCCGACATGAGCGTCGGCGGCGGCGGCCGTGCGCGGCTCGAGTATCGCGTGCCGGCGCGCGGCCTGATCGGCTTCCAAGGCGAGTTCCTCACGCTGACACGCGGCACCGGGCTCATGAGCCACATTTTCGACGGCTTCGCCCCCGTCAGGGGTGACATCCCCGACCGCCATAACGGCGTGCTGGTGAGCAACGAGAACGGCGAGGCGGTGGCGTATGCGCTCTTCAACCTGCAGGAGCGCGGCCGGCTGTTCGTCGCTCCCGGGGAGAAGCTCTACGAGGGCATGATCGTCGGCATCCACAGCCGCGACAACGACCTGGTCGTCAACCCGATCAAGACCAAGAAGCTCACCAACATCCGCGCCGCCGGCAAGGACGACGCCATCCTGCTCACGCCTCCCATCCAGCTGACGCTCGAATACGCGGTCGAGTTCATCGCCGACGACGAGCTCGTCGAGGTGACCCCGAGCTCGATCCGCATCAGGAAGCGCTATCTCAAGGCACACGACCGCAAGCGCGCCGCGCGCAGCGAGACCGCCCTGCCGGCCTGAGGCGGCGGTGCGCCGCGCGCCTACACTTCGCGCGCGCTGCCGGAGTGGATGCCGATGAAGCTCAGGAACTCGGCGCGCGTGCGCGCATCGCTCCTGAAGAGGCCAGTCATGCGGCTGGTCACCATCGACACGCTGCGCTTGTGCACGCCGCGCGTGGTCATGCACTCGTGCGCCGCCTCCACCACCACGCCGACGCCCCGGGGCTTGAGCACCTCGGCGATGCACTCGGCGATCTGCGCGGTCAGCTTCTCCTGCACCTGCAGCCGCCGCGCATAGCCGTCCACCACCCGTGCGAGCTTGCTGATGCCCACCACCTTGTTGGCGGGCAGGTAGCCGATATGCACGCGCCCCAGCATCGGCGCGATGTGGTGCTCGCAGTGCGACTCGAAGGCGATATCGCGCAGTACGATCATTTCATCGTAGCCGCCCACCTCCTCGAAGGTGCGCCGCAGGTAGGCGGCCGGATCGATCTGGTACCCGGAAAACCAGTCGCGATAGGCATCCACCACGCGCTGCGGGGTGTCGAGCAGCCCCTCGCGGTGCGGGTCCTCCCCCGCCCAGCGCAGCAGCGTGCGCACCGCGTCCTCGGCCGCGCGTCGCGACACTTTCGATCTTGCGCTCGCCATCGCCCGCCTCCGCTGCCAGTCACGGCGCAGTGTAGCGTGCGGCGCCGCCAGCCGCGCGCCTCAGGCGTCAGCGGGCGAAGTGCAACAGAGCGCAGGTGAGCAGCAGACTGCAGCCGCCCACCTCCTCGAAGGTGCGCCGCAGGTAGGCGGCCGGATCGATCTGGTAGCCGGAGAACCAGTCGCGGTAGGCATCCACGACGCGCTGCGGGGTATCGAGCAGGCCTTCGCGGTCCGGGTCATCGCCGGCCCAGCGCACCAGGGTGCGCACCGCCTCGTGCGCCGCGCGACGCGAAACCTTAGCCCTCGCCATGCTTAGCTCTCCCCGCCGACGCTGCACCGGATGCCCGGTGGGCGGCAGTTTAGCGTGTCAGGCGAAGTGCAGCAGCGTGAGAGTCAGCGTCAGGCTGCACGCACCGACCAGGCTCGCGACCGCAAAGCCGGCGGCGAGCGGGCGCCAGCCGATGCGCCACATGTCATGGAAGGCGACCGACAGGCCGACGGCCGTCATGCCGCAGGTCAGGAACAGGTCGGATGCCGTGTAGCCGGTATTGATGACCGCCTGCCACTGCAGAGGGTGCGCCGCCAGCAGCGAATCGCCCGCGGTGCGCACGATGATGAAGCCGATGAACGCCAGCACGAACATCGGTACCAGCTGCGCGTGCGGCGCGAGCCCGCTGCCGTGAGCCTCGTGTGTTCCGGCTGCGGCCTCCCGTGCCTCGTGCCGGCGCACCAGCCAGGCCGCCGCCGGTACGAACACCGCGATCGAGAGATTGCGCAGCAGTTTCGCGACGCTGGCGGCGGCGAGCGCCGCCGGGGCGGCGGCCTGCTGCGAGTACATGAGCGCAGCGCCGATCACCTGCGAGGTGTCGTGGATCGCGGTGCCGAGAAAGATGCCGGCGTGCACCGGCGAGGCGGCGAAGAAGTGGCCCGCAACCCAGGGATAACACAGCATCGCGGCGCAGCCGAACAGCACCACGCAGGTGACCGCGAACGCGGTCTCCGCATGCTTCGCGCGGATCACCGGCGACATCGCCACCACCGCGGTGCAGCCGCAGACCGCAGTACCGATCGCAAGCAGCACACCGAGGCGCGGCGCAACCTTCAGAGCCCGCGACAGGGCCCAGCCGGACAGCAGCGCGACGGTGAGACAGCTCAAGGCCACCGGCAGTGCGGTAATGGCGATCGTGCCGGCCCCCGAGAGCGTGAGGCGCAGCCCGACGAGTGCGATGCCGGTGCGCAGCAACTGGTGCATGGCCCACTTGAGGCCGTTGGTGGCCCAGGCCGGTACGCCGAGCGTGTTTCGCCACAGCATGCCGAGCACCACCGCGCACATGACGGGGCTCAGGGGAAAGCGCGGCAGTCCCGCGGCGCCATGCGCGAGCGCATCGGCGATGCTGCGGGCGATGAGTGCGAGGCCGATAGCGACCGCGACGCCGGGTAGCGCCTGGCGCAGCGGTCCCCACGGCGGAAGCAGCGCCCGCAGTAAGCCCCGCACGGTTACAGTGGCAGGCGCTGAGTGCTGGGGACCGGCGGCGTGGCGCGGCGTTTGGCGACCATGCGGTCGTTGAGCTCGGCGACCGCGGCGCTGCCGGTGCTCACGAACAGGAACGGCAGCAGCGCGTGTACCAGGCAGGCGGCACCGGCGCCCATCATGCGCAGGCCGAAGCAGGCAGCACGCCCCATGTGCTCCATATAGCTCTCGCCGACCGAAGCCGGATGCTCGGTAAAGGCCCGCAATGGATCCATGCTTTCATGGTAGTCCCCCAGGCCGGAGACGCGATTGCGAACCCCTGGCACTGAGGCGGGCCCTGCGCAACAATATTGCGCGCCCATGGGCTATTGCGAGCCGAAGTTTCATGGATAAGCTGGACGCCCGAATCCTCGAGCTGCTGCAGGCGGACGGCGCGCTGACCGCGGCCGAGATCGCCGACCGCATCGGCCTCTCCAAGGCGCCCTGCTGGCGGCGCATCCAGAAGCTGCAGCAGGCCGGGGTGATCCGTAACACCGTGGCGCTGCTCGATGCGCATGCGCTTAACGTCGGTACCACCGTGTTCGTTACCCTGAAGACCGCCAACCACAGCGAGGTGTGGTTCGCGAAGTTCGTGCGCGCGGTGCGCGCGATCCCCGAGGTCACCGAGATCCACCGCATGTCGGGCGATGTCGACTATCTGATCCGGATCGTGGTACCGGACATCGACGCCTACGACGCGGTGTATAAACGGCTGATCTGCGCCGTCGACTTCCTCGATGTCAGCGCCAGCTTCGCGCTCGAGACCATCAAGTACACCACGGCGCTGCCGCTGTGCTACCTGAAGCTGGAGTGAGACGCGCGGTGCGCAGCTCGCGGCGTTAGCCGCCGGGCACCGCCGCCAGCGACGCAACTCCGGTGTTGTCGCGGATGATCGCCGCAATGCGCGCGCGGATCTCGCTCAGGTCCGTGTCATAGGCGCTGGTGGCGAGCACCGGCTCGCGGCGCGGTGCGCCAGCCAGCTGGCTCCCCGAGCCGTCCTCGACGTCGATCCGCACCCGCGTGGAGAGCCCGATGCGCAACGGGTGCTCGGTCAGCTCCTTTGGATCGAGTGCGACGCGCACCGGCACGCGCTGCACCACCTTGATCCAGTTACCGGTGGCATTCTGCGCCGGCAGCAGCGCGAACGCCGCGCCGGTCCCCATACCGAGGCCCTCGATCCTGCCGTGATACTCGATGTCACTGCCGTAGAGATCGGCGATGACGCGCACCGGCTGGCCGATGCGCATGTGCCTCAGCTGCACTTCCTTGAAATTGGCATCGACCCGCAGCCTCTCGAGCGGCACGATCGCCATGAGCGGCGTGCCCGGTGCGATGCGCTCCCCGAGCTGCACGCTGCGGCGCGCGAGGTAACCCGACACCGGCGCGCGCACGCTGGTGCGCTGCACGTTGAGCCAGGCGTGCTCGACCTGGGTGGCGGCGCTACGCACCTCCGGGTTGTCGGGGACGCCGGTGCGCCCCACCAGCGCGACGCCGGCGGCGAGATTGTGCTCGGCCGCGGTGAGCGCATCGCGCGCGGCATTCACCGCGTCCTGCGCATGGCCGACCTCCTCCGCGGAGACCGCACCGCTCGCCGTGAGGCCACGGCGGCGCGCGAGATCGGACTCGGCGCGCACCAGATCCGAACGGCGCTGCGCCACCAGCGCCCGCAGCTCATCACGGTTGGCGAACACGGTATGCACCTGCCGCACGGCACGCGCCAGCTGCTGCTCGGCCTCCTGCAGCGCGATGCGGTAGTCGGTCGCATCGAGCCGCACCAGCTCCTGGCCGGCGAGCACCCGGTCGGTCTCATCGGCACCGATCGAGATCACCGTGCCCTGCACCTGCGACATCACACCGACCAGATCGCCGGCGACGTAGGCATCGTCGGTGCTCTGGTAGCGGCTCGCATACAGCCACCACCAGGCGAGGATCGCGAGCGCGATCACCCCGACGCCCACCGCGAGACCTGTGAGCCACACGCGGCGCCGCTGTCGCATGCGGTTCATGGCCGGTGCGGGAGCGGTGTCGACGGAAGCATCCATGTCGCGGTCCTCAGCCGTGGGGCGCCGCAGCGCCGTAGCCGCCGCCGAGCGCGCGCACCAGGCTGACGCTGAAGGTGAGCCGCTGCGCGCCGAGCTCCGCGCCTACCGCCTGCGCGAACAGCAGCTGGTTCTCGGCCGATAGCACGCTCAGGTAGTTGTCGAGCCCGGCGCGGTAGCGCTCGGTGGTGAGGTCGTAGGCACGCTGCGCAGCCTCCAGCGCCGTCTGCTGCTCGGCGCTCTCGCGGTCGAGCGCCCGCCAGTTCGCCACCACGTCGGCCACGTCGTGTACGGCGTCGATGAGCGTCTGGTTGTACTGACCGACGGAGGCGTCGAACTGCGCCTGGCGCGCTTCGAGGGCGCCGCGCAGCTGGCGGCGGTTGAAGACCGGCAGACTGAGAGCGGGGCTCACGTCGACGATGGTCGCCGAGCCCTGCAACAGGTTGTTGAGCCCGATGCTCTGCAGGCCGGCGAATGCCGCGAGATTGACATTGGGGTAGAAGTCGCGCTCCGCCGCCTTCACACCCTGCGCCGCGCCCTGCACCTGGGCACGCGCGGCCGCCACGTCCGGCCGGCGGCCCAGCAGGTCCGCCGGCAGCGCCGCGGGCAGCGCGATGGCCGCCGGCGCCGTCAGATGTGGCCGCGTCAGGGTGAGGCCGCGGTCGGGTCCCGCTGCGACCAGCGCGGCGAGCTGGTCCCGCGCCAGGTCGATATTGGCCTGCGCCGCGGCGATGCCGGCACGCGTCAGCGCGAGCGTGCTCTCGGATTGCTTCACGCGGGCGACGTTCTCGAGCCCGGCTGTCACGCGCTGCTGCGTCAGCTCCATGATGGAGGTCTGTTGCTTGAGCTGATCGCTGGCGACGTCGAGCAGCGCGTACCAGAGGTCGAGCTGCACGTAGGCGCGCACCACCGACACGGCGAGCGCCAGGCGCGCCGCGGCGCGGTCCGCCTCGGCGGCATCGACGCCGGAGCGCGCGGCGCTGATCAAGGCGCGATTGCGGCCCCAGAAGTCGATGTCATAGCTCAGATCGAACGCCACTCGCCCGTCGTTGTAATAGTTGCCGGCATAAGGAGGCGGATACAGGCCGTTCTCCGGATAGCGCTGCCGGTCCACCTGCGCATCCAGGGCCACGGTGGGCAGCTTGAGCGCGCCGGCGGCAAGCGCCTGTGCCTGCGCAGCGCGCAGCCGCGCCTCGGCGGCGGTGAGTGAGGGGCTGCCGGCGAACGCCGCATCGACCAATGTGTCGAGCTGCGGATCGCCGAAGCGATGCCACCAGCCCTCCGCCGGCCAGGCGCTGGGATCGACCGGCACCCCGGCAAGCGCCTGCTCGCCGGCCAGTTGCGCCGGAGCAACCTGGGAAGCGGCTTTCCAGCCGCCCCGGTCCACGCACCCCGACAGTGCGACGATGATCGCGGCGGCGAGCAGCGCCGTCGCGGGTCCGTGAGATCTGCGACTGATCATGGCTTGTCATCCCTGCGCGCCGGCGGTGTGGCTGCGGCGGCGAGTTGTCCGTTGTCGATCATGCGTCCGAGCAGGCGCTTGAGGAGCTCGACCTCGGCGGAGTTGAAGCCCCGCAGGTGCTCCTCGAGAACCCGGCTGCCCACGGCCCGCAGTCGCGGCAGCTGCGAACGTCCGGCGGGCGCGACCTTGAGGAACACCACCCGGCGGTCGTCGCTGCAGCGTTCGCGCTTCAACAGACCCTTCTCCTCGAGGCGGTCGAGCACCCGCGTCATGGAGCCGGTGTCGTAGTACATGTAGCGGCACAGATCCGCCGCGGTCCGCACGCTCCCCTCGCCGAGCTGCTTGAGCACCGCGTACTGCATGGCGTTGAGCCCGAACGGCGCGAGCTCCGCGTCCAGCCCCGAGAGCAGCGATGCCCGGGCGCGCCCCAGCAGATAGCCGACGCTCAGTCCCCCTTCCGGGGGGGGTGCGGGTGCGGGCGCTTGTGCTTTTATCGCGGCTCGGCGGCTCACTGGGATCGGATCAGGCGGCGGGCGCCGCCCGGGGGTAAAATTACTGCCTATAAGAATACTGCCTCGGCAGGCATTTGTCGACCTCGCGCGGCCGACCTCTCTCCTTTGGGGGAGGAGCGCTGCGCAGCGCTGGGACTCAGCGGGCGTGCGCCGACGGCGCCCCGCTCCGCCACACATCGCGGCCGAGCACCTTGAGATCAGGCTGCGCCGCGTAGCCGAGTGGGGGCAGACCGAAGATCGCCTCTATGGTCCTGAGGAGTGAGTAGTGGTTGTACGGCACCGCCGAGACGGTGCCCGGCGCGATGAACGGCGACAGCAGCACCGCGCCGATCCGGCCACCACCCGGGCCGTTGAATCCCGGAGCGTAGCGCGCTCCCGGGAGCGGTTGCTCGGCACAGCAGGCAGCCGAGCCCTCCTCGCCTGCGCCGTCGGACTCATCGAAGGTAACAATCAGCAGACCGTCGGCGCGGAACGCGGCCGAGCCGAGTATGAGCGGCACCCAGTGGTTGAGGAACGGTTCGATCGCCACGAACCCGCCGCGGCGGCCGTCGGCGCACTTCGGATCATGACCGTCGTTGCACAGATTCGGTGTGATGAACACGTAATTGGGAGTGCTGGCGGCGCTGGCGAGATCCGCGGGCAGGCGCGTCAGGTTCACGACGTGGCTGTCGCAGCGTGCCTGATCGTCGATGATCGAATGGAAGTACACGAACGGGTTGTGCTTGGCCGCATACTGGTCGGTTGCCGTAGCGAGCGCGGTCGGATCGGAGGCGCCGACCGGAACGTGACCGCAGGTGGCCGGCTCGCGGCGCGGGTCGTTCCCCATGTCCTCCATGTAGGCCTTCCACGTGAAGCGCGCCGCTTCCAGCTGATCGGGCAACGTCCTCACCAGCGGCGGATAGACGCAGCCCGAGCCGAGTGCCTGGCCGTTGCGATCGAGCGATGGCATGCTGAGGCTGAAGTCGCTGAAGACCGGGCAGTCAAGCTGCGTCTGGTCGTTCGGCGCCTGACCGCTCACCAGCGCCAGGTAGTTGTCGAGGCTCGCGTGCCCGACCGCGTAGTACTGCGTCAGCAGCGCCCCCTGCGAGACCAGCGTGTGCGACAGATACGGGGCGGGCGAGCCGCTCGCGAAGGTGTCGGCGTACGACTGGTTCTCGAGCACGAGCACAAACACGTGGCGGATCGCCGGCAGTGCGGGCGCCGGTGCGGCGGCGCTGTGCGCCGCCTCGCCGAACAGCATCGCCAGCAGGAACACCGTGGTACGCGACATTCAGCCTCCGGGTGTGAGTGGGACATCGGCGGCGGTGGACTGCCGCGGGGCGAGCCGCAGCGCCCGCGCAAACAGCACGGCACACGCCGCGGTGAGGAGTGCCGCGGTGGCGAACGCCGCGCCGGGGAAGTGCACCACGGCGTTGGCGCGTGAGAAGTAGCCGAAGATCTGCGTCATCAGCGGTGGCCCCACGATCGCGCTCAGGCTGTAGAGGCATGCCACCGCTCCCTGCATCTCACCCTGAGCATTGGCGGGGATCTGCCGCGAGGCGAGCGCGTTCATCGAGGGATAGGTGAGCGCGAAAATAAAGGTGCTGAGTGCGACCACATACATCATCCAGCCCTGGGTGACGAACGCATAGCCGAGATAGGCGAACACAGCGGCCGCCATGCCGGCGGCGGCGGCGCGCCGCTCGCCGCCGAGCGCCGGGATCAACACCCGCGTCAGGAGGCCCTGAGCGGTCGCCATCACGGCGCCGACGAAGGCGAGCGAGTAGCCGACGTCGGCGCTGCTCCAATGGAACTTCGATATCGTATAGAACGCCCAGGTGCTGGGCAGCACCTGGTGGCCGAGCTGCCAGAGGAACAACGCACCGAGCAGCCACTCGACCGCCGGGTAACGGCGCATCTGGCGCAGCGTCCCGAGCGGGTTGGCGCGACGCCAGTCGAACGGCCGGCGTGCTGCCAGCGGCAGCGATTCGGGCAGTGCCACGAGGCCAAAGCTCGCGTTGGCGAGCGCGATGGCGCCGGCCGCGAAAAACGGCGCGCGCGGACCCAGAGCACCGAGCAGTCCGCCGATCGCCGGCCCGAGGATGAAACCGACGCCGAAGGCCGCCCCCATGAGACCGAAGTGCTGAGCGCGCTTCTCCGGGGGACTGATGTCGGCGACGAAGGCGTAGGCGGGCGTGAACGAGGCGCCGGCGACGCCCGCGATGGCGCGGCCGACGAACAGCCAGCCGATCACCGGAGCGGCGCCCATGATGAGATAGTCGATGCCGAGCGCGAACAGCGCGAACAGGATCACCGGACGACGCCCGAAGCGATCACTCAAGTTGCCGAGCACCGGCGCGCAGAAGAACTGCAGCAGTGCGTATACAAATCCGAGCCAGCCGCCGTAGATGGCGGCGCGGTCCACCGGGACGCCGGTGAGCTGCATGATGAGCCGCGGCAGCACCGGCAGAATGATGCCGAACCCGATCGAGTCGACCAGCACGGCGATGAAAATGAAGACGAAGGCGGCGTTGCCGGCGGGGCGCGAGCTCATGAGGGCTTTCGTGAGGGCGCGCTATCTTATACGAAGCGCGCCGAGCCGAGCGCGCACCCAGTACACCGGCAGCCCCACGGCGATGATGAGCAGCGTGACTCCGGTATTGACCGGATCCGTGACGAGGGCGTTCGCCACCATCCCTGCCGAAGCCAGCAGGAATACGGCGGGCACGAGCGGATAGCCCCATACCCGATAGGGTCGCGGCAGGTCCGGGCGCCGCCGCCGCAGCACGAACACGGTGGCAACGGTGAGCACATAGAAGGGCCAGATGCCGAGAATGAACTTGTCGGCGAGCTGCGCGAAGTCGTTCAGCAACACATACACCACGCCGAGCACCGTGCAGATCAGAATTGCCACCGACGGCGAGTCGAAGCGCGGCGAGACGCGCGCCACGGCCCGAAACAGCAGGCCGCGATCGCCCATGGCATAGAAGATGCGCGCGCCCACCATCATCGAGGCGTTGAGCCCGCTGAAGGTGGCGACCAGTACCAGGCCTGCGATCACGGCCGCGCCGGCGCCGGCAAGCAGCGGTATGCGCTCGGCGACGCTCGCGGCGATGAGCTTCGAGCCCGCCATGTCGGTAAGCGGCAGCGCGTACATGAAGCCGAGGTTGACGATCAGATAGACGAGCGCTACGCCGGCGCTGCCGAAGATCAGCGCCAGCGGCAGCGTGCGCTGCGGGTTGCGCACCTCACCGCCGATGAAGGCCAGGTCCGCCCAGCCGTCGTAGGTCCACATGACCGGAATGAGCGCCGAGGCGATGAGCGAGGCGGACAGCGGGCCGCTCGCGAGCGGTGTGAGGTGTGCCCAGCTGCCGCCGCGGGCCGTGTAGGCAAGGAGCCCGAGCGCCAGCACGGCGGCGTACTTGGCATAGGTGGTGATGCTCAGCACCGCCGCGGCGCGCCGCACGCCCACGTAGTTGAGCGCCCCGACGAGGGCGATCAGCAGCGCCGCGGTGGCGCGCACCTGGCTCGGGCTCAGGGCAAAGAAATGGCCGAGGTACTCGGCGAAGATGGTCGCGATGGCCCCCAGCGCCGCGGCACGCACCACCGTGAGCTCCGCCCAGCCGAACAGAAACGCCGCCACCGGGCCGAAGCCCTCGAGGATGTAGGCGAACATGCCGCCCGAGCGCGGCAGCGCCGCGGCCAGCTCGGCGACGGTGAGCGCGCCGCACAGCGCCAGCACGCCGCCCAGCACCCAGCACAGCAGGATCGGCCCGGGATCGTGCAGCACGGCCGCTACGGTGCCCGGAACGCGGAAGATGCCACTGCCGATGGTGATGCCGATCGACACCGCCACGGCATTGAGCAGGCCCACGGAGCGCGGCATGCGCTCGCCCCAGGCATCGGCCATCGGAACCCCCGAGTCTTGCGATCCGGGGGTGAGTCTAGTCCATGAGCGCCTTCAGTCGCTGCGTACGCGACTGGTCGGCGAGGTTCTGGGCCCGGCGCAGCAGCGCGTGCGCCGCGTCGGCCTGCAGCGGCCGGCTGAGGAGGAACCCCTGTGCGTCCTGGCATTCCTGCTCCTGCAGGAATGCCAGCTGCGGGAAGTTCTCCACGCCCTCGGCGGTCACGTTGATACGCAGCGAGTGCGACATGGCGATGATGGCCGCGGCGATGGCGCGATCGTCGCCGCACTCGGTGATGCTGGTGACGAAGGAGCGGTCGATCTTCAGCCGGTCGACCGCGAAGTGCCGCAGCCGTCCGAAGCTCGAGTAGCCGGTGCCGAAGTCGTCGATCGCGATCGACACGCCAAGCTGCTTCAGCTGGTTGATGGCCTTCTCCGCCCACGCCTCGTCCGCTATGACCACCGACTCGGTGATCTCGAGCTCGAGCATCGCCGGCTCGAGCCCGGTCTCGCGCAGGATCGCCGCCACCTCTTGCGCGAACTCAGGAAGCGCAAACTGACGGGCGGAGACGTTGACCGAGATCCGCTCAAGCGGCAGCCCCTCGGTGCGCCAGCTCTGCGCCTGCTGACAGGCGGTGCGCAGCACCCAGCGCCCGATCGGCAGAATGAGCCCGGTCTCCTCCGCCACCGGAATGAACTCGGCCGGGCTCAGCGCGCCGAGCTCGGCGCTCGTCCAGCGCAGCAGCGCCTCGAGCCCGGAAATGGCGCCGGTGTGGACGTCGAACTGCGGCTGGTACTGCAGGAAAAACTCGTTGCGCTCCAGCGCGCCACGCAACCGGTCCTCGATCGTGAAGCGGTGTAGCGCAGTCGCGTTCATCGACACGTCAAAGAACGCATGGGTGCCGGGACTGCGGCGCTTGGCGAAGTACATGGCGAGGTCGGCGTTGCGCAGCAGCGTGTCGGCATCGGCTCCGTCCTGGGGGTAGAGCGCGATGCCCACGCTCGGCGTGACGACCAGCGTGTTGTGCGCCAACTGCATCGGTTCGCGCAGTGCGTGGATCAGCCGGTCGGCTACCGCGCCCGCATCGCCCGAGCAGGGCAGGTTCGGCAGCAGCACCATGAATTCATCGCCGCCGAGCCGTGCCAGGTCGCCGGGGCGGGACCTCGCGCTCTGCTCGCCCGAGCACTGATCGCTGTAGCGCAGCGAGCCGCGCAGCCGCTTAGCGACCACGCACAGCAGCTCATCGCCCACGGCGTGACCGAGCGTGTCGTTGACGCGCTTGAAGTTATCGAGGTCCAGGTACAGCACCGCGAGCGTGCGCCGATTGTCGCGCGCCGCTGCCAGCGCGCTCTCCAGCCGGGTGCGGGACTGCTCGCGGTTGGGAAGCCCGGTGAGCGTGTCGAAATAGGCGAGCCTCACGATGCGCCGCTCGGCGCGCCACTTGGCGCCGAGTGCCACCGTCATCTGGCGCACCTCGTGCGGGTGGAACGGCTTCTGCAGGTACGACAGCTTGTCCTCCGGGGGGACGATGCCGCCGATCTCGCATGGATCGGTGTCGGAGTACGCCGTGCAGATGACGATCTCGATCGCCGGGTCGAGCTCGCGAATCTGGGTCGCAGCCCACACCCCATCGGGGCCCGGCGGCATGCGCACGTCGAGAAACACCACCGCGAACGGCTGGTTGGCGGCCAGCGCCTCCTTCACGGCCGCTACCGCCGCCTGCGCCTGATCGCAGAACACCGCCTCGAACGTCACGCTGCTGCGCCGCGCCCGTCGCGGCGCTTGCGCCGCGCCCGCGGCGCTGGTGTTGAACAACCGGCTGCGCAGCTCGTGGAAGCCGGCCATCTCCGGACTCACATCGTGCGCGGCGAGGATCTGCCGGTAGGCATCACGCACTTCGGCTTCATCGTCCACTACCAGCACGCGGATGGATGTTTGATTCGCTTCAGCCATGGGAACCTCAGGCAGCTCCGGCGAGGGGCGCCGATTCAGCGGCGGGCAGCGGTACGGTGAAATGCAGCGAGGCGCCGCGTCCCGGACCTTCGCTGGCGGCCCAGATGCGTCCGCCGAGCGCATTCAGAGCATTGGCGCACCAGTGCAGCCCGATGCCCTGATTGGTGTCACGCGACTTGGTCGAGAAGCCTTTCTCAAACACGCGCTCGAGATTCTGTGTCTCGATCCCGACGCCATCGTCGCGGCACTCGAGATGCAGCTGCGGGCGCTGCGCCTCGGCGACGATCTCCGCCGACACGCGCAGCACGCCGTGCTGTTTGCCGGCATCGCGTACCGCGTCGGCGGCGTTGATGATGAGGTTCTGCAACACCAGCCGCAGCACCGTGCGCGCCACGCGCACCACGCCGAGCGCGCGCAGCGTCTCGTCGGCATCGACGCTCAGGCGCTGCCGGCAGGCGTCGGGCACGATTTCGAGCGACTGCGCCACGAGCTCCGTGAGGCGCACCGGCTCGACCACCTGCTCGTGGCGCGCGGCACGCAGCTGCTCGCTCAGCATCGACTGGATGGCGCTCGCCTGGCGATTCATGATGGCCGCGGACTCGCGCGAGCTGCCGACTGCGCGGGCCAGCTCGCTGCAGGCGAGACGCACAAACTCCTCGAGATCCGCGCGGCGCTGCGGGTCGGGGACCTCCCCCCGCAGCTCCGCGAGCGCCCTCTGTGCCTCGTCCACCGGTGCGGTGCGCAGCCGCTCACCGAGATTCGCCAGCCGCACCCCGATCGGCGTCATGGCGTTGCCGATGTTGTGCAGCACGCCGCGGGCGAGCTCCCCCACGCCTGCCTGGAAGGACTGGTCGACGAGCTGGGTGCGCGACTCCGCGAGCCGTCCGACCATACGGTCGAACTCGCGCGCCAGCACCCCGATCTCATCGCGCCCCTGCAGATTCAGCCGAGTGCTGAGGTCCTGGTCCTCGCCCATCACGACCGCGTGACGTGTGAGACCGCGCAGCGGCTTCAAGATCAGCCGGTCGAGGGCGACCAGCAGCAGGATCAGCACCAGCGCCGCCGCACCAAGCAGGTAGGCGCCGGCGTAACGCACCGCTGCGTAGCCGCGCCCGGTGACATCGCGCGGCACGTCGACCCGCAATGTCATGACCGGCCGGCCGTAGATGTCGTCGAAGGTACGATAGACGCGCGTATCGCTGTCACCCTCGACCAGCTGCTCGCGTGCTCCGTGCTCCGCGGTTGGTGCCATGATGAGCGGCGCCTGGGCCTGCGTGGCGAGGTCCTTGAGCACTGCTGCCGACAGCAGCCGCCCCACGACGACCATGCCGCGCGCGGGCCCATGCTCGTTACCGTCGAGCACCGGCGCGGCGGCCAGCAGCAGCACGCCACCGCTGGTGCGTACCAGACCGCGCGTCGGGCGCTCACTGGTGAGGTTGGCGCGCCAGGGAAAGTCCGCCGGCAGCGTCGCACGCGCCGCGAGATCCAGCCTGAGCGGCCGGCCGGATTCCAGATCGAGCCCGGTGGAGTGCACGATTCGGCCGCTGCGGTCGACGATGAGGAGCACGTTCACCGTCAGCTGCCGCAGCGCCACCGAAGTCAGATTGCTCTGCACGTAGGCACGGTTGTGATCCAGGACGTACTGGTAGGTGTCCGCCCAGTTTCCCCAGTCGGTCGCGGAGATCTCGAGGCGGTCGAGCGCCCGGGCGAGCGCGTAGTCGATGCGAAGCATCGCGGTGTGCGCATCGGCGCGCTCCAGGCGGGCGAAGCTCGGCATGACGATGTACATCGCCACGAGAAGCGCGGCCGCCCCGAGGACCGCAAAGATGCCCACGAGGAGCGCGGCAACTTTCCAGCGGATATTCACGGGCTTGAGACGCTAAAGGTTAGCGGCCCATAAGTAGTATCCGGAGATCTCAGATTCGGCGGACGTGACTGTGGCGGGACTTCCCCGAGTGACGGGCGTCACACAACGCGGCGGTTGCCGCGTTTAGCGCTCGGACTCCTGGGGACCCTGCTGGGCGACAGCGGCCTGCAGAGCGAGCGATGCGACCACGCTCTTGATGTCTTTGCACTGCCCGAGAGTCGCGCCCCGATAGCCTTCGGCCGGGAAGTACTTCAACTGCCAGGCCGCAAAGCCCCAGACGTCGAGGCCCGCCTTGAGATAGCGATCGGCGCGCGCCGCGGCCTCGCAGTCGTACTGCGAGCGCTGGGCGTGCTGCTGCAGCTCGCGCAGCAGGTCGTTGCGGGCGCGCGTCTCGGAGCGCTCGATGAGCGTCTCCTTGAGGGTCGCCGCCGAGTGATGCGCCTTGCGCACCTTGAAATCAGGATCCGCGTAGGGATCGGCCGGGCTGGCCGGCTCCTCCACCGGCTCGAGCGGCGGCGGGGGGGTGAGCTGGGCGCTCGCCGCCTGCACGGTATCCGGCTCCGCGGCCGGCGCCGCGGCGGAGGAGTCGAAGACATTGGCGGCCGCGTTGCGTGCCGAGCGGGCGGCCAGATAGTCGCTCACCGCCCACACCCCGAGTGTCGCAAGCGCTGCGCTGATGCCAACCGGAGCGGCGTACTTGACGAAGACGCCAATGAGATACGGGGTGCGGACCGAGCGGAAAGCGGGCACGCGGGCGATGAGTCCGCCGCGCAGCAGACCGAGGGTCTGTCGGATGCCGTACAGCGCGGCCTGGGCGACCAGAAAGCCGCAGGCGGTGCCAAGAACCAGTTGAGTCATATTCATGACGTACCTTGCGCGCATTGTGCCGGCCGATGGACCCTCCCGGCCGCACTTCAGGCGCTATTTGTGAGCGGGGTCACGCGCTGCGGGCCGGTTGTGTGCGCAGGGCACGCTCCCGCGATCGGGCCGCGAATCCTCCCGCACGGGCCGTTCCGGCGCCCACCGCTTAGTCCGATCGGCTCACGCCAACGGCGGATCAAGGCAAGGCGCAGCTGCAGTAGCCTCGTACCGAAGCGACCTACCACCTCCGCAATCGACCTCGACCCGACCGGGGGATGCCATGCCGCCTGATCAGCCAAGACCCGACGAGTGGCGCGAGCAGACCGCCGCCGAGACGCCGCGCGCAGTACGAGTGCTCTTCGGAGCGATGCTTTGCGCGGTGGCGTGCGCCTGTGGGGGAGGCGGCGGCTCCTCCGGCAGCAGCATGCCGCCGCCACCACCCGTCTCGAGCGCTTCGCTCCTCTACGTTACGAATGAGTCGGCCGGGACCATCGACGGCTTTACGATCGACACGAGCACGGGAATCCCCACGCCGATCTCGGGCAGTCCCATGGTGGACGGGCCGATGCCGGCGGCCCTCGCGATCGATCCCCAGAAGCGGTATCTGTACGTGGCCAGTCCCGCGGGCGAGGTCCGGGGCTATCAGCTCGATTCCTCGACCGGCGCGCTCACCGCGATGAGCGCCAGTCCGTTCCCCACCAATGCGCAGTCGGTGGCCATCACGGTCGATCCGAGCGGCCAGTTCGTGCTGACGGCCAACGGCACTTCCAACAGCGTGTCAGTCTTCCAGATGGGATCTTCGGGTGCCCTGACCGAGGTGTCGGGGAGCCCGTTTGCTGCCGGGGCTGACCCGAGCGCGATCGTGGTGGCGGACAGTAACTTCGTGTACGTCGCCAACGCCAGCGGTGGCACTGTGTCCGCCTACACCATGGACATGACCAGCGGCGCGCTCACGCCCGTGGCAGGAAGTCCGTTCGCCGCCAGCGCGGATCCTGTGGCATTGGTCGTTGATCCTTCCGGTACGCACCTGTATTCGGCCGACAGCGCACCGAGTGGCGTGTCCGGCTTCACGATCGATGCCAGCAGCGGCGCGTTGACGGCGATCGCCGGCAGTCCGTTTCCGGCGCCCAACGGCGCCCTGTCGGTGGTCATGGATGGCGAGGGGGCGTTGCTGCACGTCGCGAACGGTACCAACGTGGACTGCTTCACGGTGGATGCCAGCACGGGGGCCCTGACATCGATCGGAACGTCATACACAAACGGACGGGCCACCGCGCTGGCGGTCGATGCGCCCGCCAACTTTCTTTACGCCCTGGACAACGTGGACAATCAGATTGAGGTGTTCTCGATCCAGGAGCCCAACTACTACCTGGCGCTCATCACCGGCAACCCCTTCCCGCTGTTTCAGGGCGCGAGCGGGCAGGCCCTCGGTCCCTCATCCATCGCCATTGCGCCCTGAGCCCAGCCGGCACATGCAGTAGGTGAACTGCTGGATCGCACCCGCAGGTGTCCGGTGCAGCTCGCTGCGGTGCTCGAGCAGTGTGAAGGCGGCGCCGAACTCAGCGTGCAGTGCGTGCGGGTCATAGCGAACCACTTCCAGGCCGCTGCACCGGCTCGGTCCTTGCGGACCAAAGGCTGCCACGATGAGGTGACCGCCCGGCTTGACCGCCCGCTCGAGCTGCCGCACGTAGGCCGCGCGATCCCCGGCTCGGGTGAGGAAGTGAAATACCGCGCGATCGTGCCAGACGTCGAATCGATGTGCATCGAGGCTGACCGTGCGGACGTCGGCGGCGAGCCACTTTACCCGTCCGGCGCTGGCACCGAGGCGCGCCTTTGCGACGCTCAGAGCGGCCAAAGAAATGTCCAGCGCGCAGAGATTCACGTAGCCGAGCGCAACCAGATCGCCTATGAGAGTCGACTCGCCTGCGCCAACGTCAATCACCTGCGCTTCGAGCTGCGGCGCGGCGCTTTTGATCAGATCCAGCGAGATCTCAAGGTGGGGCCGGTACCAGCTGACCTGCTCGGGCCGCTTGGTCGCATAGACCTTTTCCCAGTGCGCATGCGGGTCAACCATACTGCCGATGTCAGTCAGTCCTCGAATTGCCTCCAGGGGATGGGGATTCGACGCGAACAATTTTGAGCAATTGGCGCACCCCGAAAGATTCGAACTCCCGCCGCCCTGTTCGTACGTAGGTGCGAGGCTACATCAGCCGGACACAGTGTGGACGCTACGTACCGATTTTCTGTGTCAGGGCTTGCGTTTCTGCCCTGATGGTAACGCAGGGCGTGGTGTCGCTGACTCTCTTGATTCTGCGACCGAGCGATGTTCAGCACGGGTTAAAGGACTCGGCCGCAGCATTTCGCCATGCCCATCGAATCGCTATCACAGGAACTTGCCTTACGGTTGCGAATCCGCGAGCGCATCGAGGCCGGCGTGTTACCCGTAATAGTGCCTGATGAGGTGCGCGCCGGTTATGGAGCGGGGGCGGTGTGCGTCGCATGCGATCTCCTCATCACGAGCACTCAGGTTGAATATGAGATTGAAGACACTCAAGCCGGCCGGAGTCTGAGATTTCATCTGAGTTGCTATGCGGTGTGGCAGACAGCGTGCGCTCAGGCGCGTCTCGGCGGCGTTGACTAGAGGGTGCGCGGGCGCGGGCGCCCCCGCGGATATTCGAGTCAGTGCAATCTGACTGAACGCTGGGTTCTCGCCCGATACGTGACCGCAGCGCAGCATCCCTAACATCCATACCCAGCGTCGTGGACCAGGAATGGACCCTGGGCCGGCCGTCAGGACGACGGACACGACGCGCTAAACAACTCGGTGAGCATTGCAGCCCCCCCGCAACGCTCACCAACCTGGCGGCCAGTCGTAAACAAACTGGCCGCTTTTCTTTTTTCCCTTGGCAGCTCTTCCTACTTCCTAGCGGATCGAGCGCATTACCGGCGTCGCTGGCTCGAAGTGTGGGCGAGCGCGGCAGGCGCGCGGTAGGCTTGTACTCGTTGCTTATGCTTCACTCCCGCCTGAGGCTCTCGGGACCGCGGCGTTCCCGCCTTGCTGTCGTACTTGCGATGGTCGTCGGTTACACCGCGATCTTCTACGGTGTAGCACACAAGCGTGCGCCGCGGGCCAAAACCGATGGCCCTCCTATGTTCAAGCCCGTCATGTCCGAAGTCGGAGCGCGGCGTGGAGACGCCCTCGCGGCGAGACAGCCAGCGGTGGCCGCTGAAGATCAGTCGACTCCGCCGGCACGCCACTGGATTTTTAACCGCATCGACATCTGGCCGAGTGCGCCGGGCTGGATCGCGCCGCTTACGGACTTCACGCCGGTAACCGACGCACAACCCGATCCGCGAGATGGGCCCGCACCCGTTTCCAAAGACGGGCGCCCCGTGAGGAGGTCGATTCTGCGCATGGTCCGCTGGCTGCGCCCAAGCTACCCCGCGGACTGGGCGTCGGCCGGCGTGCAGGGTTCGGTGTTGCTTGATCTGCTGATCGACCCGAACGGCCAGCCCATAGAGATCAAGATAGCTCAAGGCTCGGGATCCCAAGCGCTCGATCAGTCGGCTGCGCGTGCCGCCAATGACTGGCGGTTTGCGCCGCCGCGTTGGAACTCACAGCCCGTCGAGGTATGGGCCCGGATCGAGGTGCGATTCGTCGCTCGCGAAAATCCGGCCAGTTGAGCGACGTCAATACGCAGACGCGTGCCGGGAGCAGGTTGCAAGCGCGGGAGAGGCTGCCGCACGGTTACCTGACGCGGCAGACTCTGACACATCCGGCGGGTCCCGAAGCCCCCGTTACCGCGACATTAACAAGAAATTAAAACGCTTGAACGATGGGCGCGGAGTGATAGGTTGAGTTGCAGGCATCGAGTGCTGCTGCGACGAGGCTCGGACGTAACTCATGCGGCGTGTGTCCTGGTGGCAAGTCTCGGTTTTGGTGCTGTTGGCTGCAGGGGCAGGAGCGCAGGTCCCCACCCCAAACCAGACCGGTCAGTCAACGAGTAGTCCACCCGGTGCCAGCGGCGCAACACCGCCTAGCGCCAATGAGACGCCGTCGGCGCCGACGACCAAAGAGCAGGTTACAGTTACCGCGCCGAAGCCCGGACAGCTACTACCAGCGCTTCCACCGGGCCAATACTCCAACTGCATGCAGCAATCATCGCAGGGAGTAGAAAGTCCCTCAGGCGTTGACATGACCCAGGCGATGCTCTGTGAGCTTCAGCTCAATTGGGAGAAGCACATTGTGGTCGAGGCGTGCGTCAATCGCGACGGGAAAGCTACGCTACCCAGAGTCATCCAGGCATGTACAGAGTCGCTGGATCGCAAGATCTTCGAGGGCAACGAACGCTTCTTTCTGTTTGCTGATCGTGCCGCAGGCTATTTTGCCGAAGGCGATAAGCCGCATGCGCTCGACGATTACAACGAAGCCATCAAGCTGGCTCCCCATAACGCCGAGCTTTTCTACAACCGTGGGGTAGTCCTCTACGCAGCAAAACCTGACGACGATGCGGCCTTGCAGGACTTCAACACAGCCATAGGCCTCGACCCGAAGCAGGTCCGCGCGCTGCATCAGCGCGCGAAAATCTACTACGTCCGGAGTAATTTCAACGCTTCACTCGCGGACTACTCGGAGGCCATCCGCCTGGAGCCGAAAACAGCCGCGCTGTGGCGCGAACGTGGACGTGTGTGCTTACAGCAACACGACTACCAGGGTGCTGTAAGAGACGAAGCCGAAGCGATCCAGCTCGATCCAAGGTCGGCTCAGGCTTATTTTCTTCGTGGCGTAGCCTTTGCGAGGCTACGTGACTCGAACAATGCTTCGACCGACATCAAGAGCGCCGTGGACCTCGATCCTTCGCTGGCGCATTACGTGACGATCGAGGGCAAGACGGCATCCCTTGCACTGCCGCCGTTGTAAACGGAGCCCGGACGGAATGCGCGCAGGCGCGACACGCCAAAATCCACGAAGTCACTTGAGTCAGTCTCTCTTCATGGAGCGCGTTCTCTTGACAGCGGTGCTTCGCCCGTGGGCGCCTCCAGTGACCTAAACATAAGCCCTAAGCGCTATACTGTCTCTCTAGTGATACAATCGGATCGTTGACGCGCCAGGCCGCAGCGATGACGTGGGCTCCCGCATGCCCTTCCCTTTCAATGTCTTATCTCCATCGCACGCCGCGGGTACCGCCCCCGCTACTGCGGCCACGTCCCACTAGACGGCCTATGAGCCGAGACCGCCCCGGAGGGGGCTTGTGTCCCCATTCTCAGGAATGGTTGGCACCTGCCAGCACAATTAACTAATTGTTGTAACTAGGTATTAGAGTGCGTGCCAAGCCCCCACTTGAATAAAGTGGGAAAGTGGGTAATATCCACAGATATGAAATACGCGACTGTAACCAAGCAAACGGACTCAAAGGGCCGCCTGACCCTTGGGGAGTCTTTCGCCAACGCAACGGTGTTGGTTGAGGCTAACGGAGAAGGCGAAGTGATCGTTAAGCGCGCCCGAGTAATCCCGGTGCGGGAGGCTTGGTTGTACGAGAACAAGGAGGCGCTGGCTTCAGTTCGCCGCGGCCTGAAGCAGGCCCGCGAACACCAGTTCGTGCCAGGCCCAGATCTCACGGCCGCAACAGAACTAGCCGAGCAACTGCAGGACGTCTAATAGGTGGCGTTTACTGCCCGTTGGTTGCCCGAGGCCACGGACACTTACAACCGACTGCAGGCGGAGGCGCGGGCGTCCTTCGAAAATCGCCAGAAGAACAACAAAGCGAAGGCTTCAAAAGCCGAGGGCCTCTTCAAGCAGGTTGAGAAGTGTGTTCGATTCCTGCTGGCCAACCCTAAGCATCCCGGACTCAATACCCATGAATACGATTCGATACCGCACCCATGGGACTCGCGCGAGAAGGTGTTCGAAGCCTACGCGCAAAACAAAACAGCAGGGGCCTATCGAGTCTTCTGGTGCTATGGCCCCGGTAAGCAGGAGCTAACTCTTATCGCCATAACCCCGCATCCGTAACGCGCACATTGAATTGACCATCATCATGAAGTATGGACATGACCATCACGACGATGAGAATGGACGAGCGAGCACCATAGAGGGTAAGCACAGACGGTAGGAATATTCAGAGCTGAACGCGTATAAATTGGCGCGCCCGGAGAGATTCGAACTCCCGACCCCCTGGTTCGTAGCCAGGTACTCTATCCAACTGAGCTACGGGCGCGCCGATGCAAAAGGCTTGCCCCCGAGACCTAGTTCGCGGCCCATGGGCGCTGCTACCCCGGGGGGCGCGCATCCTACCACATAGGGGAACCCCGACCGACGCCATGCCCGTGGCCGTCATTACGGAGCCTGCCCGAGCTGCAGCGCGGCGCGGGTCTCGGGATGCTCCGGCCCCTCCGACTGAGTCAGCTGCTGTGCCGCGCGCTGCGCCTCGTGCCGCGCATCGCCCGCCTTGCCCTCGGCGATCAAGACGCGGGCGAGCATCAGCTCGGCGCGACCGACATACACCGAATAGTCGCCCGGCTGGGCCTTCGCCCTGAGGAGCTCGAGCGCCCGCCGCAGATCTGCGTCCGCGGGCAACATCCGCTGCGCCGCGAATTCGATGCTCGCCCGATAAATCAGCAGCACAGGAACATATTCGGCCCCGGCATTGCCGTTGCGCGCCGCCTGCTCATCCAGCTGAACCGCAGCGTCGATCTGCGTCTGCGCAGTGGCGGGGTCGCCCTGATCCCGCGCGATGAGCGCGCGCTCGGCGGTCAGCGCGCCGAAGGCGTAGTGCCCGGGCGGCAGGAGCCTGCGCATCCCGGCGTCGGCCGCATCGAGCATTGCCGCCGCACGCACGAAGTCGCGCCGCGCGCGGTAGATGCGCGCGAGGCGCAGCCGGGTCTGGGCGATCGCCGTCGGATTGTCGAGATGCAGTGCCCGGCTGTAGGCGCGGTCGGCGAAGTCCGCCGCCTCGTCGATGCGTGAGAGCTCGATGAGCGTCTGGGCGTAGGCACTCAAGGTGGTCGCCGAAGTCTCCTGCCCCGGCGTGCCGCTCTCCTCGAGGTCGATCACGCGCCGTTGCAGCGCCTCTGCCTCAAGCGGCCGGCCGAGCCGCAGCAGGTCCGCGGCCCAGTTGTTGAGCCACGTGTGCGCACCCACTGTGTCGTCGCGGCCAAGGGCGACCAGCCGCGACCAGCCCGCCGCAAATGCGGCGGCCGCATCGCGGTAACGCCCGGACTCATCGAGCGCTGCGGCGAGTTCCTCGTCCGCATGCAGCTCGGCCACCTCGTGCGGGAAGGGCACCTGTTTCAGCACCTCGAGTGCCTGCTGGCTGCGTTGCACCGCCAGCCGCCCGTCGCCTGCATTGCTCGCCACCTGCTGGGCGCGCTCCAGGCACGACGCCCGGTCCAGGGCGAACTCCGGTGCCTCCGGCAGCTCGCGCAGTCCCTCCGCGATGAGTGCTTCGCTCCGCGGCGTGGACTTCTCGTTGGCGAGCGCGTTGGCGAGCGCGCACGCGGCGCGCGCGCGCGCGGAGGGCTCGGAGAGAGCGCGCGACAGGGCGTAGGCCTGATTGAGGACCCGCATCCCGGAGACATGATCTCCCTCGGCCTCGTATTCCCATCCGATTGAGGTAAGGAGAACCACGCGGTTCGCGTCGTTCAGCCGCTGACGCTCGAGCACGTGCTCGGCGCGCGCCAGCAATCCCCGCGCCACGATCGGCTCACCGGCCGGACCTGCATCGTTGATCACGTAATAGGTGAGATCGTTGATCGCCTCGGCGCGTCCAAGCTGCAGGTGCGCAAAGTCGCGCTGCCGGCGCGCCTCGAGCGTTTGCAGTGTCGTGACCACGGTGGCGGCGAGCAGCACCAGCAGCGTCAGCACCACGCTCAGCACGCCGCCCCAATGGCGCTGCGCGAACTTGTGGGCGACGTAGACACGCGTAGCGGGCCGTGCCCGCACGGGAAACCTGCCGAGATAGGCACGCACATCCTCCGCCAGTTCCGCCGCCGTCGGGTAACGGCGCAGCGGATCACGGTTGAGCGCGCGGGCGATGATCGCGTCCAGGTCGCCGCGCACCCGGCGGCGCTCGGCGGAACCTGTGAGCCGCTCCGAGGCAAGTGCCGGATCGTCAGCGAGCGCCGCCCGCATGAGCTCGGTTTCGGTGGTGCCGCGCGCACCGAAAGGATGCTCGCCGGTGACCAGCACGTGCAGCAGCACGCCGAGCGCGTAGACGTCGGCCGCGGCTGCCACCGGTTCACCGCGCAGCTGCTCCGGAGCGGCGTAGCCGGGCGTCAGCGCGCGTGGCGTCTCCGTCTCTCCCGACGGTGAGCCCGCCTGGAGCGAGGCAACACCGAAATCGAGGAGCTTCACGACACCCTCAGCGGTCACCAGCACGTTGGAGGGCTTGAGATCGCGATGCACGACCAGGTGCGCGTGGGCGTGGGCGACGGCATCGACCACCGTGATGAAGAGTCGCAGCGTTGCCGCGAGCGGCAGCGCGCGCGTCCGGCAGTACGCATCGATTGTCTCACCCTCGACGTACTCGAGGATGAGATAGGGCTGGCCGCTCTCGGTGACGCCGGCGTCGAACAGCCGGGCGATGTTTGGATGAGTGAGCCGTGCGAGCAGACTCGCTTCGTGGCTTATCGCGCGGGCGGCATCGCGCCCGAGGCCACGGCGCTCTAGCACTTTGATCGCGGCGCGGCCCTCGAACTTGCCGTCGTTGCGCCGGGCTAGCCACACACTCCCCATGCCGCCGCGGCCGAGCAGCCGCTCGATGAGGTACGGGCCTATCCGTGCACCTGCCAAGTTCTCGACACGCTCGAGAGGCGAGCGCTCCATGAAGCCCGAAGCGCTATTGGCCGCATGCAGTGCCAGCAGCCCGCGCAGCTCGGCGGCGAGCGGCGCATCGCCCGCCTCTACCTCACTCAGCCAGGTTGCGCGCTGTGCCGGCTCGAGCTGCAGCGCCTCATCGAGGAGCGTCAGTATCCGGGCCCACCGCGCGTTGTCGGTCTGTACCATCGCTGCTCCGGCGCGCGGTCAGTTGCCGCCGCCGCCCCCCGCCGGCAAGCCGTGCTGATCGCGCAGGTGGTGCTGCAGCAGGATGCGCGCCTTGTCCCAGTCGCGTTGCGCCGTGCGTTCAGAGGTCCCCATGAAGCCGGCAATCTCCGCGAACGAGAAGCCGCAGAAAAATTTGAGGTCAACGACCTGCGCGAGCCGCGGCTCGATTTCCCCGAGTGCCGTGAGCGCCTCGCCGATGCCCTCGAGCTCCGCATCAGCTCCGGCAGCGGCGGGACCCTCGGTCGGGAGCGAGGTGATCTCGAAACCGGCGCCGCGCTTTTGCGCACAGCGGCTGCGGACGTAGTCGATGATCAGGCCGCGCATGGCACGCGAGGCATAGGCGAGAAAGCGCACGCGATCGGGGAATGTCGTCGATTCGCGGCCCGCGAGATTGATGTAGGTCTCGTGCAGCAGCGTCGTCGGGCTCATGGTGAGAAATGCGCCCCGCCGCAACTCGCGTTGCGCCATCCGATGCAGCTCGCCGTAGAGAACGCTGAACAGCTCCTCGCGCGAGGCTGCATCCCCCTCCTCTGCCGACTGAATGAGCCGCTCGAGCTGCACTTGCAGCATGGCGCGTGTTCCGTAGGGCTGGTCGTCGAATTCAGGATGACCCAAGTGCCCGTGCCTGGCAATCGACCGGCTGCCGATCCGTTTGTGCGTCGACAGTCTGTCGCCTTTGGCGTGCGAAATACGATCTGC
Source organism: Steroidobacteraceae bacterium (assembly GCA_035568235.1). Lineage (GTDB taxonomy): Bacteria > Pseudomonadota > Gammaproteobacteria > Steroidobacterales > Steroidobacteraceae > 13-2-20CM-66-19. The sequence goes on along the minus strand of DATMOK010000004.1, from coordinate 67,277 downwards.
ACAGATAGCGCCGGCAGGGCGCGCAGCAAGCAAAACCGGTCGCGTTCCTCAACTCGCTCTGAGGGCGGAGAGTTGCTGCCCGCTGCGGTTGCGGTCAGCCCGAGGGCGTACTCAGGCCGCCAGGTGAGTCCACGCCCACAGTACGAGCACGGCGCCAACGATCGACAGGAGGATCCCCGCCGGGTGCACGGGCGCGCCGGGCGGGGGTTTGCTGAAGAGGCGGGCGATGAAGCCGCCGACAATCGAGCCGACGATGCCGAGCAGCCCGGTCATGAGGAGTCCCAGGTGTCCGGCAGCCGGCACGAAGAATTTGGCAATCGCGCCCACTACGATGCCGACGATGAACATCCACAGTAGGTGCAACACGGCCGTCCTCCGGGTGTTTTGTCGTACTTCGATGACTGGCGGAGAGAGAGGGATTCGAACCCTCGAAGGGCTTTTGACCCTTACACCCTTAGCAGGGGTGCGCCTTCGACCACTCGGCCATCTCTCCGCTCGTTTTGATATCCCAGGATTGCCTCGGTCGGCAGGGTCCGGTTCGTGCGCGGCGCGCCATCATACTGAAGCGGTTGAGGTGCGGCAAAAGACGCCCCCTCAGCCGCTCAGGCGTGCGCGCACGAACTCGCGCACCGAGTCGAGCGCCGCATCGAGAGCCTCAGGCTTGCTGCCGCCCGCTTGGGCGAAGTCCGCCCGGCCGCCGCCACGCCCGCCCACCTGGGCGGCCACCGCGCCGGCGAGCTCGCCGGCCTTGATGCGCGCGGTCTGATCATCGGTCACCCCGACGACCAGCACGACCTTGGCGGGACTTTCGACGCTCGCCAGCACCACCACCGCGGACTTGAAGCGCTGCTTGAGCTGATCGACCGCGCTGCGCAGCGCGCCGGCGTCCACCCCGTCGACCTTGGTCGCCACCACCTTGACGCCCTGCACGTCCACCGCGCCGGCGCCGAGATCGACGCCCTTGCCGGTGGTGAGCCGATCCTTGAGCGTGCGCACTTCCCGCTCCAGCTGCCGGGTGCGCTCGAGTTGCTCACGGATCTTCTCGCCCAGATCCTCGCGCGAGCCGCGCAGCTGCCCCGCCAGGTCGCGCAGCAGCGCATCGTTTTCCTCGACGTAGCGCAACGCGGCCTCCCCCGTCAGCGCCTCGATGCGGCGCACACCCGAGGCGACGCCGCTCTCGGCGGTGATCTTGAAGAGCCCGATGTCGCCGGCGCGCTGCACGTGCGTCCCGCCGCACAGCTCCATTGAGAAGTCGCCGAGCTTGAGGACGCGTACTTCCTTGTCGTACTTCTCGCCGAACAGTGCGATCGCACCCGCCGCCACTGCGGCGTCATAGTCCATGAGGCGGGTCTCGCCGGCCGCGTTGGCGCGGATCTGCGTGTTCACCAGCCGCTCGATCTCGCGCAGCTCCTCGGGCGTCAACGCCTGATAGTGCGCGAAGTCGAAGCGCAGCCGGTCGGGCGCGACCAGCGAGCCCTTCTGCTGCACGTGGGTGCCGAGCACCTGACGCAACGCCGCGTGCAACAGGTGCGTCGCGCTGTGATTGAGCACGGTGGCCAGGCGGCGCTTGGCGTCGACCCGGGCCTCGAGCGTGTCGCCGATCTTGATGCTGCCCTCTGCCAGCTCGCCGATGTGCACGTGCGCTGCGCCGCGCTTCTGCGTGTCGGTAACGGTGAAGCGCACGCCAGGCCCGATCAGCTCACCGGCATCTCCCACCTGACCGCCCGACTCGGCGTAGAAAGGGGTGCGGTCGAGGACCACCTCGGCCTTGTCGCCCGCTGCCAGTGCCGGCACCGACGCGCCGCCCTTGAGGAGCGCGGTCGCCTGACCCTCGGTCGTGAGCTCCTCGTAGCCGCGGAATACGCTGCGCGTATCGGGCAGCGCCACGTCGCGCTGCTCGGCACCGAACTTGCTCGACTCCTGCGAGCGGCGCCGCTGCTGCTCCATCGCCGTCTCGAAGCCTGGCTGGTCGATGGTGAGGCCGCGCTCGCGCGCCACGTCCGCGGTCAAGTCGGCGGGGAAGCCGAAGGTGTCGTACAGCTTGAACACCGTCTCGCCGTCGATCACTTTGGCGCCGCGCAGATTGCGGATGGCGCTCTCGAGCAGCACCATGCCGTTGGCGAGCGTCTCGGCGAAGCGTTCCTCCTCCTGGCGCAACACGCGCTCGGTGACCGCGCGGCGCGACAGCAGCTCCGGATACGCGCCGCCCATCTCCTGCGCGAGCACCGGCACCAGCTTGTAGAAGAACGGCTCCTGGATGCCGAGCTTGTAGCCGTGGCGGATCGCTCGACGGATGATCCGGCGCAGCACGTAGCCCCGCCCCTCGTTGGAGGGCAGCACGCCGTCGACCACCAGGAAGGCGCTGGCGCGGATGTGATCGGCGATCACCCGCAGCGAGCTCGAGGTGAGCACCGAGGTGCCGGCCAGCTTGCCGGCGGCGCGGATCAGGTTCTTGAACAGGTCGATGTCGTAGTTGGAATGCACTCCCTGCATCACCGCCGAGATACGCTCGAGTCCCATGCCCGTGTCCACCGAGGGCTTCGGTAACGGCGTGAGCTTGCCGTCGGCGCCGCGGTCGTACTGCATGAAGACCAGGTTCCAGATCTCGACGTAGCGATCGCCGTCCTCATCCGTTGAGCCCGGCGGACCGCCGGGGACGTCGGGTCCGTGGTCGTAGAAGATCTCGCTGCACGGCCCGCATGGACCGGTGTCGCCCATGGCCCAGAAATTTGACGCCTCGCCAAGACGCGCGAAGCGCCGCGGGCTGACCCCCACCTCCTTCAGCCAGATGTCGGCCGCCTCGTCGTCATCCTTGTAGACCGTGCACCACAGGCGCACCGGATCGAGGCCCAGGTTGAAGATGAGGAAGTCCCATGCGAAGCGGATCGCCTCGCGCTTGAAGTAGTCGCCGAAGGAGAAGTTGCCGAGCATCTCGAAAAACGTGTGGTGGCGCGCCGTGTAGCCCACGTTCTCGAGGTCGTTGTGCTTGCCGCCGGCGCGCACGCAGCGCTGCGAGCTCGCCGCGCGCAGGTAGTCGCGCGTCTCGCGGCCGAGAAACACGTCCTTGAACTGCACCATGCCGGCGTTGGTAAACAGCAGCGTCGGATCGTTCGCCGGCACGAGCGAGCTCGAGGGCACGATGGCGTGCGCGTGGACGCGGAAAAACTCGAGGAACGCGGAGCGCACGTCCGCAGCGCTCATGTAGGTTGGCTTGCCCAAGGTCCTTCAGTCCGTGTCGGGAACGATCCCGGTCGCCGCGCGGGTATGATCCGCTGAAAAGCCCCGATACTGCAAAAAGCGCGCCTGCCGCGCCTTCTCCTTCCAGCTCGCCGGCGGCGCCTTGCCGAAGCGGCGCGCGCGCGCCGCGCCAGCCAGCGCGCGCCAGTCCACAGCCGCGGCGAGCGCCGCCTCGATGAGGGCGGCCGCCAGGCCGCGTGCACGCAGCTCCGCGGCGATGCGCAGCGGACCATGCCCGCGGCCGGCCCGGGATGCGACATAGTCATGCGCGAAGCGCTCATCGCTCAGCACACCCTGGGCGGCGAGCCCGGCCACCGCCTCAGTGGCCACCGGCGGCTCGTAGCCTCGTGCGATCAGCCTGGCGTACAGCTCGGTGCTCGCAAAATCGCGCCGCGCGAGCAGCGCCGCGGCCGCGGTACGGGCTGCGGCGGGGTCCGCGGGGCGTTCCGCGCCCGTAGCGCGGCCCCCTGGGCGGGGTGCTCGGCGCGAGATCATTTTTTTTGTATAGTCATGTGCCCGGCGGCGTCCCAGCGAGGCCGCCTACAACTCATTATCGGAATATAAGGAATGTTTATGCGATTTGCTGTTGGACTGCTGACCTGTGCCGGCGCTGTGAGTCTCGCTCTCGCCGACAACCCGCCGGCCGCCCCAGCCAACCCGCCGGCCGCTCCTGCCGCCAGCACGCCGGCCGCAACGGCTCCGGCGAGTGCCACCCAGCCGGCCGCCGAGACCAAGGCGGCGGCGCCGAGCGCCTCCGAGCAGGCCGACGCTCAGGAGAAGCATTTCATCTCCGAGGGCTATACGTTAGAGATGCACCACGGCGAGAAGATGTATTGCCGCCGGGAACAGGAGCTCGGCAGCCGGCTCGGAGCGAAGAAGTACTGCTCGACCGGGGATCAGCTCACCGCGACCGAGCGTGAAGCGCAGCGCTCGATGGACGCCGCCACCTGGCAGAAGAGCAACCCCTCGGGCAAATAAAGCCGCGCGAGTCGGCAGCGCAGCGGCGCAGCCCTCAGGCGGAGCTGACCGCCTGAACCTGCTCGCTGTTGCGCTGCTGCCGCGGCGGCAGCAGCCGTACGCGGATCTGCTCCTCGATCTCGCGCGCCACCTCGCGGTTTGACTGCAGGTAGGTGCGCGCATTGTCTTTGCCCTGGCCGATGCGGCTGCCCTTGTAGGCGTACCAGGCACCGGACTTCTCGATGATCCCGAGCGAGCTGCCGAGCTCGATGATCTCGCCCTCGCGCGAGATTCCTAAGCCGTACATGATCTCGAACTCCGCCTCACGGAATGGCGGCGCCACCTTGTTCTTCACCACCTTGACACGCGTCATGTTGCCGGTGACTTCCTCCCCGTTCTTGATCGCGCCGATGCGGCGGATGTCGAGACGCACCGAGGCGTAGAACTTGAGCGCATTGCCACCCGTGGTGGTTTCCGGACTGCCGAACATTACGCCGATCTTCATGCGGATCTGGTTGATGAACACCACGATGGTGTTGGAGCGCTTGATGTTGCCGGTGAGCTTGCGCAGCGCCTGCGACATGAGGCGCGCGTGCAACCCGACCTGCATCTCCCCCATCTCGCCCTCGATCTCCGCCCGCGGCGTGAGTGCGGCGACCGAGTCGATCACGACGATGTCGACGGCGTTCGAGCGCACCAGCATGTCGGTGATCTCGAGCGCCTGCTCGCCGGTGTCGGGTTGCGAGACCAGCAGCTCGTTGATGTTGACGCCGAGCTTTTCGGCATAGCTGGGATCGAGCGCGTGCTCGGCGTCGACGAACGCCGCAGTACCGCCGCCGCGCTGCACCTCGGCGATGACCTGCAGCGTGAGTGTCGTCTTACCCGAGGACTCGGGCCCGAAGATCTCCACCACTCGCCCGCGCGGCAGGCCGCCGATGCCGAGCGCGATGTCGAGTCCGAGCGAGCCGGTGGAGACCGTCTCCACGTCGTAGGTCGCGGCGGCATCGCCAAGACGCATCACCGAGCCCTTGCCGAACTGCTTCTCGATCTGACCCAAAGCGGCGGCGAGCGCCTTCTTGCGGTTCTCTTCCATCTGCGTTCTTTCCGGGAGTGGTGTGACGACGGGCGGCATCTGTAGAAGGAATTATCCCACAAAGTTTTAGCGACCGGAGCACAGGTGCACTGCTGTTTCACTTCTCTGTGCGCACTTTTTCGGCGCTACCCAGTACGAACGACTCGACGGTACTGTATGCGGCGCCGGATGCGAGCGTGCGGCTCTCGATAAGCGCGAATGCAGCGAAGCTCCAGGCGACCGGGTGCATCGCGCTCGCGTGCGGCGCCCGCGCAACCTTGCGCGCCACGGTCACATGCGCGCGGAAGGGCTTGAGATCCGGATCAAAACCTGCGCCAGCCGCCTCGTGGCAGAGCGTCCGCGCCAGTGCCTGCGCACCAGGCGCCAGGCCCGCCTCCTCGCGAGCGAGGATCGCCAGCAACTGCGAGTGCGCCCAGTGGGCGACGCCCTGCAGAGTCAGAGTGAGCGGCAGCGCTTCGCGCGGAAAGGCCGCCGCGGCGCGGCTCGCGATGGCGCTCAGCTCCGGAACGCGTGCCGCAGGGACCGCGCCGAGGAAGGCAAGGGTCACGTGCAGATTCGCCGCCGGTACCGGCCGCCCGCCGCCCGCGCGCACCAGCTTGCGCGCTGCGTGCAGCAGCGCCGCGCGCTCCTCCTCGCCCGGCCACAGTGCGAAGAACAGGCGGCGCGTCGGCTCACTGCTCAAGCCTTAACCTGCGGGGCGCCGTCCGCCGGCAGGTCGAGGCGCGCGAGCATCTCGAGCGCGTGCCGCACGGAACGGCCGCGCACGGCAGCACGGTCGCCAGGGAACAGTTGTCGCTCGGCGATGACCTGAAGGTCCTGCGGCCCGCGCGCCGCCGCGCAGAACCACACGGTGCCGACCGGCCTGGCTGACGTGCCCCCGTCGGGACCGGCGATGCCGGTGACGGACAGCGCCACGCTCACTCCAGGTACCCGCAGGGCACCGAGGGCCATCTCGCGCGCGGTCTCGGCGCTTACGGCGCCGAACTCCGCGAGGGTCGCCGCCGCCACGCCCAGATCGCGCACCTTGGCAGCATCCGAGTAGGTCACGTAGCCGCATTCGAACCACTGCGAGCTGCCCGGCACGTCGGTGATCGCCTTGGCGACCCAGCCGGCCGTGCACGACTCGGCAGTCGCCAGACGCCGGCCGGCGGCGCGCAGCCGCTCACCCAGGCGGGCCGCGAGCGCATACTGATCGGGGTCGGTGTGCACGCCCGAGAGGCTACTCGGGCCGCCCGGGGTCGTCGACGTGGGATGCAGAACTGTCCGCGTGCGGCTCACGCAAGCGTCTAAAATCGGACCCGCTCAATACCGGCCACCTGAAACTCCAAGCCCTTGAACGACAGCCACTTACAGCACACGCCGATGATGCAGCAGTACCTGCGCATCAAAGCGGCGCACCCGGACATTCTGCTGTTTTACCGGATGGGCGATTTCTACGAGCTGTTCTACGACGACGCACGGCGCGCCGCGGCGCTGCTCGACATCACGCTCACCGCGCGCGGCTCCTCCGCCGGTGAGCCGATCCCCATGGCGGGCGTGCCCTTCCACGCCGTCGACAACTACCTGGCGCGTCTCATCCGCAAGGGCGAGTGCGTGGCGATCTGCGAGCAGAAAGGCGAGCCCGGCTCCTCCCGCGGGCCGCTCGAGCGCGAGGTGGTGCGCATCGTCACCCCCGGCACGGTCACGGACGCAGCGCTCCTGGAGGAGCGGCAGGACACGCTCGGCGCCGCGCTGGCGCGCGACGGCACGCGCTTCGGCCTCGCCTGGCTCGACCTCGCCGCCGGGCGCTTCACCGTGCTCGAGGGCGACGGCAGCGCCGTACTCGCGGCCGAGCTCGAGCGGCTGAAGCCGGTCGAGCTGCTGGTCGCCGAAGGGGCAGCGCACGATGTCGCGCGCACCGGCACCGTACTGCGTGCCAGGCCGCCCTGGCACTTCGAGCTCGCGAGCGCCTCACGCGCACTCACCGATCAGCTCGGCACGCTCGACCTCAAGGGCTTCGGGGCCGATGAGCGGCCGCTCGCCATCGGCGCCGCCGGGGCGCTGCTGCAGTACGTGCGTGACACGCAGCGCTCCTCGCTCCCGCACGTGCGCGCGCTGCGCGTCGAAGAGCGTGGCGAGGCGCTATTGCTGGATGCGGCGAGCCGCCGCAACCTCGAGCTCGACTCGAGCCTCTCGGGGAACGATGCGGCGACGCTCATCGCGGTGATCGACAGCTGCGTGACGGCCATGGGCTCGCGGGAGCTGCGCCGCTGGCTCAACCGTCCGCTCACCGGCCACACACCGCTCCGGGCCCGCTACCACGCCCTCGGCGCGCTGTGCGATGGCCGGTCCTTCGTGAGGCTGCGCGAGCTGCTGGTTCGCGTCGGCGACATCGAGCGCATCCTCGCACGCGTTGCGCTGCGCTCGGCACGGCCGCGCGACCTGACGCAGCTGCGCGCCTCGCTCAAGACACTGCCGGCACTGCGCGCCGCGCTGGCCCCGCTCGACTCACCGCTGCTGCGCGAGCTGCATGCTGAGTGCGAGGAGCATCCGGAATCGCTCGAGCTCCTGTCGGCGGCCATCGCCGAGGAACCCGCGACGCTGCTGCGCGAGGGCGACGTGATCGCCGCAGGGTTCGATTCCGAGCTCGACGAGTTGCGCCGCATCGCCAGCCATACCGATGAGTTCCTCATCGACCTCGAGCGGCGCGAACGCGAGCGCACCGGACTCGCGACCCTCAAGCTCAGCTACAACCGCGTTCAGGGGTTCTTCATCGAGGTGCCGCGGCGCGACGCCGAGCGGGTGCCGAAGGACTACATCCGCCGCCAGACCGTGCGCTCCGCGGAGCGCTTCATCACGGCCGAGCTCAAGGGCTTCGAGGATCGGGTGCTCGGCGCACGCGACAAGGCGCTGTCGCGCGAGCGCGAGCTGTACGAGACGGTGCTGACGCAGCTGATCGACCGCCTCGGATCGCTGCAGCGTACCGCCGGCGCGCTGGCCGCAGTCGATGCCCTGGCCGCCCTCGCCGAGCGCGCTGCAACCCTCGAATGGACCGCTCCCACGCTGGTCGATGAGCCACGGCTCAGCATCACGGCGGGGCGCCATCCGGTCGTCGAGCGCTTCTCCGCCGCGCCGTTCGTCCCCAACGACCTCGCGCTCCATTCCGGGCGACGCATGCTGATCATCACCGGCCCCAACATGGGCGGAAAGTCCACCTATATGCGCCAGGCCGCGCTCATCGTGCTGCTGGCGCACATGGGCAGCTACGTACCCGCCGCCCAGCTGGTAGTGGGGCCGATCGATCGCATCTTCACTCGCATCGGCGCCGCCGACGATCTCGCCGGCGGGCGCTCGACCTTCATGGTGGAGATGACCGAGGCGGCCAACATCCTCAACAATGCCACCGCGAAGAGCCTCGTGCTGCTCGATGAGATCGGCCGCGGCACCAGCGCCTTCGACGGACTGTCGCTCGCCTGGGCTATGGCGCGCGACATCGCCACCCGGGTGCGCGCCTTCGCGCTGTTTGCGACCCACTACTTCGAGCTCACGACGCTCTCCGCCGAGGTGGAGGGCTGCGCCAACGTGCACCTCGATGCGACCGAGCACGGCGACGGTATCGTGTTCCTGCACGCGGTGAAGGACGGGCCCGCCAGTCGCAGTTACGGCCTGCAGGTGGCGCAGCTCGCGGGCGTGCCGCGCCCGGTGATCGGCGAGGCGCGCCGCTACCTCGAGTCGCTCGAGTCGCAGCGCGACGCCAAGCGTAGCGCCGGTAACGGCGCCGGCCAGGGCGAGCTGCCGCTGTTGCCCGCCGCGCCGCCGGCCGCGGCAGTCGAGGCCGCAAGCGAGGCGGCCGAGCGGTTGCGCAGCGCGCTCGCCGCCCTCGACCCGGACGGCCTCACGCCGCGTGCGGCGCTGGACGAGCTGTATCGGCTGCGCCGGCTGCTGTAGCCGGACTGGCAAGGGCCGCTTAACGCAGCGAGAACCGCCCCTGGGTAAGGAATACCCCGGTCTCGTGCGCAACGCGCTCGGCGAGCAGCATCCCGAGGTGACTCACCGGCAGGACGGTGTGGTCCGTAGCCCCCGGCAGTCGGGTCTCACTCACCGCGACCGTACCGTCGTTGTCCTCATCGAAGTGCGCGAAGAACTGGCCGAGCCCGAGCGGCTGGTTGCCGGCGACTATGCCGAGCGCGCGCGCATGCCTCCAGTGGCGCTGATGCACGGTGAGCAGCTCCTCGGCAACCGACGGTCCCATGAGATGCGCCACCGGGGTGAACGCCGCGGCGCGCTCGGCAGCGCGGCTGCCGACGCACGGCACGCCGAGGAATACCACCCGCCCCGGGGGCTGCTCAGGAAAACGCTCGAGGAAGCGGTAGATGACGAGGCCGCCGAGGCTGTGCCCGACGAGATGCACCTCGGGCGCGGCGAGCTCGCGCACGAACTCCGACAGCCTCGAGGTGATGTCGGCCATGCTCTCGGAGGCGCCGAAGTAGCGGAACCAGTGCAGCGTGAGCGAGAACTCCTGCGCCAGGCGATGCTTGAGCAGCAGCGCCTCCTCGCCCGGCAGCCACAGTCCATGCACGTAGACGACGTGCACTCGGCCGCTCTCAGCTGGCCGGCGGCGGCACGCGCACCCGCACGTGCAGCTCGCGCAACTGCGCCTCGCTCACCTCGGTCGGCGCATCGGTGAGCAGGTCGGCTGCCGTCTGGGTCTTGGGGAAGGCGATCACCTCGCGGATGCTGTCGGCGCCGGCCATCAGCATCGCCAGCCGGTCGAGCCCGAAGGCGATGCCGCCGTGCGGCGGCGCGCCGAACTTGAGCGCATCGAGCAGGAAGCCGAATTTCTTCTGCGCCTCATCGGCGCCGATGCCGAGCAGCTCGAACACCGTCGACTGCATCTCCTGGCGGTGGATGCGCACCGAGCCGCCGCCGATCTCCGAGCCGTTCAGCACCATGTCGTAGGCCTTGGCGGTTGCCGCGCCGGGTGCCGCGCGCAGCGCGGCCGGATCGGCGTCTTTGGGCGCGGTGAACGGATGGTGCATCGCCACCCAGCGTTTCGCGTCCGCATCCCATTCGAACATCGGAAAGTCGTACACCCACAACGGGCGCCAGCCGCTCTGGACGAGCTGCAGGTCGTGCCCGACCTTCAGGCGCAGCGCCCCGAGGGCATCGTTGACCACGCTGGCGCGGTCGGCGCCGAAGAAGATGAGGTCGTTGTCGGCGGCCGCGGTCCGCTCGAGAATCCCCGTGAGTGCCGCATCGCTCAGGAACTTGACGATCGGCGACTGCAGACCCTCGCGCCCGCGCGCGCGCTCGTTCACCTTGATGTAGGCGAGCCCCTTGGCGCCGTAGCGTGCGACGAACGCCGTGTACTCATCGATCACCGAGCGCGCCAGCGCACCGCCGCCGGGCACGCGCAGCGCCGCGACCCGGCCCTGCGGGTCCTTCGCGGGCGAGGCGAACACCTTGAAATCGCAGTCGCGCACCAGATCGGCGACGTCGGTGAGCTCGAGTGGGATGCGCAGATCCGGCTTGTCCGAGCCGTAGCGGCGCATGGCCTCCGCCCAGCTGATGCGCGGGAAGGGCTCGGGCAGCGCCGTATCGAGCACCTCGCGGAAGAAGTGCCGCACCAGGGACTCCATGAGTGCCATGATCTCGTCCTGCGACAGGAACGAGGTCTCGATGTCGAGCTGCGTGAACTCCGGCTGGCGGTCGGCGCGCAGATCCTCGTCGCGGAAGCAGCGCACGATCTGGTAGTAGCGGTCGAAGCCCGCGACCATCAGCAGCTGCTTGAAGATCTGCGGCGACTGCGGCAGGGCGAAGAACTTGCCGGGATGCGTGCGGCTCGGCACCAGGTAGTCGCGCGCCCCCTCGGGCGTCGCCTTGGTGAGCATCGGCGTCTCGAGATCGATGAAGCCGTGGGCATCGAGGAAGCTGCGCATGGAGCGCGTCAGCCGATGGCGCAGGCGCAGCCGCTGGCTCATCACCTCACGACGCAGGTCGAGGTAGCGGTAACGCAGCCGCACCTCCTCGCCCACCTGCTCATCGAGCTGGAACGGCAGCGGCTCGGAGCGGTTCAGGAGCTCGATGCGGCGGGCGATGAGCTCCACCTTGCCGGAGGCGAGGTTCGCATTCACGGTACCGGCCGGACGCTCGCGCACCGTGCCGGTCACGCTCACCACGTACTCGTTGCGCAGCCGCTCCGCCTCGGTGAATACCGCGGCCTCGTCCGGGTTGAAAACGATCTGCAACAGCCCTTCGCGATCGCGCAGGTCGACAAAGATGACCCCGCCGTGGTCACGCCGGCGGTGCACCCAGCCGGCGACCGTGACCTCCCGGCCGAGGAGCTGCTCGTTGACCTGACCGCAGTAATGTGAGCGCATAGGGCGCGCGATGTTACGGAGGCGCCGGCAGCGTCGCAACTGAGGCGGCGCGCGGCATTTCCAGCACCGCAGCCCCGGTGAGCTGTCCGCTGCGCAGCCGCTCGAGCGCACGCTCGGCGTCCTCGAGCGCGAAGCGCTCCACGGTGCATTTGAGGCCGAGGCCCGCCGCCAGCGCCAGGAACTCCTCGCCGTCGCGCCGCGTGAGATTCGCGACCGAGGACACCGAGCGCTCGTCCCACAGGAGCCGATAGGGGAAACCGGGCACGTCGCTCATATGAATGCCGGCGCACACCACGCGGCCGCCAGGCCGCACGGCCTGAAGCGCCACCGGAATCAGCTCGCCAACCGGCGCAAACAGGATTGCCGCATCGAGTAGCTCCGGAGCCCGCTGGTCCGAGCCCCCGGCCCACACCGCCCCCAGCGAGAGCGCGAAGCGTTGTGCGCGCTCATCCCCGGGCCGGGTGAAGGCCAGTACGCGCCGGCCCTCGTGCCGGGCGAGCTGCGCAATGAGGTGCGCGGCGGCGCCGAAGCCGTACAACCCGAGCGTCGGGGCAACGCCCGCGGCGCGGTACGCCCGGTAGCCGATGAGGCCGGCGCAAAGGAGCGGCGCCAGCTCGGCGGCCGGGCCGGCTGGCAACGGCAGGCAGTAGCGCGCGTCCGCCAGCAGCTGCTGCGCGTAACCGCCATCCTGTGTATAGCCGGTGAAGCGAGCCTCGCGGCACAGGTTCTCGTGTCCGCTGCGGCAGTAGGCGCATTCCCCACAGGTGTGAGCGAGCCACGGCACGCCCACGCGATCGCCCGGCCGCAAGCTCGTCACCGCCGGCCCTGCCGCGATCACCGTGCCCACGACCTCGTGACCGGGGGTGAGCGGGTAGCGCAGATCGGGGAGCTCCCCGTCGCGCACGTGCAGATCCGTACGGCACACGCCGCAGGCCTCGACGGCGATCTGCACCTGATGCTGCTGCGGTGCCGGGAGGGTGATCTCCACGGGCGCGAGCGCGGCTCCGGACGCCGTGAGGCGCATGGCCTTCATCGGCACTCAGGCGGCGCTCTTGCCGGCCTCGGGCTTCACCACTTGAGGATGCTGCGGGTGGGGCGGCACGACCACGCCGCAGGTGACGATCATGCGCAGCGCCGCATCCACCGACATGTCGAGCTCGATCACAGAGGCGCGCGGCAGCATGACGAGATACCCCGCGGTCGCATTGAGCGCCGATGAGATGTACACGGCCACGTGCGGCTCGCCCAACCGCTGGCTCGCCTCCGGAACGTCTTCGGCGGTGAGAAAGCCGAGGCTCCAGGCGCCGGCGCGCGGGTACTCCACCATCACCACCTTGCGGAAGGAGTTGGATTGCGACAGCACACTTTCCGCGAAGCTCTTGACTCCGCCATAGACCGTGCGCACCACCGGAATGTGATTCAGAACATCCTCGCCCCACACGACGAGGCGGCGCCCGATGAGGTTGGTGACCAGGAGCCCGGTCAGCAGCAGCACGATGAGCGCCAGCACGAAGCCGGCACCCGGGATCGAGAAGCCAAGCAGCGCCTGCGGCCGGTAGGCAGGCGGCAGCCAGACGAGCGTGAAATCCATGATGCGCAGCATGGTGCTCACCACCCAGATGGTGGCGAGAATCGGCAGCCACACCAGCACGCCCGCGACGAGATAGCGCCGCAGGCTGCGGCGTTTGACGCTGCTATCGGGCTTGTTCGGAACCGTCTCCATCGGTTGCTCCCGGCCGACTCAACGGCGGCGCACGCGCGCGCTCCTGCGCTTCGTGCTCTTGGCTGCCTTGCGCACCGTACCCGACCCCGTCGGCTCCGCCGGTTTCGCTGCCGCGGGCTTGGCTTCCTTCGACTCCTTCGACTCCTTCGACTCCTTGGCCTCCTTGGCCTCCTTGGCCTCGGGCTTGCCGTCCTTCGGCTCGGACTTGGTTTCGGCCTTGGGCTCCTCGCGATCAGCGCCGACGAGATTGCGCTTGTTCTCCTTGTCGGACTTGAAGTCGGTCTCGTACCAGCCGGCACCCTTGAGGCGAAATACCGGCGCCGACACCAGCTTCTTCAGGCGCCTCTTGCCGCACGACGGGCAGCGGATAAGCGGCGCGTCGCTGATCTTCTGCATGACCTCGGTGTAGAACTTGCAGGCCTGGCATTCGTACTCGTAGAAGGGCATGGCTTGGGTGTCGGAAAACCAACGAGGTAGTGCACGCAGTATAGCGGACGCGCGGCGCGCGGCCCCGCGAGCTAAAGCGCGCCGCGGCTGACCTTCAGGCGCGCGCCGAGCGGCGCTCCTCGACCTTGCCGAAGGTGAGCTGGCCGTCGCGCGCACCGATGTGGATGCGATCGCCCGGCAGGAACTCCCCCTGCAGGATGCGCTGCGCCAGCGGATTCTCGATCTGCTGCTGGATGGCGCGCTTCAGCGGCCGTGCGCCGTACACCGGATCGAATCCGGCCTCGCCCAGCAGGTCGCGCGCCGCATCATCGAGCGCGACATCCATGTTGCGCTCGGCGAGCCGCTTGCGCAGATAGGCGAGCTGGATGTCGACGATCGCGCGGATCTGGCGCGTGCCGAGCGGATGGAACACGACGATGTCGTCGATGCGGTTGATGAACTCCGGGCGGAAGCTCTGCTGCACCACTTCCATGACCGCACTCTTCATCTTCGTGTAGTTCTTCTCGCCGGTGAACTCCTGGATCTGCTGCGAGCCCAGGTTGGAGGTCATGATGATGACCGTGTTGCGGAAGTCCACGGTCCGCCCCTGGCCGTCCGTGAGGCGGCCGTCGTCGAGCACCTGCAGCAGCACGTTGAATACGTCCGGGTGTGCCTTCTCGACCTCATCGAGCAGGATCACCGCATAAGGCCGGCGGCGCACTGCTTCGGTGAGATAGCCGCCCTCCTCGTAACCGACGTAGCCGGGAGGCGCGCCGATCAGGCGCGCCACGGAGTGCTTCTCCATGAACTCCGACATGTCGATGCGGATCATGGCCTCCTCGGTGTCGAACAGGAACTCGGCGAGCGCCTTGCAGAGCTCGGTCTTGCCGACACCGGTGGGCCCGAGGAATAGGAACGAGCCGTTCGGCCGGCGCGGATCGGCGAGTCCGGCGCGCGAGCGGCGGATGGCATCCGACACGATGCGCAGCGCCTCCTCCTGTCCCACCACGCGCTTGGCCAGTGCCGCCTCCATGTGCAGCAGCTTCTCCTTCTCGCCCTGCAGCATCTTCGACACCGGAATACCGGTCCACTTGGAGACCACCTCGGCGATCTCCTCCTCGGTCACCTTGTTGCGTACCAGCGTCGGGGTCTTGTCCTCGACGGACTGCGCGGCGCCCAGGCGCTTCTCGAGCTCGGGAATCCTGCCGTACTGCAGCTCCGCCATGCGACCGAGATCGCCGGCGCGGCGCGCCGCCTCGAGCTCGAGACGCGTGCGGTCGAGCTCCTCGCGGATCTGCGCCGCGCCCTGCACCGCCGCCTTCTCGGACTTCCATACCTCCTCGAGGTCGGCGTACTCCTTGCCGAGCATGGCGAGCGTCTCCTGGAGGCTCGTGAGCCGCTTGCGCGATGCCTCGTCCTTCTCTTTCCGGAGCGCCTCCTGCTCGATCTTCAGCTGGATGATGCGCCGCTCGAGCTTATCCAGCGGCTCGGGCTTGGAGTCGATCTCCATGCGGATGCGCGCCGCCGCCTCATCGATCAGATCGATGGCCTTGTCGGGCAGCTGGCGGTCGGCGATGTAGCGATGCGAGAGCGTCGCGGCGGCGACGATCGCCGGATCCGTGATGTCGACCTTGTGGTGCACCTCGTAGCGCTCCTGGAGCCCGCGCAGGATCGCAATCGTGTCCTCCACCGAGGGCTCATCCACGAGCACCTTCTGGAAGCGCCGCTCGAGAGCTGCGTCCTTCTCGATGTACTTGCGGTACTCGTCCAGCGTCGTGGCGCCGACGCAGTGCAGCTCACCGCGGGCGAGCGCGGGTTTGAGCATATTGCCAGCGTCCATCGCCCCCTCGGCGCGGCCGGCGCCGACCATGGTGTGCAGCTCATCGATAAAGAGAATCACCGCGCCTTCCTGCTTGGCGAGGTCACTCAGTACCGCCTTCAGGCGCTCCTCGAACTCGCCGCGGAACTTGGCGCCGGCGATCAGCGCGCCCATGTCGAGCGCCAGGATGCGCTTGTTCTTCAGGCCCTCGGGGACCTCGCCGTTGACGATACGCTGCGCCAGTCCTTCGACGATGGCGGTCTTGCCGACCCCGGGCTCGCCGATCAGCACCGGGTTGTTCTTGGTGCGGCGCTGCAGCACCTGGATCGTGCGGCGGATCTCGTCATCGCGCCCGATGACGGGGTCGAGCTTGCCGGATGAGGCACGGGCGGTGAGATCGACGGTGTACTTCTCGAGTGCCTGGCGGCCCTCCTCGGCGTTGGCATCGGCGACCTTCTCCCCCCCGCGCACCTCCTCGATGGCCTTCTCGATCGCGCCGCGCACCATACCGGCGTCCTTGAAGACCCGCGCCAGCGCGCGATCCTCGAACGCCGCAAGCACGAAGAGCTCGCTCGCGATGAACTGATCGCCGCGCTGCTGCGCCAGCTTGTCGGTGAGGTTGAGGATGCGGTTGAGGTCGTTGGAGACGTGGATTTCCCCGGGTGTGCCCTCGACCTTCGGCAGTCCATCGAGCACCGCGAGCAGTCCCGAGCGCAGCTTGTTGACATCGGCCCCGGCCTTCATCAGGAGCGGACGTACCCCCCCTCCGGAGCTGTCGAGCAGCGCCAGCATGACGTGGGCCGGCTCCATGAACTGGTGATCCCGCCCCAGCGCCAGCGACTGCGCGTCGGCCAGCGCCTGCTGAAACCGGCTGGTGAGCTTGTCCATGCGCATCGGCGTTTGACCTTAGAGCGTGATGGGCGCTTTGTGGGGACCAACCGCAGACGGTTCAAGGGGCTGGTCGTCCCGCAGGCAACGGCTCAAGGATAGCTCAGGGGGGCGCCGGGGGGCTTACCCGCTGCGGGGACGCCCGCGCGGGGGCGCCTCAGTTCGAGAGGTCCGCGAGACTTCGCAACGGGCCGATGAATTTCTCGTAGTTGCGCCAGCGCTGCATCGAAGTTCGGTAGACCTTCTGCCTCACCTGCCATGCGCTCGCGGTGATCACCGGGCGCGCCGTCCGGTGGAACTCCAGGCATCTCTCATCCCACGGCAGCCCGAGGAATTCCAGGATCCTGCGCGTCCACCTCTCGGGTTCCCGCACCAATTCCGCATAAGGCACGTCGAGTATGGTTCCGGGCGGCAGCACGCGATGCCAGTGCGTCGCGAGTCGGTGGTCTTGGCGGTAAGAGTGCGCCAGATCTTCGAGGTCCATGGCCCAGTTCAGGGCCGGGGGGAACTGCTGGAAGTAGCAGGACAGGCAAGTGTCCACCGGGTCGCGCTGCATGTAGATGATGCGCGCCCTCGGGAAAACCGCGTGGATGAGCCCCAGACAATTGACGTTCATCGGGGCCTTGTTCACGACCCGCAGCGCGTCCGCGGAGTAGCCCGCCAAGAGCTTGAGATTGTCCCGCGCGAGCTGGCGACGCAGTGGCTCAGTAAGTAGCCCGCGAGCGAAGGCATCCGCGTGCCGTCGAACGGCCAGCTGCCAGAAGTCGAGCTCTCCTGCCCCGTAGGCGTGCGGATGCGAGGCGATGATCTGCTCCACGAGCGAAGTGCCCGAGCGTGGAAAGCCGAGTACGAACACGGGCCGCTGCGAGTCTGAGCCGCCGACGCGAGCGCTCGCGATGGCCTCCGCAGTGCTCACGTGCACTAGATCATCGACGAAGCGGGTATGTGCCTCGCGATCGTAAGGCACCGCTTGCGGCTTGGACAACTCGTTGGCTTGCCGGTAACTGCGAAACGCACGCGTGAAGTCCCCGACGTCGTCGTAGTACTTCCCGATCGCGAAGCGCAGCATCGCCTCGTCCAGCGCCGTGAGGCCGGCGCGGACAAGCTCCTCAGCGCGCCGGACCCAGGCAACGTCGGCCGCAGTCATTTTCCGCACGTATACCAGCGCTGCGTGGGCGGAAGAGGTCTTCGGGTCGATCTCGAGCGCGCGGCGGTATGTGGCCTCAGCCTCGGGGAATCGCCCTTCGAGACTCTCGATCTGCCCGAGGCCGACCAGCGCCTGCGTGTTGCGCGGCGCCGCCCGCAGCGCCATCTCATAGCACGTGCGCGCCTCCGCCATGCGGCCGAGGAGCACGCTGGTCATCCCGAGACTGATGCGGGCGTCGAGGTATGCAGGCTTGAGCTTCAGCGCGCGCCGCAACGGCATCTCTGCTTCAGGATAGCGGCCGGTGGATTGCAGCACACCGGCCAGATTGAAATGGGCCTCGGGGAAGCTCGCCCGGATTCCGATTGCGCGGCGGAACTCAGCCTCGGCCTCCCGATAACGCGCCAGCCGGGTCAAAACGGTTCCGAGAGAATTACGCGCCGCCGCATTGCGGGGGTCGATGATCACCAACTGCTCGAAACAGGAGAGCGCCTCGGCCACGGCACCGCGGGCCAGCAACTCTGCTCCCCGAGCGTGCAGCGCCTGCACATCGCGCTGCTTGCGGCGCGGATCGCGCGCGCCGGCCTCGAGCGCGGGTGACGTCGGCCCCGCGGCGCCAACGGTGAGACGCATCACGAGCGCGTGCGTCAGCTCGTCCGCCACCTCTGGCGTAACGCCATTTTCGAGTAGGCGCCATTTGAATGTGTTGGCAAGCTTCGCGCGCTTGAAGAAGTTGAATCGCAATGGGCGCGCATCGCGATCGACTCGCTGTAGCAGCTTATGCCGAACGCTCTCGATGCCGGAGTCGCCCGCGGCTGGCGGCCGGCGACCCGGCCCCCGTATGACGTCGTCGGCAAGCGCGTTGGCGATAGTCTCAGCATCGCGCGTATCGAGCGCCCTCAGAAGCATCGTCCCGACTCCGCGCAGCCTCAGATTGCCGGGCAGTCTCTCACGCCATAGCGGGCCGCCCCGCGAGTCGGATCAAGTCCGAGCTAAGACAAATCTAAAGATTTCTAAAGAAATGATATGAAACATAAACTATCCGGCCGTGACGCCGGGGGCTCAAGCCGCCTGAAACAGAGCCCTCAGCCGCAATATAGACGAGCCCGGCAGCGAGCTTGAGCGTGGCGTAGCTCTCAGGCCAGCCAGATGAGCGCCGCCATGCGACCGCAGCGACCGTCGCGGCGGAAGGAATAGAATCGCTTGGGGTCCCGGTACGTGCACCACGTGCCCCCGGCCACCCGGCCCACACCAAGCGCCGCCAGGCGTCGCCGTGCGAGGAGCGTGAGATCGCACTGCCAGCGGTCACGGCTATTGCGCGTGAAGGCCGCGGCGGCGCCCGCATCGCCGGCGACAAACGCCTGGCGCACCTCCTCTCCCACCTCGAAGTGCTGCGCCGAGATCGCAGGCCCGAGCCAGGTACACAGGTTGCCCGGCAGGACGCCAAGCTTCGCGACCGTCGCCTCGAGCACCCCCGCCGCGAGTCCGCGCCAGCCGGCGTGCGCCACGGCGACGGCGCTCGCGTCGCTGGCAGCAAACAGCACGGGCATGCAGTCGGCGACCTGCACTACGCACACCCGCCGACGAGAGCGCGTCAGCACCGCATCCGCTGGGCCATGCGCCTCCGCGCCGGAACCATCGAGATCGGCAACGCGCGTGCCGTGAACCTGCTCGAGCCAGGCGGGCTCAGCGGGCAGCTCGAGCCGCAGGCGTACGCGGCGCCGGTTCTCGGTGACCGCCGTCGCGGCATCACCGACGTGAGCGCCGACATTGAGCGAGTCGAAGGGTGGGGCACTTACCCCGCCGCCGCGCAGCGTGAAGGCCGCGCGCACCTTGGGCGCCACCCGCCAGTCCGGCGTGAGCACTTCGAGGTCCGCGGGAGCGATGCGGCTCACCCCTGGTCCTGCTCGAGCGCGCTGAGCAGTCCCCTGAGATCGTCCGGCACCGGGGCCTGCCACTCCATGCGGCGGCCGGTCACCGGATGATCGAGTGCCAGTCGCTCGGCGTGCAGTGCCTGGCGATGCAGGCCGCCGAGCACTGCGGCGAGCTCCGGCGTGCAGCCGGCAGGAATGCGACGGCGACCCCCGTAGAGCGGATCGCCGACGATGGGGAAACCGATATGCGCGAGGTGCACCCGGATCTGGTGCGTGCGGCCGGACTCGAGCTCCGCCCGCACCAGGGTGTGGGCGCGAAAGCGCTTGAGCACCCGATAATGCGTCACGGCCGGCCGGCCGTCGCGGTGCACTGCCATCCGGGTGCGCTGCACGCGGTGGCGTCCGATCGGCTCATCGACCGTGCCGCCGCCGGTCATGACTCCGGTGGACACGGCGAGGTATTGGCGCGAGACCGCGCGCGAGGCGAGCGCCGCGACGAGGGCGGCGTGAGCCTCGGGGGTGCGCGCCACCACGAGCAGCCCTGAGGTGTCCTTGTCGAGCCGGTGCACAAGCCCGGCCCGAGGGACCAGGGCGAGCTCCGGGTCGAGCCCGAGCAGCGCGTTCTGCAGGGTATGCCGCGGATTACCGGCGCCGGGATGCACCACCAGGCCTGCCGGCTTGTCGATGACGAGGAGTGCGCGGTCCTGATACAGCACGCTGAGCGGCAGCTGCTCCGGCTCCGCCCGCGTGCGCGGGGCGAGCTGCGCCCGGACGCGGATCCGCTCACCGCCCGCGACCCGGTCCCGGGGCCGAAACGCGCGGCCCTCCGCGGCCGCGGCACCTGACTCGATCCAGGTCTTCAGCTGCGACCTTGAGTACTGCGGCAGTGCGGCGGCCAGCGCCTGGTCGAAGCGCATGCCGGCCGCGGAATCCGGCAATATGAGCTCGTGCGAGCGGAACTCCGCCTCGGCTCCGGCGGTCGGAAGAGCTGACAGCGGATTCGCTATAATTACTCGATTCGCTCGGCGCGAAGCCAAAGAAAGGTCCCCTCGAGATGCTCCTGTCCCATCCGGTACGCGGCAGCGTGGTCGCGCTGTGTATCGTTATGCTCGCCGTCTGCGGCAGCGGCTGCCGCTCGCACCGCGAGAAAGCGCTGGCGAAGCAGACCCCGGAGCAGCTCTTCAAGACCGCCACCAAGGATCTCGCCAACAACAACTACGGCGGTGCCATCAAGGTCTTCGAGACGCTCACGGCGCGCTTTCCGTTCACCGATGAGGCGCGCCAGGCGCGCATCGACCTCATCTACGCATATTACCGCGCCGGGGAGAAGGAATCGGCCACCGATGCGGCCGACACCTTCATCCGCGAGAACCCGACCCACCCGCGGGTCGACTATGCCCACTACGTGAAGGGGCTGGTCGATTTCGAGCGCACGCCGAACGCCATCGAGCGCCTGTTCCGCGCCGACCTCACGCAGCGTCCGCCCACCGATGCGCGCAAGGCCTTCGCCTCTTTCAAGATCGTGGTCGAGCAGTACCCGAAGAGCGAGTACGCGCACGATGCGCTGCAGCGCATGGTGTATCTGCGTGACCGCCTGGCGAGCTACGAGGTGCACGTCGCGCGCTATTACTTCAAGCGCGGCGCCTACGTGGCGGCCGCACAGCGTGCCAAGAGCGCGGTCGAGAACTACGACGGCGCGCCGGCCGTGCGCGAGGCTCTGGCGATCATGATCGAGTGCTACGACAAGCTCGGGCTCGAGCCGCTCGCCGCCCAGGCGCGCGAGGTGTACGCGGCGAACTACTCCGGCGACGTGCGACACTCGGAGTCCGTGACCAAACGTTCCTGGTGGAAGCTCTGGTAGCCGCGCGCCGCGGCGGCGGGCAGACTCAGCGCCGATAGCCGCTCGTGATCGGATAGCGCCAGTCGCGCCCGAAAGCGCGGCGGCTCACGCGTACCCCGGGCGGCGCCTGCCGCCGCTTGTATTCGTTGCGCTTCACGAGATCCAGCACCCGCGCCACGGTCGCGCGGTCGAAGCCGCGCGCCTCGATCTCATCGACCGACAGATCTTCCTCGATAAAGGCCTCGAGGATCGGATCGAGCACCTCATAGGGCGGCAGCGAATCGGAGTCCTTCTGGTCCGGTCGCAGCTCCGCGGTCGGCGGCCGCTCGATCACGCGCTCGGGGATGACGCGCGACAGCGAGTTTCGATAGTTCGCCAGGCGGTACACGAGACTCTTGCTGCAGTCCTTGATGGGCGCAAAGCCGCCCGCCATGTCGCCGTACAGCGTGGCATAGCCGACCGCCATCTCGCTCTTGTTGCCGGTGGTCAGCAGCATCCGGCCGGTCTTGTTGGACATCGCCATCAGCAGCACCATGCGGCAGCGTGACTGGATGTTCTCCTCGGTCGCATCGGGCGCGCGTCCGGCGAACTCGTCCCTGAGCGTCGCCAGCGCGCTCTCGAACAGCGCCTCGATCGACAGCACGCTGTAACGCACGCCCAGGGTCCGCGCCTGCTGCGCGGCATCCTCCAGGCTCATGGCCGAGGTGTAGCGCGAGGGCATCATGACGGCCTGCACGCGCTCGCTGCCGAGCGCGTCCGCCGCAATCGCCAGCGTGAGCGCGGAGTCAACGCCGCCGGAAAGCCCCATGACGACGCCGCGGAAGGCGTGCTTGGTGACGTAGTCGCGCACGCCGAGGGTGAGCGCGCGATAGACACTCGCCTCATCGGCGAGCTCCGCGTATACCTCGGCAGCGCGCGGCGCGATCCGGCCGCGCGCGTCGCGCTCAAAGCGGGCGATGAAGCTTCCCTCCTCGAAGGGCGGGGCTCGCAGGACCACGGTGCCGGCGGCATCCATGACGAAGGAATTGCCGTCGAAAACCAGCTCGTCCTGACCGCCGACGAGATTGACGTAGGCGAGCGGCAGTGCGACGTCGCGCACACGCGCGCGGGCGATTCCCTCGCGCTCGCGCTGCTTGTGGATCTCGTACGGCGAGGCGTTGATCACCACCAGGAGTTCCGCTCCCGCCGAGCGCGCGAGCTGCGCCGCCTCCGGCTCCCAGATGTCCTCGCACACCAGCACGCCGAGCCTCACGCCTTTCACCTGCGCTACTGTCGGCTGAGCGCCCGGACGGAAGTAGCGCTTCTCGTCGAACACCTTGTAGTTGGGAAGCTCGGCCTTGCGATGGATGGCGGCGATCTCGCCTGCGCCGATGAGGGCTGCCGCGTTGTAGATGTCCCGGCCGCTGTATTCGGGAAAACCGACCAGCACCGCAGCCGTGCCCGCCTCGGCGCGCACCCGCGCCAGGCCCGCCTCGATCTGCCGACGGAAGCCACGGTGAAACAGCAGGTCCTCGGGCGGATAACCGCTGAGTGCGAGCTCGGGAAACAGCACCAGGTCCGCACCGAGCTCAGTGGCTGCGCTGCGCGCCACTGCGACGACCCGAGCCGCATTGCCCTGCACGTCGCCAACCAGGAGGTTGATTTGAGCGAGTGCAATGCCGAGCGTGTCGCTCATGGCGGTGCGGCGCCTTCAGCGCCGCCGGCTCGCTCCCTTGCGTCCGGCGATGGCGCGCGCCGGCGCGCGCGTACCACTCGGGCGTCGCTTGGCTGCCGGACGGCGGCTCTTGGTGGCAGCACTGACGGCGCCGCGAGCGGGGCGCGCGGGTGCGGTCGAGACGCGCGGCGCGCTGCTCGTGCGGCGCGTGCGCCGCCGGCTCAAGAGCTCCGCCATGGCCGAGCCGAGCTCGGCGGGCGACTTCACGGTGCGCACGCCCGCCGCCTCGAAGGCGGCATACTTCTCGGCCGCGGTGCCCCGGCCGCCGGCCACGATCGCGCCGGCGTGGCCCATGCGCTTGCCGGCTGGAGCGGTCACACCGGCGACGTAGGCGACCACCGGCTTGCTGACGTAACTGTGGATGTAGCGCGCCGCGGCTTCCTCCCCGGTGCCGCCGATCTCCCCGACCAGGATGATGCCCTCGGTGCGCGGGTCGCGCTCGAAGAGATCGAGCACGTCGATGAAGCTCATGCCCCCCACCGGGTCGCCGCCGATGCCGACGCAGCTGCTCTGGCCGAGCCCGGCACGCGTGGTCTGAAACACCGCCTCGTAGGTGAGCGTGCCGGAGCGCGACACGATGCCGACCACACCCTTCTTGTGAATGAAGCCCGGCATGATGCCGATCTTGCATTCCTCCGGAGTGATGACACCCGGACAGTTGGGGCCGACGAGCCGCGTGGCAGAGCCCGCGAGCATTGCCTTGACGCCCACCATGTCGCGCACCGGAATGCCCTCGGTGATGCACACCACGAGCTCGACGCCCGCATCCGCCGCCTCGAGGATCGAGTCGGCCGCGCCCGCGGCCGGCACGTAGATCATGCTGGCGGTGGCGCCGGTGGCCCGCACCGCGTCCCGCACCGTATCGAACACCGGCAGCCCGAGGTGCTGCTCACCACCGCGGCCGGGAGTGACGCCGCCGACCATGCGGGTGCCGTAGGCGATCGCCTGCTCGGAGTGGAACGTGCCCTGCTTGCCGGTGAATCCCTGGCAGATCACGCGCGTGTGGCGATTGACGAGAATGCTCATGCCTTGCCCTTTGCGAGTGCCACGACCTTGCGCGCCGCGTCCGTAAGATCATCGGCCGGCGTGATCTTGAGCCCGCTCTTGGCCAGCATGGCGCGCGCGGCTTCCGCGTTGGTGCCCTCGAGCCGCGCGACCACCGGTACCCGGACCCCGACCTTCTTCACCGCCTGGATGACACCCTCGGCGATCAGATCGCAGCGCACGATGCCGCCGAAGATGTTGACCAGCACTGCGCGCACCCGCGGGTTGGAGAGAATCAGCTCGAAGGCCGCGGTGACCCGCTCCGCGGTGGCGCCGCCGCCGACGTCGAGAAAGTTGGCTGGCGCGCCGCCGTGCAGCTTGATGAGGTCCATGGTCGCCATCGCCAGTCCCGCGCCGTTCACCATGCAGGCGATGTTGCCATCGAGGGAAACGTAGTTGAGATCGTGCTCGCTGGCGCGCCGCTCCATCGGATCCTCCTGGCTCGCATCGCGCAGCGCAGCGAGCTCCGGATGGCGGAACAGGGCATTGGCATCGACGTCGATCTTCGCATCGAGCGCGAGCAGCGACCCCTGGCGGGTAACGATCAGCGGGTTGATCTCCACTAGGCTGAGGTCCTTATCGACGTACAGGCGATAGAGTGCGACCGCGAGCGCCTGGAACTGCTTGATCTGCGGGCTCTCGAGCTTCAGCCCATAGGCAATCTCGCGTACCTGGTAGCCCTGCAGTCCCGCCGCCGGGTGGACGTCGACCGACAGGATCTTCTCGGGAGTCTCGGCCGCGACCTCCTCGATCTCCATGCCCCCGGCGGCGGAGGCAATCAGTGCGATGCGCCCGCGCTCGCGATTGAGGGTCATCGACACGTACAGCTCACGCGCGATGTCGGAGCCGCATTCCACGTACACACGATCCACCGGCAGGCCCTCGGGGCCGGTCTGCTTGGTGATGAGGCGTGTGCCGAGCATCGCGGCGGCCGCGGCGCGCACCGACTCAAGATCGCGCGCCAGCTTCACGCCCCCTGCCTTGCCGCGACCGCCGGCGTGCACCTGCGCCTTCACGACCCAGACGCTGCCGCCGAGCGCCTCCGCAGCCGCCACCGCCTCTGCGGGGCTCGAGGCAACCTTGCCGGCAGGGACCGGGATCGCGCAGCCGCGGAACAGCTCCTTGGCCTGGTATTCGTGCAGATTCATCGCTTGGCTCTCGGGGGTAAACCGACATTTTCGCGGAATTGGGCGGCACTGGCCAGTCGTGCGATGCGGGTCGCGTCCCCGCCCGCCGCGGAGATGCTAGAGTCCGCGCAGCCTGCCAACGGCTCGCGCCCGAACTTTGCACTGAAATGCCGGCCAGCCTTGCCGCTCCTGCCGTGACACCCAGCGATCTCGCCTGGCGGGTGATCGGCCTCCTCAATCTCTATCGCCTGCTCGTGCCGCTGGCGCTGCTCGCGATGCAGGGACTCACCGGCCCGTCCTGGAGCCTGGTTACGGCGCACCCGCGGCTGTTCGTCGGCGCCTGCCTTACCTACTTTACCGCGGCGTTGCTGCTCATCATCGCCCGGCGGCTCGAGTGGTCGAGCCTGCGGATCGTCGCCCTGGTCAACGCCAGCGTCGATGCGCCCGCGATTGCCTTCATCCTGTACGCCGCCGGGGGGGTGGCGAGCGGGCTCGGGGTGCTGCTGCTCCTGCCAGTGTTCGCGCTCGCCATACTCGCCGACCGGCGCGACGCGTTCCTGATAGCGGCCGTGGCCGCGATCGCCGTGCTGACGCAACAGCTGTTCGCGGGCATGACCGATGCGATGCCCACCACCGACTATGTGACCGCCGGGCTCCTCGGTACGGTACTGTTCGTCACGTCACTCGCCACCTGGCCGGTGGCCCACCGACTGCGCGAGTCGGACGCGCTGGTGCGCCGCCGCGAGGTCGATCTCGCCAACCTGGCGCAGCTCTCGCAATACATCGTGCAGCACCTGCGCGAGAGCATCCTGGTCATCGACGCCCAGGATCGCATTCGGCTCATCAACGAGTCGGCCGCGGAGATCCTCGGCGATGACAGCGCGTTCCCCGATGCACTCGTGGGCGAGGCCTCCCCGCGCCTCATGTTCCTGCTCGAGTCGTGGCGCAACAGCGCCGACGGCGCCGCCCCCCCGGCCGCGGCCGCGGCCGCGGCCGAGCCCACCTTCGTGGCAGCCGATGGGGCCCGTATAGTCCGCCCGCACTTTGCCTCGCTCGGGTCCGCAAGCCCTGGGCCCGTTCTCGTCTTCCTCGAGGACACGAGCCTGCTCGCTCAGAGGGTGCAACAGTCGAAGCTCGCGGCCCTCGGGCGACTGAGCGCGAGCATCGCGCATGAGATCCGTAATCCCGTGGGCGCCATGAGTCACGCCGGGCAGCTGCTCGCCGAGTCACCGTCATTGACGGGCGAGGACCGGCGGCTGACGGAGATCATCCGCACCAACGCCGACCGCGTCAGCGGCATCATCGACAACGTGCAGCGCCTGTCGCGCCGCGAGCCAGCGCGGTTCGAGCGCCTGACACTATCGGCCTGGGGCGATGAGTTTCAGGCGGAGTTCTGCGACACGATGCAGCTGCCGCGCGAGCGGCTGAGCCTCAGCGGCCCCGGCGACCTCGAGGTGCGCGCCGACCCGGACCAGCTGCGGCAGATCCTGTGGAACCTGTGCGAGAACGCCTTGAAGCACGCACTGCCGGATGATCCAGCGCAGGCTATCGCGGTCCGCTTCGGCCGCCTGCCCGGGGGCGGGCGCCCGTTTCTCGAGGTCGCCGATCGCGGCGCCGGCGTGAACCCCGAGTTCGCCGAGCGCATCTTCGAGCCGTTCTTCAGCGGCGGTCGGGGCACCGGGCTCGGACTCTTCCTGGCCCGCGAGCTCGCCCAGGCCAACGCGGCAACGCTGCTCTACGAGCCGCGCCAGGGGGGCGGCAGTGTCTTTCGCCTGGTGTTCGCCGACCGTCGGCGCTGGGAGATCGCATGAGCGAGGTCGCGGCCGCGCGCGATGCGGCGGCGCAGCCGCTCGTCTTGATCGTCGATGACGAGCCGGACCTGCTCGAGCTCATCAGTCTGACTTTGAGCCGCATGAGCTTCAGGACGCGCACCGCCCCAGACCTCGCCACCGCCCGCCGCCTGCTGAAAGCTGAGAGCTTCGATCTGTGCCTCACCGACATGCGCCTGCCGGATGGCGACGGGCTCGACCTGGTCGCCTGGATCCAGGAGAACCGCGCCACCGTGCCCGTAGCGGTGATCACCGCGCACGGCAACGTCGAGTCGGCGGTGCGGGCGCTGAAGCTCGGCGCCTTCGACTTCGTCTCCAAGCCGCTCGATCTGGGCGTGCTGCGCAAGCTCGTGGGCAGCGCCATCAAGCTGCGCGCGGCAGAGGCGAGCTCGCAGGCTACCGCCACGTTCCGCGGCCCGCGGCTCCTTGGCCGCTCGGCGGTCATGGAGCAGCTGCGCGACCTGATCGCGCGCGTCGCACGCAGCCAGGCCCCGGTGCACATCTCGGGCGAATCAGGAACCGGCAAGGAGCTGGTGGCGCGCCTGATTCATGAGAGCGGCGCGCGGCGCGAGGGTCCGTTCGTCGCCGTGAACTGCGGCGCCATCCCGACCGAGCTCATGGAGAGCGAGCTGTTCGGCCATAAGCGCGGCAGCTTTACCGGCGCGATCGCCGACAAGAAAGGGCTGGTGCAGAGCGCCGAAGGAGGCACGCTGTTTCTCGATGAGGTGGCCGACCTGCCGCTGCACATGCAGGTGAAGCTCCTGCGGGTAGTGCAGGAGAAGACCGTCCGCCCGGTGGGCGAGGCGCGCGAGGAGACCGTCGACGTGCGCATCCTCTCGGCCACCCATAAAAGCCTCGCCGAGCTCGTCGCGCAGGGCCTCTTCCGCGAGGATCTCTTCTACCGCATCAACGTGATCGAGCTGCGGGTACCGGCGCTGCGTGAGCGCAGCGGCGACATTCCGGAGATCGCCGAGATGATCCTCGAGCGCCTCGCACGGCGCAGCGGCACCGCGGCGCCGCGCATCGCAGCGGACGCCACGCAGCTGCTCCAGGGCTATGAGTTTCCGGGTAACGTCCGCGAGCTCGAAAACGTGCTCGAGCGCGCGCTCACCTTGAGCACGGGTACGGAGATCACCGCCGAGCATATCCGCCTCAGGGGCGCCGCTCGCCCCGCAGCCGAGCCTGCGGCAAGCGCTGGCGTGGCCACTGCGCCCACGGTCGAGGCCGGAACGGGGCTGGGGAGCCAGCTCGAGAGCATCGAGCGCGAAGCGATCGTCAAGGCGCTGGAAAAGACCCGCTACAACAAGACCGCAGCGGCCAAGCTCCTCGGGATGAGCTTTCGGGCGCTGCGCTATCGGATCAAGAAGCTCGGCATCGAGTAGTGACGCGCTGCGTCACTTTGTGACGCTTTGTTCCGCAACTGGCGTCAGTGTGCGACAGACCTTACGTCAAACCCCCGGCGCGCGCAGCACTCACATCCAGTGGCATCAATGACTTAGAAGCTGTGAGGCTCTTGGCACAGGGCTTGCTTCGTTTCTGGCCGGGCGCCCTTTTTGCGCCACCGAGTTGATACACAAAATTTAGGAGTTCTTACCTATGAAGTCTGTGCAAAAGGGTTTCACCCTGATCGAGCTGATGATCGTCGTTGCGATCATCGGCATTCTCGCCGCGATCGCGATCCCGGCGTACCAGGACTACACGGTCCGTTCGAAGGTCACTGAAGGTCTGAACCTCGCTGCGTCTGCCGAGGTCGCAGTTGCCGACGGGTTCCAGTCCAACGGCATGACCGGTGTGGGCACCGCGTCAACACAGTGGGCCGCCGAGTTCGTGGCCACGAAGTACGTGTCGAACGTCGCTATCGCTGCTGCGACTGGCAACATTACGATCACCTACGGCCCGGCCACCCCGCAGATCTCCGGCGCTACGATCGTTCTGGAGCCGAACTCGCCGGTCGGCACGCAGCTGGCGGCCGGCCCCGGCACCGGCAATATCGACTGGGCATGCGGGTCCGCTACGACCACGACCGCCGCAGGTGAAGGCCTGGCAGTCACCGCTGGCACCGTGCTTGCGCGGTACGCGCCGACGCAGTGCAAGTAATCCGCGCTTAGCGAATTACTTCGATGCGGAGCCCCGGCCTTGTGCCGGGGCTCTCTTTTTGGGGACGCGAAAAGATCAACTGTGACGCGCACCCCGCCAAGGCGGTGGCCGGCTCATTCAGAATCGGCGGAGATTTGACAATTGCGCGCACCGGCCACTCGGGTAAACTCACCGTTCGGCTTATCTCGCTTGCCATAAGCCCATGAATGACAACGCTTCTTTAGCGCTCGGCGGTTCCCGCGCGGGCTTTGGCGGGTTGCCCCAGCGACTCGTGCAGGATGGCGTGGTCGAAGAAGCCGCGATGCTCGAGGCCGTGAATACCGCCCGCGAGCGCAAGACGAGCGTGGTCACCCAGCTGGTGTTGAACGGTGCGGCCAATGCGCGCGACATCGCGCTCGCCGCCTCGAGCGAGTTCGGCGTACCGCTGTTCGATCTGGATGCGGTGAACATCGACCTGGACGCGGTGCGCCTGGTCAACGACAAGCTGCTCTCCAAGCACCGCGTGCTGCCGCTGTTCCGGCGCGGCAAGCGCCTGTTTCTCGCGGTCGCCGACCCCACCAACCTGCACGCGATCGATGAGGTCAAGTTCCAGACCAGCCTCGGCATCGAAGCGATCGTCGTCGAGGACGACAAGCTGCAGCGCGCCATCGACAAGGCGCTCGAGCAGGTCGACAACCAGATGCAGGCGCTCACCGACGAGGCCGACGTCGACCTCGAGTCGCTGGAGGTCACCAGCGGCGATGACGACCTGGACGAGAAGGGCGGCGGCGCCGGAAGCGACGTCGAAGACGCGCCCATCGTGCGCTTCGTCAACAAGGTCATGCTGGATGCGATCCGCCGCGGCGCCTCGGACATCCACTTCGAGCCGTTCGAGAAGATCTACCGCGTGCGCCTGCGCATGGACGGCGTGCTGAAGGAAATCGCGCAGCCTCCGGTGCAGCTCGCGCAGAAGCTCTCCGCCCGTCTCAAGGTCATGTCGCGCCTCGATATCGCCGAGCGGCGCGTTCCGCAGGACGGCCGCATCAAGATGCGGCTCTCCAAGACCCGCGCCATCGACTTCCGCGTCAGCACCTGCCCGACCCTGTTCGGCGAGAAGATCGTGCTGCGTATCCTCGACCCCGCGCAGGCCATGCTCGGGATCGACTCACTCGGCTACGAGCCCTTCCAGAGAGAGCTCTACACCAAATACCTGGCGAAGCCGCAAGGCATGATCCTCGTCACCGGGCCGACCGGCAGCGGCAAGACCGTGTCGCTCTACACCGGCCTCAACATCCTCAACCGCGAGGACACGAATATCTCGACCGCCGAGGATCCGGCGGAAATCAATCTGCCGGGCGTCAACCAGGTGAACGTCAACAACAAGGTGGGTCTCACCTTTGCCGCGGCCATGCGCGCGTTCTTGCGCCAGGACCCCGACGTCATCATGGTCGGTGAGATCCGCGACCTCGAGACGGCGGAGATCGCCATCAAGGCCTCGCAGACCGGCCACCTGGTGCTTTCGACGCTGCACACCAACGACGCGCCCCAGACCCTCACGCGACTCGTCGATATGGGAGTCAAGCCCTACGCGATCGCGACCTCGGTCAGCCTCATCATTGCGCAGCGCCTGGCGCGGCGTCTGTGCAGCAACTGCAAGCAGCCGGTCGATGTGCCCAAGGAGGCGCTCCTCAAGGAGGGCTTCACCGAAATGGACGTCGCGGCCGGCCTCAGGATCTTCGGGCCCAAGGGTTGCGCCAACTGCACCGACGGCTACAAGGGACGCGCCGGCATCTACCAGGTGCTGCCCGTGACCGAATCGATCGCGCGTATCATTCTCGCCGGCGGCAGCGCCGTCGAGATCAGCGATCAGGCCGGCAAGGAAGGCGTGTGGGATTTGCGCCGCGCAGGGCTCGAGAAGGTCAAAAACGGCCTCACCAGTCTCGAGGAAGTCAACAGCGTCACCATCGAGTGACGAACGGGTAACGACTCATGGCACCGGCAGCAACAGCAACCGCCACCGTCAAGACCATCAAGCGCGACGTTTCGTTCGCCTGGGAGGGCCGCGACAAGCGCGGTGCACGCATCAAGGGCAAGAGTCTTGCCCCGGACGAGTCGGCGCTGCGCGCCGAGTTGCGCCGCCAGGGTATCGCGCCCTCGCGCATCAAGAAGCAGCGCACCAGCGCCCGCGGCGGCAAGGTCACTCCCGGCGATATCGCCATCTTCAGCCGCCAGCTCGCGACCATGCTGGCGGCAGGCATTCCGCTCGTGCAGGCGTTCGAGATCGTCGGCAACGGCCACGAGAAAGCGCAGATGCAGAAGCTGATTCTCGACATCAAGGCGGACGTCGAGGGTGGCACCTCGCTGCACGAGGCGCTCGGCAAGCACCCGCTGTACTTCGACGATCTGTACGTCAACCTGGTGGAGGCGGGCGAGCAGGCGGGCGCACTCGAGTCGCTGCTCGACAAGGTCGCCACCTACAAGGAAAAGACCGAAGCGCTGAAGAAGAAGATCAAGAAGGCGATGTTCTACCCGGCGGCCGTGCTGGTCGTTGCCGTGATCGTGACCGTCGTGCTGCTGATCTTCGTGATCCCGCAGTTCGAGTCGCTCTACAAGGGCTTCGGCGCCGACCTGCCGGCCTTCACGCAGATGGTCATCAATCTGTCGAGATTCGTGCAGCACGATGGCATCTACATCGCCGTGGTGCTGTTCGCCGCGGGCTGGTTCTTCTTCTATTTCAAGAAGCGCTCCAAAGCCCTGCGCGAGATCCTCGACCGCGTGATACTCAAACTCCCGGTCGTCGGTCCGATCCTCAACAAGGCGGCGATCGCGCGTTTCGCGCGCACGCTCTCGACCATGTTCGCCGCCGGCGTGCCGCTGGTGGAGGCGCTCGAGTCGGTGGCCGGCGCCACGGGAAACATCGTCTACGAGCACGCGGTGCTCAAGATGCGCGATGAGGTATCGACCGGGCAACGCCTGCAGCGCGCGATGGAGGCCTCGGGCCTGTTCCCCAACATGGTCAACCAGATGATCGCGGTGGGCGAGGAGTCGGGCTCACTCGATGAGATGTCGGGCAAAGTCGCGACCTTCTACGAGGCCGAGGTGGACAACGCCGTGGATGCCATGTCGAGCCTGCTCGAGCCGCTCATCATGGTGATCCTCGGCGTGCTGGTCGGTGGACTCGTGATTGCGATGTACCTGCCGATCTTCAAGCTCGGATCGGTGGTCTGAGCCCCGCGCACCCCTCGTTCGGTTGCATGGAAGCGCCGCGCTGAAGCGCGGCGTTTTCTTTGCAGCCACCCGAAAAGAGAGCGTACCGGCACCGCCATGGCCGTCATTGAGTTGCTCGCCGCCTCCCCGGCGATGTTCATCGGCACCTGCCTGGTCATGGGACTGGCGGTAGGGAGCTTCCTCAATGTCGTCATCTACCGCCTGCCGGTCATGCTCGAGCGGCAGTGGCGCGAGCAGTGCGCCGAGTACGGCACCGCGCCTGCCGCCACGACGCCGGCCGGCCCGCAGGCGCCCTTCAACCTGGTCGTGCCGCGCTCCGCATGCCCCGCCTGCCAGGCGCCGATCACCGCCTGGCAGAACATACCGGTCGTCTCCTGGCTCGTGCTGCGCGGCCGCTGCGCGCACTGCAGCGCACGCATCTCGGTGCGCTATCCGCTGGTGGAGGCGTTCACCGCCATTCTCTCGGCGTGTGTGGCCGCCCGGCTCGGCTTCGGTTGGCCGGCGCTGGCGGCGCTCACACTCACCTGGTTCCTGATCGCGCTCGCCTGCATCGATATCGACTGCCAGCTGCTGCCCGATAACCTGACGCTGCCACTGCTGTGGCTCGGGCTCACGCTCAGCCTGTGGGGTGCCCAGGGTGGGGGACCGGTACCCGTCGACGTGCGCTCGAGCCTGGTCGGCGCCGCCGCCGGTTACGTGAGTCTGTGGAGCGTCTATCATCTGTTCCGGCTGCTCACCGGGAAGGAGGGCATGGGGTATGGGGACTTCAAGCTGCTGGCGGCGCTCGGCGCCTGGCTCGGCTGGCAAATGCTGCTGCCCGTGATCCTGATCGCCGCGGTGGTCGGTGCGATGGTCGGACTGACACTCATCGCGATCCGCGCGCAGAGCCGTGCAACCCCGATAGCATTCGGCCCGTTCCTGGCGGCCGCCGGCTGGCTGGTGATGATGTTCGGCCACGAGGAGATCGTGGGCCGTTACCTCGGCTTGTTTCCGTCGCACCCGTGACCGCAGTCCGCTCGTCTCGGGTGTTCCGCATCGGTCTCACCGGGGGCATCGCCAGCGGCAAGTCCACCGCTGCCAAGTTCTTCGGCGCGCTCGGCGTGCCGATTCTCGACAGCGACCAGGTGGCGCGCGAGGTGGTCGAGCCCGGGCAACCGCCGCTCGAGCGGCTGGTGGAGCGCTTCGGCCGCGGGATTCTCACCCCCGACGGCCACCTCGACCGTCCCGCGCTGCGCGAGATCGTGTTCTCGGATCACAAAGCACGGGCAGATCTTGAGAATCTGACGCATCCGGCGATCGGCGCGGCACTCGAGGCGCGCTCGGCCGCAGCCGGCGGCCCGTACCAGATTCTGGTGATTCCGCTACTGGTAGAGAAGAACCTCGGCGCGCACGTCGATCGCGTGCTGGTGGTCGACTGCGAGGAGGAGCTGCAGATCCGGCGCCTGCATGCCCGGGACGGCTCGACGCGCCCCCAGGCGCAGGCGATCCTCGATGCACAGGTATCGCGCGCCGCGCGCCTCAAGGCCGCCGACGATGTCATCACCAATGATGCCGACATGACCGCGGTGCAGGCGCAGGTGGCCGCGCTCCACACGCGCTATCTCGAGCTCGCGCGCACCGCTCACAACTGAAGCCGGGTCGTCGCCACGCCGCGACGTCCGCCGCGCCTCGCCGCGTGCCGTTTACGGGCGCCGCATGCCTCAAGCACAATACCGGCATGACCGAGCCCGCCACCTCCGAGGTCGCCACCGCGCTGCAACCCGAGGCCACAACGCTGCTGTTCGAGCAGCCGCTGAATGAGCGCATGCGCACCTTCCTGCGCCTCGACTTCCTCTACGGCCAGGCGCTCTACCACAACGAGATCGGCACTCAGTGGGGGAGTCGCGCCGCGATGGGGAGTCTGATCGACATCCTCGCGATCACCACGCGCTCGGACGTGCGCGCCGACGTGCTCAAGCAGCTCGAGGGTCAACTCACCGCGCTCGGCGAATTTCAGTCACGCCCCGGTGTCGATACGCAGCGTCTCAAGACGGCGACCGCGAACCTGCAGCGCTTGCGGACCGACCTGCTGGCCGCGAGCTCCGCGTACCTGCAGCCACTGCGCGACTCGGAGTTCCTCAACTCCGTGAAGCACCGCAGTGCAATTCCCGGCGGCACCTGCGAGTTCGATCTGCCGGACTACTACTTCTGGCTCAGCCAGGACGATGAGCTGCGGGTACGCACATTCAGCCAGTGGCTCGCACTGCTGCGTCCGCTGTGCGATGCGATCGCCGAGCTCCTGTGGCTCACACGCCAGAACGGCCGTACGCGCCACGAGGTGGCCAAGGGCGGAACCTTCGCCATCGTCTTCGAGCGGGAGAATCCGCTGCAGCTGCTGCGTATCTCGCTGCCGTCCGCCATGGGCCTGTACCCTGAGATCAGCGGCAGCCACCATCGCTGCAATGTGCGCTTCCTCATCTGGAACGGGCTCACCGCACGGCCAACCCAGACCGAGGAGGACGTGGAGTTCACGCTCAGCTGCTGCAGCTGAGTCGCTGTGTTATGAGTCCCGGCCTCGTGAAGTGTCCGACCTGCGGCCGCGAGCTCGAATGGGCAACGGCGGCCTTCCGTCCGTTCTGCAGCGAGCGCTGCCGGCTCATCGACCTCGGCGCCTGGTTCTCCGAGCAGCGCGCCATCCCGGAAACGAGCGCAGCCGCCGAGACCGATGAGCCGCCGCGTGAGCCGGCGGCGAAAGGCCCGCGGCCTTGAAGTTCCGCCTCAGCGCCTTTGGCCTGCATTTGTCGGGAAGCGCGGTCGCGCTCACTCTGGTACTCGGAACTTTCTGGCTGGCGTGGTACCGCTGGCCGGGCTGGTACCTGGCGAGCGTGCTGCATGTTGTCCGGATCCTCGTCATGGTAGACGTGGTGCTCGGCCCCACGCTGACCTTGATCGTGGCCAACCCCGGCAAGCCGCGCCGGGAGCTGGCGCGCGATATCGGCATCATCGTCGCCGTACAGCTGGCGGCGCTCATTTACGGCGCGACCACCCTGTGGCTCGGTCGCCCGCTGTATTACACCTTCTCTGCCGACCGGTTGGAGCTGGTACAGGCATCGGACCTCAAGGCCGCCGACGTCGCCACCGCACGAGCCAGCAACCCCGCCCTCGCCCCCTTCTGGTACAGCCTGCCGCGCTGGATATGGGCACCGTTGCCGGAGAATGCCGAGGAAGCGCAGAAGATCGTCAATGGTGCCCTGTTCGGCGGCGCCGACGTCATTCAGATGCCCAAGTTCTTCCGCCCCTGGAAGGAGGGCCTGCCGGAGCTGCGCAAGCAGCTGCGGAGTCTGGATAAAATTCAATTCTTCACGCCGGCGGAAAAGGCGCGCCTGAAGAGCCGCCTGTCGCAGCGCGGGCTCCCCGCCGATCAGGCCGACGCCATCGTCATGTGGGGCGGCACGCGGCACGTACTGACGGTCTTCGACCCGGCGACGCTCGAGATACGGGCGATCATCGCCCCCGACTGAGCCGCCCGCTTCAGGGCGCCGGCGCCGCTTGCGGCGCGCTCACCTGCAGCCACTTGGCGAGGAACGCCCACTGATCGGCGAAGTCGTCGATCTGCATCCACACGGGCTTGCCGGCACCGTGGCCGGCGCGGGTCTCGACCCGGATCAGGATCGGATTGGGGCAGCTCTGCGCGGCCTGCAGCGCGGCGGCGAACTTGTAGCTGTGCCAGGGCACGACGCGGTCGTCATGGTCTGCCGTCGTGACGAGCGTCGGCGGATAGCAGGTGCCCGGCTTCACGTTCTGGTAGGGCGAGTAGGCGTACAGCGCGCGAAACTGCTGCGGGTCCTCCGCGAGGCCAAAGTCGGAGGACCATTGGCGGGCATTCGCGCTCGCCGTCTGATAGCGCAGCATGTCGAGTACCCCCACGGCAGGTAGCGCCGCGCCGAACAGGTCCGGCCGCTGCGTCAGCACGGCGCCGATCAGCAGGCCGCCGTTGCTGCGGCCATAGATGCCGAGGCGCGCGCTGCGCGTGTAGCGCTCGTTGATCAGGTACTGCGCCGCGGCGATGAAGTCATCGAACACGTGCTGTTTGTTGCCGAGCGTCCCGGCTTTGTGCCACGCCTCGCCATACTCCCCGCCGCCGCGCAGGTTGGCCTCGGCGTACACGCCGCCCATCTCGAGCCACGCCTGCACCTGCGGGCGGTACTGCGGCAACAGCGCTATTTTGAATCCGCCATAGCCGTACAGCAGCAGCGGCTGGTTGCCGTCCCTGGCGAGATCGCGCCGATGCGTGATGTACATCGGCACGCGCGTGCCGTCCTTGCTGGCGTAGAACACCTGCTCGGTCACGTAGTCAGCGGTCGAGGCCGGAATCTGCGGCGCGTGCCACAGCGTGGCGCGGTTGGCCGGCACATCCAGCCGATAGATGCGCCGTGGCGTGAGGTAGTCGGTGTACGAGAAGAAGGTCTCGCTCTGCCGTCCCTCGCCCTTGAGGCCCTCGATGCCGCCCTTGCCGGGCAGCGGCACTTCACCGACCAGACGGCCGTCCCGCTCGTAGACGCGCGCCACCGCATGGGCGTCCTCGACGTAGCGAGTGAGGATGCGGCCGCCGACGTAGCTCGCTTCCTCCAGGGCACTTGGGCCCTCGGACACGATGCTGCGCGGCGCGGCGGCGGGATTGCGCGCATCGACTGCGATCACGCGGCCGTTGGGCGCGTCCTTCGTCGTCTGGAAAAACAGCTCATCACCGCGCGCGCCGATGAACGTATAGAGCGCGTCCCACGCCATGAACAGCGGTTGGGCTGCGGCGCCCTCCTGGCGCAGGTCGAGCAGCTCGACGCCGTTCTTCTCGTAGCCGTCGAACAGAGTGATGATGAGGTAGTTGCCGTCTTCGGTGACGCGACCCGACGGTATGCGGGTCGGATGATCGGTCACCTCGTATACCAGGCGGTCCTCATCCTGGCGGCTACCGAGCGTATGGAAGTAGATCGCCGGCCGTGCCGCATCATCGCCGCGGCCATCGGCGAGCGAGGGGTAGCGGCTGTAGTAGACGCCCGAGCCGTCGTGTGCCCAGGAGATCCCCCAGAACTTGGTGAAGCGCACGACATCCGGCAGGTCGGAGCCATCGCTCACGCGCCGGAAGCGCCAGATCTGCCAGTCCGTGCCGCCATCGGAGGTCGCGTAGGCGAGCACCTCGCCCTGCTCGTCCGGCGTGAACTCCGACAGCGCCACCGTCGCGTCCGCCCGCGCCGTGTTGGGATCGAACAGCACCCGTCCCGGAGCCTCGAGACGGTCGGTGACATACAGCACGCTCTGGTTCTGCGTGCCGTCGTTGTGCAGGTAGAAGTAATGTGCGCCGCGCCTGACCGGCAGCTCGTAACGCTCGTAGTCCCACAGCTCGGTGAGGCGTTTCTTCAGCCAGGCGCGCTGCGGAATCGCCTCCAGAGACGGGCGCGACACGGCGTTCTGCGCCCCCACCCACTGCACCACCGCGGGCGAGCTCAGGTCCTCGAGCCAGCGGTAGGGATCGGCCACCTTGGTGCCGAAGAAGTCCTCGCTCACACCGACGCGCGCCGTTATCGGGTAGATCGGTGCCGTGGCAACCGGCGGCAGGCCGAGGACGGTATCGGTGGCGGTGCGCAGCGGCTTGCCCCCGGGACCTGCGCCAGGCTGCGGCTCGCGGTTGCCGAACGTAGCGCCCGCGCAAGCCGCAAGCAGCGCTGCGCCGAGCAGTGCGATGCCGGCAGCGGCGGTTGCAGGAATGCGCTCGCGTCTCATGGCGCTGCGCGCTGCTGCTTCAGGGAAACTTGATCTTGCCGCCGCCGGCCGCCGGACCGGGTCCGGGGCCGATGCCGCCGCCGACCTCGGGGACCACGATGCGCGAGGCGGCCTCGCGGCGCATCTCGCGGGCCTCGTCGATAGCCTGCTCGAGCGCCGCGCGCACCCCCTCGGGAAATTTCCGCAGCGCCTCCTCGAGCGTGCCCGCCTCGATCTCAAAACCGAGCGGCAGCACGCCGGCGGGTGTCAGCAGCTGCGTCTGGCCCGAGAACAGCACCGGCCGCGTGGTGTCAGGGGCACCATCGGCGCCGACCGGGGTCAGGCGGCGAATGCTGCCGGCACGGCGGTCAGTGAATACGTCCTCGCGATACAGAGCCTTGGGGTCGAGCTCGACTTCCGGGAGATCGTTTTCCGCTGCCATGTCGGTTCCGTTCTGTGAGTGGGCGCATTCTACACGTGAGCGCGCTTCAGCCGCCCTCGCTCGTGAGTGACTGCGGGGCGGGGAGCGTGCGCAGCGCCTCGATGAACGGCCGGTCCGCCTCGAGGAGGTTCTCCGCGGGGAGCGCACCCGGCGCCACCCATTTGAGCCGCTGTCCGTCGAGTCCGCGCGGCTCGCCGCTGTAACGCTCGACGATCCACAGCGACAGCTCGACGCTGCGGTCGGCATAGGCGTGGGTGAGGCGCATGCAGGGGCGGCTCGCGGCCACCTCGATACCGAGCTCCTCGCGCAGCTCGCGCGTCAGCGCCGCCGACTCGGACTCACCGGCTGCCACCTTGCCGCCGGGAAACTCCCAGCGGCCCTCGAGATGCTTGCCCGCGGGGCGCTGCGCGATGAGAACCCGGCCGTGCGCGTCATACAGCGCCGCCGCCACGACCAGGATCACGGGGTGAGCCGTGCCGATTGTGCCTACTCGACGCTCGAGAGCGCGCCGTGGCAGTGCTTGAACTTCTTGCCCGAGCCGCACGGGCACGGCTCGTTGCGGCCCACCTTGCGCTCGCCGCGCACGAACGGCGCCACGCCCTCGGCTGCGGGCAGCGCTGCCGGCGGTGGCGGCGTCGCCGCACGCGGGCCGGCGCGCGCCGCGGCGGCTGCGATCGCCGCCTGCAGCTGCGCGGGCTCGGCACCCTCGCCGGAGAGCACCGAGCCCATCTCGGCGTGCTGTGCCTGCAGCGCCCGCATCAGCCTTGAGTAGCGCTCCTCTTCCTCGCGCTGCAGCTCCTCCTGGGTGCGGATCTCGATCCGCGCCAGGGTGGAGGAGGTCTCGAACTTCACGCGCTCGAGCATGGCGGCAAACAGCTCGAAGGCCTCGCGCTTGAACTCGAAGCGGTAGTCCTTCTGCGCATAGCCGCGCAGGTGAATACCCTGCCGCAGGTAATCCATCGCCGCCAGGTGCTCGCGCCAGTGCTGGTCGAGCTTCTGCAGCATCACTTCCTTCTCGGCGAGGCGCATGTTCGCGCCGCCAAAGCGGGCTTCTTTGTCCGCATAAGCGCCGATCGCCGCCTGCTCCACCCGCTCGCGCAGCACCTGCTCCTCGAGCTCGGGCTCGGCCTTGAGCCACCACTCCGGGTCGATCTTGGCGTTGAAATCCCGCTGCACCGCCTCCGCGAGCCCCTTCAGATCCCAGTCGCCGGGGGCGGCGTGCTTTGGCATGTGCGTATCGAGGAGGCCGCCGACCGAATCGGCGATCAGCCCGCGGATCGCTGCCGACAGATCCTCGGTCCCCATGATCTCGGTGCGCTGGTGATAGATGACCTTGCGCTGATCGTTGGCGACGTCGTCGAACAGCAGCAGGTTCTTGCGGATGTCGAAGTTGTGGCCTTCGACCTTGCGCTGCGCCTTCTCGATCTGCCGGGTCAGCATGCCGCTCTCGATGACCTCGCCAGCCTTCATGCCGGCGATCTGCAGCAGCCGCTTGGTGCGCACCGGATCGCCGAAGATGCGCATCAGGTTGTCTTCCATCGACAGATAGAAGCGGCTCGAGCCCGGGTCCCCCTGGCGCCCGGAACGGCCGCGCAGCTGGTTGTCGATGCGCCGCGACTCGTGACGCTCGGTGCCGACGATGTGCAGTCCGCCGGCTGCCACCACCTTGTCGTGCCGCCCCTGCCACTCGGCGCGCAGCCGTTCGCGCGCCGCCTCATCCAGCTCGCCGGCCGCGTGCAGCTCCGCCTCGAGGTTGCCGCCGAGCACGATGTCGGTACCGCGGCCCGCCATGTTGGTAGCGATGGTGACGCTGCCGGGGCGCCCCGCCTGGGCGACGATCTGCGCTTCGCGCTCGTGTTGCTTGGCGTTCAGCACTTCGTGCCGGACGCTCTGCTTCTCCAGCAGCCCGGCCAGGTATTCCGAGGTCTCGATCGAGGTCGTGCCGACCAGCACCGGTTGGTCGCGCTCCACGCAGTCGCGAATGTCCTCGATGATGGCCTCGAATTTGTCCTGCTGCGTGAGGTACACGAAGTCCGCGTTGTCCTTGCGGACCATGGGGCGGTGGGTCGGCACCACGACCACCTCGAGCCCGTAGATCTGCAGGAACTCCGGCGCCTCGGTATCGGCGGTGCCGGTCATGCCGGAGAGCTTGCGGTAGATACGGAAGTAGTTCTGGAAGGTGATCGAGGCGACCGTCTGGTTCTCCTCGCGCACCCGCACGCCCTCCTTGGCCTCCACCGCCTGGTGCAGACCGTCTGACCAGCGCCGGCCGATCATGGTGCGGCCGGTGAACTCATCCACGATGATGATCTCGCCGTTGCGCACGATGTATTCGACGTCGCGCTTGTAGAGCGCATGGGCGCGCAGCGCGGCGTTCAGGTGGTGCATCAGGCGGATGTTGGCCGGGTCGTACAGGCTCTCGCCGTCGCGCAGCAGGCCCGCCTCGAGCATCAGCTGTTCCACGTGCTCGTGACCGGGGTCCGTGATGTGCACCTGCTTGGTCTTCTCCTCGACCGCGTAGTCGCCCGGGCCGTCCTCCTGCTGCTGCCGCACCAGCTTCGGCACCAGCTGGTTGATGCGCAGGTACAGCTCGGTGCTCTCCTCGGCGGGGCCGGAGATGATGAGCGGGGTGCGCGCCTCGTCGATGAGAATCGAGTCGACCTCATCGACAATGGCGAAGCTCAGGTTGCGCTGTACCCGGTCCTCGAGCTTGAAGGCGAGGTTATCGCGCAGGTAGTCGAAGCCGAACTCGTTGTTGGTGCCGTAGGTGATGTCGCAGGCGTACGCGGCGCGCTTCTCCGCCTGGGTCTGCGCATTCTTGATGACGCCCACCGTGAGTCCGAGGAAGCGGTACACCGGGCCCATCCAGTCCGCGTCGCGCTGCGCCAGGTACTCGTTCACCGTGACGATGTGCACACCCTCACCGCTCAGGGCATTGAGGTAGGCGGGCAGTGTCGCGACCAGCGTCTTGCCCTCGCCGGTGCGCATCTCGGAGATCATGCCCCGGTGCAGCACGATGGCGCCGATCAGCTGCACGTCGAAGTGGCGCATCTTGAGGGTGCGTCGCGCCGCCTCGCGCACCACCGCGAAGGCCTCGGGCAGCAGCTCATCGAGCGTCGCGCCGTCCTTCAGGCGCTTCCTGAACTCGTCCGTCTTAGCGCGCAGCGCCTCATCGGAGAGCGCCTGGATCGCCGGCTCGAGCTCATTGGCGGCATGCACATGGCGCGCGTAGGTGCGGATCAGCCGCTCGTTGCGGCTGCCGAAGATGCGCGTGAGGAAGTCGAGCAAGGGCGATCCGTAAGTGGAGGTAAATTATCTTGCCCGACAAGCACTTAACTGCCGCCCCGGGCTCAAGAAGCGGCGTATTGTACGCAATAGACGCCGGACACGCCCAATTGGTTCTCGGGCGTCGGAATTCAAGGTTTGGGTGGTGCGCGGCTTTGGGCCGCGCGAGTGCGGCGGTCAGCGGCCGATGAAGGAGAGCGGGTCGACCTGGCGGCCGTTGTGCAGCACCTCGAAGTGCACGTGCGGCCCGGTCGAATGACCGGTGGAGCCCATGAGCGCAATCTGCTCGCCGCGCTTCACCGTCTGGCCGACCGAGACGAGGGTGCGCTCGTTGTGTGCGTAGCGGGTCGCGTAGCCATCACCATGGTTGATCTCGACGAGCTTGCCGTAGCCGGAGCGCTCGCCGGCCCAGGTGACCACTCCGGTGGCCACGGCGACCACCTCCGAGCCGAGCTGTCCGGCGAAATCGACGCCCTTGTGGAACGCCTCGCGGCCGTCGAACGGATCGGCACGCTCGCCGAAGTAGGAAGAGATGTAGCCGCTCGCGACCGGGCGACCTTCGGGATGGATCTCTTCCTTCAGCTCACGCGCCAGGATCACGTTCTCGAGGGCCGCGAGCTGCGACTCGCGCAGGTCGGCGCTTTGCTCGAGCTGGGCGAGCATCCCCGAGAGGTCCGGGATCTGGGCGCTCACGCCCTCACCTTCGGGACCGCCGCTCGGCGGATCGCGGTCGAAATCGAACTCGCGGCTATCGATGTCCGCCATCTCGGTGAGGCGCTTGCCGAGCGCATCGAGGCGGATGACGTGCGCGTTCACCTCGCCGATGCGCATCGCCATGGCATCCACGCGCAGCTGCAACTGCTGCCTGAGGTCGGCGATCTGCTGCTTCTGCTGCGTGAGCACCTGCGAGAACTGCGAGGTCTCGGCGAGGGCCACCTCGCGGTGCACGCCGCGTCCGATCTGCAGCCCCATCGCAAACGCGCCGCCGACGATGGCCACGACCGCCGCCACCACGGCGCCGAGCGTCAGGGGACGGGCCAGATTGAACTGCCGTGCCTTGCCGTCGCGACGGGGGATGAAGATGACGTTCATTCCAGGCGGATCCGGGTACCTTATGTTCAGTCCGGGCCGGTGCGCGAGCCCTCAGCGGACACGGCCTCCGAGCGTATATCGCCCTGTTCTCGTTCAGATAGATATCTGTACGATGCTGGCAACCCCGCCGTCATGGCGCCTCGCTTTAGACCGGTGGCTTTGCGTCCCCGCCTTTCGACGGGTTTGCCGATACAGCTTCCAAGGCAATATGCCCAAGAAGGTCCGACGAGACAAGCGTGGCAACGCCTCAGTGAGCAGTAGTCCCGGGCCGACCTCAAGGCGCGTGGATTCTGTAAAGCAGCTGCTCGCACGCCGCGCACCGGCCTTGATGCGCGTCACAACTCACACGCGGCGCGCCGATTTCTGGAGCGATTGGCTGTCGGCGCACCTGCCCGCGCAGATCCGCCCGCGCCTCTCGGGCGTCATCGAGCGCGACGGCACGCTGGTGATATTCGCCGAGTCCGCGGCCTGGTCGGCGCGCATGCGCTACAGCGTGCTCGAGCTCGAAGCTGAGATCCGCGCCGCGGCGGTGGGTCTCACCGCGATCGAGGTCAGGGTGCGTCCGCGGGATGCCTGAAGCGCAGCGCACCAAAGTCGCGACTTTGGCAGTGCGGCAGTGCGGTAACGAAGCTGTTTTCCGGAGGCCTAGCGCCGTCCGTGCAGCGCCGGCGCCTCTATGTACGAGATCGGCGCGTCGGCGTACGACTCGAACACGACCTCTTCCCAGGTCGAGGTGTCCGCCAGCAGGCGTCGCAGCAGCGTGTTGTTGAGCGCATGGCCTGACTTGTGGCCGCTGAACTCGCCGATCAGGCTGTGTCCGAGCAGGTACAGGTCGCCGATCGCGTCCAGGATCTTGTGCTTGACGAACTCGTCCTCGTAACGCAACCCGTCCTCGTTCAGCACGCGGAAATCATCCAGCACGATCGCATTGTCGAGATTGCCGCCGAGGGCGAGGTTGCGCGAGCGCAGCGTTTCCAGATCGCGCATGAAGCCGAAGGTGCGTGCGCGGCTGACTTCCTTGAGAAATGAGGTGGTGGAGAAATCCATCGAGGCGCGTTGCGCGCGGCGCTTGAAGATCGG
Source organism: Steroidobacteraceae bacterium (assembly GCA_035568235.1). GTDB lineage: Bacteria > Pseudomonadota > Gammaproteobacteria > Steroidobacterales > Steroidobacteraceae > 13-2-20CM-66-19. Next base: position 23,264 of record DATMOK010000004.1, on the reverse strand, counting down.
GTGATTGAACTCGATCTCGAAGTTCACCTTGAAGCCGTCGAACGGATCGAACTGCGCCCACTTGTCGCCGTCCTCGACGCGCAGCCGCTTCTTCACGCGGATGAAGCGCTTCGGGGCGCGCTGCTCCTCGATGCCGGCGGACTGCAGCAGGAACACGAACGGGCCCGCGCTGCCGTCCATGATCGGCACCTCGGCCGCCGACAGCTCGACGATCGCGTTGTCGATGCCGAGCCCGGCGAATGCCGACAGCAGGTGCTCGACGGTGGAGACCCGCGTCTCGCCCTTGCCGAGTGTCGTACCGAGCATGGTGTCGCCGACGTTCTCGGCGCGCGCGCGGATGTCGACCTGCTCGGCGAGATCCGTGCGCCGGAAGATGATTCCCTCGTCAGCGCCTGCCGGGCGCAGCGTCATGAGCACCTTGCGGCCGGTGTGTAGCCCAACGCCGGTGGCGCGGATCGAGTTCTTGAGCGTTCGCTGTCCGACCATGCTGTGCGGAACTTCCGGGGATGCTGCTCCAACGGCCGCAGTGGGGCTGCGGGTGACACACGCGCCGCCGGCAGGGCCCCCGCAACGAGGGCCCGGCCTGAGGCGTTATGTAAGACACTCTACCGTATCATATCAATCAGCCTGACGCCGCAGGAACGCCGGAATATCCAGCATCTCATCTCCCTCGGCCTCGGCCCGCAAGCCATCGCCCACCGCCCGCTGGCGCTGCACTGTCGGCTTGTCGTAGCCGGCATAGTCGCTGCTCGAGGCGGCCGCGCGGCGCACCACGCGCATCGGCGGCTCGCCGGCGCGCGCGTGCTCGCGTGCGGTAACCGGCTCGCGCTGCTGCGGCGCCCGCGCCGCGGCAGCGGGTCTGCCGAGCCCCGTCGCAACCACCGTGACGCGCACCTGGTTCTCGAGCTCCGGATCGATCACGGTTCCGATAACCACCGTCGCATCGTCCGAGGCGAACTGCTTGACGATCTGCCCGACTTCCTGGAATTCGCCGATCGAGAGGTCCATGCCGGCCGTCACGTTGACGAGGATGCCGTGCGCGCCGGCGAGGTTGATGTCCTCCAGCAACGGTGAGGACACCGCCGCCTCGGCGGCCGCGCGCGCGCGTCCCTCGCCACTCGCGCAACCCGAGCCCATCATCGCCATGCCGGTCTCCCCCATCACCGTGCGGACGTCGGCGAAATCGACGTTGATGAGACCGGGCCGCGTGATCAGCTCGGCGATACCCTGTACCGCGCCCTGCAGCACCTGATTGGCCGCCTTGAAGGCATCGAGCAGCGTCGTCTGCGCGCCGAGCACCGTCAGCAGTTTCTGGTTAGGAATTGTAATGAGCGAGTCGCAGTACTTGGACAGCTCGGCGATGCCGTGGTCCGCCACGTAGGAGCGCTTGTTGCCCTCCATCTCGAACGGCCGGGTGATGACCGCCACGGTGAGGATGCCGAGCTCCTTGGCCACCTGCGCCACGACCGGCGCGGCGCCCGTGCCGGTCCCGCCGCCCATGCCGGCGGTGATGAACAGCATGTCGCAGCCCTCGACCAGCTCGACGATGCGGTCGCGGTCCTCCATGGCCGCCTGCCGTCCGACCTCCGGATCCGCTCCGGCACCCAGGCCCTTGGTGATGTTGCAGCCGATCTGCAGGGCGGTCTTCACCTTGGCGTGCTTCAGCGCCTGCGAGTCGGTGTTGATGCACATGAACTCCACGCCGTCGATGCCGGCGGTCAGCATGTGTGCCACCGCGTTGCCGCCGCCGCCCCCCACGCCGATCACCTTGATGACGGCGCTCTGGCTGTACGCGTCCATTAATTCAAACATTGTTGTCGCTCCTTACACATATAAAGCAGGTTGGTTGAGTCGTCGTAGTCAGAGTCGTCGTAGTCACACTGCTGTCAGCTTCAGAAATTCCCCTGGAACCAGGACTGCATGCGGTGCAGCACCGACTTGCCGTTGCCGGCCAGCGAGTGCCCGCGCCGCACGCTCATCAGGTTGTCGCGCGCGTAGAGCAGCAGGCCCACGCCCGTGGAGAAAATGGGATTGCGTACCACGTCGGTGAGGCCCTCGATGGTCTGCGGGATCCCGAGGCGCACCGGCACGTGGAACACCTCTTCGGCGAGCTCGATCGCGCCCTCCATCTTGGCGCTGCCGCCGGTAAGCACGATGCCCGCCGCGATCACCTCTTCGAACCCCGAGCGCCGCAGCTCCTCGCGCACCAGCGCAAACAGCTCCTCGTAGCGCGGCTCGACGATCTCGGCGAGCGTCTGGCGCGCCAGGCGCCGCGCCGGGCGCTCGCCGACGCTCGGCACCTCGATGCTCTCGTCGGGATTGGCGAGCTGCGACAGCGCACAGGCGTAGCGGATCTTGATGTCCTCGGCGTACTGGGTCGGGGTGCGCATCGACACCGCGATGTCGTTGGTGACCTGGTCGCCGGCGATCGGGATCACCGCCGTGTGGCGGATGGCGCCGTTGGCGAACACCGCGAGATCGGTGGTGCCACCGCCGATGTCGACCAGGCACACGCCGAGCTCCTTCTCATCCTCGGTGAGCACTGCGAAGCTGGACGCGAGCTGCTCGAGCACCACGTCGTCGACGTCGAGCCCGCAGCGCTGGATGCACTTCTCGATGTTCTGCGCCGCCGAGTCGGCACCGGTCACGATGTGCACCTTGGCCTCGAGGCGCACCCCCGACATGCCGATCGGGTCGCGGATGCCCTCCTGGCCGTCGACGATGAATTCCTGCGGCAGCACGTGCAGGATCTTCTGATCGGCCGGGATCGCGACCGCCTTGGCGGCATCGATCACGTGCTCGACGTCACCGTGCGTCACCTCCTTGTCGCGCACGCCCACCACGCCGTGGGAATTGAGGCTACGCACGTGGCTGCCGGCGATGCCGGCGAACACCGAGTGAATCTCGCAGCCGGCCATGAGCTCGGCCTCCTCGACGGCGCGCTGGATCGACTGCACGGTGGACTCGATGTTGACCACCACGCCCTTCTTCAGGCCCCGTGAGGGCTGCGAGCCGACCCCGAGCAGCTCGATCGAGCCGTCGGCACCCGCCTCGCCGACCAGCGACACCACCTTCGAGGTGCCGATGTCGAGGCCGACGATCAAGTTACGTTCCGATCGCTTACGCATCGCGGCCACCTTCCCTGCCAGTGGCATGAGCGGTCGCGGTGCCGCGCCAGCCGATGGCAAAACCATTTGTGTAACGCATGTCGACGTACGAGATCTCTTCGCCGCGCTGGGTGACGAGCTTCAGCGCGGCACTCATGAATTTCTCGAAACGCTCATCCACCTGCCGGCGCCCTAAGCGCACCGTGACGCCATTCGACAGGTCGAACTCCCAGGCGCCGCGCGCATCGAGCCGCAGCGCCGTCAAGCGCAGCCCCGCCTGTGTCAGTCTTCCGGCGGCGGCCAGGTAGCGCTGCGCCACCGTCGACTCCTGATCGGGCGGCCCGGACAGCACCGCCAGCTCCGGGGGCACGTGGCGCGCATCGCCCGCGAACAGCTCGCCGCGGGTGTTGACTAAACCGCCGTCACTCCAGCGCGCCGCGGCACTCTGCTCGATGACGATCACGTTCAGTCCCCGCGGCCAGGCGCGCTGCACGCTCACCGCATCCACCCACGGGAGCGTGTGGATGGCGCGCCGCACCGCCGCCAGATCCACCGATAGGAGGCCCGCACCGCGCACCTCGCTCTTCACGACGCGCTCGACGTCCCCGGGCGAGACCCGCTGGAAGCGCCCCTCGACGGATACCGCCGTGACCGGCTGATCGAGCGCCCAGGACACAGTCCCGAGCGCTGCGCCAACCGCGGCGAGCGCGCCCAGCCAGGCGCCGATCGCACGCCAATCGAGGCGCGGCAGCCGCCACGAGCGCTCGCGCGGCTTGCGGCGGTTGCGGGCGCGTCGCAGCATCACGGCCCCGCCCCCGCCGCGCCCACCGGCACGCGCGTGAAGCTGGTCTCGAGCACGCGCCACGCCAGCTCGTCGAAGTCGATGCCGACCGCGCGCGCCGCCATCGGCACCAGGCTGTGGCCGGTCATGCCCGGGATGGTGTTGATCTCGAGCAGCAGTGGGCGCCCGCTCCCGTCCATCATGAAATCCGCCCGCCCCCAGCCCGAGGCGCCGGCGGCCTCGAAGGCTGCCAGGGCGAGGCTGGCGAGATGGGTCTCCGCGGGCCCCGACAGTCCCGAGGGGCAGAAGTAGCGCGTGTCGTCGCGGAAGTACTTCGCCTCGTAGTCGTAGAAGGTGCGCGGGGTCTCGATGCGGATCGAGGGCAGCGCTGCGCCCTGCAGGATCGACACGGTGTACTCCCCGCCCGTGATCCACGGCTCGGCGAACACCGCGCGCTCGATGCCGGCGGCAGCGGCGAAGGCGGCGGGCAGATCCTCGGCCCGCTCCACCTTGGTCATGCCGACGCTCGAGCCCTGAGTCGCGGGCTTGACGATCAGCGGGAGCTTCAGGCGCTCGAGGGTGAGCTCGAAGTCCTGCGGACCGCGCAGCACCACGAAATCCGCCGTCGGCACCCCACAGGCCGCCGCCAGGCGCTTGGTGCGCAGCTTGTCCATACCGATGGCGGAGCCGGTGACTCCGCTGCCGGTATACGGAACGCCGAGATACTCGAGCGCTCCCTGCAGCGTCCCGTCCTCGCCTCCCGGCCCGTGCAGCGCGATCCAGACGCGCTCAAAAGCCCCGCTGATGAGCTCCGGCAGCGCCCGGTCGCGCGGATCGAAGCCGTGGGCATCGACCCCCCGGCGCTTGAGCGCCTCGAGTACGGCGTTGCCGGTGAGGAGCGAGATCTCGCGCTCGCTCGAGTCGCCGCCGAGCATCACCGCAACGCGACCGAAATCGCTCGCCTGGCGTGCGCGGCGCTGCAGCTCGGGCTGGTACTTGAGGCGCATGAGCTAGGGCACTCCTACGATGCGCACTTCGGGGTGCAGCGCCACGCCGTGCACCCGCTCGACGGTTGCGCGCACGTGCTCGATGAGGCGCTCGAGGTCGGCAGCGCGCGCCGTGCCGTGGTTGATGATGAAGTTCGCGTGCTTGGCTGACACCGAGGCATCGCCGATGCGATAGCCCTTGAGTCCCGCGGCCTCGATGAGCCGTGCGGCGTGATCGCCGGGCGGATTGGTGAATACCGAGCCGCAGCTCCACTCGCCGATCGGCTGGCTCTCCTTGCGCCGTGCGAGGAGCTTGTGCACCTCATCCGCGTGCGCGGCCGGACGGCGCTCGAAGGTGAGCGTCGCGCCGATGAACCACTCCTCAGGCGCCGGCGCGATGACCTCGCGGTAGCCCACACGGTACTCACTCGCGGCGCGCACGTGCTCGGCACCGTGGCGGTCGATGGTCTCGACCTCGAGCACGTGCCGCCAGGTCTCGCCGCCGAAGGCTCCGGCGTTCATCGCCAGGGCACCGCCTAAGGTGCCGGGAATGCCGGCGAAGAACTCCGCGGGTCCCAGGTCCCATTTGATGCATTGCCGGGCAATGCGCGCGCAGGCGACGCCCGCTTGCGCGCGCACGCTGGTCTCGGAGCGGCGCTCGAGCGAGTCGAGGGTGCCGTGAGTGCTGATGACGACTCCCGGCAGGCCACCGTCACGCACCAGCAGATTGCTGCCGAGCCCGATCCAGTAGATCGGCACCTCATCCGGCAGGGCGCGCAGGAAGGCGGCGAGATCGGCGCGATCGCGCGGATTGAAGAACACCTCCGCCGGGCCGCCGACATGCCACGAGGTGTGACGGCTGAGCGGCTCGCGGTGCCGGACGCGCGTCTGGAAGCCGGCGGCGAGCGCGAGCGTCATGGCGTGCCGCCCGGCGGCAGCAGCGCTGCGAGGGCGGCCGGCAGCGCGTGCGCCGCCGCGCTGATGCTGCCCGCGCCCATGGCGACGATGACATCCCCGTCGCGCACCACGCCGCGCAGCGCTTCCGGCAGCTCTTCGACTTTCTCGACGAACAGCGGCTCGAGCTGCCCGCGGCTGCGTACCGCGCGGCAGATGGCGCGACCGTCGGCGCCGGCGATCGGCGTCTCGCCGGCGGCGTACACCTCGGTGACCAGCAGCACGTCGGCGAGGTTCAGCACCTTGCCGAAGTCATCGATGAGATCACGCGTGCGCGTGTAGCGGTGCGGCTGAAACGCGAGCACCACGCGCCGGCCGGCGTAGCCCAGGCGCACCGCCTCGAGCGTCGCCGCGACCTCGGTGGGGTGATGGCCATAGTCATCCACGACCGTCACCCCCCCGACAGCGGTTGCGACGTCGGCGATGTGCTGCAAGCGCCGGTCGACGCCCTGGAAGCTGCCGAGCGCACGCTGAATCGCCGCATCCTCGATGCCAAGCTCGGTCGCCACCGCGATGCTCGCGAGCGCGTTGCGCACGTTGTGCGTGCCGGGAAGGTTAAGGGTCACGTCCAGCGTCGCGGCATCGGCGCGCTGCACCTCGAAAAGGGTCTTAAGACCTGCGTGGCGCAGCTTGAGGCCGCGCACGTCGGCGCCGGCGTCCAGGCCGTAGGACAGGATCGGCCGCCCGATCTCGCTCAGCAGACTGCGCAACTCGGGGTCGTCGGCGCACAGCACGGCGAGCCCGTAGAACGGCAGGTTGTGCAGGAAATCGACGAAGCTCTGCTTGAGGAGCCCGAAGTCGCCGCCGTGCGTGGCCAGGTGATCGTTATCGATGTTGGTGACGACGGCGATCAGCGGCTGCAGGTGGGTGAACGAGGCATCGCTCTCGTCCGCCTCCGCCACCAGGTAGCGCCCGGCGCCGAGCTGCGCCCCGCTCGCAGCGCTCTTCAGGCGCCCGCCGATGACGAACGTCGGATCCTCGCCCCCCTCGGACAGGATGCTCGCCAGGAGACTGGTGGTGGTCGTCTTGCCGTGCGTGCCCGCGACGGCGATCGAATAGCGGAAGCGCATCAGCTCGCCCAGCATCTCCGCGCGTGCCACCACCGGAATGCGGCCGGCGAGCGCCGCGTCGACCTCCGGGTTGCCGCGCGGCACGGCACTCGATGCGACCACCACGTCGGCGCCGGCGACGTTCGCGGCGGCGTGTCCGATGAGAATCCGCGCGCCGAGGGTCGCGAGGCGTTGCGTGACGGCGCTCGGCCGCAGGTCCGAGCCCTGTACGGCGTAGCCGAGGCTGAGCAGCACCTCGGCGATGCCGCTCATGCCGCTGCCACCGATGCCGACGAAATGAATGGTATTGATGCGGCGCATGCGGTCACGCCGGTCGGGACGCACGCGCCGCTCGGTCGCCGGCCGCTCGAGGCTGGTGCGCCGGTCCTGCATCACGCCGCGCTCCGCATGAGCGCGAGACACGAGTCCGCGAGTTCCTCGGCGGCGCGCGGCGTCGCGAGCTGCCGGGCGCGCTCGGCCATGGCGAGGAGTTTCCCCCGCCCGCTCGCGAGCCGCTCGAGCTCCACGGCAAGCCGCTCGGCGCTCAGCTCGCGGTCGGGTATCACGACCGCAGCCCCCGCACGCACCAGGTACTGCGCGTTATAGGCCTGATGATCGTCGACCGCGCCGGGAAACGGCACCAGCACCGCGGCCACGCCGGCCGCGGCGAGCTCCGACACGGTGAGCGCCCCCGAGCGGCACACGACCAGGTCCGCCCACCCGTACGCCTGCGCCATGTCGGCGATGAAGGGCTGCACGTCGGCCTGCACCCCGGCACGCGTGTAGCTCGCGCGCGCCTCCTCGAGCCAGCGCTCGCCGGCCTGATGGCGCACCTCGAAGTGGATCCGGCCCGCGAGGCGCGCGAGCGCGAACGGCACCACGGCATTCAGGCGTGCCGCGCCCTGGCTGCCGCCGAATACCAGCAGGCGCACCGGACCTGAGCGGCTCGCAAAGCGTACCGGCGGTGGCGGCAGGGCGCTGATGTCGGCGCGTACCGGGTTGCCGATGACGCGCGCCCGCACCTCACGCCCGAAGCTGTCGGGGAAGGCCTCGAGCACCACGCGCGCCAGGTGAGCGAGACAGCGGTTGGTAAAGCCGGCCACCGCATTCTGCTCGTGGATGATGAGCGGCCGGCGGGTCAGCCAGGCGGCGACACCGCCCGGACCGCTGACGAAGCCGCCGAGGCCGACGACCACGAGCGGCCGGTGGCGCCGCATGACGGCGAGTGCCTGTGCGAGCGCCAGCGTCAGGCGGAACGGCGCCGCGAGCCACGCCAGCAGGCCTTTGCCGCGCAGCCCCGTCACCGTCAAGCGCTCGAGCGGAATGCCTTCGGCGGGAATGACGCGCGCCTCGAGCCCGCGCTCGGTGCCCAGCCATACGACCTCGAGGCTGCGCGCGCGCAGCAGCCGCGCCAGCGCCAGCGCCGGGAACACGTGGCCACCGGTGCCGCCCGCCATGATAAGGATGGGGCCCGTCATGCGCCGTCCCGTTGCACGCCGCGCACGGTCGCCGAGCCCCGCCCTTCACGCTTCGCCTCGTGGTAGACGCGCAGCAGCACCCCGACCCAGGCGAGTGCCACGATGAGGCTCGAGCGGCCGTAGCTCATGAGCGGCAGCGTCAGGCCCTTGGTCGGCAGCACTCCCATGTTGACGCCGACGTTGACGAACGTCTGGATCCCGACCCACAGGCCGAAGCCGGCGGCGAGGTAGGCGGGAAACCTAAGTCCGGCGTCGGAGGCGAGCCGCGCGATGTGAAAGGCGCGCCACACGAGAGCGAGGAACAACGCCAGCGTCACGAGCACGCCGATCAGGCCGAGCTCCTCGGCGAGCACCGCGAACAGGAAGTCGGTGTGCGCCTCCGGCAGGTAGAAGAGCTTCTGCACGCTCTCCCCGAGCCCGACTCCGAGCCACTGCCCGCGGCCGATGGCGATCAGCGACTGGGTGAGCTGGAAGCCGCTGTTCCAGGGATCGGCCCACGGGTCGAGGAAGGTCGTCAGGCGGCGCACGCGGTAGCCGGCACCGAGCGCCAGCACCGCAAAACCGCCGGCGGCGAGTGCCATCATCGCCAGCACGTAGCGCAACCGCGCGCCGGCGAGGAACAGCAGACCAAAGCCCGTGGCGAACAGCACCGTGGCGGCGCCGAAGTCCGGCTCGATGAGCAGCAGCGCCCCGACGAGGGCAAGCAGCGCCAGCGGCTTGGCGAGCCCCGCAAGGCTCTCGCGCAGCTGCTGCTCGCGGCGCACCGCGTAGCTCGCCACGTACACGAGCACCAGGACGCGTGCCAGCTCGGAAACCTGGAAGTTGAGCGCGGCAAGGCGCAGCCAGCGACGGCTGCCGTTGACGGAGTGACCCAGTCCCGGCACCAGCACCAGCGCCAGCAGCACGAGACCGACGGCCAGCAGCGGGCCCGAAGCGCGTTCCAGCCACTCGGTGCGGATCGAGAACAGCAGCGCCGCGCACACACCACCTGCGCCGACCAGCAGCAGCTGGCGCTCGAGATAGTAGAACGGCTCGCCCGTCTCGCGGCTGGCAATCGACACCGAGGCGGAGGTCACCATGACGAGGCCGAGCAGTACCAGAGCGAGCGTGATCGCGAGCGTGACGCCATCGAGGTGCACCCCGCCGCCCTTCGCCATGCCGGAGCGTGCGAAGCCCATGAGTGGCCGGCCGGCCGCGGCGCTCACGCCGCCAGCTCCGAGACCGCCTGCGCAAACACCGCGCCGCGCTGGGTGTAGTCGGGGAACATGTCGAGGCTGGCACACGCGGGTGACAGCAGCACGGTGTCACCGGGCCGCGCGGCGCGGGCCGCCGCGCGCACCGCCTCGGGAAGCGTCGCGCAGGTCTCGAGCGTGGAGACGCCGCTGAGCGCACCCGCGAGGCGCGCCGCGTCGCGGCCGATGAGCACCGTGTGCCGCACCTTGCCGCGGAAAGCGGCGGCGAGCGGCGCGAAGTCCTGGTTCTTGCCGTCGCCGCCGGCGATCATGACGAGCGGTCCGGCCATGCCACCCACCGCGGCGAGCGTGGCGCCAACGTTGGTGCCCTTGGAGTCGTTGATGTAGGTGACGCCGCGCACCTCGGCCACCCATTGCGAGCGATGCGGGAGACCGGCGAACTCCCGAAGCTCCGCCAGCATGGCCGGCAGCGGCAGCTCGAGCGCCTCCCCGAGTGCGAGCGCGGCGAGCGCGTTGGCCGCGTTGTGCAGTCCCTTGATCCGCATCGCCGCCACCGGCAGCAGCGGCTCGCCGCCGCGCGTCAGCCACCAGGCGTGGTCGTGGGTCGCCACCGCGTAGTCGGCGCCCACCGTGGCGCGCAGCGAGAAGCTCAACGTGCGCCGCACCGCGCGCGGCATGCCGACCACCAGCGGATCATCCAGATTGATGACCGCCGTGTCGCAGCGCGCGAAGATGCGCGCCTTGGCCGCGGCGTACTCGCCGATCGATGCGTAGCGATCGAGGTGATCCGCGGAGACGTTGAGCACCGTGGCGGCGCGGCAGGCGAGCGAGGTCGTGGTCTCGAGCTGGAAGCTCGACAGCTCGAGCACGTAGAGTGCCGCATCGGCGCTCAGCAGATCGAGCGCCGGCTCGCCCAAGTTGCCCCCGGCGCGTACCGCCACGCCGGCACGCTGTGCCATCCGCGCGAGCAGCGTGGTGACGGTGCTCTTGCCGTTGGTGCCGGTGATGCCCGCGACCGGCGCGCGCGCCGCGCGAGCGAACAGCTCGATGTCGCCCACGATCTCGAGCCCGCGGCGACGCGCCGCGGCGAAGAACGGTGAGCTGAGCGCGACGCCGGGGGAGGCCACCACGCACAGCGCCTCATCGAGGAGCGATGCATCGAGGCCGCCTAAGCGCAGCAGGATGCCGGCATCGAGCGCCCGCAGAGCCTCGAGCTCGGGCGGCGCTGCGCGGGTGTCGGTCACCGCCAGGCGCCAGCCGCTTGCGTGCAGGTAGCGCGCCGCGGACAGCCCGGTGCGTCCGAGTCCGACGATCACGGCGTAGGGTCGCTTGTCGGTGGCGCTCATCATCGCAGCTTCAGTGTCGCGAGCCCCGCCAGCACCAGCAGGAACGAGATGATCCAGAAGCGCACGATCACCTTCGGCTCCGCCCACCCCTTGAGCTCGAAGTGGTGGTGGATGGGCGCCATGCGAAAGATGCGCTTGCCGGTCAGCTTGTAGGAGGCGACCTGCAGGATGACCGAGGCGGTCTCCAGCACGAACACCCCGCCCATGAGCAGTACCACCAGCTCCTGGCGCACGATGACCGCCAGCACGCCGATCGCCGCGCCGATCGCGAGCGCACCGACGTCGCCCATGAACACCTGGGCCGGATAGGAGTTGAACCACAGGAAGCCAAGTCCCGCGCCGGCGAGCGAGGCGCAGAACACCAGGAGCTCACCCGCACCACGGATCTCCGGGATCTGCAGGTAGTGCGCGAACACCGCGTTGCCGCTCGCGTAGGCGAAGATGCCGAGCGCGGAGGCCACCAGCGCCGCCGGCATGATCGCGAGCCCGTCGAGGCCGTCGGTGAGGTTCACCGCGTTACTCATGCCGACGATCATCAGGTAGGCGATCAGGATGAAGCCGAAGGCGCTGAGCGGCGCGTGGAAGGTCTTGAAGAACGGCAGGAACAGCGTGGTCTCGGCCGGCTCGGCGGCGGTGTAGTAGAGCGTGGCGGCGGTGGCGAGCCCGGCGACCGACTGCCAGAAGTACTTCCAGCGCGGCACCAGTCCCTTGGGGTTGCGCACCACGAGCTTGAGATAGTCGTCGTAGAGGCCGATGAAACCGAAGGCGAAGGTGACGGCGAGCACCGTCCATACCAGGCGGTTGGACAGCTCCGCCCACAGCAGTGTGCTCACCAGCGTGGTGACGAGGATCAGCGCGCCACCCATGGTGGGCGTGCCGGCTTTCGGCAAGTGGCTCGCCGGCCCATCGTCGCGCACCACCTGCCCGATCTGATAGCGCGACAGGCGCGCGATCATGCGCGGCCCGACGAGCAGCGAGATGCCCAGCGCGGAAGCGGTCGCCAGGATCGCGCGCAGGGTGAGATAGGCGAACACGTGTACGCCCGCGATGCGCCCGGCGAATTGCTGTGTGAGCCAGTAGAGCATTCAGTGTCCGCCGCTGCTGCGCAGCGGCGCCGCGGTGAGTGCCTCGACCACGCGCTCCAGACGATTGAAGCGCGAGCCCTTGATGAGCACGCGCACATCCGCGCCGCCGCCGTCGAGCGCAGCGCGCAGCGCCGTCGCCAGCGCCGGCACGTCGGGGAGCCATTGGGCGCCGGCGCCGAAGGACTCGACCGCGCGCTGCGCGAGCGTGCCGGTCGCGTACAACCGCTCGATGCCCGAGTGGCGCGCAAACTCGCCGATGGCGGCATGCTCGGCGAGGGCGAACTCGCCAAGCTCGGCCATATCGGCGAGCACCAGCCAGCGTCTGCCGGGCAGCGTCGCCAGCAGCTCGATGGCGGCGCGTACCGAGCTCGGATTGGCGTTGTAGGAGTCGTCGATCAGCCAGCCGCCGCCGGTCGCGGCCCGGAATTGCAGCCGTCCGGGCACGGCGCGCACCGCCGCGAGCCCCGCCACGATGTGCTCGAGCCGCGCGCCGGCCGCCGCCGCCGCGGCCGCGGCCGCGAGCGCGTTGGCGATGTTATGCACGCCGCCGAGACTCAAGCGGATCGCCGCCGCCCCGAGCGGAGCGCTCAAGCGGAAGCGCGTGGCGAAGCCCTCGGTGCCGACCTCGGTCTGAACCTCGCTGGCGCTGAAATCCGCGGCGGCCCGCACCCCGAAGGTCACGACGCGTGCCGGCGTCGAGCGGCGCCACAGCGGCGCGAACTCATCATCAGCATTGATCACCGCGGTTGCCGTTGGGCTCAAGCCCGCCACCATCTCGCCCTCGGCGCGCGCCACGCCCTCGAGACTGCCGAAGCCCTCGAGGTGCTCGGCGCCGGCGTTGGTGATCAGCCCGACCGTGGGCCGCGCCACCGCCACCAGCTGCGCGACTTCGCCGGCGTGGTTGGCCCCCATCTCCACCACCGCGAAGCGCTCCGCGCCCGTCAGGCGCAGCAGTGTCAGCGGCACGCCGATGTGATTGTTGAGATTGCCGCGGGTGGCGAGGCACGGCCCCGCCCGGGCGAGGATCGCCGCGGTCATCTCCTTGGTCGTGGTCTTGCCGTTCGATCCGGCGACGCCGATGAGCGCGCCGTCGAAAGCATCCCGCCAGAGGCGCGCCGCACGCTCAAGCGCCGCCTGCGTGTCCGCGACGACGATCTGCGCGAGCGGCACCGACTGCTCGCGGTCGACGAGTGCGCCGGCGGCGCCGGCGGCGCCGGCGGCGGCGAGGAAATCGTTGCCGTTGAACTGAGGCCCGTGCAGCGCCACGAACAGCTGGCCGGCCGACAGGTTGCGCGTGTCGCTCACCACCTCGGTGTACGCGCGGTCGGCGCCGACCAGGCGTCCGCCGGCAAGCTGAGCGAATGCCGCGAGCGTGCGCTTCATGCCGGGCTCTGGCGCAGCACTTCCATGACCACCGCCTGGTCGCGGAACGGGCGGCGCGCGCTCCCGTAGATCTGGTAGTCCTCGTGGCCCTTGCCGGCGATCAGCACGGCATCGCCCGGTGCGCTGCGCGTGAGGGCTAAGCGGATGGCGCGCGCGCGATCATGCTCGACCGCCAGCGGCACGCCGGCATCGATGCCGGCGAGGATGTCGGCGACGATGCGTGCCGGATCCTCGCTCCGTGGGTTGTCGTCGGTCACGATCAGCTCATCGGCCAGCTCGGCGGCGATCCGCCCCATGAGCGGGCGCTTGCCGGCGTCGCGGTCCCCGCCGCAGCCGAACACGACCCGCAGCTGCCCGCGGCAGTGCAGCCGCGTCGCGCGCAGCGCGTTGGCGAGCGCATCGGGCGTGTGGGCGTAGTCGACGATCGCGAGCGGCGTGCTGCCGCCCGCGCCGAACATCTCCATGCGGCCGCTCGCCGGGCGGCAGCGCGCGAGCGCCTGCGCGGCGGCCGGCAGCGGTACGTCCCAGGCGAGCAGTACCGCCAGCACCGTGAGCACGTTGTCGACGTTGAATTCGCCGACCAGCCGCACGCTGAGCTCCGCGCTCCCGAAGCTCGACTCGATGGCGATCGCGAGTCCGCCGCTGTCGGGTGTGACGCGCGCGGCGCGCACGAACTGCGCTGCCCCGGGACGGGCGCAGTCCGCGGCGGCGCGCAGCGTGACGGTGAGGCGCGCCGGCGATGCCCGGCGGGCGAGCGCTGCACCGAACGGGTCGTCGATGTTGATCACCCGGTGGACGAGCCCCTCGAAGCCGAACAAGCGCGCCTTGGCCGCGCCGTATTCAGCCATGGTGCCGTGATAGTCGAGATGGTCGCGCGTCAGGTTGGTGAATGCCGCGGTGTTGAAGCGCACGCCCCCGACCCGCGACTGGTCGAGTGCGTGGCTCGAGACCTCCATGCACACGCACTCGGCGCCGAGCGCCCGCAGTGCAGCCAGCTGGCGGTGCACGCTGATGGCGTCCGGCGTGGTGTGCAGCGTTGCCGTGAGCGTCGGCGGGCGGCCGAAGCCGAGCGTGCCCATGTAGGCCGCGGGTCGTCCGCAGGCCTCGAGCGCCTGCGCCAGGAGCCACGCGCAAGTGGTCTTGCCGTTGGTGCCGGTGATGCCCGCCACCGTGAGCTGCGCGGAAGGCGCGCCGAAGAATCGATCGGCGATCAGCCCGGCGTGCGTGCTCAAATGCGGCACACCCGCCACGAAGGTGCCGGGCGCTGAGCCCGGCAGTTCGCCGGCGGCGAGGCCGTCGGGCTCATAGAGCACGGCGCGCGCGCCGCGGCTGCTCGCCTCGGCGGCGAACCTCACGCCGTGGTGACTGCGGCCGCGGCAGGCGAGGAACAGCGCCCCGGGAGTGACCGCGCGGCTGTCGGCGGTGATGTCACTCACCAGGATTCCGGCAGGCACGGTGAGGAGGCCGGCGGTGAGCTCCCCGAGCGGTCGTGCATCAGTGCCAGGCGGCGTGAGCGCGCTCATCGCAGTGCCGCCGTGCGCAGCGCCGGGGCGCTCGCCGGCAGCTCCTCGGGAGTGGTGATGCGCTCATCGGGCGCGATCGCGAGCAGCCGCAGCGCGCCGCCGACGATGCGCGAGAATACCGGTGCCGAGACTTCGCCCCCCTGGTGCTGGCCGGCACTCGGCTCATCGAGCACGACCACCGCCGCGAGGCGCGGGTCGGTAGCGGGCGCCACGCCGCCGAACACCGCCATGAAGCGATCGGTGGAATAGCCGCCCGCGGTGGCCTTCCAGGCCGTTCCGGTCTTGCCGGAGACGCGGTAGCCCGGGATGGCCGCGAGCTTGCCGGTGCCCTCCGCCGCCACCACCGTCTCGAGCATTCCGAGGAGCTCGCGGCACGCCGGCGTCTGCAGCACGCGCGTGCCGGGGGGAGCATCGTTGACCGCCAGAAACGACACCGGCCGCTCGAGACCCAAGGAGCCGATGGTGGCGTAGGCGTGCGCCAGCTGCAGCGGCGTCACCGATAGTCCGTAGCCATGCGACATGGTGACGATGCCGATCGGCCGCCACTGCGAGTAGGCAGGCAGCAGACCGGCGGATTCGCCCGGGTAGCCGCTGGTGGTGACCTGGCCGAAGCCGAGGCCGGAGAGCGTGGTCCACACCTGCTGCGGCGCGAGGCTGAGCGCGATGTGCGCCATACCGACGTTGGAGCTCTTGGCGAGCACCGTGGCGATGTTGATCGCGCCAAGGTTGTGCTCGTCCTCGAAGATCTTCACGCCCACTTTGAAGAAGCCGGGCGAGGTGTCGATGATGCTGTGCGAATCGTACTTGCCCGCGGCGAGCGCCGCCGCGACCCAGAACGGCTTGACCGAGGAGCCGGGCTCGAAGATGTCGGTGGCGGCGCGGTTGCGGTAGTCGGCCGGCTGCATCTGCCCGCGGTCGTTGGGGTTATAGGTGGGCTGATTCACCATGGCGAGCACCTCGCCGGTGGCGACGTCCAGCACCACGACCGAGCCGGCGCGCGCGCGCTGCTCGCGTACCGCGGCCTTGAGCTCGCGATAGGCGAGGTACTGGATGCGCAGATCGATCGACAGCACGAGGTCCCGTCCCGGACGCGCCGGACGGATACTCTCGACGTTCTCGACGATCCTCCCGTAGCGGTCCTGGATGACACGCTTGGCGCCCGATTCCCCGGCCAGCCAGTGATCGAAGGCGAGCTCGAGCCCCTCCTGACCGTTGTCATCGACATTGGTGAAGCCGAGCAGGTGCCCGGTCACCTCGCCCGCGGGGTAATAGCGGCGGTACTCGCGCGAGGTGTAGACGCCCGGGATCGCGAGCGCCTTGATGGCTGCGGCCTCGGCGGGCTGGCGGCCACGCGCCAGATAGAGGAACTCGCGGTCGAGGTTGCTGGTGATGCGTCGCGCGAGCTCCTGGCGCTCGAGCCCGAGCGCGCTCGCGAGGCGCGGGATCTCTCCGGTGGCGGAGGCGAGCTCGCTGGGATTCGCCCAGATCGAGTCCACGGGCGTGCTCACGGCGAGGGGCTCGCCGTAGCGGTCGGTAATGGTGCCGCGGTGCGCGGAGATCTGCAGCACGCGCGTGAAGCGCGCATCCCCCTGGCGGGCAAGAAAGCCGTGATCGACCAGCTGCAGATTCATGGCGCGCCACAGGAGACCCGCGCAGGCGAGCGTCAGCGCGCCGAGCAGCAGCTGCGAGCGCCAGCGGAACGAGCGCCGGGCCGAGTCCTGCGAGCCGCGCGTTTTCATGGCGCGATGATCTCGATGTTCTTCGGCGGCGGAGTCGCCATGTGCAGCCGCGTGCTCGCCACCCGCTCGACGAACGCGTGGCTCGACCAGGCGCTCTGCTCGAGCTGCAGCTGGCCCCACTCGATCTGCAGATTGTCGCGCCGGGCGTTGAGCGTCTCGAGCGCGATGAACAGGTCGCGCGCGCGGTGCTCGCAGTAGATCGCGCCGGCGGCCGAGGCCAGCACCGCCAGCCACAGCAGCGGTACTGCGATCACGAGCCAGGCGCGTGCGCTCAAGCGACTTTCTCCGCCACGCGCAGCAACGCGCTGCGCGCGCGCGGGTTGCGCTTCAGCTCTTCCGCCGTGGCACGGCACTTGCGCCCGACGAGCTTGAGCGGCGGGCGCGCTGCGGGCGGCACGACCGGCAGGCGCGCGAGCGCCGGATCGGGCTGCGATTCGCGCTGCATGAAACGCTTCACCGCCCGATCCTCGAGGGAATGGAAGCTGATCACGGCGAGCCGCCCCCCGACGGCGAGCGCGCTCAGGGCGCCGTTGAGACCGCGCTGCAGTTGCCCGAGCTCGTCGTTGATGAACATGCGCAGCGCCTGAAAGGTACGCGTTGCCGGATGCTTGCCGGGCTCGCGGGTGCGCACCGCGCGTGCCACCAGTGCCGCCAGCTCCGCCGTGCGCGTGAGCGCTCGCGCGTCGCGCGCCTCGACGATGGCACGCGCCACACGGCGTGCGAATCGCTCCTCGCCGAAGGTCGCGATCACCTCGCGTATCTCGTCGACGCTCGCCCGAGCGAGCCAGGCCGAGACGGGCTCGCCGCGTGTCGGGTCCATGCGCATATCGAGCGGGCCATCGGCGCGGAAGCTGAAGCCGCGGCGCGCATCGTCGAGCTGCGGCGAGGACACACCGAGGTCGAAGAGCACGCCACGGCAAGCACGACCGTGCGCATGTAGCGGCACGAGCGTACCGAGGTCGGCAAACGACGCATGGATGAGCGTAAGCCGCACTTCGTCGGCAAAGCGCTGGCGGCCGGACGCGATGGCCTGCGGATCGCGGTCGAGTGCGAGCACGCCGCCTTCTCGACCCAGGGCCTTGAGAATGAGTGCCGTATGGCCGCCGCGCCCGAACGTCGCATCGACATAGTAACCGCCCGCTTCCAGGGCCAGTCCGGCGAGCGCCTCTGCGGCTAGCACCGGTGCGTGCTCATCACCCATTAGCGGTGCGCCTCTGACCCGATCCCACCCGAGGCAGCCGCCGCGCGGCCCCTCCCTCACCCCAGACACGGCCTTACCGGCCGCTCTACAGCGACAGCGACTCGAGCTCGGACGGCAGATCGGTCGCCACCTCTTCGTTCTTCAGCCACAGGTCGCGCCGTTCGTTCCATCGCGACTCGTCCCACAGCTCGAAGCGGTTGCCCTGACCGATCAGCATCCCGTGTCGCTCGAGCTTCGCGAACTCGCGCAGCTCCGGCGGCAACAGCACCCTGCCGTGTCCGTCGAGCGGCAGATCGGTCGCGTGGCCCACCATCAGCCGCTGCAGCCGCCGCGCCGTCGGATTGAGGCTCGGCAGGCTCATCAGCTTGCGTTCGATCTGCTCCCACTCAGGAAGGGGATAAATGAGGAGGCACTGGTCCTTATCCACGGTGACGACCAGTCGGCCCTGGGCGAGACCTGCGATCTGGTCCCGATATCGGGTCGGCATGACCATCCGCCCCTTGTCATCCAAGGTGATTCTTGTTGCACCGCGGAACATGACCTGTCGGGCGGTAGAACGCCCATTCGCCCCCACTTTCTCCCACCGGCTGCCACTATAGGAACCGCCAGCTGACTATGTCAATTGAAAAAGTGAGAAATTCGTCGCATTCACAACGACTTATGTACAAAGGAACAGGTCGGCAAGCTGCCGTGTCCAGCCTGCGGCAACATTTCAGTCATATCTATCAGCGGCTTGTCTGGAGAACTTTATACAGTGCCTCACCTGAGCAGGCACTGAGGGCACTCGGGAAGGCATGCCGGACCCCATCGATGCCGGGGACTGGTGTCCCAGGGATCCGCCACGACGATGGCACCCGGGGAGATGCCGGCAGGCGCGCGAGGTCGCACGCTGCTGCATCGGCAGTCGAGGGGCGCGCGCTCGCGCCGGCGCGAACCTCGCCCGTTCACCAGCACGCCGTCACGGCGTGCGATCAGGTCGAGCTCACCAGGTTGGCGCCGGAGATTGCGGGCGCAATCGTGCCGCGCATCCGCGCGACGAGGTCACGGAGTGGGATCGGGCAACGCTCGCAGCTCGCCGTCGTGCAGCTGCGCCCAGTTGAGCTCGCGGCGGATACGCCGCTCGGCATCGAAGCTCAGGCGCCCGGTGAGGCCGTCGATACTGACATCCCCGGGATGGTTGCGCAGAGCTGCCCCGAGACGATAGGCATCGAAGCCGAAGGCGTACAGGCGACTGCGTTGCAGCCCGCCGTTCGGCCACGCCTCGCGCGTCGCGGCGCGCACCGCCTCGGCGAGATCGCTGCCGAGGATCCACGGCATGTCGGGAAACATCAGACCGTCGAGATCCTGATTGGCGCGCACGTCAGGCTCGAATGCGCTCGAGGTCGCGTAGGTGGGGATGTCGCCGGCGAAGTGGTAGCGCAGCTGCGGACGCAACAGCCGCTCGGTGTTGGCGGGCGCGGGCGAGAAGATGAAACCGATATCGCCGCGGCGGCGCGGCTCGAACTGAAGTTTGGTGCCGAGAATTCCCTCCAGCCGCCGCTCGCGCGCCTGGCTGTCGCTGATTCCCAGAACCGTCGTCACGGCCTCGGAGTAGTCGGTGCGCGCTGTATCGATCGCGGCGGTGGTGATCAGCTGGCCGCCCCCGGCCTCGAGCTCCTGGCGAAACGCCGCCAGCACGCGTGTGCCCCAGTCGCCTGCCGGAGCGAGCGCCACGCCGCGCCGATGATGATCGGCGAGCACGCGCCGCGCCACCAGCCGTGCCTCGTCTTCCGGTGACAGCGCGTACTGGTAGAACTGCGCCGGTGCTGGCGTCTCGGTGGGCAGGAAGTTGAGCGCCAACACCGGCGGGTGCGCGCCGGTGAACTGCGCAGCCGCTATCACCTCCTCGCGTGTCAGCGGGCCGACGATGAGCTCGGCCCCCGAAGCCGCGGCGCGGCCGATGGCTGTCGCCACGCTCGCCGTGCCGGTGTCGTAGATACGCACCCGCGGACGCTGCCCGGCCGGCGACTGGTAATAGGCCGCGAGAAAACCATCGCGCACGCTGAGCGCCGCGGCGGCGTTGCGTCCGCTTAGCGGCAGGAGCAGCGCAATATGTGGCACGAACTCCGCCTGCACCGCCGCCTGTGCCGCCTCCGGGTGGCCGGCGGCGAGCGCCACGCGCGTCTTGAGATCGCGGTAGCGCGCCGCCTGCGCCGCGTTGGCCGGCGTCGGCAGCGTGGCCAGCTGCCGCCAGGCCTCCTGAGTCTGGCCGCGGTCGAGCGCCACTTGCGCGCCCAGCAGCGTGCGCTCGGTCTGCTGCTCGGCAGTCAGTCCTGCCTCGAGGCGCGGCAGAATCCGTGCAGCCTCATCCACGCGTCCGGCATTCAGCCAGGCGCGCGCCGCACGCAGCAGATAGGTGTTGCGCTCCGCACCCGCGTTCTGTGCGGCGAGCGCTTCGTACACGCGCGCGGCCTCGGCGTTGTCGCCGGAGTGCTCGAGGCTCGCGGCGCGATCGACTGACGGCGGCGGCGCCACCGTGAGGCTCGGGCAGCCGCACAACGCGACCGCCGCTGCGAGCGGGACGCAGTACCTGAGCAGTCGAGCGAGCGCTTGAAGGGCCATACGGTTAGCGCGCAGGATGAATGAACAGTTGCCGCCACTCCATGCGGCGTGAGGGTTGGATTATAGATGGTCAAGGCGTCCGGCAGGCTGCTGGTCGTGGCCACACCGATCGGCAACCTCGGCGACCTCAGTCCACGGGCGCGCGAGGCGCTGGCGGCGGTCGCGTGCATCGCCGCCGAGGACACCCGCCACACGCGGATTCTGCTGCAGGCCGCCGGCATCGCGACGCCGCTCGTGTCGCTACACACCCACAACGAGTCCGAGCGCGTGCCGGAGCTCATCGCGCGCCTCGCGCGCGGCGAGGACGTCGCGCTGGTGAGCGATGCGGGCACGCCGCTGCTGTCTGATCCGGGCTTCGAGCTCGTGACCGCTGCGGCGCGCGCCGGTTTTGCGGTGCACACGATTCCGGGGCCCTCAGCCGTAACGGCGGCGCTCGCGGTCGCTGGACTGCCAACGCAGCGCTTCTGCTTCGAGGGGTTTCTCCCGGCTCGCAGCGGCGAGCGCCGCACCGCGCTCGCAGGCCTCGCGGACGAGCCGCGCACGATCGTGTTCTTCGAAGCTCCGCACCGCATCGAAGCGATGCTCGCCGACCTCGCGGAGGCATTCGGTGCCGAGCGGCAGGCGGTGGTGGCCCGCGAGCTCACCAAGGTGCACGAGACGCTCTACCGCGGCACGCTCGCAGAGCTGCGGTTGCGCGCGCAGAGCGAGGAAAATTTCGCGCGCGGCGAGCTCACCGTCGTCGTGCAGGGAGCCGAGCCCGGAGGCGCCAGCAGCGCTGCCGAGCTGCGCCGCACGATGCAGGTGCTGTTGAAAGAGCTGCCGCCGGGTCGCGCCGCAGCCGTGGCCGCGCAGCTCACGGGCGCCCCCCGCGCGGCCGCCTATGCGCTCGCCACCCGCGCCGGCGCGGGCACCCGCGACGACGGGGAGATGCCATGACGCAAGCCCCGCATACTCAGGGCGCGTCGTAGCCGTAGGCCCTCACCCATGGCTCGAGCGCCGGCAGGTGCGGCTCAAGAAACTCACGGTAGTTGCGCCACTTGCCGCGGGCGCTCGCGTAGATCGGCAGTACGACCTGTGCCGCGCTCGGTGTGCCGATGGTGCGCCGGCGGGCGGTTGCGGTGTGCTGACGTACCCGTTCATCCCATTCGAGCCCGAGGAAGCCGAGGAGGCTGCGCGCCGTCGCCTCGAAGCTGCCGACGAGATCCTCGTACCTCACTACGTGCAGGCGCAGCGCCAGCCTGCGACGGCTCGCCTCGACCAGCCGCATCACGGCGGCGTAGTACGCCGTGGCCGTATCGAGTCGCAGCAGCTGGTACATCGCGGTATTCATGCCGAAGCGCTGCTGGTAACAGCTGAGCACGACGTCGCGCGGGTCGCGCAGTACCAGCAGGATGCGGGCCGCAGGAAAGAGGCGGTGGATGAGCGGCAGCAGGACCGCGTTCAGGGGCTGCTTGTCGATGAAAAGCGGCGCGAGCTGCGCACCCGCGCGGCTACTCGCCACCCGTTGCCAGTACCGCTCACGCCAGTGCCCGATCTGCGCGGGCGAGAGGTCCGCCCAATGCCCGAGCGCCTCCTCACGCAGCAGCCCGCTCACCGCATCCAACAGGATATCGCGCTCTTCGAGCGTCGTGATCTGCGGGTGCGAAGCCAGGATCTGATCGAGCAACGTGGTGCCCGAGCGCGGAAAGCCCACGAGGAACACCGGGCTCGCCACCGCGGGAGGCGCCGGACTCCAGCGGGCGGGATCGCTCTGCTCGAGAAACGCCGTCAGCCGCACGATGCTCGCGGGTGACAGCGGGCCGGGGTCGCCGCCAAGGGTCGCGGCGTACTGCTCTTGCTGCAGCGCGTTGGCGGCGGTGAACGCCGCGAAGGCGTCCTGGTAGCGCGCCAGCTTGTCGTACGCCTCCCCGAGATACCCGTGGGCCACGACGCGATTGGTGGGCGAGAGCGAACCGCCGCGCAACAGCGCTTCCAGGATCCGGATTGCCTCGGCAGCCTGATCCCGCCGCAGGTTGACGCGCGCCAGTGTCAGCGCCGCAGAAACGCTCTGCGGCGCAAGCTGCAGCGCCCGCCCGGCGAGACGTCCCGCATCCTCCAGTCGGTGCTCCTCCTCGGCAATGCACGCCGACCCCGCGAGGGGATCGGCATAGTGGGGATCGAGTGCGGCGGCACGCTCGTAGGAGCGCAGCGCCTCCTGCCGCTCCCCCAGATCGCTGAGGACGTTGCCGAGATTGTTATGCGCGATGGCAAAGCCGGGATCCACCTGCAGCGCCGCCTCGAGCGCGCGGCGTGCCTCGGGCAGCCGTCCGTCGGCCCGATACGCCGTGGCGAGATTCACCAGGACGTGAATGTGCGTGGGCATGAGCACGCGCGCGCGCTCATAGAGGGCGATGGCCCCCTGGAGATCGCCCGCCTGGGCGCGCACGCCGCCGAGCACCATCAGGGCGTTGGGCTCCGGTCCCGAACGCTCAAGCGCCGTGGCTGCAAGTCGCGCGGCCTCCTCCCACGCCCGGCGCTGCAGTGCTGCCACCGCCTGCTGGATGAGGTCGAGCGAGTCTGCCTGTGCCACGTCCTTATCCTATGGCCAAAAGCGCCAGCGCGCGGCCCACGTGCATTTGACTTAGCCGCGTGCGGCCTTATCGTGGGCGGCAAGAGTCGGCCGGGCAGTCGCTGCTTCTTCGTCAGCAATGGCGTCGGGGTGGAGGAAAGTCCGGGCTCCGGCGGATCGGGTGCCAGGTAACGCCTGGGGGGCGCGAGCCCACGGAAAGTGCAACAGAGAGCAGACCGCCCAAGTCCCTCACGGGACCGGCAAGGGTGAAACGGTGCGGTAAGAGCGCA
>DATMOK010000003.1:0-155684 GCA_035568235.1 Steroidobacteraceae bacterium | reverse complement strand
CGGGCGATCTGGCCGACGGCCTGAAGTCGGTGGCGCTCAATAACGGCAAGGCCGTAACCGCGCAGAACGTGGGCGTCGACACTAGCATCGCCGGCCAGCTGTTCTCGGGCGTCGCCGTCATCGGTCTCTCCTCACCGACCGTCGGCAGCTTCACCTTCGGCCGCAACGTGACGCTCGTGGCCGACGGCATCTCCAAGTACGACCCGATGGGGGCCGCGCAGGCCTTCTCGGTCATCGGCTTCTCGGGAACCGCCGCCGGCGGCGGCGACACCGAGGACCGGCGGCTCGATCAGTCGGTGAAGTACTTCGCAAAGTACGACTGGCTGCACTTGGGAGCCCTGTATCAGTTCGGCAGCTCGAGCGGCAGCACCAACACCGGCTACCAGTTGCAGGTCGGCTTCGACTACGCGGGCTTCTCGGCCGATGCGTACTACTTCAAGAAGTACGATGCGATCAGCATTTCTTCCCTGAGTGCCGCTCAGGCTGGCCAACTCACCGGAAGTTGCCCCAAAGCCCCGGCGGACCCGTGCTTCCCGGGCTACACGCTGGGCAACACGCTCAACGCGACCGTGTCGGACAACGAGACCTACATGGTCACGGCGCTGTATGACTTCGGCGCCGCCATGCCGCTCAAACTCTATGCCGGCTACGAGCACATCGCCTTCAACAATCCCAGCAACCCGCTGTCGCCTGGCACACTCATCATCGGCGGCTACGTTCTCTCGCCGTTCACGACGAACACGGCCTACGACAACCAGAAGACGCTGGAAGTCTGGTGGGCAGGATTGAAGTACACGATCGTGCCGGACTTCGACCTGGTGCTCGCCTACTATGCCTACAACCAGAACAGCTTCGCCACGGGCGCGAATGCTGGCTGCAGCAGCACGGTGAGCTCCGGCTGCAGCGGCACCGAGGCCGCCGCGTCGATCCTGTTCGACTACCGCATGTCGAAACGCTTCGACCTATATGCCGGCAGCATGTGGTCGGGCGTGCAGGACGGCTTGGCGAATGGCTACCTCAACAAGGACAACATCGCCACCACCGTCGGCGTGCGCTTCAAGTTCTAAAAGCACGCTGCCAGCCGATGCAAGGCAACGGGGCCGCATCCGCGGCCCCGTTTGCTTTCGCGGCGAGCCTAGCCGAAGCGGCCGGTGATGTAGTCCTCGGTGAGCCGGTGACGCGGGTTGGTGAACACGCGGTCGGTGTCGCCGACCTCGATGAGCTCGCCGAGATGGAAATACGCCGTGCGCTGCGAGACGCGCGCGGCCTGCTGCATGGAATGGGTAACGATGACGATCGCATAAAACTCGCGCAGCTCATCGATCAGATCCTCGACGCGCGCGGTAGCGACCGGATCGAGCGCCGAGCAGGGCTCGTCCATGAGGATGACCTCCGGCTGCACGGCGATGGTGCGGGCGATGCACAGGCGCTGCTGCTGGCCGCCGGAGAGCCCCGTGCCTGGGCTGCCGAGCCGATCCTTGACCTCATCCCACAGGCCGGCGCGCGTCAGGCTGGTGCAGACGATCTCATCGAGGTGGGCGCGGCTGCGGGCGAGGCCGTGGATGCGCGGCCCGTAGGCGACGTTGTCGTAGATCGACTTGGGGAAGGGATTGGGCTTCTGGAACACCATGCCGACGCGGGCGCGGATCTGCACCACATCCTGGCGCGGGTCGTGAATGTCGTGTCCGTCGAGCGTGATGCTGCCGGTGACGCGGGCGCCGGCGATGGTGTCGTTCATGCGATTGAGGCAGCGCAGGAAGGTCGACTTGCCGCAGCCGGATGGGCCGATCATCGCCAGAACCTGCCGCCGGGCGACGTCGATGCTGACGCTCTTGAGCGCCTGCTTGGCGCCGTAGAACACGCTCACGTCGCGACAGGAGAACACCGGATCCTCGATGACCGCACCCGCAGGCACGAGAGCGCCGCCCTCGCGCGGCGGCGCGTGCATCCGGCCGCTTGGCTTGAGGTTGAGCCCGCCCTCCCCCAGGTGCCGCCGGCCCGGCTCGGCCACCGCGACGGCGGCCTGCGCCCCGGAGGCCTCGACCGCCCCATTCCCCGCGGTGGCGGGCGTGCCGCGGCCGGGCGCGCCGGCGGGCTCGCTCGAACCATGCGCCTCGCGGGTCTCCTTGGGCTGCTCGTTCATGGCGCGGCGCCTCAGCCGAACCTTCCGGTGACATAGTCATCGGTGCGGCGGTGCTTCGGCGCGGTGAACAGCTCCTCGGTCGGCCCCATCTCCACCAGCTCCCCGAGATACATGAAGGCCGTGAAGCTCGACACGCGGGCGGCCTGCTGCAGATTGTGGGTCACGATGGCGATGCAGTACTTCTCGCGCAAGGACTGCAGCGTCTCCTCGATGCGCAGCGTCGAGATCGGATCGAGCGCCGCGGTCGGCTCATCGAACAGGATAACCTCCGGCCGCACCGCGAGTGTACGGGCGATACACAAGCGCTGCTGCTGGCCGCCTGAAAGGCTGCGCCCGTCCTCGTGCAGCTTGTCCTTGACCTCTTCCCACATCGCCGCATCGCGCAGCGCCTCCTCCACACGGTCGGTGAGCTCGCTGTGGGCGATGCGCCGCGACAACCGCAGGCCGAAAGCCGCGTTGTCGAAGATCGACATCGGGAACGGCGTCGGCTTCTGGAACACCATGCCGACCCGGAACCGCAACGCCGCGATGTCGACCGTGGGCGTGAGGATGTCCTCGCCGTCGAGTCGCACGTCGCCCGTGGCGCGGTGTCCGGGATAGAGGGCGTACATCCGGTTGAAGACCCGCAGCAGCGTCGACTTGCCGCACCCCGAGGGGCCGATGAACGCGGTAATCCGCCGGTCGACGAGCGTCAGGTTGATGTCTTTCAGCGCCTGCAATTGGCCGTAATAGAAATTGAGCCCCCGCACCTCGAACTTGATGGCCTGCGCGTTGCTCGCCGTCACGGGCGGCGGCAGGTCGGGTTCGGCGCCCGGCGCGCCCATCAGCGCCGCGCTCCGGGGTTGAGGCGCGCGACGACGAAACGCGCCGTGATGCTGAGGATCAGGATCGACAGCGTGATCAACAGCGCCCCCGACCAGGCGAGCTGCTGCCAGTTCGGGTAGGGGCTGAGAGCGAACTGGAAGATCACCACCGGCAGGTTGGCCATCGGCGCGTTGAGATCGGTGCTCCAGAACTGGTTGTTGAGCGCCGTGAAGAGCAGCGGCGCCGTCTCGCCGCTGATGCGCGCCACGGCGAGCAGCAGCCCGGTCACCACCCCGCTGCGCGCGGCCGGGTAGATGACACTGGTGATGGTGCGCCACGGATAGGCGCCCATGGCCGTCGAGGCGTCCTTCATGCCCTGCGGCACGAGGTTGAGCATGTCCTCGGTGGTGCGCACCGTCACCGGGATGGCGATGATCGCGAGCGCCACGGCGCCGGCGAGCGCGGAGAAATGCCCCATGTGGATCACCAGCAGCTCGTAGACGAACAGCCCGATGATGATCGAGGGGGCCGAGAGCAGCACGTCGTTCACGAAGCGAATCACCGCCGAGAGACGCGAGTGGCGTCCGTACTCGGCGAGGTAGGTGCCCGCCAGCATGCCGACCGGACCGCCGATGAGGATGGCGATCACGGTCATGACCAGGCTGCCGTAGATGGCATTCAGCAGCCCGCCGCTGCTGCCCGGCGGCGGGGTCATAGCGGTGAACAGCGTGCCCGACATGCCGGCGAGGCCCCGACTCAGGAGCGTCCAGAGAATGGCGCCGAGGAAGAACAGGCCCACGAGGGTGGCGCAGCCCGACAGGCCGAGCGCCACGACATTGGTGATCTTGCGCCGCAGCCGCCGGCTCATACGTTCGACAGCGCGCGCCGCTCGAGACGCATGAGCATGTAGCGGGCGGCGGCGATCACCGTGAAGGTAATGAGGAACAGCAGCGCGCCGAGCGCCACCAGCGATGAGGTGTAGAGATCGCCGACCGCCTCGGTGAACTCGTTGGCGATCGAGGCCGAGATGGTCGTGCCGGGGGCGAGGAGCGAGGAGCCGATGCGGTGCGCGTTGCCGATGACGAAGGTGACCGCCATGGTCTCACCGAGCGCGCGGCCGAGGCCGAGCATGATGCCGCCGATCATGCCGGTGCGCGCATAGGGCACGACCACCTGCCAGATCACCTCCCAGGTGGTGGCGCCGAGCCCGTAGCCGGACTCCTTGAGAACATCGGGCACGGTCTCGAAGACATCGCGCATCACCGCGGAGATGAACGGGATCACCATGATGGCGAGCACCACGCCCGCGGTCAGCACGCCGATGCCAAACGGCGGCCCCTGGAACAGCTTGCCGATGATCGGCAGCGCCCCGAGCGTCTCGATGAGCCAGGGCTGGATGTGGCGCTGCAGAATGGGCGCCAGCACGAACAGACCCCAGATGCCGAAGATGATGCTCGGCACGGCCGCGAGCAGCTCGATGGCGATGCCGACCGGGCGCTTCAGCCACACCGGAGCGAGCTCAGTGAGAAAGATGGCGATCCCAAAGCTCACCGGAATCGCGATCAAGAGTGCGATGAGCGAGGTCACGACGGTGCCGTACACGGCCGCAAGCGCGCCGTACTCATCCGTCACGGGATTCCACACCGAGCGGGTGAGGAAGTGCAGCTTGAAGTGCGCGAGCGCCGGCCACGCGCCGTGCAGGAGCGACACCGCCACGCCGCCGAGCAGGATCAGCACCAGCAGGGCCGCGATGAAGGTCGCGCCCTGAAAGAGCCGCTCGCGCAGCCGCTGCCCCACGGCGTGCCGCGGATCGATGGCAGCCGCGGTGTTCATCGGATCTAGGGCAGCCTACATCCGCTTGCCATCGGCCGCGCTGGCCGTGACCAGCGCGCCCTTGATCTCGGCCTTCCAGGTGGCGCGCACCTGCCGGATGAGGCCCTCCGGCAGCGGCACGTAGTCGAGATCAGCGGCCATCTTGCCACCACTGCGGTACGCCCAGTCGAAGAACTTGAGTGCCGCGTTGGTCGCGGCCGCGTCGGGCGGCGTTGCGTAGAGGAGAATGAAGCTCGCGCCCGTGACCGGCCAGCTGCCCGCGCCCGGCTGATTGGTGAGGATCAGGTAGTAGCCCGGCGCGTGCGCCCAATCGGCGCTCGCGGCGGCGGCCTGGAACGACTCGGCACCCGGCGCGACCGCCTTGCCGGCGGAATTGATGAGATCGCAGTAGGTCATCTTGATCTGCTTGGCGTAAGCGTACTCGACGTAGCCGATGGCGCCGTCGGTCTGCCCCGTCATGTTGGCAACGCCCTCGTTACCCTTGGCGCCGATGCCGACCGGCCACTGCACCGAGGTGTTCTCGCCGATCGATTCCTTGAACTTCGTGCTCACCTGCGACAGGTAGTGGGAAAAGAGGAAATTGGTGCCGGAGCCGTCGGAGCGGTAGACCGGCGCGATGGTGGTCGCCGGGAGCGCGAGCTTCGGGTTGAGCTTGCGGATGCGCGCATCGTTCCACTTGGTGATCTCGCCCATGTAGATGGCGGCCACGGTCTCACCGTCGAGCACCATCTGACCGGCCTGCACGCCCTTGACGTTCAGCACCGGTACGACGCCGCCGATGATCATCGGAAACTGGACCAGACCCGCCTCCTTGAGGTCCTCGGGCTTCAGCGGCATGTCCGAGGCGCCGAAGGTGACGGTCTTGGCCTTGATCTGCTTGATGCCGCCTCCCGAGCCGATCGACTGGTAGTTGAGGCCGACGCCGGTCTGCTGCTTGTAGGCGTCAGCCCACTTCGAGTAGATCGGATAGGGGAAGGTCGCCCCGGCGCCGGAGATGTCGCCGGCGTGCGCAGCGGCCACCGCGGCGAGCGAGGCGCCGGCGAGCAACCCCGCCAGCACCCCATGGAATCTGCGTAAATTCATGTTCCACTCCTCAAGTCTTGGAAGGCGGCCGAGGGAGCGGCTTCCCCTCCTCGTGCGCATTAGATGACAATCATGTGACAGTTGGATGAAATCGGCTTTTGGTGTGTCGCACGCCGGCTACCAGGCCAGCCCCCCCACCAAGTGTTGCCGGATGAGTTTTCACCGTCGTGACAGCATGAAGCTTGCCCTGCGGGTCGGCTGACCTTATAAACGCGAACCCGTTTGAGTCAACGCCACTGATGACCGCCCCCCTCGAGCTCGCCGCACAGCTGATCGCGCGCCGTTCCGTGACACCCGCTGACGAGGGCTGTCAGCAGCTGATGGGCGAGCGGCTCGCGGCGCTCGGATTCTCCCTCGAGGCGCTGCGCTTCGGCGTGGTCGAGAATCTGTGGGCACGACGCGGTACGGTGGCGCCGCTGTTCTGCTTCGCCGGCCATACCGATGTCGTACCGACGGGCCCGCTCGAGGAGTGGCGCAGCGACCCGTTCGTGCCCGCGATCCGCGACGGGCTCCTCTACGGACGAGGAGCCGCCGACATGAAGACGGGGCTCGCCGCCATGGTGACCGCGACCGAGGAGTTCGTCCGGGCCCACCCCGCGCACAAAGGATCGATCGCCTTTCTCATCACCAGCGATGAGGAGGGCCCATCGGTCGATGGCACGCGGCGGGTGACGGAGCTGCTTGCGGCGCGCGGCGAGCGCATCGACTGGTGCCTGGTCGGCGAGCCCTCGAGCGAAGCGGCGATCGGCGACACGATCAAGGTGGGGCGGCGGGGCTCCTTGAGCGGGCGTCTCACGGTGCACGGCGTACAGGGGCACGTCGCCTATCCGCAGCTGGCTGAGAATCCGGTCCATACGCTCGCGCCTGCGCTCGCCGAGCTCACGCGGCACGTCTGGGACCAGGGGACCGAGCACTTCCAGCCGACGAGTTTCCAGGTCTCGAATCTCAACGCCGGAACCGGGGCGCCGAACGTGATCCCCGGCGAGCTCAAGGCGCGCTTCAACCTGCGCTACTCGCCGGTACAGACGCTCGAGGGTCTCAAGAGCAGCGTCGAGGAGATCCTGCGCCGCCACGGTGTGCGTTACACGCTCGAGTGGTTCGTATCGGGCGAGCCGTTCTACACCCCGGCGGGCACGCTCTCGCAGGCTGTCGGGGACGCCGTCGCACAGGTGACCGGGAAGCGCCCGCGCCTCTCGACCGGCGGGGGCACCTCCGACGGGCGCTTCATCGCGCCGCTCGGGGCCCAGGTGGTCGAGCTCGGCGTCGTGAATGCCTCGATCCACAAGGTCAACGAATGCGTGCGCGTCGAGGAGCTCGACGCCCTGCACCGCATGTACGTCAACGTGCTGGTGAGGCTTCTGACCTGAGATTGGCGAGCGTGCCGGCTGCGCCGAGCAGCAGCGCCCACAGCAACACCCAGGCAGGCATCGCGAGCCCGAGAAACCGCCAGTTGACCTGTCCGCACTCCCCGCTGCCGGTCAGGACCGTGCGGATGACCTGCAGGACGGGCGTAAAGCGCAGCAGCATGGCAAGGGGTGCCCCACAGGAGGGCAGGCTTCCCGGCGGCAGGCTCTGCACGTAAAGGTGACGGGCCGCCAGGCCCGCCGTGAGGAGTGCGCACAGCGCGATCAGCAGCGCGTAGCCGTAGCGGCCGCCGCCGCGCGGCTGATGGAGCGCCGCGGCGAAAAACGCGACTCCGAGCAGGACGACGCCGATGCGCTGGAAGATGCACAGCGGGCAGGGGTCGAGGTGCAGATCGTATTGCGCGTGCAGCGCGTATCCCATGAGCGCGGCGCACAGGATGAACCCTGACGCATTGACGAGGCGGCGGCGTGACATCCGGGCGTTTTTTGGTCGACTACGGCGTGATGCCGGCAGTGCCGCCCGAGCCCGCGCGCAGCTCCCGCTCGACGTCGTCGAGCGAGGTGTGGCGGATGTCCTTGCCGTGCACCATGTAGATGACGTACTCGCTGATGTTCTTGGCGTGGTCCCCGATGCGTTCCAGCGCGCGCACCACCCACATGACATCGAGCGCGCGGCGAATGGTGCGCGGGTCTTCCATCATGAAGGTGATGCTCTGGCGCTGGATGGCCTCGTACTCCTCGTCCACCAGCCGGTCCTGACGCGCCACGCGCAGCGCCGAATCAGAGTCCATGCGCGCGTAGGCATCGAGCGCATCGTGCACCATCTCCGAGACCACGCGGCCGAGGTGCTTGATCTCCCGATATTTGTCCGCCGGGCGCTCCATGGTGGCAAGGCGCGAGGCGATGTAGCCGATCTTCTCCGCCTCATCGCCGATGCGCTCGAGGTCGGTAATCGTCTTGATGATGGCGACGATGACCCGCAGATCACCGGCGGCCGGGGCGCGGGTGGCGAGGATGCGGCTGCACTCGTCGTCGATCGCGACCTCCATGTTGTTCACCTGGTAGTCATCGAGCGCGACCGACTCCCCGAGCGTGCTGTCGCCCTCGACAAGGGCGCTCACCGCCTTGCGCAGCTGCTGCTCGACGAAGCCGCCCATCCCGAGCACCTTGCTGCGGACGCGCTCGAGGTCCTCGTTGAAGCGACGCGAGATGTGGTGGCTTAAGTCTGCCGTTTCCATGCGCTCATCCCCGACCTCACTCAGTGAGCCGGCGTGCTGTCATGCGCGCGATGATAACGGAACTGCGGCTGGCGGCCAGTGCCGCGCGCAGTGGAGCCGGAATGGGAGCCAAGCCGGCGAGGAACTGGGCGGTGGCGGCCTGCCAGCTGAAGGCGGCGGCACGCGCGGCGCAGGTTTGGCGCTCGAGCCGCAGGGCGCCCTCGACCGCGACCGCCAGATCCGTGTGCAGGACACCGGTCACGCCGTTCTCGATCACATCCACCGGGCCCGGTACCGGGAAGGCGGCGACCGGTACGCCGCAAGCAAGCGCCTCGATCATGGTGAGCCCGAAAGTGTCGGTCAGGCTCGGGAACACCAGCACGTCGCAGGCCGCCAGCAGCCTCGCGAGCTCATCGCCATGGCGGTAGCCGGTGAAACGGGCTCGCGGATAGCGCTCAGCCAGCGCAGCGCGCTGCGGTCCGTCGCCGATCACGAGCTTGCTGCCCGGGATCCCGAGGCCGAGAAAGGCGTCGAGGTTCTTCTCGACCGCGAGCCGCCCGACGTAGGCTGCTATCGGCCGCGGCAGGCCCGCGAGCTCGCCGGGCTGTGACTCGCGGGGGTAGAAGCGCTGCAGATCGACTCCGCGACGCCACAGGTGCAGGTGCCTGAAGCCATGACCGGCGAGCTCCTGCTCCAGGGTATGGCTGCTGACGAACGTGCGGGCGGCGGCGCCGTGAAAACGCCGCAGATAGCCGTAGCTCACGGTGAGCGGGATCGGCCAGCGCGCCGCCACGTACTCCGGGTAGCGCGTGTGGTAGGAAGTGGTGAACGGCACCTGCCGGTGCCGGCAGTAGCGGCGCACGGCGAGCCCGAGCGTGCCCTCGGTGGCGATGTGCACGGCATGCGGGCGAAAGCGCTTCAGCTCGCGCGCGACGTACGGCCCGGGGTTCAGGGCGAAGCGGATCTCGGGGTAGCTGGGACAGGGGATCGAGCGCAGGCCCTGCGGCGAGAGCATCCGCACCGTGTGCCCGAGCCGGGTGAGGCTCTCGGCGGTGGCCCTGAGCGTCGTGACGACGCCGTTGGTTTGCGGCGCCCAGGCGTCCGTTGCGAGTGCGATTCTCACGCCGGGTCGGCGAGCAGCCCGGCCGGACGGCGGCGTGGCGCGACGGGGGCGTGTGGCCAGCGCAGCAGTCCCAGCTCGCCGGTGTACCCCTCGATCAGGGCGGAGCACGACTCGACCCAGTCGCCGGTGTTGCAATAGAGAGTGCCCCCGATGTCGCGCAGGTTGGCGCGATGGATGTGCCCGCACACCACGCCGTCGTAGCCCTGGGCGTGCGCGTGCTCGGCCGCCACCCGCTCGAAGCGCTCGATGTAGCGCACGCTGGTCGGGATGGAGAGCTTCAGGCGCTCGGCGAGCGGCCAGTAGGCCTTGCCGAAGGCGCGGCGCACGTTGTTGACGCGGTCGCTGAGGCGCACGGTGAGCTCGTACGCCGCATCGCCCACCCGGGTGAGCCACGGCGAGCAGTTCACGACGCCGTCGAACTGGTCGCCGTGCAGCACCAACAGGCGCTGGCCGCGGGCGGTGCGGTGCACCCATTCGCGGTGCACCTCGAAGTGTCCCTGCAGCATCTCGGCGAACACCCCGAGGCTCTCGTCGTGGTTGCCGGGGATGTAGACCAGCTGCGTGCCGGCGCGTCCCCGCGCGAGCAGCGTGCGCACCACCTGCGTGTGCTCGGGCGACCAGAAGACGCGGCGGGCGAGACTCAGCGCATCGACGATGTCGCCCACCAGCACGATGGTCTCGGCCTCTACGCCGGCGAGAAACTCGTTGAGCTCGCGCGCCCGCGCGTGCCGGTAGCCGAGGTGAATGTCCGACAGGAACAGCGTCCGTGCCCGGGTCCTGCCCGACTGTCTGCGGTTGCCGCTCGCCATGCTGCACTGCCCTATCGGCCCTCTGAGGGTGCCGCTAGGGTGGTACGGCCGTGTGTCGCCTGCATGACAGCGCGGCTAAGGATTTCTGACGAATTAGGCAGTTGCGGTAGAAACCTAAGCCGTTTCCACATCGGCGGCCGAGACCATCCCCGGCGCGATGCGCTCGGGCGGGAAATGACAGACGAACGTGCTGCCCTCCCCCGGCGTGCTGCGCACCTCGAGGGTGGCTCCGTGGCGCTGCAGGACGTGCTTGACGATGGCGAGCCCGAGCCCCGAGCCGCCGGTCGCGCGCGAGCGGCCGGCATCCACCCGGTAGAAGCGCTCGGTGAGGCGCGGGATATGCTCGGACGGGATGCCGGGGCCGGTGTCGCTCACCTCGAGGTGCGCGCCGCTGTCATCCGTCCACCAGCGCAACTCGATAGAGCCCTCGGGAGGAGTGTATTTCGCCGCGTTGTCCACGAGATTGGAGAACGCGGAGTGGATCTCCGGCTCATCACCCAGCAGTTGCGCAACCGACTCGGTGCGCACCCGTACCTCGTGCGGGTGCTGCGGGCGCGCCAGCACGTCCTTGCGCAGCAGCGACAGGAGCGCCGCGACGTCGATGGGTGCGCCACCCACCACCTCATCGGTCTCCTCGAGACGCGACAGCTCGAGCAGGTCGCGAATGATCGCGGTCATGCGCTCAGCCTGCCGGCGCATCTCCGCAAGCGGCCCGAAGAGCTCCCGATCGAGCGCCGGATCCTGACCGAGCGTCTCGAGGTACCCGGAGATCACGGTGAGCGGCGAGCGCAGCTCGTGGGAGGCGTTGGCGACGAAGTCGCGCCGTACTGCCTCGAGGCGCATCTGCCGCGAGACATCGCTCGCCAGCAGCAGCAGCTGCCCGTCGCCGTAGGGCGCCGCCTGCAGCGACAGGTAGCACTCCTCGTTGGTCGGCGGGCGGATGACCACCGGGTTGGAGAAATCCTGGCGCGCGAGATAACGCACGAACTCCGGCTCGCGCAGCAGGTGCTCGATCCGAAGACCCAGATCAGCGGTGCTGCGCAGCTCGAGGAGCTGCGCAGCCATGCGGTTGAACCACATGATCTCGCGCTGCGCGTTGAGGATCACCACGCCGTTGGGAAGCGCAGCGGTCGAGCGTTGCAGCTGGCGCATGAGCTGCACGAAGCGCTGCTTGTGAAAGCGCTTGCGGCGGTGCAGCCGCACGACCTGCGCGATGATCTCGCCCCACGCGCCGCCCACGTCGGGCGGATCGGCGTAGTTGCGGTGCCGCAGCCACCATTCGAGGCGAAACAGATTGGCGAGTACCCAGCCGAGGTGCAGCGCGAGCGCGCAGGCGAGCCCCGCCCAGAGATTGCCGAGCAACCAGCCGGCGGCAAGCCCGGCCACCACCGTGGTCAGGAGCCGGCCGGCGGTAAACCACCACATCTGGGTCGCGGGCTGCATCCTTACACCGTGCGTGCGGAAAAGCGGTATCCCGACCCCCGAACCGTCTGCACGAAGCGATCGTACCCGAATTCCTCGAGCGCCTTGCGCAGACGGCGAATATGCACGTCGATCGTGCGTTCCTCGACGTAGACGTTGCCGCCCCAGATGCGATCGAGCAACTGGTCGCGCGTGTACACCCGCTCGGGATGCGTCATGAAGAACTCGAGCATGCGGTACTCGGTCGGACCGAGCCCGACGGTGCGCGGCCCGACCATGACGCGATGGCTTCCCTGATCGAGTACCAGGCCCTCGAACTCGATGAGCTCATCGACCCCGGTCGGGGTTGAGCGGCGCAGCACGGCGTTGATACGCGCGAGCAGCTCGCGGGGCGAGAAGGGCTTGGTGACGTAGTCATCGGCTCCGCCCTCGAGGCCGGCGACCTTATCGCCCTCCTCGGCTCGGGCGGTGAGCATGATGACCGGCAGCTCGCGCGTCTCACGGTCGCGCTTCAGCGCACGGGTCAGCTCGAGCCCGCTCATGTCGGGCAGCATCCAGTCGACGAGCACCAGGTCCGGGCGGATATCGGCGAGCGCTGCGCGTGCGGCGCGGCAATCCTCGGCCTCGCGGACTTCGAAGCCGGCGCGTTTCAGCCCGAAGGCGATCATCTCGCGGATCGGACGCTCATCCTCGACGATCAGTATCTGTTTGACGGGCATTGATTTCGCGTGGCCACCACGGGGCCCGAGTATTACAGGAGCCGCGTGTTGCAGATTCGTGACAGGCGGGCAAGTTATTATTTCTGTTCAATGACCTGAGCTTTGTGGTCGGGCTACGTCGTCCCGCACATACACCGGCAGGGCTTGCTCCGGGTCGAGGAGCCTCCCGGCCAGGGCCTCCGGGACGGCCAGCAAGGCGATCTCAGCTGCCCTCGGCTCGACCTCCCGTAGCGCGGTCAGGGCCCCCGACCACGCTGTTCGCAGCTCCGGATAGGCGGCAAAGCCATTGCCCGCGCCGACTGGCTTCGGGCCTACCGACCACTCCGGCGGCAGCGCCACGCGCCCGGGATCGCTCACGCGCTCGGCTCCGACGGGCTCGGCGAGCCCGCCAGCCCCGCGGCTGAAGCACGCCCAGTAGACCTCGCGCATGCGCGCGTCATTGCACACCAGCACGCGAGCGAGTGCGGCGTCCTCCCCGAGTGCCCGCTGCGCCACGGCCCCGAGATCCGATACCGGGATGACCCTGAGACCCGCCCCATGGGCTAACCCCTGCGCAACGCTCGCGGCGAGGCGCACGCCGGTGAAGGAACCGGGGCCGCGGCCGAACGCGAGCGCACTGAGATCCTCGAGCCGCGCGCCTGCCTCCCTCAGCACCTCATCGACCATCGCGAGAATGAGCTCGGCATGCCCGCGGGGCTGGCGCCGCTCGCGCACCGTGAGCCGCCCGTCCACGAGCAGCGCCGCCGAGCAGTTCTCGGTCGCGGTATCGAGCGCGAGGATCCTCATGGAGCGGGCACCGTGCGCGGCGCGGCGCGCGGGGAGTGCCGGCGCAGGAAGCGGCGCACCTCGGCCGCGTCCTGGGTGACGGTCATCGGCGGAAGTGCGCCGAGAAACACGCGGCCGTAGCTGCGCGCGGTGAGGCGCGGATCGCAGATGACGACGGCGCCGTAATCCTCCTCGCTGCGGATCAGCCGCCCGGCTCCCTGCTTCAGGGCCAGCACCGCCTCGGGCAGCTGGTAGTCGCGAAACGCATCCACACCGCGCGCGGTGAGATGCTCGATGCGGGCGCGCACCAGCGGGTCCTCGGGCGAGGCAAAGGGGAGCTTCTCGATCACCACCAGCCGTAGCGCCTCACCCTTGACGTCGACGCCCTCCCAGAAACTCGCCGTGCCGAGCAGCACGCCGTTGCCGTCATCGCGAAACTCCTCGAGCAACCGCTCGCGCGGCGCCTCGCCCTGCACGAACAGCCGATAGGGCGTCGCCTCGGCCCAGCGCGTGCGTACCAGCGCGGCGCCTTGTGCGAGCGCGCGATGGCTCGTGAACAGCACGAACGCACCGCCGCCGGCCGCCTCGATGAGCGGCAGCGCCGTGTCGATCACCGCCGCGACGTACGCCGGCGAGCTCGGCTGCGGCATGGTCCCGGGCAGATAAAGCAGACTCTGGCGCTCGTGGTCGAAGGGACTCTCGATCCTGAGCGTCGGGCAATCCGGCACGCCGAGCCTGCCGGTGAAGTGGCCGAACTCCTCCCCGAGCGACAGCGTCGCGGAGGTGAAGATCCACGCGCCGCGCCGGCCCTCGATGAGGCCGCGAAACCGGGCCGCGATGTCGAAAGGCATGAGGCTGAGCGTGATGCCGCGCGCGCTGACCTCGACCGCCCGCGCGCCCTCGAGCTCATCGAGCGCCGCAATCCGCATGAGTGCGGCTGCGAGCTCGCCGGCGCGCTCCGCGAGGCGCGCAGACCCGGGCTCCTCCCCGAGCCCGCCGAGCGCCTCGGCGAGGCCCGCAAGCGACTCCGACAGCTCCTGGGCCGCCCGCGGCAGGCCCGTATCGCCGGCGTCCCAGGGGAAACGCGCCGTCTGGTGCGCTTCGCGCGCAGCTCCCGGCGCCGCTGCGCGCAGCGCGTGCAGGCTCTCCTCGACCCCGGCGAGGCACGCACTCAGCACCGTGCCTCCCGGATCGCGCGCTGTCGCGGCGGCGCCGCGCGCCGCTTTGCGCAGCTCGAGCTGCGCATCCTTCAGGAACCCCTCGATCTGCCGGCTGCCGACACTGGCGCCGAAGAACTGGGTGGCGAGATCGGGGATCTGGTGCGCCTCATCCAGGATGATGGCATCGGCGGACCCGAGCAGATCGCCGAAGCCGTCCTCCTTGAGCGCCAGGTCGGCGAGCAGCAGGTGATGGTTGACGATGACGATATCCGCTTCCAGTGCCGCGCGCCGCGCCAGCGCCACGTGACAGCGTGCGAACTCCGGACAGCGCGCGCCGAGGCAGCTGTCGCGGGTCGAGGTCACCTGAGCCCACACCGGATGGGCATCCGAGAGGCCGCGAATCTCCGCGAGGTCGCCGCTCTCCGTGGTGTGCGCCCAGCGCGCGATGCGCGCGAGCATGGCGCGCCCGGCGCGCGTGCGCACACCACCACCGAGCATCTCGAGCTGCTCGCCGGCATCGCCGGCGGCGCCAAGGCGCGCCCGGCACAGATAGTTTGCGCGACCCTTGAGGAGAGCGACCCGGGCGGGTCTGCCGAGAGCGGCGGCGACCAGCGGCAGGTCCTTCGAGTAGAGCTGGTCCTGGAGCGTGCGTGTGCCGGTGGAGATCAGTACGCGCGCGCCCGATAGCAGCGCCGGCACGAGGTACGCGAAGGTCTTGCCGGTGCCGGTGCCCGCCTCAACCACCAGAGTCTCGCGATCGCCGAGGGCGTCGGCGATGCGCTGTGCCATGCGCAACTGGCCGCGCCGCACCCGGAAGTCGGGGAGCGCGCGCTCGAGCGGTCCGCCCGGGCCGAAGATATCCTCAAGATCCAACATCGGGGGTTCGCGATCGGCAGGGAGCATCCTGGCGTGCGGCGCGCCCCCTGTCGATACGCATATCCTGCTGAATTTGCTGCAAAGAACGCCTGCGTAGCCCAAAAGAGCCCGGCAGGCGCGCGCTACTGTAGCAGGGCGCCGCAGACGCTCGGGATATACTTGGAAGTTTACGGGACCGCCACAAGAGGAACCGCGGATGGCCGCTCCTGCTCACACCATGACCGCCCTGCCCCAGCTCAGCCGTGCGGTGGCGGACTGGGTGAATTCGGTGCGCGAGCTCACCCAGCCGCGCGACATTCACTGGTGCGAAGGGAGCGATGCGGAGGCGCATGAGCTCACCGCGCAGCTGCTGCGCAGCAAGGAGGCTACGGCGCTCAACCCGGCCGAGTTTCCCGACTGCTACCTGTTCCGCTCCGCGCCCAGCGACGTGGCGCGGGTCGAGCACCTTACTTATATATGTACGCGCTCGCAGGAGGACGCGGGCCCGAACAACCACTGGATGGACCCGCAGCAGGCGCACGCCCGCATGCGCGAGCTGTTCCGCGGCTGCATGCGCGAGCGCACCCTGTACGTGATCCCGTACTGCATGGGTCCGCTCGACTCGCCGCTGTCGCGCTGCGGCGTGGAGATCACCGACAGCCCGTACGTCGTGCTCAACATGCTGATCATGACGCGCGCCGGGCGCG
This sequence comes from Steroidobacteraceae bacterium, assembly GCA_035568235.1. Taxonomy (GTDB): domain Bacteria; phylum Pseudomonadota; class Gammaproteobacteria; order Steroidobacterales; family Steroidobacteraceae; genus 13-2-20CM-66-19. The sequence goes on along the minus strand of DATMOK010000003.1, from coordinate 139,680 downwards.
CGGCGCTCGAGCGCATCGCGCGCGACGGCCGCTTCGTGCGCGGATTGCACTCGACCGGCGAGCTCGACCCCGAGCGGCGCTTCATCATGCACTTTCCCGAGGAGCTCTCCATCGAGAGCTACGGCTCGGGCTACGGCGGCAACGCGCTGCTCGGCAAGAAGTGTCATGCGCTGCGCATCGCGAGCTGGCAGGCGCGTACCGAGGGCTGGCTCGCCGAGCACATGCTGATCGTCGGCCTGCAGAGTCCGCGCGGCGAGACGCACTTCATCGCCTGCGCCTTCCCCTCGGCGTGCGGCAAGACCAACCTCGCGATGCTGGTGCCGCCAGAGTCGATGCCCGGCTGGAAGGTGCTCACCATCGGCGAGGACATCGCCTGGCTGCACCCCGGCCCCGACGGACGCTTATGGGCGATCAACCCGGAGGCCGGCTGCTTCGGGGTGGTGCCGGGCACCAACCCGCAGACCAACCGCAACGCCTACGAGATGATCCGGCACGACACGCTGTTCACCAACGTGGCGCTGACCGCCGACAATCAGCCATGGTGGGAAGGGCTCGGCACCGGCAAGCCCGTCATCGACTGGCAGGGGCGGCCGTACGATCCGGCGCGCGGTCCCGCGGCGCATCCCAATTCACGTTTTACCGTGGGCGCCAGGAACAACCCCAGCTACTCGGCGCGCATGGAGGACCCGGCCGGCGTGCCGATCACGGCGCTGGTATTCGGCGGCCGGCGGCGCGAGGTCGCCCCGCTCGTCTACGAGGCCCGCGACTGGCAGCACGGCGTGTTGCTGGGTGCCTCGCTGGCCTCGGAAACCACAGCCGCGGCGGTCGGTCAGGTGGGTGTGGTGCGGCGCGATCCGATGGCGATGCAGCCGTTCTGCGGCTACAACTTCGGGGACTACTGGCAGCACTGGCTCAACGTCGGTGCGAAGCTCGCACGTCCGCCGCACATCTTCCACGTCAACTGGTTCCGCCGCGACGCGCAGGGCAAGTTTCTCTGGCCAGGTTTCGGTGAGAACCTGCGCGTGCTCGCGTGGATGCTGGACCGCTGCGCGGGCCGGGTCGGTGCGGAGGACTCCCCGATCGGCCGCCTGCCGCGACCTGCGGATCTCAACACCGCGGGACTCACCTTGAGCGATGCGGCGCGCGCCGCGCTCAGCTCGGTGGACCCGGCCGTGTGGCGCAAGGAGCTCGCCGAGGTACGGGACTATCTGGGGCGCTACGGGAGCCACCTGCCGGCGGCGCTGCTCGCGGAGATCAAGACGACCGAGCAGCGCCTCGGCTGAGGCACCGGGCGGCGCCCGATCAGAGCTCCTCGCAGTTGAAGCGAATCGTCTGCGGCGAGCCCTGCTCGGGGAGCTTGCCGAGCCCGATCATCCCGTGTCCCTTGATCTGCAGGCTGTCGCGCCGCACGAACGCCTCTTCGCCGTCTGCGGTCTGCACGAAGGTGCCGTTGGTGCTCTGATCGACGAGCACGAACTTGTTGCGGCTGATCTCGATGCGCGCGTGCAGGCGCGAGATCAGGTTGCCTTTCACCACTACGTCGTTGTCCTCGGCGCGGCCGATGGTGACGCTCGAGTGCCGCTCATCGACCAGCAGCTCGCGATCCTCGGTGCGCAGCCGCAGCCGCATGGAGCGTGACGGGCGTGCCTCGCCGGCAATCCCCGGGACCATGCTGGTGACGTCCTCGGTCTGCCACAGCACCTCGAACAGCACGATCTCGCTCCCCTGTCCCTTGAGCGTCGCGACGTCGATCTGCCGGCAGGCGGCACGCCACTCGGGCGACAGCTTCTCCACGGTGGCCGCCGTGGTCACGATCTGCCCGGCCTTGGCCTGGCTGGTCATGCGGTTGGCGGTGTGTACCGCGGCGCCAAACACGTCGCGATTCTCGAGCATCACCGGACCGAAGTGACAGCCGATGCGGATGGCTACCGGCTGGCCGTCGACCTTCAATTGGGCGTGCGTCGAAATCTGCTGCTGCATCTGCGCGGCGGCATTCAGCGCGGCATCCGCGCTGGGGAACGTGGCCATGACCTCATCGCCCATGGTCTTGATCACGGTGCCCTGGCGCTGCTCGGTGGCGCTGCGCATCACCTCGATACAGGTGGCCACCATGTCGCGCGCGCGCAGATCGCCCATGGTGTCGTACAGCCGGGTCGATCCAACGACGTCGGCGAACAGTATGGCGAGTTCAATGTCCTTGCCCATGAGCGCGGCCCGATTATACGCGAGCGCTTTCGGGCCGCTAGCAACGGCCGCGGCGGCAGTACTACGGCAGGGTCGCGCGCGGCATCGCGCGCCGCACCAGCTCGGCACCGGCACCCGCCACCCGCGCTCCCTCGCTCAGCGTGCGGCGAAACTCGCGGGCTCCCGGCTCGCCGCTATACAGCCCGAGGATGTGGCGGGTGATCGCGCCGAGGCGCTCGCCGGCCGCGAGCTGCCGCTCGCTGTAGCGGGCCATGCGCTCCAGCAGCGCGGCGCGGGTCGGCGGCGCAGGCGCATCCGGCGCGAGCGCCCGATGCAACTCCGAGAGCACGAACGGCCGGTGATACGCCTCGCGACCCAACATGACGCCGTCGCACCAGGTGAGCGCGGCCAGCACCGCCTTGGGGTCGCGCAGTCCGCCGTTGACAATGAGCGGCAGCGCCGGGAACTGCGCCTTCAGGCGTTGCACCACGTCGTAGCGCAGCGGCGGGATCTCGCGGTTCTGCTTCGGCGACAACCCGCCGAGCACGGCCTTGCGCGCGTGCACGATCACGAGATCGCAAGCCGCCGCGCGCAGCAGTGCGACGAATGCGCACAGCGACTCGAAGTCCTGCTCCGTGACCGCGCTCACGGCAGCCGCCCCGCCGCGGCGACTGCTCACGACACCGATGCGCATCTTCACCGTCACGGGCAGCCGCACCGCGGCGCGCATGGCCGCGACGCAGTCCGCTACGCGGGCCGGCTCTAACATCAGGCAGGCGCCGAAGGCACCGCTCGCGACCCGCTCGCTCGGACAGCCGCAGTTGAGATTGATCTCATCGTAGCCCGCCTGCTCCCCGGCGCGCGCCGCGAGCGCGAGCTCGCGCGGCTCGCTGCCGCCGAGCTGCAGTGCCACCGGATGCTCCTCGGGGTCGAACGCGAGCAGCCGCGCGCGATCGCCGCGCACGATCGCGGCGGCGGTGATCATCTCAGTGTAGAGCAGTACGTCCGGGGCAAAGCCGCGCAGGAAGTAACGGCAATGGCGGTCGGTCCAGTCCATCATCGGCGCCACGGCGATTCTTCGATCCAACTTTCGATTTCCTCCGGGGTCTTCCTATACGCCGCTCACTGCATCGAAATTGAACGGACCTACAGTGGCGACAATGTCCGACGACAGACTAGCGCGGGTGGTTCGGGCGATCCGGGCATACATCACCAGTAATAGTCATGTGGCTTCTTACAGTCGGGCCAAATGAGCAGGTCGACATGGCGCTCGCGCAAGATGCGATGCTCGAGACGATGAGTCTTTATCCGCGCTGCTTGAATAACCGTTGCGTGGGTCCACCATCCGGGCTCGTTCATGACGAGGCGGTCCATGTTTTGCCAGATTTTCGGTCGCCAGGCATGCCGGACCCAAGCTCCATGGCTGCGCAGAATTCGAATACGCCGGGCCTTCGCCAGTCGCTCGTGGTGGCGGCGTAGTGCACGTTTCATAAAGCGCTCCGGTTTTAAGGTCACTACGTCATGTCGAACTCCTTTGCCGCCAAAACGGCATTGCCAAGGTGGTCACTTCAAACACGATCGAATGAGGTCAAGAGTTCATCCAGTCTTCGAGGCGCAAGGTGTCGACCCTGCCGTGTATAGCTTCCTCGGACGCGAGCGCCGGCGGAATCATGCCTCGGACACGTCCTCATCCAGGTCATCAACCGCGCTAGCCACCGGCGGCTGCTTCTCAGGCACACGGTTCTCGGCGCTTCGCTCGGCATGAAAGTCGCGGGTGATCTGGCCGCGCATTCGCTCGCGCAGTTCTCCGTCGACCGAAGTTAGATCGAGCAACGATAACAATCGCTCCTCGGAAACTATTCCGCGACGAGCCAGCTCATGCGTGAATATCAGGTCCTTGCCGCGCGCGGCGGCATACTTTGCGATGGCGAGGTCGTGGGGATCCAGACACAGTCCTTTCACCCCCTCGGTCTCGCCTGGAGGCAAATTCACCAACCGTCCCTTCCAGCCTCTCGGAAGGGTCGCGGTGCTCACATCAAGCGGATCCGCGTAGTAGCCAAAGGTCTCGTGAAATGGTGAATCAACGCCAATCACGTTCAACCATTCGGTCCGATTTGAACTTTTCGACGCGATCAGATCGACCTCAAACGACGTGACGATCTCGTCAGGAACATCTGGGCACTTACCGTGGAGAGACTGGCTACCAATGATGATGAACTGCTTTTCGCCAGTGAGACGGCCCGCAGCGCGCAGCACATGGTCAACCTGCTGCTTCTTCATTCAGCTTTCTCACTTCCTCTTTCGGAAGTAATCCGACGAACGGCGCCGCTTGCCGGAGTCTGACCGCGTTCTCGTCGCGTCCGAGCATTACAGCGAAAAGCTCTCCATCGTCTTGTCCCTGTGCAATGTCCCGCCATTCCTGGTAAGCCGCTCCCCAAACGCCCTGGCGTTTCCACCGATGGAGGTTCGCGAGGATCTGAGCGCGTATCTCGCGCGGCGTGAACCGTCGCACGATTGCAAGCGAGATGGACCGCCTAAGCTCGTCCAACTTCTGATGTGAGAAGCCCCCCCGGTCCGGCGGGCGAAGGCCGCGCTCGGAGAGGTGCAACGCATCGCCTTCGCCCACACCCCAGGCCTCGAGCGTCGTTCTTGGCAGAATGACTCCCAGGGAATTTCCGATGCGGCGCAAGGGGACTTTCATAAACATCCACATTATTACGCGTTATAACTCGCCTGCACAATCCTCGAAACGACTCGAGGCTGTGTTGGAGCGCACACGAGCCGTCTTCCGGGGCAGACGTGGAGGAGACAAGCCCTTGCGGTGCGCCTAAGTAGCTGAGCTATAAAGCGAATACGACTTTGTCGGTCCAGTTCATCATCGGCGCGGCGGCCGGTGGTCTTTACGGGCGGCGCTTCGAGCTCAAGCGTTCGCGACCGTCCGCTCAGCCGTCTGCTTTCGCGTCGCCACGAGCAAATCGACCTGCAGCCCGGCTCGGGTAGCAGCTTTCACTAGAGCGTCGAGGCTGAATGGGTCGGACCTCGGAACGGAAAGTGAGGTTTCGCGCTTCCGGCTCTCGGAAGCCGAGATCCCGAAATGCGCTGCTACCGCCACGCACCAATTTCGTCACAACTACCCCAAGCGCTGCGCGCCTTCGCACCGCGATAGGTCTCGGTCGAAAGTGCCGAGCGGCAAGTGGCCTGCCTTGCGCGCGATCTCGAGAACCAGGCAATCTGAAAAGCCTACCTTGGGACGCTTCCTGAACTGCTCGAGCGCACACAGCACGACATCGGCGTCCTGCAAAGTCAGGTCCTTGTGATTGAGCAGCATCTCCACAGCGATCGCGATCTGCTCCGCCGATCGATCATACTTCGCATCGAGCACCCAAACGGTCTGCGCTCATACCAGATGTGAGACCCAAGCCCCGCTTGAGATGAACTCGTCGGCGGTGCGGCCTCGCGTGGCATCATCGCGCACCAGCAGCCGCACAACGGCGTTCGTGTCAATCGCGCGCATGTCGCTTGCGGATGTACTTTCGGACGGCTTCCTTCACATCTCTCGCGCCCGGGATCGGCCCCCGATCCGGGAACAGTGCGCGATGAACATCCTCGGAAGCGTAGCGGCCCGACCTGCGGACGACGACTTTGTCATCCTGTTCGTCCCACTCCAGCACCGAGCCCGGGCCTATGCCGAGTTTCTTGCGAACCTCAGCCGGTACGCCAGACCTGTTCGACCGCCCGCGAATTGGACCGACTGACACTGGCCACGATGAACTGAATGCAGCGCGATAGTTCACATCCGCAGCTTCAACTGCTACATCTTGCACCCTGGGTTCTCCTGCATGACACGCCCGCCCACATCTCCAAAAAGCCCTGAACACCCGCGCCTCTCCAAGCTCATGGGCGAACTCGGCCTGTGCTCGCGGCGCGAGGCTGATCGCTGGATCGCCAACGGCTGGGTCAAAGTGGACGGCGAAGTCATCGACACACTCGGCGCACGCGTCTCACCCAAGGCACGCATCGAGATCGATCGGGCGGCACGCGAACACCAGAGCGAACAGGTCACCATCCTGCTGCACAAACCGGTGGGCTATGTCTCCGGCCAGGCCGAAGACGGCTACGAGCCCGCCATCGTGCTGATCCGCCCGGAGAATCGCTGGGCGGCGGATCCCTCGCCCATAAAGTTCCAGCAGGGACACCTGCGTGCGCTCGCACCCGCCGGCCGACTGGACATCGACTCTACCGGGCTGCTGGTACTCACCCAGGATGGGCGCATCGCGAAGCAGCTGGTCGGCGAGGACTCCTCGATAGAGAAGGAATATCTCGTGCGGGTCGAAGGCAGCCTGCCCAGCGACGGCATGAAGCGCCTCCGGTACGGCATGACGCTCGATGGCGTGAAGCTGAAGCCCGCAAAGGTGTCATGGCAGAACGAACACCAGCTGCGCTTCGTGCTGCGCCAGGGCCGCAAGCGCCAGATCCGCCGCATGTGCGAGCTCGTCGGCCTTTTCGTGACCGGGCTGAAGCGCGTCCGCACCGGCAACGTACCGTTGGGAGGGTTACCGGCGGGCAAGTGGCGCTACCTGCGGCCGGACGAAACATTCTGAGAGCGGCGGGATCCGGTCGTCGGTAACCGCGCCTAGCGTGCCGCGAGCCGCCACAGCGAGGTGATTTCCGCCGCGCGCGCCATATGCAGCGCGTCCGTTTTGTCAGCGGCGCGCGGATGTCGCGGCGACACATCGCTCCGCCCCACGACGCGCAAGCCCGCAGCCTCGAATTCTTCCAGCAACTGCACGCGGGTCCGCAGACCAAGGTGCTCCGCGAGGTCGGAGAGGATCAACCACCCCTCACCGCCCGCCTCCAGATGCTGCGGCAGCGCCCTCAAGAATCCGCGCAGCATTCGGCTTTCGGGATCGTAGATTCCGCTTTCCATGGTCGAGCTTGGCCGCGCGGGAATCCATGGCGGGTTGCAGACAACAAGCGCCGCGCGACCGTCGGGAAAAAGGTCCGCCTGCACGACATCGATGCGTTCTGAAAGCCCGAGCTGCCGAACGTTTTCCCGCGCACACGCCAACGCGCGTGGATCGAGATCGGTAGCGACCACGCGTTCGATGCCACGCCGTGCAAGTACCGCCGCGAGCACACCGGTGCCCGTACCGATATCGAAAGCAACGCTGGATGAGGCATACACGGCAGGTAGAAGCGTCGTGCTGACGAGGTCCACGTACTCACGGCGGATCGGCGCGAAGACACCGAAGTGTGGATGAATTCGGCCTCCCGCCTCCGGAAACTCGATGCCCTGTGTGCGCCACTCGTGCGCGCCGATCACACCGAGCAACGCTCGCAGCGACGTAACTGATGCAGTGCTCGCCGGGCCGTAGGCCTCTGCGCAGGCTTGCCGAACATCGGGTGCGCCCCGCAGCGGAATCGTGTAGTCGTCGTTGAGCGGGATCAACAAGGCGTTGAGCGTGCGCGCCCGTTGCGACCTGGCCTGACGGTAGAGATGGAATGCTTCGGCCGGGCGAGCGATGGCAGTTGCGGCTGCAGTTCGCGATCTGCGCTGCGGACGATCCGCGCGATTCCCCAACGCCTTCAACATCTGGCGAGCCTCCCGAAAGTCACCGCGCCACAGAAGCGCGGTCCCCTGACACGCGAGACCATAGGCCTCGTCCGCTGCCATTTTTCCGTCAGCGATCACGACGCGCGTGGCAGGCGGCGTAGCGTTGTGCGAGCGCCAGAGTGCCGCGCATGCCTTGCCGTTATCGAGCCAATGAATCATCGGGATGAGGCCATGCCGGAGCGCCGTGGGGGCAGACGAGCTCGGCGCGCAACCGGTTAATCCGCGCATCACAATCCGTACCTCAAAAACTACGAACAGCGAGTCTCATCGGCCGGGCGGCAGGACCGCTTGGCTGGGTCAGGAGGGCTCCGCAGATCGGGCCTCGGCTCGAAGACGCTCCAGCTCTTGCCGGTAGGCGTCGCCGTCACCATAGTCCACGAAGCTGCCGTAGCGCGCGTGGACGCCAAGCACTCGCCGCGCATGCTTGATCGGGCACCAATATTGCTCAGTGCGGGACGAGACCTCCCGGACGTACGCGAATACACCATTCGCATAGGCGCAATACGCGCAATTGAGCTTCTCGATGGCGTTAAGGTAGGTCAGCTGCTCGCGATCAAATGCCAGGTAGTCAGCGCGGCGCACACGCGGGATTCCGTAGACCGGAAAGCACACCGCCTGGTACACGGCAACGAATAGATCAAGCAGCAGCACCGGAATGACAAGCGCATAGATCACCGGCGCAGTCAGAATTATGGCCGGGCGCGCGCCCAGGATGTAGGAGCGCAACCGCGCCTTCAGGAGGCGGTGCTTCGCGAGCACAACCTGCTCGAAATGAACGATGCCGTCGCGCACCTCATAATTCAGTTCGATGCGTCGCTTGGCGAGCGCCACCTCGAGCTGTCGCTCCAGGGCGCGAATCGATCCGGCCAGCTGGATGATCTCGGCGCGTACCGTCTCTGCCATGGTGAAGTCGTCCTCGGTTGCAGCGCGGCTTGTGGTGTGCCGTTCCGCGCAGTCGACCGCCAGCATGTCACAGCGGCGTTTCCAGCGCCGCCGCAGCCACGCCAAGCAATGGATCGCGACTAAGGGGTCACTCGGGCGCAACGATAGCGCCCGCGGGTGGTTGGCCATCTGCCGGTAGCAGGGCGCGCCCCGCCCGCCGGCAGGGCACACCGGGTGTGCGGGCCGCCGCTCGCTACGGCTGTTTGGGCGGCTGCGGCTGTGGTGAGGGGCGCGAACCGCCGGTGGGCGGCGGTGAAATCGCCTGCTGAACCGGGCCGGCCGGTGCAGCCGGTGCGTTGTCACCGCCCGCGGCGGTCGGCTCCATTGGCGGGCTTCGGTTTTGGCAGGCACTGACCAGCCCGATCGCCAGCAGTACAGGGGCCCTGGAAATCATACGCAGTCGCAGAAGTGTCCCCTCCTCGATCCGGCGTGAGTTGCGGGGCGAAACAGCATGCGGCGCTTCGGACCCGGGAACCGATCGGCGGTGGCGACCGCGCGCTGTCAGCTGCCGCTGATGGCACCAGGCGCTGCGCGACGGCCCCTGAGAAGCGTACCCCCGCATTCTGCGCGGGTACGACGCCTCAGGGCTGAGGGTTTGCGCGCAGCGCGCCGCGCACCCGGCTAGCGGGCTACGCGGGCGGCGGCGTGAAGCTGAACTTCTGCCCCTTGACGGCGACCTGGTACATGGCGCCGCCCCTGACGATCGTGAACACGGCCATTCCCTTGTAGTAGCCGCCCGCGGTACGCGCATCCTTCTCCCCGCCGCTCGCGCCGGCGCTCGCGCCCTCCGTGCCGGCACTCGCCCCGGCGGCGGCCGTGATCGCCACTGCATTCACGTCCGCACCGAACTCGAAGTTGCCGGACTTGAAGTTGTCCAGCGCCTGTTGATCGCGAAAGAAGATGATCTGGCTATAGGCTTCCCCGCCCAGCTGCCAGCCGACGCTCAGCTGATTCATCGAGGCATCCCCGACATACCGGCCGTGCTCGTACACGCGCCCGCTCCCATGTGCGCCGCCGACGCCGATACCGCCCTTGCCGATCGTCGGGAATACGGCGAATCCGACGCTGCTGCTGAAGAACGCGGCGCTCTGGCCCGCCTGCTTGAAGCGCGCGACGGCATCGCTGTACGGGTCGGCCCAGGAGCTCGTGGCCCACAACAGAGTGAGGGCGGCGGAAAGAAAAGCTAATGACGTGCGTTTCATGGGTCCTCCCTCTAGTGGCCGGGGTCAGGTTTGCGCTCGGGCTCGGGACGCTCGGGCTTTTGCGCCGGCGGCCGCGTCGGCTGTCGCTCCTGCGCGTGGCGCTGCTGGAGCTGCTGGGTCTGCTGCTGATGCTGACGTTCCATCGTGTCCAGGGCCTGACGATTGTTGGCCCCTGATCCAGAGGAGAGCCGGGCGTGATCCCGTTCCTGCTGTTGCGCGAGCGATTCGCGTTCCTGCGCCTGCCGCGACTCGAGCTGTGTCTGCTGGCGTGACGCTGCTTTCTCCTCCTCGGACGCCCCCGCCGCAGCAGGCGCCGCGGGCGTCGGCGGCCGCAGGTCGCGCGCGTGGACGGGCGCTTCAGCGGCCGCCGGCCGATTCTCCTCCGGCCGGCTCTCCGCGCCGCGCGCGCTCGCCAGGTGGGTCGAGAAGTCTCCCGGCTTTGCCGTGGCGGCAATGGCCGGATGACCGTGGTTCACCGCGGCCCGCAACTCCGGACGCGAGGCGGCGGTGGTCCGCTGCTGCGTCTGCGCCGAGGTCGGCTGGACGTGGTGCGCGTGAGCAACCGACTCTTCCTCAGAAGTCGGGCGCGCGTTGATCCCGCCGGGTCCGCCGACGTAGCTGGTGGTCACCGTGGTCGTGTTGTTGACGACGGTCTTCGAGTAAACGTTCGTAACCTGCACGTTGGTGACGTTGTTCACCGTGCGGTTGTAATAGAAGTGGTTATCCCGCCAGTAACCGCCTTCGTAGCCGTGGCCGGAATATCCATATCCGTAGTCAACACCACCGTAGAATCCGATCTGCGGCGCCCAGTAACCCGCGTTCCACGCGTAGATGCCGTTCGACCAGGCCCAATACCCCGGGGTCCACAGCAGTCCCACTTGCGGCGGCTCGATCCAGGTTCCGGGCACCCAGAAATAGCCCTCCGGACCGTAGGCCCAATAGCCGGGAGTCCAGATGTAGCCAGGCTCCGGGATCGGCGGCTGGTCATAGACCACGAGCGGCGGCGGCGCCACCGTGATCGACACTGCGATCTGCGCGCTGGCGCCGAGTGGCAGCACGATGACGGCCAATGCGAACAGGGTCTGTCTGGGCCAGGATACATGTCTGCTGTTCATAGCGACCTCCGCCGCTGTGCTCACGTGTCAGCACGATCTCACGGCAGCTGCGGCTGAGGGCAGCGGGCGCAAGCCCGAAGTCTTGTAGGCGTGCAGCTACGAGCTGGGTGGGAACGGCGAGTGAGGCGGCGCCGGGGCACGCCCTCTTACCAACTCCTACGCGTGAACGCGCGACCGTCCGACTGCTGTTGCCACGGGCTCTTCGGGAGGATCGCCGCCTAGCAACCCATGGTGGAGAAAGCCGTGCTGCGACTGCCGTTACCTTCCTGGATGGTCCTGTGCCTGGGCGCGCTCGCTGTGCCCGCCCTGGCGCAGGCGCAAGTGGTAAACGACGACCCCTATGTCACGCCGTACGGACCCTATGCGGGGATCGGCTGGGGTCACTTCGATCTCAACCTCGACAACCTCGAGGACGTCGACACGGCCGTGAACAGCATCGTGCATTCCGGCGATGATGCCTGGAAAGTCAACGTCGGCTACCGCTTCTCGCCCTACTTCGCGCTCGAGGGCGATTACATGAACTTCGGCAATTCCGAGGACAGCTTCACGGGCACGGGCTCGAGCGGGAGCTACCGGCTGCACATGAGTGGTTTTGCGCCCTTCGGCATGGCGACGCTGCCGATCGGCCCGGCGGAAGTGTTCGCGAAGGCCGGCTGGCTCTTCTACGATGCAAACCTGCGCGTCAATCTGAACGCCCCGGGTTCCGAGGTGTTGGAATCAAGCCACTCGCGCAGCGATTTCATCTGGGGCGGCGGGGTGGGTGTCACGCTGGCGCGGCATGTGAATCTCAACGTCGAGTACGATGTCGTGCGCGTCGAGAACGCCCACAACTCCAACGTCCTGTGGCTGAGCCCCGTGTGGCGCTTCTAGGGGAAAGCGCCGCGACCTAGCCTGCGCCTGGATGGTGAGCTAGCAATCCCTCGAACGCGGACTTCCCGAGTTCCGACGCGCCGACGGGCGTTGCGCTGACTGTGGGCGGATCGCTGCGACGACGATACTCGCCCTGAAAGTGATATATCAGGAGGCGATCATGACGGCAGCCGCCCAGGTACGCGACAGCGACAGCGAAACCGAACACGTCCACCAGCTCCCGGCCCTGCCCTACGCAGACGACGCGCTCGAGCCCGTCATCTCGGCTGCGACGCTTGCGCTTCACCACGGCAAGCATCAGAAGGCGTATGTCGAGCAGGTCAATCGGCTCACCAAGGGCACCGAGTTCGCGCAGCTGCCGCTCGACAAGCTCGTCATCCGGGTGGCCAACGACCCCGAGCACACAGAGCTCTTCAACAACGCCGCCCAGGCCTGGAATCACACCTTCTACTGGCACAGCCTCAGCGCCGAGCGCGGGGTGCGGTGTCCCGAACCGCTGGCGGCGCACCTGAAGAGCGCCTTCGGCGGCGTGGCGGAATTCCAGGACCAGTTCGCCAAGGCGGCGATCGCGCAATTCGGCTCGGGTTGGGCGTGGCTGGTGCTGGATGGCGGCAAGCTACGCATCCTGACGACCGGCAACGCGCACAATCCGCTGCCGAGCGGCGCCAAGCCGCTGCTCACGGTCGATGTATGGGAGCACGCCTACTATCTCGATTACCAGAACCGGCGCCCGGAGTACGCCCGGGCGGTCATCGAGACGCTGCTCAACTGGAGGTTTGCGTCCAACAACCTCCAGTTGCACCTCAAGTAGCGCTGCCTGCCAGGTACGCCTGGCGCTGCGGCGGCTCGCTCAGCAAGCGGTCCAGCGCTCCGGCGTCGAGGGGCTTGACGAGGTGCAGATCGAAGCCCGCCTCTCGTGAGCGCCGGCGATCGGCGTCCTGTCCCCAGCCTGTCACCGCCACCAGCACAGTGTCGCGGCCCCAGTCCTGCGCACGGATGCGCCGCGCCACCTCGTAGCCGTCCAGCCGCGGCATACCCACATCGAGCAGCGCGATGTCCGGCTGATGGCGCGCCGCGGCCTCGAGCGCCAGCTCGCCATTCGTGGCCCGAAACACCTGATGGCCGTTCAGCTCGAGCATGGTGCCGAGCGTCTCGAGGGTATCGGCGTTGTCATCCGCGATCAGAACCCGGCGGCGAGTCGCGCCACGCCCCGGCAGCGGGTCGACCGTGCCCGCCTCCGCCGTGCGCACGGGCTGCAGCGTGAGCGGCAGGCGCAGCACGAACTCGCTGCCGTGCCCGAGCCCCGCGCTGTGGGCGGCGATCGAGCCGCCATGCATGTCGAGGAGCCGGCGCACGAGAGCGAGGCCAATGCCCAGTCCGTGCGCATTGGCCGCGTCGCGGTCCCCCTGGGTGAAGAGCTCGAAGATCGTGGGCAACCGCTCCGCTGAGATCCCCACACCGTCATCGGTGATGCGGATCTCTGCATCCGCAGCCGAACGGCTCGCAGTCACGCGGATATGGCCGCCGGTCGGGGTGTACTTCGCGGCGTTGCCAAGTACGTTGCCGATCGCCTGTACGAGGCGCACCGGATCGCCGCTCACGGAGAGAGTCTCGGCCGGCGGCGCTAGATGCAGGCGGTGCTGGCGCTCCTGCAGCAGCGGCGCGACGGTCTCGACCGCGCGCTCGATGAGTGTGGATACCTCGAGGGTCTCGCGCGCCAGCGTGATCTTGCCGCGCGTGATGCGTGACACGTCCAGCAGGTCATCGACGAGTCGCGTCAGGTAGTGTACCTGGCGCTGGATCACCTCCTGCGCCCAGTTAAGCTGTGCCTCCCCCGGACGCAGGCGCACGATCTGCAGGGCATTGGTAATGGGTGCGAGGGGGTTGCGCAGCTCGTGCGCCAGCGTCGCCAGGAACTCGTCCTTGCGCCGGTCAGCATCCTTCAGCGCCCGCTCGGCCCGGGCGCGCTCGGCCACCTCGCGCTGCAGATTGGCGTTGGCGCGCTCCAGGTCGGCGTTGGCCTGCTGCAGGGTCGCATTCAGCCTCTCGAGCTCGCGGGTCTTCTCCGCCTGCAGCGTGAGATTGGCCTCGGCGAGGCGCGCGTTGGCTTCGGCAAGGGATGCGTTGAGCTCACGCAGCTCGCGGCGCTTGCAATACAGCTCGACCAGCACCCCGACCTTGCTGCGCAGGATCTCCGGCACCACCGGGATCGACACGTAGTCGACGGCACCGGCCTCGTAACCCTTAAGATGATCGAGCTCGGTGACGTGTACCCCGGTCACGAAGATGATCGGAGTCTTCTCGAAGCGCGGGTGCTCGTGGATCAGGCGTGCCGTCTCGAAGCCATCCATCTGCGGCATGCTGACGTCGAGCAGCAGCAGCGCGAACTCCTCGCGCATCAGCCAGCCGAGTGCTTCGGCGCCGGACTGCGCCAGCACCAGGTTATGGCCCAGGTCGCGCAGCACCGTCTCGTAGGTCAGGAGGCGCGCGGGCTGATCATCGACCAGCAGGATGCTTACGGGGCGCTGGCCGCCGCGTCCCTCGCGCGGCCCGTCCGGCAGTCTGCGACCGCCGCCTCCGGCTAACGATGCAGCCACAGTCGCACCAGCGAAAGGAGCTGCTCCGTATTGACCGGCTTTGCGACGTAGTCCGAGGCGCCGGCCTCGAGACATTTCTCACGATCGCCCTTCATGGCCTTGGCGGTGAGCGCAATGATGGGTAGTTGCCGGAACCGCTGGTTGCCGCGAATACGCCGCATGGTCTCGTAACCGTCCATCTCCGGCATCATGACGTCCATCAGCACCAGCGACAGGTCATCGGTGTCCTCGGCGAGCCGGATGGCCTCCTGACCGTTGGTCGCAGAGATGACCTCCATGCTGTGTCGCTCGAGCAGGCTGTTGAGCGCAAAGATATTGCGCACGTCGTCGTCAACCACCAGCACCTTGCGGCCGTGCAGCGGCTCGTCGCTCTCGTGCAGCGCCTGGATCATCTGTTGCTTGTGCGGCGGCAGATCGGCGATCACGCGGTGCAGGAACAGCGCGGTCTCATCGAGCAGCCGCTCGGGCGAGCGCACACCCTTGAGCACGATGCTCTTGGCATTCTTGCGCAGCTCCAGCTCCTCGTCTGCCGACAGCTCGCGGCCGGTGAATACGATCACCGGCGTTTGCCGCAGCCGGCCGTCGGCCTGCAGCGCCGCCAGCAGCTCGAATCCCGACATGTCCGGCAGGCGCAGGTCGAGCACCATGCAGTCGAACCCGCCCGCGCGCAGCGCCTCGAGCGCCGCGGCGCCGCTGCCCACGGCGACGATCTCGAGGTCATCATGGCCGAGGAGCTCCGTGATGCTCAGCTGCTCGGCGGCCTCATCCTCCACGATCAGCAGGCGCCGCGCGCGCGAGGCACTGAAGCTCTTCAGCCGATCGAGGGCCGCCTCGAGCTCATCGGTGGTGATGGTCTTGGTGATGAAAGAGAAGGCGCCGCGCTCGAGCCCGTACTGCCGCTCGTCCTCGACGGTGAGGACCTGTACCGGGATGTGGCGCGTCTCCGGGTCGCGCTTCAGATGGTTGAGCACGGTCCAACCGAGCATGTCGGGGAGGAATACATCGAGCGACACGGCGGTCGGGGAATACTTGCGCGTCAGCGCCAGGGCGTCCGCTCCGGTGCGCGCCAGCAGCGTCTTGAAGCCGCGGGCGCGCGCCAGATCCATGAGGATGCGCGCGTAGTGCGCATCGTCCTCGACGATGAGCAGCGTCGCCTCCCCCGGCTGCAGAGTCTCGCGATCATCGGCAATGTCGTCCATGCGTGCCGCGGGCAAAGCGGGCTGATAGGTGGGCCTGGTGAACACCACGGCGCCCGCCGGGCTGCCAATGGCGCCGCGGCTGTAGGCCGCCCCCACATAGGACTGGGGCAGATAGAGCGTAAAGGTGCTGCCCTGGCCGGCGACACTGCTCAAACGGATCTCGCCGCCAAGCAGATGCGCGAGCTCGCGGCTGATCGCGAGCCCGAGGCCCGTACCGCCGTACTTGCGCGCCGTACCCGCGTCCGCCTGCTGGAAGGCCTCGAAGATGATCCTCTGCTTCTCGGGCAGAATGCCGATGCCGGTATCGCTCACGGAGAACTCGACGACTGCCGGTGCCTGGCTCAGCACCGGGTGCTCGGCCGCCCAGCCGCCCATCGCCTGACCGACGTGCAGACGCACCCCGCCGCGCTCGGTGAACTTGAAGGCGTTCGACAGCAGATTCTTCAGCACCTGCAGCAGGCGTTTCGAGTCGGTGGTGATCACGCGCCCGAGGTGCGCATCGACGTCGACCGTGAAGGACAGCTTGCGCGCCTCGGCCTCGTGCCGGAAGTTGCGTTCGATGGTCTCGCGCAGATGGCTGAACGGCAGGTCTTCGGACTCCACGGTGACCGTACCTGACTCGATCTTGGACAGATCGAGGATGTCGCTGATGAGGTTCAGGAGGTCGGTACCGGCGCCGTGAATCGTCTTGGCGAACTCGATCTGGCGTGCGGAGAGATTGTGGTCGGCGTTGTCCGCCAGCTGCTGCCCGAGGATCAGGATGCTGTTGAGCGGCGTACGCAGCTCGTGCGACATGTTCGCCAGGAACTCCGACTTGTAACGCGAGGTCAGCGCCAGCTCCGCCGCCTTCTCCTCGAGCGCGCGCCGGGCGAGCTCGATCTCCTGATTCTTGCGCTCGACCTCGGCGTTCTGCTCGGCCAGCAGCTTCGCCTTGTTGGCCAGTTCCTCGTTGGTCTGCTGGAGCTCGGTCTGCTGGGTCTGCAACTCGGCGGCCAGCTGCTGGGACTGCGTCAGCAGCCCCTCGGTCCGCATGGTCGCCTCGATGGTGTTGAGCACCACGCCGATGAGGCTGCCGGTCAGCTGCTCGAGGAACGCCAGGTGTGCGGCGGTGAACTCCCCGAGCGAGCCCAGCTCCAGCACCGCCTTCACCTGTCCCTCATACAGCACCGGCAGCACGATGACGCTGCGCGGCCTGGCGATCACGAGTCCGGCCCGCACCTGCACAGCGCCGTCCGGGATGTCCGTCAGGATGAGACGCTGGCGGTCGGCGGCCGCCTGCCCGACCAGCCCCTCGCCGAATGCGTAGCGACGCGGCGCGCGGTTGTCGCTCGCCTCATCCGCGTAGCTGGCGAGCTCCCTGAGATACGGCGTTCCGTCGATCACCTGCAGGACGTACACGACGCCCTGCTGCGCGTTGACCAGCGGTGCCAGCTCCGAGAGCAGCAGCTTGCCCACCGTGACCAGATCGCGCTGCCCCTGCATCATGCGGCTGAACTTGGCGAGATTGGTCTTCAGCCAGTCCTGCACCGTATTGCGCTCGGTAGTCTCGCGCAGATTGCCGATCATCGCGTTGATGTTGTCCTTGAGCTCCGAGACCTCGCCGCGCGCCTCCACCTGGATCGAGCGTGTCAGATCCCCCTCGGTGACGGCGGTAGCGACCTCGGCGATCGCCCGCACCTGATTGGTGAGGTTGTCGGCCAGCAGGTTCACGTTGGCCGTGAGGTCCTTCCAGGTGCCGGACGCGCCCGGCACGTGTGCCTGTCCGCCAAGGCGGCCCTCGACCCCGACTTCGCGCGCCACGCTGGTCACCTGGTCGGCGAAGATCGCGAGCGTGGCGGTCATGCTGTTGATCGTGTCGGCGAGCGCGTTCACCTCACCCTTGGACTCCACCGTCAGCCGCTGGCGCAGATCGCCATTGGCCACCGCGGTCACGACCTTGACGATGCCGCGCACCTGGTTGGTCAGATTGTTGGCCATGACGTTGACGTTGTCGGTGAGGTCCTTCCAGGTGCCGGCGACGCCCGGTACCGTCGCCTGACCGCCGAGCTTGCCCTCCGTGCCGACCTCGCGCGCCAGCCGCGTGACCTCCGCCGCGAAACTATTCAGCTGGTCGACCATCGTATTGATGGTCTCCTTCAGCTGCAGGATCTCGCCCTGCACGTCCACCGTGATCTTGCGCGACAGGTCGCCGCGCGCGATGGCCGTCGACACGTCGGCGATGTTGCGCACCTGGGCGGTGAGATTGCGCGCCATCGAATTCACGCTGTCGGTCAGGTCCTTCCATGTGCCGCCGACTCCGGGCACGATCGCCTGACCGCCGAGCTTGCCCTCGGTGCCCACTTCGCGCGCCACGCGCGTCACCTCGGCAGCGAAACTGTTCAGCTGGTCGACCATCGTGTTGACGGTTTCCTTGAGCTGCAGAATCTCGCCGCGCACGTCCACGGTGATCTTGCGTGACAGATCGCCGCGCGCGATCGCGGTCGCAACCTCGGCGATGTTACGCACCTGACCGGTAAGGTTGCTCGCCATCGAGTTCACCTTGTCGGTCAGATCCTTCCACACCCCGCTCACGTCCTTCACGTCCGCCTGACCGCCGAGCTTGCCCTCGGTACCCACCTCGCGCGCCACGCGGGTCACCTCCGCCGCGAACGCGTTCAGCTGATCGACCATGGTGTTGATGGTCTCCTTCAGCTGCAGAATTTCGCCGCGCACGTCCACCGTGATCTTGCGCGACAGGTCGCCGCGCGCAATCGCGGTCGCGACCTCGGCGATGTTGCGCACCTGATCGGTGAGGTTGCTCGCCATCGAGTTGACGTTGTCGGTCAGATCCTTCCAGACGCCGCTCACTCCCTTGACGTCCGCCTGGCCGCCGAGATTGCCCTCGGTACCGACCTCGCGCGCGACGCGCGTGACCTCCGCGGCAAACGCGTTCAACTGATCCACCATCGTATTGATGGATTCCTTGAGCTGCAGAATCTCGCCTTTGACGTCGGCGGTGATCTTGCGCGACAGGTCGCCGTTGGCGATGGCGGTCGCGACCTCGGCGATATCGCGCACCTGGCCGGTCAGATTGCCGGCCATCGAGTTGACACTGTCGGTGAGGTCCTTCCAGGTGCCGGCCACGCCGGGCACCAGGGCCTGGCCACCGAGCTTGCCCTCGCTGCCGACTTCGCGGGCGACGCGCGTCACCTCCGAGGCAAACGAGCGCAGCTGATCCACCATGGTGTTGATGGTCTCCTTGAGCTGCAGGATCTCGCCGCGTACGTCCACCGTGATCTTGCGCGACAGGTCACCGCTCGCAATCGCGGTTGACACTTCGGCGATGTTGCGCACCTGGCCGGTGAGGTTGCGCGCCATCGAATTGACGCTGTCGGTGAGGTCCTTCCAGGTGCCTGCCACCCCCGGGACTGCCGCCTGGCCGCCGAGCGTGCCCTCCGTGCCGACCTCGCGCGCCACGCGCGTCACTTCCGCCGCGAAGCTGTTCAACTGATCGACCATCGTGTTGATGGTGTTCTTGAGCTCGAGAATCTCGCCGCGTACGTCCACCGTGATCTTGCGCGACAGATCACCGCGTGCCACCGCGGTGGTCACCTCGGCAATGTTGCGCACCTGACCGGTCAGGTTGGTCGCCATTGCATTGACCGAGTCGGTGAGATCCTTCCAGGTACCTGCGACGCCGGGCACGGCCGCCTGACCGCCGAGCTTGCCCTCGCTGCCGACCTCGCGCGCCACGCGCGTGACCTCGGAGGCAAACGAGCGCAGCTGATCCACCATGGTGTTGATGGCCTCCTTCAGCTGCAGGATCTCGCCGCGCACATCCACCGTGATCTTGCGCGACAGATCGCCGTTGGCGACCGCGATGGTCACTTCGGAGATGTTGCGTACCTGGCCGGTCAGATTGCTGGCCATGGAATTGACGCTGTCGGTGAGATCCTTCCAGGTGCCGGCAACGCCTGGCACTGCGGCCTGGCCGCCGAGCTTGCCCTCGGTGCCGACCTCACGCGCGACGCGCGTCACCTCCGAGGTGAAGGCGCTCATCTGCTCGATCATGGTGTTGACGATGGTGGCGGAGCGCAGGAACTCGCCCTTGAGGGAGCGGCCGTCGACCTCGAGACTCATCGTCTGCTGCAAGTCGCCCTTGGCGACCGCGGAGATCGTGCGTGTCACCTCGCGCGTCGGCCACACCAGGTCGTCGATCAGGGTGTTGACCGAGCTCTCCATTGCACCCCAGGCGCCGGTACGGCGATCGCTCGCCACGCGGTGACGGGTCTTGCCGTCCTTGCCGACGATCTGGCCGGCACGCTCGAGCTCGCGGGCCAGATGCTCGCTCGCGGTGACGATCTCGTTGAAGGTGTCGGCTATCTTGCCGGCGAGCCCGGTCTGGTCACTCGGCAGGCGTGCGGAAAAATCCCCGTCACGTACGGCCTGCAGGGCCCGCAGCAGCTTGCGTTGGTCCAGCTCGACGGATGCGCTGCCGTGCCCGTTTGGACGGCGCGCGGCGCGCGTGCTTTCGCGTGGCTCCATTACCCCAGCCCCCCAATTTGCGCTCCGCAAAACGCCATGACCGGTAGCGCAACGGGGGACGGTACTGGGTGGAGAAATCCGCGGGTGTCGGTATGTCTCTGGCTGCGCTGTAGGACGATGATTACACGGCGGGCGGCGCTGGCGCCGGGGCCGACGCGCGCAACGCCGGCCGGCCGAGCTTGGCAGGCTCGGTGCCCGGGCCAAGCAGCCGCACGAGCCATTCGCCCTGCGGGTGATGGGCCGCGCCCACCTTGGCCGCCACCAGCACGGGAATCGCGCACAGGACGCCGGCGACACCCCACAACCCGCCGCCCAGCCACAGCGCCACGAGGACGATGATCGGGTTGAGCTTGAGGCGTCGCCCGAGGAACAGCGGCTCGACCACGTGCCCCTCAACGCCAGCGAGGACGACAAACGTGGCCATGACCGTGAGCGTTTGAGCTCCGTGCGCGAACGTCACGAGGGAGACGAGGGTCAGTAGCAGGAGCGTAACCGCACAGCCGAGATACGGGATGAAGTTCAGTACTCCGGCAACCGCGCCCCACAGCCAGGGATTGGGTACGCCGAGCAGGCGCATCGCCAGCGCGGTGACCAGGCCAAAGCCGATATTGATCAGTACCAGCGTCCCGTAGTAGCGGCCAATCTCGAGGCGGATCGCCTCGAGCATGCGCATCGTCTTGGCACCGTGCGCGCGGCCAGCCAGTGCACCGGCAGCGCGCGCGAGCCAGGCAGGTCCGGCGGACAGCAGCAGCAGCGCGAGTGCGAGCGTCATCGCCGCCGAGGCGGCGAACCAGCCCGTATCGGCCAGCATCACGAACGCACTCGGCGCCTGCAGCGACTGGGACGGCCCCGCCGCGGTGCCTGCCGCCGGCGTCACCAGCGTGCGTGCTCGCGTGACGATCGAGTCGAGCTGCCGCACCACCGCCTGTGCCGGTCGCAGCTGCTGCTCGACGATGCGCAGCACACGCGGAGCACGCTGGAACCACAGTTGCGAGGGCGCCCAGAGCGCATCGGCGGCGCTCACAAGGGCCAGGAGAACCACGGCAAGCAGCGCCACCGAGCTCACTACACGCGGGATATGCAGGCGGCGCAGCGTCTCCACGATCCCGGAGAGCACGAGCGCAATCAGGACGCCGAGGACCACGGGCACGAGCACCGGCCGGCCGAACCACAGGGTGGCCACCACGCCGCAAGCCGCCAGCACCCACACCGCGCGCGCCAGCGATCCAATCCGGGGGCGAGCCTCGATCGGACCCACGGCGGGCGGCAACGGCAGGTGCACGGGGGGCGGCGGCCGCTCGGCTAGCCAGGGGGATGAGTCTGCGGCCTGGGCATTCAATGCACTGCCCTCACGGCCCGCGAGCCCGACCGGCCCATGCGCCGCACGGCCCGCTTGAGGATCCCGAAGAACAGCATCGCGAGCGGGCCGCGCAGCGCTTGCCGCCACGGCGAGCGCGACATCAGCAGCTGCCGCACCACCCAGCGCATGGTGGCGCTGCGAGGAAATGACTGAGCCGTGCTGCTGTCGAGCAGGCGTCGCAGCTGCGCACGGTTGTCCGCCAGTGTCACGAGGGCCTCAGCAGTATCCCCGTTCGGGACGCGCTCGCTCATTGACTTCACCTGCTCGAGCCGTTGCAGGAGCTCCTCGAGGAGCTGCCTGTCCTTGGCCCATTCGCGTCCCGTCTGGCTGGGCGCGGTCCCGCCGAGGCCGCGCAGGCGCCACAACGCTGCGGCGCCGATGAGGATGAACAGTGCCGCCAGAGCACCGCTCGCCCACAGCTCGGCGCCGACCCGCCATGCGGCGGCGATGATCGTGGTGCAGATGAGCGCCACTGCGAGCAGCGCGGCGCTGATGAGGACCCCGACCGTTAGGATGCGCCGCCGCCAGTGCCTGCGCCCCGCCACGAGATCCGAGCGCACCAATACCCCGTAAGCGTCGAGGTGACGCAGTGCAAGCGCCCCAAGTTCCGCGAGTGCCAGCACGCCCTTCAGCTCCGGTGCGATGCAGCGAGATCTTGCACGGTCTCCTCCAGCCCGCGGTGCCGCGCACCGCGCCGTAGGACTATCGCCGAGGAGTGCGCCTGCGTCTCTCGGGCGACGAGACTCATGGGATGTAGGACGGGAACTACACGCGAGCCGGGAGCGGCCACCGCCTGCGGATTCACTGATTCTGGGCGGAGTTCTTCACCTGGCTCTTGCAGTACTTCTTCATGTCTTTCTTGGACATGCCCGAGTTCGCCTGATTCTGCTCCTGCTGCGCCATGCATTGCTTCATCAACGCATGCTTGCTGTCGGAGCTCGTCGTGCTGCTGCTGCCTGCGGACGGCGTCGGGGCCGACTGGTAGTCACTCGGTGGCGCGGTGGGCGGGGGCGGCTGCGTATCCGGAGGCGGCGCCTGCGCCAGCGCAATCCCGCCAACACCGCTCATCGTCGCGCATGCGATCGCTATGACGATTCGATTCATAAGAATACTCCTGTCCGTTTGATGACGATCTGAGCTTACTGGCGTGCCGCGCCGCACTGGAGCCGCGCATGCCACCTCCGGCGGTCGGTCGATCCCTACCGTGCGGAGGCTAACGAGCTCGTCTTGTGGCGCGCTTGCGACCACGTGCCTCACGACTGGCATGCTCTTTGTCGCGCTCGCCGTCGAGGGCCTCGGTGACTCCCGTTTCCCTGAGCGCCGAGACGACCTGCGATGCCCGCGTCGGCCTCTGCAGATCCGAGGCATGCGGATCCGAACGATCCGACACCATCGGCAGGTCCGTGCGCAGCTCTTCCAGCAGGTGGATGACTTTCGACACCTTCTGTTCCGTGAGCAGATTGATCTGCAGGTCGAGGTGTGCCTGATGCGCGGCGAGCGCACTTTGACGACGCTGCACGGTGAGCACCACGGTGGTCGTCAGCAGCGCGGTCAGGGTGATCAGACCTTGCAGCCACGGAAACGGCGGCGGATCGAACGGCGTCAAATGAATCAGCGCGCCCAGGGTATTGACCGCCAGCCAGACGATCACGAAGCCGAGCAGCGCCAGCGGGTAACTCGGGCGCGCGAGCACATTGAGAATTCGTTCCAGCCGCCGCTCCGACATCCGCAGCGCGGCACGCTCGCGCTGCTGCAGCCGGCGAATGTCGGTGATGTTGCGGCTGATCGGATCAGGCAGCTTCTCATCGGCGTCGCCACCGCGAGCGTCTGGGGGAGAATGGCGCTCGGCGGTCATGTCCGCCTGCGGCGTCCGAGGTTACTTTGCAGCGGACGGCTCGGGCCGCGCTGCCGGAGAGCGCAGGGCGCGCGGGCCGGCGAGCAGGCTCGCGAGCTCCTCCGCGTGCTCCTCTTCCTTGGCGAGAATGTCCTCGAGGAGTCGGCGCGTGGTCGGATCCGCGGCGCCAACGTAGCGGATCATCTCCGCATAGGATTCGATGGCGATCCGCTCGGCAACCAGGTCTTCCTGCAGCATGCAGTCGCCCGGGATGTACTCGGCCTGGCTGCGCTCGGCCATACCCACCGGATCGAAATTCGGCTCGCCGTTGAGCTGCACGATCCTGGCCGCCAGGCGGTCCGCATGCTCGAGCTCCTCGTTGGAGTGCTCCAACAGCTCCTCCCGCGCCGGTTCTGCCTGCAGCCCGCTCGCCATGTAGAGGAGCTGCAGAATCGCATCGCGGTCCGCGCGATAGGCCTCGGTCACGGCGCCGCGCTCGAGGTGCTCGCGGGCGCGGTCGCGAATGTCACGCGTGTCGCTGAGGTGTGGCGGCTCCTCGGCTGTGCGCGCGAACTGTCTCATCTATCCCCTACCTGCGAGCCGCCAGAAAGCCGACCACCATGCCGATGAACGCTGCGAT
Source organism: Steroidobacteraceae bacterium (assembly GCA_035568235.1). Taxonomy (GTDB): domain Bacteria; phylum Pseudomonadota; class Gammaproteobacteria; order Steroidobacterales; family Steroidobacteraceae; genus 13-2-20CM-66-19. The sequence continues at coordinate 115,599 of DATMOK010000003.1, read as the reverse complement.
ACCTACCGCGCGCCACGGCTGCTCGTGGACGTAGTTGTCGCCGGCGGCGAACGTGTCGCGCGCGTGTTGCTGGACGCGCTCAGTGCGGCTGGCAATCGCCTCCTTGGTGGTCGAGATGGCCGCCTCCACCTTGCTGCGCAGCCGTGCGATCTCGGGGTCCGCCGCATCGCCCACCCGCCGGATCAGTTCTTCGACGTCTTCCATGAGACGGCGTACCTCGTCCCTCACCGCCTGCCGTGTGCTCGCCGTCCTGAGCGCCTCGCCGTTGCGGGTGTGCTCGCGGTCCAGGTCGTTTGCCGTGCTTTCCATGAATAGCTCCTTCGACTTCAGAGGCGCGCCGCCGCGCCGGTCAGACTCGTCCCCGGCTCATCACGAAGGTGATGATGGCTCCGATCAGGAACAGGACGAAGAGAATCTTGGCGATGCCCGCAGCACCGGCGGCGATGCCACCGAAACCGAACACCGCGGCAACGATGGCTATCAGCAGAAACACTGCAGCGTAATACAGCATAGTGACCTCGCTCGTGCGTTGCTGGGTCAGCCCGGCCGCCGTTATACCGACCGGTCGGCGAAGCTAGAGAGTGCGACCCTACATCGGCTCGCGAGAACTCGCAGTCATCGATCCTTCCGCTGTGCTGTCAGCGCCCGCCCTCACGGGGCCAAGTGGCCGCCGCCGCGGTGGCCACGCGTACGCATCGGGCAAAACCGCGCGCGCGGTTAGGGCGTAAGGGTGCGATCGAGGGTGCCGCGCAGCAGTTCGTGCACGGCAATCGGACCCGCCATCTTGTCGAGGCATGCATCGAAGCCGGCTTCCTCGGCAAGCCGGCGGCGCGTGCCGTCGAGCGTCATGCCACTCAGCATCACGAGCTGAATGGCGCCGCCCGATCGGGCCCGGATCGCGCGTGCCAGCTCGAAGCCGTTCATACCCGTGAGATGAATGTCGATCAGCACCGCGTCGGGTCGCGCGCGCTCGAGTTGGCGCTGCGCGTCCTCGGCGCTGACCGCTACGCTGACGGTGTATCCGGAGGCCTCCAGAATCTCCTGGTAAGCAGCCCGAACCCGCGCGCTGTCATCGACGATGAGAATGTGGTTGGAGCGCTGCCCGGTCGGCACGCGATTCACCGCCGAGTGCGCGCGCCTAGTCAGCTGCTCCCCTGCGACCTGAGTCGAGGCTGTGCTTCCCGGCGCGAACCCGGCGACGAATTCGACCGTGCCCGCCTCGGGCTGCGCAAGCTCCACCGTTCCGCCCTGCAGCCGGATCAGCTCGCGCGCCGTTCGCAATGCCATATCGCCGGAATGCCTGCCCCGAAACGGAACAAACCACTCCGTCGAAGGCGCCACACCGCTGAGCGTGCGCACCCGCACGCGAATCTCCCGGCCGCTCGAGCGCACCGTGACCGCGCCGCCCGGCTCGGCGATCGCATACGCATATCGAACCAGTGCCCCGACCGCCTCCGAGGCACGTGGGCAATCGATCGCCACCTCCTCCTCAGAGAGCGGCTCAAGGAGTTGCCAACATCCTCGCAGGTGTTCGGGCAGACACTCGCTGAGCGCGCGGGCGAGCACGGACATTCGCTCGCGCTTGAGGTTGAGCGTCAGCGCTCCTTCCGCGGCTGCCGCCGCGAGCAGGAAGGAATCGACGGTGGCCAGGGCGCGCTGCAGGCTGCGCTGGATCTTGTCGGCAGCCGCCACCCGCGCGGCGGGGTCCTGTCCCTGAATGCGCAGCAGGTCGAGCGCGCCCGCCGCGGGGCTCAACGCATCGCGCAGCTCGTGCGCGAGATCCTGGGTCAGGATGACGCTGTTCGTATCCATCTCGGGTGCCGGATTGTGCAGGATCGGCCGGGCCCAGCCTGTAGGCGCGATCCTACACTGTTTGCCGAACGGCCCCGTGCGCTCGGGGTCCCGTTTGTATAACCTCCCTTCCCCCTCAGCGTAACGGCGCCTCGCAGGAGAGCGCGCATGAGCGTAGAAAGCACAGCCGCGTGGCTGCCCTCATCGGCGCCGGACTTGGATGCCCCCGACGACCATCGCGGCATGCGTCGCGCGTTGCTCGCCGCGATCGTCGAGTCCTCGGACGATGCGATCGTCAGCAAGACCCTCACCGGCCAGATCCTCTCGTGGAATGCCGGCGCGACCCGTATCTTCGGCTACCGCGCCGATGAGGCCATCGGCAAGCCCATCACCCTGATCATCCCGCCCGAGCTGTACGAGGAAGAGCGGCTCATCCTCGAGAAGCTGCGGCGCGGGGAATGCATCGATCACTTCGACACGACCCGTCTGAGAAAGGACGGACGCCGGATCCCGGTGTCACTCACGATCTCACCGCTTCGCGATGCCGCGGGTGCGATCGTCGGCGCGTCCAAGATCGCCCGCGATATCTCCGACCGCAAGGGCGCCGAGACCGCCCTGCGGGTCAGCGAGCAACGCCTCGCCGCCGAGGTCGACGCGCTGGCGCGCCTCACCGAATGCAGCACGCGGCTGTGGGGCTCGCAGAGTTTGGCCGAAGGGCTCGATGAGATGCTGGCCGCGACCATCGAGACGCTGGGCGCCGACATGGGCAACATCCAGCTGCTCGATGGCGAACAGGGGGTGCTGCGCATCATCACGCAGCGCGGCTTCGGACAGGAGTTCCTCGACTTCTTTCGCGAGGTCTCCTCGAGCGACGACACCGCCTGCGGCCGCAGTCTGCGGGCGGGCGAGCGCGTGTTCATCGAAGACGTCAGCACGGACGCAGGTTACGAGCCCTATCGCGAGGCGGCGCGGGCGGCCGGCTATCGCGCCGTGCTGTCGGCGCCGCTGATCAGTGCGAAGAGCATCGCACTCGGCGTCATCTCCGCGCATTTTCGCAGCCCGCGGCGCCCCGACGATCAGGAGCTGCGTCGCCTCGATCTGTACCTGCGGCAGGCGAGCGCCTTCATCGAGCGGCTGAGACTCGAGGACGGCCTGCGGCGCAGTGAGGGGGTGCTGCGCGATGCCGACCGTCGCAAGGATGAGTTCCTGGCGCTGCTCGCCCACGAGCTGCGCAATCCGCTGGCGCCCATCCGCTACGCGCTCGCCACCACCAGGAAACCGGGATGCACGACCGTTCAGCGGCTGCACGCCGAGGACGTCATCGAACGTCAGGTCGCGCACATGGGGCGGCTGCTCGATGACCTGCTCGTCATCTCGCGCATCACGCACGGCACGCTCGAGCTCAAGCGCCAGAACACGGACCTCAAGTCGATCGTGGCGGCCGCGGTCGAGACCGCACGGCCCATCATCCATGCAAAGCGTCACATGCTCGCCATCGATCTGCCCCCGGCATCGGTCGAGCTGCATGCCGATGCAACGCGGCTCGCGCAGGTGTTCTCGAACCTTTTGATCAACGCGGCCAAGTACACCGACGCCGGCGGACGGATCGAGCTGCGGGCCGTGTTGCAGCCCGAACGGCTGGTGGTCACGGTACGGGACAACGGGCCAGGCATCTCAGCGGAGATGATGCCGCGGCTCTTTACCCTGTTCTCTCAGGCCCAGGCTGGTAGCGGCAACAACGATGGCTTGGGAATCGGTCTGGCGCTGGTTCGCGGCCTCACTGAGCTGCACGGCGGTACCGTGGGGGCGCAGAGCGCGGGCCTCGGACGAGGCAGCGAGTTCACGGTCATGCTGCCCTATCCGTCCGGTCGTGCCGCGGCAGATAGTCCCTCGACCGCTCCCCAGTGCACGAGCGACGCTGCGCTGCGGGTTCTCGTCGTCGATGACAGTCAGGACGCGGCCGATACCTGCGCGACGCTTCTTGAGCTGTCCGGTCACACGGTGCGCACGGCCTACACGGCTCTTCGGGCGCTCGAGCTCGGCGAGCGTTTCCGTCCCCAGGCGCTGCTGGTGGACATCGGCCTGCCGGATCTGAGCGGCTACGAGCTGGCACAGCGCATTCGCGCCGCGCCCTGGGGGCAGCACGCCACCCTCATCGCAGTGACCGGTTGGGGACAGGAACAGGACAAGCGCCGCGCCCTCGAGGCGGGGTTCGATCATCACCTGACGAAGCCGGTGGCCGCCGATGCGGTCACGGCACTGCTCGGCTCCTTGCCGGGATGTGCCGCGTCCTGAATGACCTCGAGGCGCTGATTCGGCACGCGCGGCGTTGCGACGCCGACAAGCGGTGATGTCCCGCCGTCGGCGCCGCCAGCATCGCGATCAGTTCCACTTATTGCGCGCGCGAAACTCCTTCGCCTGCCTTTCGGCCTCCGCTTTTTCTACCCCGTAACGCTGCTGGATCTTGCCGGCCAGCTGCTCGGCGTGGCCCTCGAGCTGCGTGAGGTCATCATCAGTGAGCTTGCCCCACTGTTCCTTGACCTTGCCCTTCAGTTGATGCCAGCCGCCGGAAATCTGCTCCTTGTCCATGGATCGCTCCTGTGGGTTGTAGAAAGTGGGCACAGCCCCTGCGCCGCCGGTATCGGCCGCGACTGCCGCGGCGGAACGTCCGAGATACTCGCGCCACTGGTACACGCGTCGCCGCTCCTGCCAGGCGCGCAGCACCTGCCGGTTGTGGAACGCGCTGTAGCTCAGTACCTCAGGCTCAAGCTCGTAGCTGTCTTCGCTCATGCTCGTTTCTGTTTCCGCTTGTGGCTGGGCCTGCACATGTCGGCAGCGATGCTCGCGCCAGCGCCGCGCGCTGTCGTTCAGTGAGCGCGGATTCGCCGGTCAGAAGCGTCTGACCCCGCGCGTGCGCGAGGCCGCCTGCGGCGGAAACTTCGCATTGTCCGCCGACAGCGTCTGACGGCACGTGCTGACAGGTCGCGGCACGTGCAGATGCTACTCAGGAGAGCAACTTTCTCTGTGAACGCGCGGGCATGCCAACGCGAACTGGTCCACTCTTGATCGCGCTGCTGTCCGTCGCTACGGCGGTCCCCGGCGGTGCTGCACTCGCCGCCACACCCGCCGCGGCGCAGATCCCGACGGATGCTGAGCTCGAGGCGCACGGCGCAGTGATCGGCACCGTGACGGTGGACAATCAGAACATTTTCAATCTCGCCGACCCGAAGGAGAATACCCGTCTGTTCCGGCTCGCCGACCGGCTGCATATCAGGACCCGCGCGCGCGTCATCCGCGACCACCTGCTCTTCCGGCCCGGGGATCGCTACCGGCAGCGGCTGCTCGCAGAGTCGGAACGGCTATTGCGCGCGGAAGGCTATTTCTACGACGCCTGGATTCGTCCGGTGCGCTGGCACGACAACAAGGTCGACATCGAGGTCACGACGCGCGACGTCTGGACCCTGGATCCCGGATTCAATTTCGGCCGCAGCGGCGGCTCCAATGCCACCGGGGTACAGCTCCAGGACTCCAACATACTGGGGCTGGGGATGGACGTGCAGCTGTCCCACACGACGACCGTCGATCGCTCGAGCTCGCAGCTGGAGGTGGCCGACAATCACGCGTTCGGGACCTGGACCGGCGTAAATGCAAACTACGCCGACCTGAGCGACGGCCGGCTGCGCGAGTTGACCGTGCAACAGCCGTTCTACGCGCTCGACACGCGCTGGGCGGCGGGCGTCTACGGCCTGAATGATTTGCAAAGCGACTCGTTGTGGGACCGCAGCAACGTCATCGACCGCTTCGAGGATCTGCACCACGGCGCGCAGGTGTACGGCGCCCTGTCGACCGGCCTCGAAGACGGCTGGGTGCGGCGCTGGAACGCCGGGGTGACGTACGACGCGCATGAGTTCGCGCCCGATCCGATGGTGCCCGGCGGTGCGAGCCTGCTGCCGGTGAACCGCTCGTACGCCTACCCGTGGGTGCAGTTCGACCTCATCCAGGACGATTTCCTCAAGCTCCACAATCATGACGAGATCGGCCGCGCCGAGGACTTCTACATAGGCACTGCGGCCAGCATGCGGGTCGGCGCGACGGCCGGAGCCCTGAGCTCGACTGGCCCCACGATCCTCTTCCAGAGCACCGCGTCGCGCGGTTTCAGCCTGGGCGGCTCGCTGCTGCTGCTGTACAGCGACTTCTCCGGTCGCGTGTCGGGCGGCCAGCTGCACAATGGGCTGGCGGATGCCGTGGTGCGCTATTTCGCCGTGCACGGCTCGCACTGGCTGTTCTACGCTTCGGGCGCGGTGACCAAGGGCTGGCGGCTGGACCTCGACGATCAGATTCTGCTCGGCGGGGACAACGGTATGCGCGGCTATCCGTTGCGCTATCAGGACGGCACCGGACGCGCGCAGTTCACCGTCGAGCAGCGCTATTTCACCGACTGGTATCCCCTGCAGCTGGTGCGAGTCGGGGGCGCCATCTTTGCCGACGTCGGTCGCACCTTTGGCCAGGCACCGCTCGGTGAGCCCTCGCTCGGGGTCTTGAAGGATGCAGGCTTTGGATTGCGCCTAGGGAATGCCCGCTCCGGGCTCGGCAACGTCATTCACGTCGACCTCGCCTTTCCTTTCAGTGCCGACCACTCGATTCGACGTGTGCAGTTTCTCGTCCAGACCGAGCAGCATTTCTAGCGTCGCTGGGCATACCCATGCCCTTGCCAGAGGGTTCTGACAGAGTGTATCGGCGTCTGCTGTCGGCGACAGGTCGTGAGCGCCGGTTGGGCCCCCGGCGGAAGCTGTCACGCTTTGCAACCTAGACCACGGCCTCAGGGAGGCTCTCTATGCAGACCGCCGCCACTCCAGGACATTTCGATGCGGGCCGTCCGCGTCACCTCGGATCGCGCCATGTGAGCGCGCGCCCCCTCGGCCCACCGTCATCGGAGCTGGGGCGGCAGATTCTCGAGGCCGTCCTCAGTGACAACAACCCGCAGCTGGAGGGAGCGTTGCGCGCGCTGGTTCGCCCCCGCGGGCTGTCGTCGCGGCAACGCGCTTCATTGCAGCTGCGCGAGCTGCGTGGCCTGCTGCAGGCGCTGCAGCGCGCGAACCTGAGTGATGAGCACTCAGGACTGTACAACCGCCGTGGCTTTCTCCAGGTCGGCACGCGGCTGCTTGACCTCGCGGCACGCGATCAGGAGGCCGTCGAGCTGATCTGCTTCGAGCTGAGGAATCTCGAGGAGATCCGGCGCGAGTGCGGAGCACACCTCGAGCATTCGATCGTGTGCGAGCTCGGCAACCTCATGCGCGACCTGTTCCCGAACTACGGTGTCTACGAAGTGCTGGGCCGTTTGTCGCGCCTGGAATTCGCAGCCCTGACCCCGAGCATGGACTACTCGGCGCGCAGGCCTCACCTGTTCCGTGACCAGGGTTTGCAGATGCTGCACCTGCGCGATTGTCCTGCCGTGCTGCTGAACATCGGATTCGCGCGCTTCGACCCTGCGCGGCCGGTGGGCCTCAATGAGCTCTTACAGAGCGCGCGTCACTCCACGGGTGAGTCGATGCCGCACGCGGCCGCCTCTGCAGCGGGCTGACGCTCGCAGCGCGAGCAATCATTGCAGCTGACGGAGCCGCCGCGCGTCGACCCGGGTCAGTGCGCGTTCCTCCTCGACGTCGATGGCACGCTGCTGCCCTTCGCGCCCGAGCCCGCGGCGGCTCGCGCCGATGCGCAGATACTCGAGCTTCTGAGCAGTTTACATACCGCTTGCGGCGGTGCGCTCGCACTCGTCAGCGGCCGAGCCATTGAAAGCCTCGATGCCCTGTTCAGCCCGATGCGTCTCGCGGTCTCGGGACTTCATGGGCTCGAGTTTCGCACCGCCGACGGTCAGTATCACCGCCGCCCCGGCGATGCGGCGGCGCTCGAGGCGGCGCGCCCGCTCCTCGAGGGAGTCGCCGCGCGCCACCGTGCTCTGCACCTCGAGGACAAGGGCGGCGCGATCGGGTTGCACTACCGGCACGCACCGCAGCTGGAATCCGAGCTCAGAATCGCGTTGCGGGCGATCACGGACCGCATCGGGCGCGGACTCGAGGTTCTGCAGGGACCGATGGTGCTGGAGATCGCCCACGGCGGCATCAGTAAGGCCAACGGCATAAGCGATCTGATGGGTAGCGCGCCCTTTGAGGGCCGCCGGCCGGTTTACCTCGGGGATGACCTGACGGACGAGGCGGCATTCTCGGCGGTCGAGGCCGCCAGAGGACTTTCGATTCTCGTCGGTGCGCAGCGTCCCACGGCGGCGCGCTACGCAATCGGCTCGGTGGCAGGCGCGCGCGCCTGGCTGCGCGCGCAACTCGTGACTGGCCGAGAAAGCAACTGCTAGAGGATCGAGCGGATGTTCACGTCGCCGGAATCGTCCGAATAGAACTCCTCGCGAACCTCGATGCGCCCGCGTTCATCCTGGCACTCGAAGATGCAGTGAACGTTCTCTACGGCAAGACTGCGGCCGTAGTCCACCGCATCGTCCCAGCGCGTAAATTTGGCTAATGGCGCATCCGCACCGTTGAGTGTGACGCCCCAGATCCCATCGCTCTTCTGCACTCGCACGAAAGTCACTTGCATAGTTGGCACCTCCAACTGCGGGACCGATTGCGAAGCCACCTCGATTCCCGTCCTAGCGCACGGGCCCGCGAGAGCCAGCTGCTCCGCCTTCATCCTCCCAGCGCTCTACCTCCTCATCGCGGCTGAACTGCCCGCCGTGCGTACGCGTGCGCTGCCATACGTACCAGGCGAGCAACAGGCCCATTGCGGCAATCGAAAAGAGTGAGCGCTTCATCGCTGATCCCGATCAGAGAAAACGCGTATGTGCGTCATCGGTGCACGCTACGCGTACGCCTGCGCTGCCCGCAAAAGGCGCGGGCCGAAAGACGGCGTGGTCCGAGTCCTACAGCTGCGCCGCGGCGGCGCGCGCTGCGGGCCGCCATGCCTGGTGATCGGCATCGGTCCGCGCTATAACCGTGGTCGTGAGCTCTGGCGGCGGTCTTGCCCGGCGAAGCCTGAAGGGATGAGCTGCATGAAAACAGCCTGGTCGATCGCCCTCCTTTGCGCGGCGCTCGTGGCCCGCGCCGGCTGTGCCGCCGCGCAGACGTACGTCGATCCGCGCTACCCGATTCACGATCGTGACCGGCCGGCGCCCGCGGTCATCGAGCCGGGAACCACCAGCTCGCAAGCGGCTCCCGGCCGTCCCCCCTCTGATGCCGTCGTGCTGTTCGACGGACGGGACCTGTCCCGCTGGCAGCAGAAAGACGGCAGCGCCGCGCGCTGGATCGTGCGCGACGGTTACTTCGAGGTCGTCCCCGGATCCGGCTATCTCTACACCCGCGACCCCTTCGGCGACTGCCAGCTGCACGTCGAGCTCGCCGAGCCAGCGCCGCCGAAGGGCGACGATCAGAACCGCGGTAACAGTGGAGTGTTCCTCCACGGCCTCTATGAGGTACAGGTGCTCGACTCGTACCACAGTCCGACTTACCCGGACGGACAGTCGGCGGCGGTCTACGGCCAGTTCCCGCCACTCGTCAACGCCTCGCGACCGCCCGGTGAGTGGCAGAGCTACGACATCATCTTTCACGGCCCGCGGTTCGATGCCGCCGGAAAGCTGCTGCGCCCGGCGCGCATGACGGTGCTGGACAATGGCGTCCTGGTGCAGGATGACGTCGAGCTCACGGGACCGACAGCGCACCACCAGCGCCCGCCGTACGCAGCCGGCCCCGATCGGCTGCCGCTCGCGCTGCAGGACCACGGCGATCCGGTCCGCTTTCGGAACATCTGGATCCGGGAGCTGCCCGACAGTGCCGTCACGGCCGCCGCGGCCGCGAAGTAGGACTCAACCGCGGAGGCGCCCGCGGCTGCCCGCTGCCGCGGGCCGCGCTGCAGATATCCGGCGCTGCGGGTTTCATATACATTACCCCTGTTAGGTATGAGGAGACGTTGCCAGTGGCTCACACCGTGCGCGACAAACAGAAGCTACTGAACCGCATCCGGCGGATCCGCGGCCAGGTAGAGGCGGTCGAGCGCACCCTCGAGGGCGACGCCGACTGCTCGGACGTCATGCACCTCCTCACGGCCTCCCGGGGCGCCATCAACAGTCTGCTGGCGGAGGTGCTCGAGGATCACCTGCGCGAGCACGTGCTCGGCCGCGTGTCCGGCCCACGCGCCGCGGCCGCCGACGAACTGATCGACGTCATCCACGCCTATTTCAAATGAGCGTGCGGCGGGTGCCGCGCTAGAATGCGGGCCGAGGTATCTCCATGCCCGAGCAGCATTCTCCCGGTCACGACCTGGCAGTTCCGGTCGACACCACCGATCACGTCCTCGGGCCCGAGCATGCGCCCGTAGCGGTAGTCGAGTACGGCGACTTTCAGTGCCCGACCTGCAAGCAGGCGGCACCCACGCTGAAGCTGCTGCTGGAACGCTTCACCGGCCGTGTGCGACTCGTGTTCCGGCACTTCCCGCTCGAGCAGGCGCACGCTCAGGCACTCGCCGCTGCCGAGGCGGCGGAGTGCGCCGGAGAGCAGGGCAAATTCTGGGAGATGCACGACCTCATGTTCGCCAACCAGGCGCATCTCACGCGCAAGGATCTGCACGGCTACGCGCAGCGACTGGAACTCGACGTGGCGCGCTTCACCGCCGAGATGGACGATCACGTGTATTTGCAGCGGGTGCGCGAGCACCAGGACAGCGGCCGGCGCAGCCACGTGCGCGCCACGCCCGGATTCTTTGTCGACGGCCGCATCCAGGACGTGTCCTTCGGCCTCGAGCGGCTGTTCGATTCGGTAGGCGCGGCACTCGCACCGCGCCGCTGAGCGGCCCGCCCCCGTCTTTCAGTCCATCGGAACCGAGATCGATTTCGGCAGGACCGCAGCCGCGATACGCGACCCAGCCGGACGGCCGCGGTCCGCAGGTGCGCTCCGCCACCACGGCTCGACGTTCCTCCCCTGCGCCGGCTCGACCGCCTCCCCGAGCCTTGGCATCAGCAGCTGCGCGCCGGCCGCGGAACCGAGCGCGAGCAGCACTTCTGCGGGCTGGTCCCAGGCGTGCATGGCAAGCGCAAAGGTCCCCCAGTGAATGGGCAGGAACGGACCGCCGCCGAGCAGCGCGTGCGCCTTGAGGGCGTTCTCGGGACCTAAGTGCATGTCTCCCCACGCCGGGTGCCAGGCACCCACCTCGAGCATCGTGAGATCGAACGGCCCGAGTCGCTCGCGGATCACGCCGTACTCGCGCGTGAGTCCGGTGTCACCGCTGAAGAACACCGCATGCCGCGCGGAGCGCATCACGAGCGATGACCAGAGCGTCGTATTGCGGGTCTTCATGGTGCGGCCGGAGAAGTGCTGCGAGGGTGCGGCCGTGACCGTGAGATCGGCGTTCGGCGCCGTCCAGGAGTCCCACCAGTCGAGCTCGATGATCCGCGCCGGGTCTACGCCCCAGGCCTCGAGGTGCGCACCCACCCCGAGCGAGGTCACGAACGGCACCTCGCGCGAGCGCAGCTCACGGATCGTCGGGTAGTCGAGGTGGTCGTAGTGATCGTGCGATACCAGCACCAGATCGAGGTGCGGCAGCGCGCCGAGCGCCACCGGCACGGGCTGGAATCTCTTCGGCCCGATGAGGCGCGAGGGCGAGGCGCGCGGTCCCCACACCGGGTCGGTGAGCACGCGCAGGCCGTCGATCTCGAGCAGCACCGTGGAGTGGCCGAGCCAGGTGGCGCGCAGGCCGCTGCCGGGTGGCCGCGCCCAGGTGTCGAGAGGGCTGACTGAGGGAAGCGGGGCCGCAGGCACGCGCCGCTCCCCACCGCACAGGAACTCGCGCAGCGTGGGCAGCGGCACATTCGGATCGCGCAGGCCGGGCAGGATCGGCGCGAGGTTGCGAAAGCGCTCCGCGGCGAAGCGCGGGGAGGCTCTGATGCGCTCCAGCCGGCTGCCCTCGGGTTTCCGACCCAGTGACTTCATGGCTCCTTATCCGACGCACCGCCACTCCTCTTTATTGTAGGCACGGCTGTGCGTACCCAAGAGTATGCTTCGCCAATCCCCATGAGCAGTGCCATCACCCACGCGGGCGTCGTCCGACGGGCATCGCCGCACTCGGTAGCCGAGACCGCCGCGCGTCTCGAAAGCCTCCTCGCAGAGCGCGGCGTGCTCGTCTTCGCACGCATCGACTTCGCCGCCGATGCGGCGCGCGCCGGGCTTAGCATGCGGCCTGAGCAGTTGCTGATCTTCGGCAATCCCAGGGCAGGCACTGCGCTCATGCAGACCGAGCCTGTCGCCGGGCTCGACCTGCCACTCAAGGCACTCATCTTCGAGGACGGTGACGGCCGGACCTGGATCGCCTGGAATGACCCGCAGTATGTGATCGACCGGCACGGTCTGCCGGCGGCGCTCACCGCCAACCTCGCGGCGGTGGTGCCGCTCATCGAGCGCGCGGTGCAGCCGTAGCTCGAGGCTCCGCGCCCTTCAGGCGAACGCCAGGTACAGGCTGTAGCTGGCGACGACGATCACCAGGCAGGCGCACATGATGAGCTCGGTGCGCACGCTCCCGGCGGTGTGCACCGCCGGGTCGTCGAGCAGGCGCGTGGTACGCGCGAAGCGCGCGGTCGCGAGCACCACTATCGCTACGCCGCCGACGATGAGCACCAGCCCCTCGTAACCCCCGATCCGTCCCGAGAGATGGCGCGGAAGCACCACGTGCTCGCCGACCGCAACGCGCGCGATCGTCTCGAGGAACAGGTTGAACTTCTCGATCACGAAGCCGAAGGCGATCACGGCGATGCCGGTGCGCACCCAGGCGAGGAACGTTCTCTCATTGGCGGCATGGTCGCTGTAGCCGGGAATCATTGCGATCCTCCGTTGCTCGGGTCGATGGGGGCACAGTTGGTGCGGCCCGAGAGCACGCAGTCCTGAAGCCGGCCGGAATCGCCGAGCATGTGCGCGAGGATGAGGCCAAGCACGATGAGGGCGAGGGCTACCAGCAGTCCCACCACGGCGGCGCGGCGCGAGGGTGGTGCCGGCGGCTGCCGCGGCTGCTCAGGCATGGATGCGCTTCATCTCCGGGTCGTAGAGCGGCCGCAACGAAACACCAGCCGCGTGCAGCTTGCCGGCGATGTTCACCTCCCAGTGCCCGCTCCTCAAGTACGCCTCATCGACCGGCACCTTAGGCTCGATCATGGCAAGGCCCACGGCCCCTCCGAGGGTGTGCCCGTAGGAAGCCGCGCGTACATAGCCGACCGGAGCGCCATCGCGCAGCACCACCTCGGCGTGAAACATGAGCGGTTCGGGATCCCTGAGGAGCACCTGGACGAGGCGTCGCGTCAGCGGGCCGCGCGCCTTGTGCGCGAGCACCGCCTCCCTGCCGATGAAGCCGTCCGGCTTCCTCAGGTCGAGCGCGAAGCCGAGACCGACCTCGTATGGCCCGTCGGTGTTGTCGATGTCGTGGCCGTAGTCGCGATAGCCCTTCTCCATGCGCAGGCTCCCGAGCGCCTGCAGCCCCGCGTGCCTGAGTCCGAGTCCCGCGCCCGCGGCGATCAGCCGGTCGTACACGTGGGTGGCCTGCTCGGCGGGCACATACAGCTCGTAGCCGAGCTCGCCAAGATAGGTGATGCGGATGCACAGCACGCGCGCGAAGCCGATGTCGATCTCGCGCGCGGTGCGGAACGGGAAGGCGGCATTGGAGAGGTCGGCGCCGGTCAGGCTCTGCAGCAGCTCGCGCGAGCGCGGTCCCTGCACGTTCAGCTGCCCGTAAGCCGAGGTGACATCCGTCACGCCCGCACGGGCATCGTCGCCGAACTGACGCCGCATCCAGGTCTCGGCGTGACGCAGCATGGTGTCGGTGACCACCACGAGGTAGCGCTCCTCATCGAGCTTGGTCACGGTGAGGTCGGCTTCGAGCTTGCCCGTCTCGTTCAGCCACTGCGTATAGGTGATGACGCCGGCGGCGCCGTCGACCTGATTTCCCGAGATGCGGTTGAGGCAGCGTCCGGCATCGCGTCCCTGCACCAGAAATTTGCCCATGAACGACATGTCCATGAGGATCACGCCCTCGCGCGCGGCGCGATGCTCCTCGCGCCAGCGTCCGAACCAGCTCGGCCGTCCCCAGGTGAGCGGCCCGGGATCGGGTGTCGTGCCGGGCTCGCCGTACCAGCCGGGACTCTCCCAGCCGCTCACCTCGCGGAAGTAAGCGCCGGCGGCGGCGAGCCGCTCGTGGAACGGGGACTTGCGCACGCCGCGCGCCGTGTTGAGCGACATGTACGGGTAGTGACACTTGTACACCATGCCGAGCGACTCGACCGTGCGCGCGCGCCGGTACTCGGGATTGGCCTGGGTGACGTGCAGCCGGTCGATGTTCATTGCCGTGACGTCGACGTCCGGGTAGCCGCTCACGATCCAGTGGGCGAGCACGCGCCCGAGCCCGCCGCCCGTCAGCACGCCGATCGAGTTGAGTCCGGCGGCGACGAAGTAGCCGCGCAGCTCCGGCGCCTCACCGACGATCGGGCGCAGGTCCGGAGTGAAGCTCTCCGGCCCGCAGAAGAAGCGCTTCATGCCGATCTGCGAGGTGATCGGCACGCGTGACATGGCACGCTCGAGGAATGGCGTCATCCGCTCCCAGTCGGGCGGCAGCTCGCCAAAGGAGAAGTCCTCGGGGATCCCTTCCACCCGCCACGGCGCGCACACCGGCTCGAACAGCCCCACCATCAGCCCGCCGCCCTCCTCGCGGTAGTAGCCGTAGGCGCCCGGGTCCTCGAGCACCGGCATGTTGGGCGGCAGATCTTTGATGGGCTCGGTGATGAGGTAGTAGTGCTCGGCGGCCTGATTGGCGATGGTGACACCGGCCAGCTCGCCGAACTGCCGTGCCCACATGCCGGCGCAGTTGACGACGACCTCGCTCCTGATGTCGCCGTGCGCCGTGCGCACCCCGGTCACCTGGCCGCCCGCCTTGAGTACGCCCGTGGCGGCCACTCCCTCGATGATGCGCACGCCGCGCTGCCGGGCGCCCTTGGCTAGCGCCATGGTGACATCCACCGGATTGACGCGCCCGTCGTCCTTCACATAGAAGCCGGCCTCGAGGTCATCGACGCGCGCCAGCGGAAAGAGCTCGAGCACCTCGCGCGGCGAGAGCTCCTCGACCGCGACGCCGCAGTAGCGGTTGAAGGCGGCGACCCGCCGGTACTCCACCAGGCGGTCCTTGTCGGATGCGACCTCGATGAAGCCGATGAGGGACAGGCCAGTCGACTGGCCGGTCTCGGCCTCGAGGCGCCGGTAGAGATCGCGCGAGTACTTGCGCATCTCGGTGGAGGTCTCGGAGGTCGAGCCGAAGGTCACCATGAGCCCGGCAGCGTGCCAGGTGGTTCCCGAGGTGAGGCGGTCGCGCTCGAGCAGCACGATGTCCTTCCACCCCATGGCGGCGAGGTGGTAAGCGACGGAGGTGCCGATGATGCCGCCGCCGACGACGACGGCGCGGGCGTGGGCGGGAAGGCTTGCCGGGTTCGCCGTGGACGCGTTCACCCTACCCCCTCAGAGCTCCCGCAACGTCGCGCGCCTCAGCGGCTGTGCCCGCGCGGCCTCAGTCCTCGCCCACCGTGCCCTTGCCCCAGCGGTAACTGAAGCGCAGGCCGATGACGCGCGGCTCGTTGGTCGTGTAGCGCAGGTCGAAGTTGCCGGTATTGGTGTAGATGATCGCGTTCTTGTCGGCGAGATTGGTGCAGTAGAGCTCCACCAGCCAGTTGCCGACCTCGGGGTTGAAGCCGAAGCGCACATTCATCAGCGAATAGGGCGGCTGCAGCATGCGCGGGAAGCCGTTCGAGCCCGCGACGTGCAGGTCATCCCACATGTCCCCCTTATGAGCCACGTCGAACTGCCCGTACCACTTGAGGCTCGTGCCGAGCGGGTGGTCGTAGCGCAGGTTGCCGCTCCAGTTGAAATAAGCGATGAACGGCAGCCGCTCGCCGACGTTGGGCTCGAACGTCGGGTAGGTGCTGGATGTGAGGTGCGAGTCCGTGTAGGCCGCGGCGCCCTGCAGCGACCAGTTATCGTTGACGCGGTAGTCGACGTTCGACTCGGTGCCGTAGATGTGCGCCTTGCCGACGTTGGCATAGAAGCTGCTCGGAGCGCAGATGTTGACGTCATAGATGATCGTCTGCAGATCCTGCCAGGTCTCCTTGTAGACCGCGCCGTTCCACACCAGGTGGTGTTCGAGCCAGCTGGTCTTCCAGCCGAGCTCGTAGTTATTGAGCGTATCGGGGATGTATTGCGACGGCACGCCCTTCTGGTAGCACGATTGCGGATCCCCGGAGTTGGCCCCACCGTCGCGGAAACCCTGACTGAAGACCCCGTACAGCATCGCAGAATCGGTGACGTGGTAGTTGATACCGGCCCGGTAGTCCACCTTGGACGTGCTGCCCGTGCTCAGGGCTGGCGAGGTAGCTGCGTAACCAAACTGCCCATAAGGATCGTAGTAGGTGAAGTTCGAGTGAAAATGGCTCACGCCCGCTTCGACGTTGAGCTGGTGCGTGATATCGAAGTTGATGTTGCCGAACTCCGTCGTCGCCAGGTAGTCGGAGCGCTCGGTATAGGCATACCACTGGCCGGGCGGGAGCGAGCTGGAACCGAGCGGTGTGTAGTAGACGCCGTTCTCATACTTCCAGGCGTCACCGTTTTGCTGCTGCCCCGGCATGAAATAAGTGCTGCCCGAGTTCTTGTCGCGCGTCTTTTCCCAGTACGCGCCCGCCACCCAGTGGAAGACGCCGCCGGGCTTGGAGTTGAAGCGCAGCTCATCCGACCAGCGCTCGGGATTG
This sequence comes from Steroidobacteraceae bacterium, assembly GCA_035568235.1. Classification (GTDB taxonomy): domain Bacteria; phylum Pseudomonadota; class Gammaproteobacteria; order Steroidobacterales; family Steroidobacteraceae; genus 13-2-20CM-66-19. The sequence goes on along the minus strand of DATMOK010000003.1, from coordinate 98,990 downwards.
GTGTGGTACTCGTAGTACTGCAGCGGTACCTGGCAGCCGCTGAAGGGCACGCCGCCATAGGCCGGATCGTGCAGGCAGGTGAAGCCCTGCTGGGTTCCCGCGGGGGCGCCGTTCGGAAAGTACGGCGTGTACGACGGCGCAAAGTTCTCCATGTACTGCGAATACTCGTCCCAGCGCCGCGTGGGCAATGACCAGTAGGTGCTTGCAAAGACGAGGTCTGCGACGCCCAGATCGCCGTCCACGTGGAACTCGCCGATCTTGTCCTGGTTGCCGAGGAATTCCGGTCCGAAGCGCGAGACGTCGCGCGCCCCGTAGTTGAAATCCTCATCCCACGCCCCAAAGGCGGTGAGTCGCTGATAGTCGTATGAGAGCGTGGCGCTCCAGCGCTCGTTCAATACCGCCTTGAGCGCTATGCGCCCGCCTTCCTCGTGCTCGCGGTTATAGTCCTCGCCCGCCCACTGGGCATTGTTGGAAACCGTGCCGTTGTACCAGTCGCGCGTGGTGAGCAGGTTGTTGATGAAACCACCGTGGTAGGAGCTGTAGCCGGAAAAGCGCACCGCGAGCCGGTCATCGATCAGCGGGAAGTTGGCATAGGCTTCGAGGGTGTCGTTGTGAGTCCCGCCCTGGATCTTTCCGCCGTCGAAATCGACCCCCGCACTGAAGGCCTTGGGGTCCGGCTTATTGGTGATGTAGCGGATCGCACAGGCCATTGCGCTCGCACCGAAGGTCGTGCCCTGCGGGCCGTCCAGCACCTCGATGCGCTCGACGTCGTAAAGATGGAGGTCCGGCACTGTCCCAAACCAGCTGAGTGAGCTGTCGTCGAGCAGCACTGCGGTCGCCGAGGTGTTGGCGTAGTTCCCATTGCTGCCATCGGAGACGCCGCGACAGAAGAACACCTGAGTGCCGGGGCCGATGCTGTTGAAGGTCATCGACGGCACCTTGTACGCAAAGTCGTCGAAGCGGCCGATGCCGAGGTTCTCCAGGTCCTTGGAGGTGAGGACGCTGATGCTGATCGGAACGTCCTGCAGGTTCTCCTGGATCTTGCGGGCCGTGACGACTACCTCCTGCAGGGCATTCCCCGCAGCTGGTGCGGTCGCGGCCGCCGCGTCGGCGAAGGCGGGGCCTTGAGAGACACCCGCGCCGGCCAGCGCTGCAGCTACGGCCACGCCGACTTGGTTCCGCGCGGAACGCGACGCCCCGTGCATCGAAACTGAGAACGCTTGCGCCACCGGAATCCGGTTGGAACTCATGACGGCACTCCCCGATCAGCCGATCTTGTCGTCGTTCACACCGCAGCGCGCACGCTGAGTGCTCCCCCTGCAATCATCTGCGAGCAGATATCCTCAGTCAACGACCGTTCAATAAGGGGCGAAGCGTGCGAGGCAATCCCCGAGCGCCGCTCGCAGCGGCGTGAGCTCCTCCTCAAAATGTCGCCAGTGACCGACGCCGCTCGTATAGAGCGGCTGGCGCACCTGCTCGGCGCTCGCGGTGCGCACCGAGCGTCGCGTTTCGTGAAAGGCCACGCAGGCGGGCTCGAAGGGCAGCCGGCAGTGCTCGAGCAGCCGGCGGATGCTCGGCTCCGGGTCACGCACCAGCTCCTCGTACTGGAAGTGCAGCACCTTGCCGGGCAGCACCGCGTCCCAGTGGTCCATGAGAGAGAGGTAGCAGCGGTAGTAGCGGCCAAGATCCTCGAGGTCGTAGCTGAAGGTCTGGCCGACTGCGAAGTGCTGCTTGAAGGTGCTGAAGCAGGTGTCCATGGGATGGCGGCGCGCATCGATGAGCGTCGCCTGCGGCAGGATGGCGTGGATCAGACCGACGTGGCTGAAGTTATTGGGCAGCTTGTCCGTAAAACGCTCGTGGCCGTGACGCAGCGGCGCGGTCTGGGCGAGATAGCGGCTGCCGAGCGCGGTGAGCTGCGCGGCCGGCAGGTCGCGCAGCGTCTCCGGGTAGCCATTGCGGTCGGGCGCGAGCGCATCGAGCTCGCGCGTGATCATGAGGATATTCGGCAGCTCCATGGTGCCCTCGACCTGCGAGTGGCTGGCGAGGATCTGCTCGATGAGGGTCGACCCCGAGCGCGGCAGTCCGACGATGAAGATCGGTGCCCGGCTCGGATCGCCGCTGCCGGCGCGCTCCGCGAAGAAACGGCGGTCGAAGAAGCCGCGGATTCGCTCGCAGCGGGCCTCGAAGCGCCCGACATCGAAGGGCGCATCGAGGCGGCGCAGGGCGTTACCGAGCTCGTAGTGCGTGAAGGCCTGGCGGTACTCGCGGCGCTGCTCGAATGCGCGGCCGGCCGCGAAATGCAGCTGCGCCACCTCGGATCGCGGGCGCTTCCCCTCGGTCAGCACGCGCTCCATGGCCGCGATCTCCGCGTCGTCGAAGACATAGGTCTTGAGGTCGGCGAGGCTCCACCAGGCTTCGGCGAGGCCCGGATCGAGGGCGAGCGCCTCCTTGTAGGCGGCCTCGCTCTGTGCGCGGCTGCCGAGCGTCTTGTGCACGTGGCCGAGCGTGGTCCGCAGGCGCACCTCCCCGGGCTGCAGCCGTGCGGCACGCTCGTAGGCCTCGAGCGCCTGCTCATGACGCATGAGCCGCGTGGCGACCAAGCCGACCGTGATCCAGGTATTGGGGTTGTCGGGCTCGATCTGCGCCGCATGCCGGGCGGCTGCATCCGCTTCCCCGAGACGCCCGAGAGCGATGAGCGCTTCTCCGAGACCTCGCCAGCCTAGCGGGGTGTGCGCCGATTGCGCGAGCGCGTGGCGCAGCAGCCGCTCGGCATCCTCGGGCACATCCGCGGCCAGCGACAGCGCCGCCAGGCCGCAGAGCGCGGCCACGTGTGCCGGGTCCGCACGCAGGATCTCGCGGAAGACAGCCTCGGACTTGCGGCGCTCGCCGGCCGTGAGCGCGGCGGTGGCTTCCTCGATAGGCGCACGGTAGGGATCGGTTTGCCGAGCACGCCCGAACGCCACGCGCGCGTCGTCGTACTGCCCGAGATCGACCAGCACGTCGCCATAGGCGAGCCAGGCGCGATGATGGTGCGGCGTCTTCTCGAGCACCCGCCGCACTTCGGCACGCGCATCGGCCGGGCGGCCCGCCCGCTGGTAAGCGCGGGCCAGATCGACGCGCGCCTCGGTAAAGTCTGTGGCCGCGGCGACCGCGCGCTCGAGGAGTGCGCTGCTCTCGGCCACCTTGCCCTGATCGAGCAATGCCACCCCGAGCAGCCACAGACAATTCACCTCACCGGGAGCCCGCGCCTCGAGGGCGCGCAGTGCCCGCTCGGCGGTCGCCGCCTGCCCGGCACGCAGCACCGCGTGCGCCTGGCTCAGGCGTTCCTTGAAGTCGGTGGTCAGTTGCGGTGCGCTCATCGCTTCATGCAGGACGGTGGGCGCAGTTTGCCCTGACCTCTGCTCCTCAAGCTACACTCGCCGCCTGCCGCGCCCTTTGAGCGCCTTTCTCTCGGACCGAGCATGACTCTGAAGCGCCTGCCGCTCGCCGCTCTCGCCTTGTCCCTGAGCCTGGCGCCGCTCGCTGCACAGGCCGGGCGAGCGCTCAGCCCCGATGACTGGTACCGCTTCCAGGACGTATCCGATATCCGCGTGGCGCCCGATGGCGCCGCGGTCGCGTACCTTGTAACGAGCTATGACAAAGAGTCGGACGAGAGCCGCGCCGCGCTCTGGCTCACCGACTGGTCGGGCAAGGACCCGGTGCAGCTCACCCGCGGCGAGAGTGTGAGCGAGCCGCGCTTCAGCCCCGACGGGCATTTCCTCAGCTTCCTCTCGGCGCGGCCGGCCGGGGGCGCGACGCAGCTGTGGCTTCTCGACCGGCGGGGCGGTGAGCCGCGCCAGCTCACCCATGGGAGCAGCGAGATCACGAGCTACGAGTGGTCACCCGATGCCTCCCACATCGTGCTGGTGTCGCACGCGGGTGAGGCTGGCGGCGGCGATGACTCGGCGCATTCCGCGCCCCGGCCGTTGGTCGTCGATGCCTATCACTTCAAGCAGGATCGCGCCGGCTATCTCACCGCCGGCTCACGCTCGCACCTCTCACTGCTGGAGGTCGCGAGCGGCAACAGCGCCGATCTGACCGCGGAAACCGACCGCGCCGAGTCCCTGCCGGTCTTCTCACCGGACGGTCACACGCTCGCCTTCGTCGGCAACGACGCCGTCAACCGCAGCGGCGCCGGACGCGATGACATCGAGCTCCTCGCGCTACAGCCCGGCGCGCAACCGAAGCGCCTGCTGAGCACCTGGTCGCCGAACCACCAGAAGCTCCAATGGAGCCCGGACGGGCGGCAGCTGGCCTTTCTGCAGGGCGCAGAGCTCAGGTACAACGCCTACATCATGGATGCGCTCGCGGTGGCCGACGTGACATCCGGCCGTGTGCGAGTACTCACGGCAAGCCTGGATCGCGCGGTGTTGTCGCCGCAGTTCAGCGCCGACGGCGGCGCCATTCAATTCGCGGTGGAGGATGACGGCCAGCAGTATCCGGCCCAGGTCCGACTCGCCGACGGCGCGATTGAGCGCCTGGCGGGCCCAATCGTCGTGAACGAGCTCTCGACCGCCGCAGGCCACACGGCTGTGCTCGCTGGCGATGATCACGCACCCTTCGAGGTCTTCGCGCTCGAGGGCGGGAAGCTCCGACCGCTCAGCGCGCACAACCGCGGGCTGTTCGCCGAGCTCGCGCTGGGCACGGTCGAGGACATCGCCTTCGCGAGCCGCGACGGCACACAGATCCATGCTCAGATCGTCAAGCCGCCGGACTATGTCCCGGGGCGGCGTTATCCCACCATCGTCTGGATCCATGGCGGCCCCAATGGACAGGACGATCACTCCCTGCTCCTCGAGAGCTACGGCCCGCAGCTCGAGCGGCAGCTGTTCGCGACCCATGGCTACGTCGTGCTGGCCGTCAACTACCGCGGTGGCACCGGCCGGGGCGCGAAGTTCGCGCGCAGCATCCTCGCCGACTGGGGACACCTCGAGGTTGAGGACCTGCGGGCCGCAGTCGACTGGGCGATCGCCGCCGGGATTGCCGACCCGGGGCACTTAGGGATAGGTGGCTGGAGCTACGGGGGACTGCTCACCGATTATACGATCGCGAGCGATACGCGCTTCAAGGCGGCGATCAGCGGCGCGGGCAGCGGCAATCAGCTCTCGACCTACGGCTCGGATGAGTATGTGGTCGAGTACGACGCCGAGCTCGGGCCGCCGTGGAAGAACACCGCGCTGTGGCTCAAGGTCTCCTATCCCTTCTTCCACGCCGACCGCATCCGCACGCCGACGCTCTTCCTGGGAGGAGACAAGGACTTCAACGTGCCGATCATCGGCGGCGAGCAGATGTACCAGGCGCTGCGCGCGCTCGGCGTGCCGGCCGAGCTGATCGTCTATCCGGGCGAGCACCACACGCTCGACCGGCCGAGCTTCCTGGTCGATCGCTACGAGCGTTACCTCGAATGGATGAAGAAGTATCTCGACAGCCCGCCCTGAGCGCGGCTACGAGCCCGGCGCGGTCGAGTTACGCGCCGAGAAAACGATTGAGAACGTTTGCGGTCACGCGCTCGACCATGGGATCGCGACGCTTGAGGGCCGCCACCCACTCGCAGCTTCCGGCGTGGAACACCTCCCCCTGGCCGCGCGCGAAGTGGACGATCATGCCGGAGCCGCGCTTGACCTGCTCGACGGCCGCCTCGCTCTGATCGCCGCGCAGGATCTCGGCCACGTACTTGGCGTCGTCGTCGGACAGGAATCGGTCATCGAGCGGCACGTCCATGCTCTCCTCCTTGAGAGCGGACAGGCCGAGCGCCAGGATCTTAAGTCCGGGCGGCGCACCACTGGTCGCAGTGGGCTCGGGCAGGCCGCCGCGGATCACGTAGTCGAGCCCGTCGACCTCGTAGCCGAAGGCGTGACCCTGTGCTCCGAGGAGATCGCCGTAGCAGAGCCCGGTGCCGGCAAAGGCCCAATGCTCGGGCCGATACACCGGGAAGCCACGCACGCCCCGCGGCGCGCAGCCGCCCCAGCCCGCGTACAGACCATTCGTGGCATTGAGGCCGAACGTCGCAGCCCCCGGACGTCCGGCCGCGCGCGCTTCCCATGAGCCGGTGGTACGCGAGGGATCGGCGGACCGGTACACCGGATCCTCGGCGCGCGCCCGGTATTTGTAGCAGACCTGCGCCCTGCCCTGTCTCTCGAGGCGCGTCTGCCACATGAAATTGCCCGCGAAGCGCGCGACCTTGCCGCCGCGCTCGACGTAAGCATCGATCGCATCGCGCATCTCCCACGTCCAGTATTCGTCGTGGCCGACGCACACGACGCAGGCGTAGCCGTCGAGAATCTCCGGGCTGAAATGCAATTCGTGCTGGCTCGCGAGATCGACGCCGTAGCCGGCGCGCTCGGCCCAGTGCAGAAAATTCCGGTCGTAACTCGCCCAGCCCGCGGAGGCATACTTGTTGGAGTAGCCGTTGGCAAACGCCCACTCCAGGTGCGGATAGCGCGGCGCGGCGCCGGGCGGCGGATCGACCGTAAGCGGCACCCGTGGCGCATCCTCCGGCAGGACGATGAAGCCGCGGCACCATGGACGCTCCAGGCTCACGGTAGGTGCGTATTGATTGCGTTTTGGTCCGGTGATCCCCTGGTAGTGGTTCGAGCCTCCCCAGGTGTTGTAGGCGGTCCACGATCCGGTTGCCGCGATCTGCAGAACCCGCTGTGCTTTGCAAGCGGGGTGCGGGCGCACGATGATGAGGTGGTGTGCACACAGCTCGCCGCCGTCGGCACCATCGGCCGTCAACGTGAGCCGATAGGCGCCCGAGGGCCAGTCCTCCGCGATGCGGAACTCGAGCGACGGCTGCCAACCGCAGCCGACGACCGAGCACTGCTCGGGCGCATCCTGCCAGCGAGCGTCCTGCACCTCGCGCTCGAGCACCGGCAGTGCGCTCGCGCCATCGCGCACGACCCTCAGTCGATAGCGCCTGACGGTGGAGCTGACGCACAACCGCACGGTCGATCCCGGTGGGTAAGCGATCGCATCGCTGTAGCACCAGATCTCGCCGCGCGCGCCTCCCATGCCGGCTCGCTCGTAGCGATGACCGAAGACCGCCTCGTGCCGCTGCGCCGGCGTGAGGCCAAAATCCGCAAAGGCCGCCATAGACTCTCGCCACTCTAGCCTATGTTAGAGTCGGTCGCCTCGCGGAACGCGCCGCGAGGCAAGCCCGGATGAGCGCTACGTTGCAACAGCCTGCCAACAGTTCCTCGCGCATCGAGCAGCACACGATCTACCAGATCCCGCTCGATGAGCGCCATGGCAGGGCGAGCCAGCTGTTCACTCTTTGGTTCGGTGCCAACCTCAACGTCCTCACCGTCGTGACCGGGGCGCTTGCCACCACGATTTTCCATCAGTCCTTTACCTCCGCGGTCGTCGCCATACTGCTCGGCAATCTCATCGGCACGGTGTTCATGGCGCTGCATGCGGCGCAGGGCCCGCGCCTCGGAGTGCCGCAGATGGTGCAGAGCCGCGGCCAGTTCGGTGCCAGGGGAGCCGGCTTCGTGGTCGCCCTGGTCGCTTTCATGTACGTGGGATATGCGGGCACGGCCTTCGTGACCGGCGGGCAGTCGGTGCACTTCATCGTCCCCTCTCTCAGCGACGATGTGGCGATCATCGCCATCGGCGCGATCAGCCTTGCGGGCGCGATCTACGGCCACGACCTCATCCACTTCTCGACGCGCATGATGAGCTACGTCTCCGGCGGCGCACTGCTGCTGTGCTACCTGTGGCTGGCGTTCGTCACGCCGCTACCCGGGCACTTCCTGACGCAGGGATCGTTCTCCGCGGTCGGCTTCTTCAAGATGGTTTCCATGGGGGCGCTCTGGCAGCTCGGCTATGCACCCTACGTGTCCGACTACTCGCGCTATCTGCCGCCGGATTCCGGCCCACGCCGGGCGTTCTGGGCCTGCTATTGGGGCACGACGCTCGGCGCCGTGCTGCCGATGATCCTCGGCGCGATGATCGGACCTGCGGTCATCGACGGCAACGTCGTCACCGCCATCGCGCAGCTCACCGGTCGCGTGAGCTCCATCATCATGCTGCTGCTCATACCGGGCGTCGCAGTGGCCGGCGCGATCTGCCTGTACGGCGGCGCGCTGGCGATGATAACGCTCGGCCACACGCTGGTGCCGGGTTGGCGCGCGAATCACCGCGCGCGCATCGTGATCGCCACGGCGATATTCGCCGTCGCGCTTTTGATCAGCATCGCCGGAGCGAGCAACTTCCTGCCGCTGTACAGTCATTTCAACGAACTGCTCCTCTACCTGCTCGTGCCCTGGACTGCGGTGAACCTCATCGACTACTACCTCATCCGTTTCGGTGACTACCACGTAGCGTCATTCTTCGCACCCGACGGCGGCATCTACGGTCACTACAACGCGACCGCACTCGCCTGCTACCTGGTGGGCATCGTCGTGCAGATTCCTTTCATCGCCGCCGACGTCTATACCGGCCCGGTGGCGCGCGCGCTCGGCGGCGTCGATCTCTCCTGGATGGTGGGCATCGCAGTGGTGAGCCCCGTCTATTACTTCGCGGTGCGCGCGCAGCAGCGGCCGCTGTCGGCCGGCGCGCAATGAGCGTCGAGGCCCGACAGGCGGCCGCGGTGCACCTCGCCGAGCGCGACAGCGTGCTGCACAGCTGGTGCGTGCAGACCGACTGGCACGCGCCGACCGTGATCGGCGGCCAGAGCGCGCGCTTGTACACCGCCGATGGCCGCTCGATCCTCGACATGTCGAGTCTTGCCGAGTGCTCGAACCTCGGGCACCAGCACCCGCGCGTTGTGGCCGCGATCCGCGCCCAGGCTGAGCGGCTGTGCTTCGTGACGAGCGCATGGGGCGCCGAGCCGCGCGCCCGACTCGCGGCGCTGCTTCTCGAACAGTCGGGCTTCGAGGGCGGCCGCGTGTTCTTCACTCTCGGCGGCGCCGATGCCAACGAGCACGCCGTCAAGTTCGCGCGCGCCGCGGCCGCGAAGCCGCGCGGCTGGGTGATCACGCGCGAGCGTTCCTATCACGGCGCGAGCTACGCGGCGATGGCGCTGTCGGGCGATACGCGCACCGCGGCCCAGGTTGACCCGGAAGCCTTGCGGGTGTTGCACGTGCCGCCGCCGTACGCCTACCGCTGCCCGTTCGGGACGGCGAGCGCTGCCGAGTGTGCCGCGGCTGCGGTGCGCCACGTCGGCGCGGTCATCGCCGGCCGTGGCGCCGCCGAGGTCGCGGCCGTGATGATGGAGCCGAACGCCGGCAGCAACGGCATCATCGCCCCGGATGAGTTCTGGCCGGCGCTGCGTGCACTCAGCCGTGCGGCGGGAGTCTTTCTGATTGCCGATGAGGTGATGAGCGCCTTCGGCCGCTGCGGCGAGTGGTTTGCATGGCAGCGCTACGGCGCGGACGCACGGCCCGACCTGATGACGCTTGCAAAGGGACTTACCGGTGCGCACCTGCCGCTCGGCGCGGTGGTGCTCGCGCCCGAAGTGGCGCGCGCCCTCGAGCCGCAGATGCTGATGACCGGACTTACGTATTGCGGCCACCCGCTCGCCTGCGCCGCCGGTGTTGCTGCCATCGAGAGCTATCGCGACGAGGGCCTGATCGCGCGCTCGCGAGAGCTCGGCGCCGAGATGCTCGCGCAGCTTCGGCGCCTGCAGACCCGGCACGCCGTGATCGGCGACGTGCGCGGCGGACATGGGCTGTTCGCCGTGCTCGAGCTGGTGCGCGACCGGGTGAGCCGTGAGCCGCTCGCCCCTTGGCCGCAACAGCCCGCAACGCTCAGGCGCCTGCTCGGGCGGGCGCTCGAGCGCGGAGTATCGTTCGCCGCACGCGGCAACCTGCTGCTGCTCGCGCCGCCGCTCGTGATCAGCGAGCGCGAGCTGAGCGATGCGCTCGGCCTGCTCGATGAGCTGCTCGGGGAGCTCGCCCCGAGTGCAGCGGAGGAGCACAACTCATGACCTTCAAGCTCACCTACGCCACGATGTTCGATCCGCCCGAGGAGCTGCACGTACGCTTCGAGGCGGCCATGAAGCGCGTGCTCACGAGACTCGGCGATACCCATCCGTTGTACATCGCAGGAGCCGACCAGGCGGGGCACACGACGCTCGAGAAACGCAACCCCGCCGATCATGAGCAGCTTCTCGGCCGCTTTGCCGCCGCCAGCCGCGCGGATGCTGACGCCGCGCTCGCCGCCGCGCACAACGCTTTCCCTGGCTGGAAGCGCACGCCGGCTGCGGACCGCGCGCGCCTGCTGCGCCGGGTCGGCGAGCTGATCGAACAGCGTGTCTACGATATCGCCGCAGCCCTCACCCTCGAAGTCGGCAAGAACCGCATGGAGGCGCTCGGCGAGGCGCAGGAGGCGGCGGACTTCTTTGAGACCTATTGCGACGATTTCGAGCGGCAGGGCGGCTTCGCGCGCGCCCTTCCCGACGATCCGCTGAAGAGTCACGTCTCGCACAACCGCAGCGTGCTCAAGCCGTACGGCGCCTGGGTGGTGATCACGCCGTTCAACTTTCCGATCGCACTCGCCGCCGGCCCGGTGGCGGCGGCGCTCATCACCGGCAACACTGTCGTGCTGAAGGGCGCGAGCGCGACGCCCTGGGCCGGGCGGCTGCTCGCCGATTGCATCCGCGACGCGGGGCTGCCGCCGGGCGTGTTCAACTACCTGAGCGGCTCGAGCGGCGCGATCGGCAGTGTCCTCATCGATCATCCGTTCACTGCGGGGGTGACTTTCACCGGCTCGTTCGAGGTCGGGCGGCAGATTGCCCTCAAGCTCCAGGGTGGCGCTTACCCCAGGCCCTGCATCGCCGAGATGGGGGGCAAGAACGCCTGCATCGTCACCGCGAGAGCCGATCTCGACCGGGCCGCGAGCGGCATCCTGCGCTCGGCCTTCGGCATGGGAGGTCAGAAGTGCTCGGCGCTGTCGCGCCTGTACGTCGAGCGGCAGGTGGCCGAGCCGCTCACCGCCAAGCTCCTCGAGCAGCTGAAGGCGCTCGCGGTCGGCGATCCGGCGCGGCGCGCGAACTGGCTCGGGCCGGTCGCGACGCAGTCGGGTTACGCGGACTATGCGCGCTACGCGCGCGCGCTACGCGAGGGCGGTGCACGCATCCTCGCAGGCGGCGAGCAGCTCAGAGAGGAGCCACTGGCGCGCGGCTTGTTCGTGGCTCCCACGCTGGCCGAGGCGCCTCCCGATCATCCTCTATGGCAGCAGGAGATGTTTCTCCCGATCCTCATGCTCCATCGGGTCGCTTCCCGGGGCGAGGCCATGCAGCTCGCCAACGCCTCGCCGCTGGGACTCACGGCCGGCTTCTACGGCGCGAGCGATGAGGTACCGTGGTTCCAGGAGCACATCGAGGCGGGGGTCACCTACGCCAACCGGCCGCAGGGCGCGACCACCGGCGCCTGGCCGGGCTACCAGCCGTTCGGCGGCTGGAAGGGCTCAGGCAGCACCGGCAAGGCCATCGCCTCCTTCTATTATCTGCCGCAGTATCTGCGCGAGCAGTCGCAGACCGTGGTCGAGTAACAACCGATGCAGCTGCTGCCACTCAATAAGGCGATCGCAGCGCACGTGCGCGACGGCGCGAGCGTGGCGCTCGAGGGCTTCACGCACCTGATCCCGTTCGCCGCGGGCCACGAGATCATCCGGCAGCGGCGCCGCGACCTGCATCTCATCCGCATGACGCCCGATCTCGTCTACGACCAGCTGATCGGCATGGGGTGCGCGTCCCGGCTGACCTTCTCCTGGGGCGGCAATCCCGGCGTCGGCTCGCTGCACCGCCTGCGCGATGCCGTGGAGCACGGCTGGCCGCACCCGATTGCCCTCACCGAGTACAGCCATGCGGAGCTTGCGCTGGCGTTGCAGGCGGGTGCGAGCGGCATGACCTGCGGCCTGATGCCGCACTACGCCGACACGGACCTCGACCAGCAGCCGGCCGAAACGCGCCGCACGCTGCGCTGTCCATTCACGGGGCGCACGCTCAAGGCGGTGGCCGCGGTCACCCCCGACGTCACCATCCTGCACGCGCAGCAGCTCGATGCGGCCGGCAACGTGCTGATCCGCGGGATAGTCGGCGCGGCCAAGGAGGCGGCGCTCGCCGCACAGCGCGTGCTGGTCACGGTCGAGGAGCAGGTGACGCAGCTCGATGCCGACATGAATGCGCTGGTGCTGCCGTCATGGCTGATCACCGCCGCAAGCGTGGTGCCGGGCGGCGCCTACCCCTCCTATGCCCAGGGTTGCTATCCGCGCGACAACCGCTTCTATCTTGCCTGGGATGAGATCGCGCGCGAGCGCGCCAGCTTCAGCGCGTGGATGGAGCGTTACGTGCTCGGCGTGCCCGATCACGCGGCGCTGCTGCGCGCGCTGGGAGTTGCGGCATGAGCTCGCCGGTGAGCGATTACACACCGGACGAGATCATGACGGTGACCGCCGCGCGGCAGCTCAGCAACGGTGCGGTGTGCTTCGTCGGCATCGGCCTGCCAAGTGCCGCATGCAACCTGGCGCGCATGACGCACGCACCGGATCTGGTGCTCATCTACGAGTCGGGTACGGTGGGCACCAAGCCCAGGGTGTTGCCGCTCTCGATCGGTGACAGCGAGCTTGCCGAGACCGCAACCGCACTCGTGCCGCTGCCGGAGATCTTTGCGTACTACCTGCAGCGCGGCCGGGTCGACGTCGGCTTTCTCGGCGCCGCCCAGATCGATCGCTACGGAAATCTCAACAGCACCGTCATCGGCGACTATGCACACCCGAAGGTGCGCCTGCCGGGCGGCGGCGGCGCACCGGAGATCGCCAGCCATGCGCGCGAAGTGCTCATCATCATGAAGCAGACGCCGCGCAGCTTCGTGGCGCGTCTCGATTTCCGCACCTCGTGCGGCTTCCTCACCGGCTCCGGAGCACGCGCGACCCACGGTGCCCCAGGCGCCGGCCCACGCGCGGTGATCACCGATTTCGGCGTGCTGCGCCCCAACGGGCAGACCGACGAGCTCGAGCTCGCCGCGCTCTATCCCGGGCTCAGCGTAGAGGCTGCACGCACCGCGACCGGCTGGCCGCTCAAGGTGGCCGAGCGCCTCGAGACGCTGGCCGCACCCGCGCGAGCCGACCTCGAGGCGCTGCGCGAGCTCGAGGCGCGCACCACGCGCGCACATGCGCACCCGGTCAGCATCATCCTGCCCACCAGCCCTTAACGGGACGCCCGAGGACTTCGTCATGCCTTCACCGCACATCCGCACGCCGCTCCCCGGCCCCAAGGCGCAGGCGCTCATCGCCCGCGACCGGCCGGTGACCACGCCGTCGTATCCCCGCGACTATCCCTTCGTCATGGCACGGGGACGGGGTGCGGAGGCCTGGGACGTCGATGGCAATCGCTTCCTCGATTTCATGAGCGGCATCGGTGTTGCGAGCACCGGGCACGCGCACCCGCAGGTGGTGCAGGCGATCAAGGACGCGGCGGACGACTTCCTGCATATCTCTTCCGACTACTGGCATGAGCGCATGACGCGGCTCGCCGAGCGAATCAATCAGCTCGATCCGGTGGGTGCGCCGGCGCAGGTGCTCATCTGCCAGAGCGGCACGGAATCCGTCGAGGGCGCACTCAAGCTGGCGCGCTACGTGACCGGCCGGCCGCGTTTCATCGGCTTTCTCGGCGGCTTCCACGGCCGCACCATGGGCTCGCTCGCCTTCACCGCCAGTAAGTACACCCAGCAGGCAGGGTTCTTTCCCACCATGCCGGGCGTCACTCACGTGCCATATCCCAACCCCTATCGCCCGCTCTTCAACGGCAGCGACCAGGGGCAGGCCGTTCTCGACTACATCGAGATGCTCTTCCAGAACAACCTGCCGGCTGGCGAGGTGGCGGCGATCGTGGTCGAGCCCATCCAGGGCGAGGGTGGCTACCTGGTACCGCCCGACAGCTTTCTTCCCGGGTTGCGCGCACTGTGCGACCGGCACGGCATCCTGCTCATATTCGATGAGGTGCAGTGCGGTATCGGCCGCAGCGGCCGCATGTTCGCGAGTGAGCACTGGGGCGTCGCGCCCGACATCATGACGCTCGCCAAGGGGCTCGCATCGGGGCTGCCGATGGGACTGGTGGTCGCGCGGCGCACAATCATGGAGAAATGGAAGCGCGGCGCGCACGGCAACACCTTCGGCGGCAATCCGCTGTGCTGCGCGGCCGCGCTCGCCACGCTCGAGCTGGTCGAGCGCGAGTACGCCGCCAATGCCGCCACGGTGGGCGACTACTTCAAGGCACGCCTCAAGGAGCTGCAGCAGCGCTTCGCGGTGATCGGCGAGGTGCGCGGCAAGGGACTCATGATCGGCATGGAGCTGATCACGGATCGCGCCAGCCGCAAGCCCGCCAAGGAGCTGTGCGAGGCGGTGCTGACCCGCGCCTACCACAACGGTCTGCTGCTGCTCTCCTGCGGCCAGAGCACCGTGCGTTTCATTCCACCGCTCATGATCAGCCGCGCACACGTGGATGAGGCCATGACGCTGCTGGAGACTGCACTCAGCGAGGCATTGGCGCAGACGGCGCCCGTCAGGGCGCCGGCATGAGCACGGCCGGCGCCCCAGCGCGCGCGCTCGGGCTCCTCATGTGCGTCGCGCTGGTGGTGGGCAACACCATCGGCGTCGGCATCTTCATGCTGCCGGCATCGCTCGCCCCGTATGGCATGAACGCACTGCCCGCCTGGTTGATCACCACCGTGGGCTGCACCTTCATCGCCTGGGTGTTTGCGGGACTGGCGCGCCAGTTTGCCGATGACGACGGGCCGTACGCCTACGCGGCGCGTGCGTTCGGCGGTTTCGTCGCCTTCATCCTCATGTGGTGCTACTGGATATCCACCTGGGTGACGAATGCGGTGCTCGCGACCGGGGTAACGGGTTATCTGTCGTTCTTCTTTCCCGAGCTCAACGTCAACCATTCGCTGGCCGCCGCCACGGCGGTGTCGTTCATATGGCTGTTCGTGCTGATCAATATCCTCGGCGCGCGTACCGCCGGCTGGGTGCAGGTGCTCACCACGCTGCTGAAGCTCGTCCCGCAGCTCGGTGTCATCGCGCTCGGCCTGTGGGCGTTCCTCGCGCCGCATGCCCAGGCACTGATCCACGTGCCGCCAACACCGGTTTCGCTCTCCGGGGTGATCGCCGCCTCGACGCTCGCCCTCTACGCCATGCTCGGGGTCGAGAGTGCCGCGATGCCGGCCGGTCGGGTGAAGGATCCGGGCCGCACGATTCCACGCGCCACCTTCATCGGCACGCTATTGGTGGCGGTCGTTTACATCTGCGTGTCGCTGGTGCCGATGCTGCTCATCCCGCAGGCGGAGCTGGCTGCCTCGAGCGCGCCGTTCGCCGACCTGTTCGCGCGTCACCTCGGCGCCGGTTCCGGCAAGCTCCTGGCGGCGTTCGTGATCGTCGGCGGCCTCGGCTGTCTCAACGGCTGGACGCTCATCCTCGGCGAGCTCACGGTGAGCTTCGCGCGCCACGGCGGCTTCCCGCGAGTGCTGGCCCGGGTGAACGCGCACGGCGCGCCGACCTGGGGCTTCGTGATCACCGCGGTCTTTGCGAGCGTGATCACGGTCATGAACTACAACGATTCGATGGCCGGTGCATTCACCCTGATGAGCGTCGTCGTCACCGCCGCCAACCTGCCCATCTATATCGGCTGCGCGCTCGCGGTACTGGTGCTGTGGCGGCGCGGACAGATCCCAAAGCCCGGGCCGCGCGAGGCGCGCTGGATCGGCGCCGCGCTCCTTGCAGCCATCTATTGCGCCTTTGTATCGATCGGCATCGGCGGCAAGGCGCTGTGGCAGGCGCTCACCCTGTGCGCGGTGGGGGTGCCGGTGTACGGTGTGTACTGGTGGCACAAATCGCGCAGCGAGCGGCGCGAGGCGCTCGCGGCCCGCGCCTGATCGAACCCGTGTCGTTAGCTGCGGAGACACTCCGATGTCACCTGTTGCCATGAGAATCCCTGCGCTGCTGCTCCTCGGCATGACGGCCGGTGCCGGCGTCGGAGATCTCGCCGCTGCCAGCACCGCAGCACCGAGCACCGCCGCATCCGGGCAGCACAAGCCGCGCGCCCGCGATCTCGGCATCCCGTTCGACGGCACGCCCGGTCCCTTCAATGCCATCACCGACGTCGCGGGCGTACTGGTCGGTCAGACCACCCTCATCGAGGGCAGCGGCAAGCTGGTGGTGGGACAAGGCCCGATCCGCACCGGTGTCACCGCGGTGCTGCCGCGGGGCGCCGAATCCATGCAGCGCTTCTCCTTTGCCGGCTGGTACTCGGAGAACGGCAACGGCGAGATGACCGGCACGACGTGGGTGGAGGAATCCGGCTTTCTCGAATCCCCGGTACTCATCACCAACACCCACAGCGTCGGCGTGGTGCGCGATGCGGTGATCGCCTGGCGCGTGGCGCATGGACCTGCGGATTCGACCGACTCGTGGTGGTCGCTGCCGGTCGTGGCCGAGACCTGGGACGGCTGGCTGAATGACATCAACGGCTTTCACGTCAAGCCGGAGCATGTGTTCCACGCCCTCGACAGCGCGCGCTCCGGCCCCGTCGAGGAAGGCGTCGTGGGCGGGGGCACCGGCATGATCTGCAACGGCTTCAAGGGCGGCATCGGCACGGCCTCGCGCAAGCTCGAGGAGAAGGCCGGCGGTTACGTTGTCGGCGTGCTGGTGCAGTGCAACTACGGCACGCGGCAGAACCTGCGCATCGCCGGGATTCCGGTCGGCCGCGAGATCGCGAGCGAGGATCCGTACGCCGCCGTGCCCTCCGACCTTATCGAGCGCGGCTCGATCATCGTCGTGGTGGCCACCAACGCGCCGCTCCTGCCGCATCAGCTGAAGCGCATCGCCCGGCGCGTGTCGCTCGGCATCGGCCGCAACGGCAGCATTGCCGGCAACGGGTCGGGCGACATCTTCATCGCCTTCTCGACCGCCAACCCCGGCGCGAGCGAGATCGATCACGGTCCGGTGGACCTCAAGATGGTGCCCAACGACTCGATGGACCCGCTGTTTGCCGCCACCGTGCAGGCCACCGAGGAAGCGATCGTCAACGCCATGGTGGCCGCCACCGACATGACCGGCATCGACGGGCATCACGTGCGCGCGCTGCCGCACGATGAGCTGCGCGCGGTGCTGGCGAAATACAACCGCTTGGTCAAATAGGTGGCGCGAGCTGCGCCGCACGATTGTTCGCCGGGTGTGCCGCCCTGGTCACCGAACCGACCGGCCCCAGGCCGGAAACGCCCGCAGCGCGTCGACGTAGTTGTGAATGACGTCGGTATGCGCGTCCTCCTGCCAGCCACCCGGCGCGGCGTGCTTGGCCAGGTCACGCGGCCGGCCCTGATCGTCTATCGAATAGAGCGTGAAGTTGAGGGCCGTGCGGGCCTCGGCCGCCAGCGCTTGCCGCACGCGCTCGCGAATTTCCGGCCGCACCGTGCCGGTATTGTTGAGGGCGCGCGAGACCGTGGCAGTCGAGACCCTCGCCCTTCGCGCGACGTCTCTAATCGTCACCAAGGCCCACCCTCTCCTGGCGTGGAAACGCCCTCGCGGGCGATCCTAACTCGCAATCCACCCCGGCGTTTTTGAACAATCTTACAACTTCAATGGCCCGAGCCAGCCGCGGATGAGCCGCGCGGAACCAGGGTAACCAGCGCGAGACCGTCGGAAGCGATCTCGAGACTGAGAGAGTTGCCAACGAGTGGCTGGCGGTCCTCAGCTGGCAACGCGCCCGCCCGGCGAAGCTCGGCGAGCTGGCGTTGAGTCGGATAGCTCGGCGAGCCCATTTTCTCGTAGGCCGGCATCACGTTGCCATGCGTTCCATCGATGACCTGAACGAGGGCACTCTGTGCATCGATATGGCTGAGCTCGAGCGACACCCTGCGGGTATTCGCGGTCGAGCCGGGCTCCGCGTAGTTCCACAGCGCCAGCACCAGCGCGCCATCCCTGCGGCGGCGCGTGAGGAGTGCGCCTTCCGCCTCGAGCGGCAGCCGCTCATCCCCGAGTCGGTGCAGCAGGGCAAATGCGTTGAAAGCGGGCTTTGGAATGCCCCCTACAGCCAGCAGCCCGAAACCACCGTGGAACGGTGTTTTTACGACCCCCTGCTCTTCGAAGACGTCGGAAAATGTCCAGTACGACATGTCCTGCACCAGCCCATCGCAGTGACGAATGGTCTCGGCCATGTACGGGCCCATATAGGGTGCGTCGGTTACTTCGCGGTGGTTGCCCCAGCTCGCGTTGAACTCACTGAAGATCAGCGGTAAAGCCGGCTGCGCCGAGGCCTGGATCTCCGCGTGCACCTTCGCGATGGCGCGGCACACCATCCGGTTGCGCGGAATCTTCTCGTGCGTACCGAGGATGTTCTCCGCAGTATCGTCTCCGTAGGCATGAGTGGACACGAAGTCCACCGGCACGTGCTGCTCGTTGCAGTGGCGAATAAAAGCCGCCACCCATGCCGCCTGTGCAGTCGCAGGCCCCCCGACGCGCAGCCGCGCGTCCACGGCCTTGAGGCTGCGGGCGGTGTGATCGTAGAGAGCCCAATAGCTCGCTTGGCTGGGCTTGCCGGCCCAGAAATCGAGATTGGGCTCGTTCCACACCTCGAAGTACCACTGGCTCACCTCCTCGATGCCGTAGCGCTCGATGAGGTGCTGCGCGAATGCCGCCATCATCGCGTCCCAGCGACCATAGTCCTTGGGAGGTGAAGAGAATGGCCGGTACCAGAAGCTCTGCCGCTGTTGCGTGCTCGCCAGCGCACCGGGCATGAAGCCAAGCTCAACGAACGGCCGCACGCCGCTGGCAAGCAAGCCGTCATAGATCTGATCGATATAGGAGAAGTTGTAAACCGGCTTGTGGTGAGCATCCTCGCTGTACAAGCCGACCTCGTCGTGAAAAATGGCGTGAAAACGCACGTACGAAAAGCCGGTGATGCGGCGCACTGCACGCAGGTCGTCGCGGTAGCCCTCGCGAAGACTGAGAATGGCCCGCCCGGAACCGAACATGTGCTCCCAGAAATGCGGCAGTGGCCGGCCTTGGACCGACGCATCGATGACGATGCGGGTCTCTGATGGTGGAACCTCGGCAGCGGCGCCCGCGGCCATGGCAGCGGCCAGCAGCAACGTTGAGCTCAGCAGCGCCCGGCTTCGACGCTGACCCTGATTGCAATGCGCCCGACGGCTCGGCATCACTTCTCTCCTGTGGCGACTCGCCGGTTTGAGCGGCGCTACCCGGCCGCACAATGAGATACACCACCCGCTCAGCGGTTTCAACGAAACGATGATCGTCTACCTGCTGGCGATCGCCTCACGGACGCATGCCGTCCCACTTCGATGTGCCACAGCGGCCGGGCGTCGCAAAGTCAGCGAGCGCAAGACTACCGTCACGGGTGGTCCGACAGCACCGACTCATACGCACACCGCGTGTATGCGCTGCCGCGATTCGACCGAGCGGCCGTTCGCGACGCCAACTATCACGATGCCGGGCCGCTCACCTGAGAGAATCTTCGTCGGTACTCGGCCGGACTCAAGCCGATGCGCCTGCGAAAGTGATGGCGCATCGTGGCTGCGGTGCCAAGGCCGGCTCGAGAAGCCACCTGCTCCATAGCCAGCGATGAGCGCTCGAGAAGGTCCTTGGCGCGCTGCACACGGGCCTGGGTCATCCAATCCCCCGGGCTCATTCCCGTGACGGCGCCGAACCTGCGGATGAATGTCCGCTCGCTCATGGCAGCCCAGCGCGCCATCTCGCTGATCGTGATCGGCTGCTGAATGCGCTGCTGCGCGCGCTCGAGCACGACGGCGATCGGTCCGCGCTCGTATCGATCGACCGGGCTAGCGAGAAACTGCGCTTGGCCTCCGTCCCGATGCGGAGGAATGACCAGTCGCCGCGCGACGTGGTTGGCGACCTCGGCGCCAAAATCGCGGCGGATCAGATGCAGGCACAGATCAAGCCCTGCGGCACTGCCGGCTGAGGTGAGAGTCTGACCTTCGTCGATGTACAGCACGTCCGGATCAACGCGAACCCTCGGGTAGCGCTCTTGAAGCGCCTGCGCATATCGCCAGTGAGTGGTCGCGCGCTTGCCATCAAGCAAGCCGGTGGCTGCGAGCACAAACGAACCAGAGCAAATGGACAGCAGTCGCGCACCACCATCGTGTGCGCTGCGCAGGGCTGCGACAATGGCCTCCGGCACCGGCACATCAATGCCCTGCCAGCCCGGAATCATGATCGTGCCGGCCGCGGTCAGGAGCTCCAGTCCTCCGTCAACCGCCATGCGGGTGCCGTACTGACCCCTGATGCGCCGCCCTGCCAGCGAGCAGGTCGCGAACCGGTACCACCCGGCCCCGAGCTCCGGGCGGGAAAGCCCGAACACTTCAGCCGCACAGGCAAATTCAAAAGCACACAAGCCGTCGTATGTCAGGACGACGACCCGTGGATTGAAGCGTCTGGAACGAGGTCGCAGTATTGGCATGATTTGATCGATATGTGGCGATACCGCCAATTGTCCCCGAGCGGAGCCATACGCACAATGCCGGCCAGTCACCGCTGTGGAGATGCACCATGACCAATGCCGTAACGAATGTTCCTGCCGCGCCCTCGGAGGTTGCCGTCCGGCACTTCGAAGCCGAATTCTCATTCGAGACGGATTGCTGGGACACGCACGAGGCGCTCAGCAGCGGCGCTCCAGGCTTTGTGCTGCTCGATGTCCGTGGCCCGGCGCTCTTCGAGAAGGGGCATATCGCCGGGGCAATCAGCCTGCCGCACGGCAAGATCGTGGCTTCCAAAATGGCCGGTTACGCACCGGCAACCCTGTTTGTGACCTATTGCAACGGCCCGCACTGCAATGGCGCCGCGCGCGCCGCTTTGCGGCTCGCGCGGCTGGGCTATCCCGTGAAGATCATGGCGGGCGGCATCACGGGCTGGCTTGACGATGGATTCAGTCTGGAACCGGGTCCGCCGAGTTCGTGAGGTAGCGCGGCGACTCCCTCGGCATGAGGGCGGCACCTGACCGCGCACCTGTGCCCCTGGCAAAGTGCGCGCCTGCAAAGCGGTCATCAAAGGCAGCAAGAGCGGACTGTCGTCGGAGTTCGGTCAATTTAGAATCCGCTGGTGCGGACTCGCGTCAATTGGTGGGCCTGCTTCAAATGTCCAGCTTGCGCTCGCTCATCCGCTTCACGATCGCCGGGTCGCGATGAGAAAAGAAGCTGCTCGTCCTAGTATCCAGCGTATTAATTCTGTTGATGTCGTCGGTATCGAGCTCAAAATCGAAGATGGCCAGGTTCTCCGCCATACGCTCCTTACGCACGGACTTGGCAAGTGGCACGATGCCGCGCTGTACTAGCCAGCGCAAGACGACTTGTCCAAGAGTTCTTCCGTGTTTGCTCGCAATTGCTTGGAGTACCTGGGTCTGAAATAGGTTGTTGCGACCCTCTGCAAAGGGAGCCCAGGCCTCTGCCTGCACATTGAGGTCACGCATGAGAGCAATGCTCTCACCTTGTTGCTGGAATGGATTGACTTCGATCTGGTTTACAGCAGGCTTGATCTCGTTGAACGCGACGATATCCATTAGCCGGTCTGGCTGAAAATTGCTGACGCCGATGGCACGCAGCTTTCCGCCACGGTAGGCATCCTGCATCGCACGCCAAGAGCCGTGCACGTCACCGTATGGCTGGTGAATCAGATACAGATCCAGGTAGTCTAATTGCAGACGGCGAAGGGAGTTGTCGATGGCTTTCTGTGTGTGTTCGTAGCCAACGTCTTGCACCCACAATTTTGTCGTTATAAATAGCTGCTCACGAGCTATTCGACTGCCCCTGATCCCTTGCCCGACGGCTGCTTCATTCATGTAGGAAGCAGCCGTATCGATCAGGCGATATCCAGCCTGGATCGCATCGATCACGCAGCGGCGGCATTCCTCAGCGTCCACAATTTGAAAAACGCCGTAGCCGGTGGCCGGCATACTGAGTCCGTTATTTAGCGTCACGGTTTGCATGACAACACCTATCAGGGCTTAATCATGATCTTGAGCGATTTGCGCTCATCCATAGACCGGTATCCTGCGGGTGCCTCCTCCGGGCCGATGACACGATCGAACACTCGACCGGGCTCGATGCGACCCTCGAGGACATCGGGGAGCAATTCTTCGATGTAAGCGCAGACCGGCGCCGGACCACCACTTACGGTGATGTTGCTGTAGAACATGGTTCGAGACATGAGCACTGTACGGGACCGCACAGACCGCAGGTAGTGCGCTGTATATTTCCGTTCCACAAGTGCTTGGCATCGAGTCGGCCGTCACAGTGAGTCCAGAGTCCTTCGTCGACGGCCGGGTGAGCGGCATTCGTTGTCTCGATAAAAAGCAGAGGGGAACCGTTATGACCGCGACTTTGGCCACACCCCCAAGCAATGCGATCGTCAATCCTGCGGACGAGAGCCCGCTGTCGCCGTGGTGGCTGCGCGCCATCGTGATCGTCATGGTGATCGGCTTCACTGTGCTGATTGCGATCACCGCGCTCGCCTACCGCAACGCGCCGCCGATTCCGCACATCGTTGCCGACCAGCAAGGAAAGCCGCTGTTCACCGACGCCGACATCGGCGACGGCCAGGCAGTGTTCCTGAAATACGGATTGATGGATAACGGCAGCATCTGGGGTCATGGCGCCTACCTCGGACCGGACTATTCGGCAGCGGCGTTGCACTGGATGGGACAGGATACCGCGGCGGCGCTGGCGCAGACGCAATTCGACAAGCAGCTCGCGCAACTGGACCCGATGCAGCGCGCCGGGCTGCAAGCCGAAGTTGCGCTGGTGCTGAAAACCAATCGCTACGACCCCGTCACTGATGTACTGACGCTGTCTTCAGCGGAGGTGCAGGCGTGGCAGCAGCAGATCGGCTACTGGACCGACTACTTCAAGCATCCCGTCAACAACGGGGGGCTGAAGCCGAATTTGATAAGCGACCCGGCCGAACTTCGTCAGTTCACCGCGTTCGTGACGTGGGCGGCATGGGCGTCCGTGGCAAATCGGCCCGGTGAGAATCATTCTTATACCAACAACTTTCCCTACGATCCCAGCGTTGGCAATACACCAATCTCGGGCGCGATTCTGTGGAGCGCATTGAGCTTGCTGGTGTTGCTGGCCGGTATCGCCGCAGTCCTTCTGGCTTTCGGAAAGTTCGACTATCTCGGCTGGATTAGTCGCGGCCATGTGATCCGCCCCTACGCACAGCCCGGTGAGGCCGGTCCCGGCCAACGCGCGCTGGTCAAGTTCTATGTCGTCGTCGCGGGGGTGTTTCTGTTTCAGACCCTGGTGGGGGGCGCCACCGCGCACTATCGCGCCGACGCGAGCAGTTTCTATGGCTTCCAACTCGAGAACATCTTTCCGAGCAATTTGACGCGTACCTGGCATCTGCAGAGCGCCATCATGTGGATCGCCACCTCGTACGTGGCCGCCGCGCTGTTTCTGGGTCGCACCCTGCGCCACGACGAGCCGCGCGGTCTTGCGATGTGGACGCACCTGCTGTTCGGCGCGTTCGTCGCGGTGATCGTTGGCAGTCTGCTCGGCGAATGGGCCGGCATCTTGCAACTGCTGGGCCACTGGTGGTTCTGGATCGGCAACCAGGGTTGGGAATATCTGGAGCTGGGCCGCATCTGGCAGTACCTGCTGGCGATAGGCCTGCTGGTCTGGTTTGCGCTGCTCTGGTGGGTGGCGCGTCCCAGCAAGGTGGAGAACGTCGAGGCGCGGCCGATCGTATGGATGTTTTTCGTCGCTGCTCTGTCGATCCCGCTGTTCTACCTCCCGGCGCTGTTCTTCGGTGCAAAGACCAATTACACGGTGGTCGACACCTGGCGCTTCTGGATCATCCATCTATGGGTCGAGGGCTTCTTCGAGTTCTTCGCAACAACCATAGTGGCGCTGGCCCTCTACCAGCTCGGTCTGACCCGCCGCAACACGGCATTGCGAGTGATCTATCTGGATGCGATCCTGTACTTCCTCGGCGGACTGATCGGTACCGGCCATCATTGGTATTTCACGGGCCAGACCGGCTTCAACATGGCGATGTCGGCGCTGTTTTCCGTGCTGGAAGTGGTGCCCTTGACTCTGCTGACGCTCGATGCGTGGGATTTCGTGCGCACGACGCGCAGCGAGGGCGAAGTGGCACACAAGCCGATTGCGATCCCGCACAAATGGACGTTTTACTTTCTGATGGCGGTCGGCTTCTGGAACTTCGTCGGCGCAGGCATGTTCGGATTTCTGATCAATCTTCCGATCGTCAGTTATTACGAAGTCGGCACGCAATTGACACCTAACCACGGTCACGCCGCCATGATGGGCGTGTTCGGCATGCTGGCGATTGCGTTAATGGTATTTGTGCTGCGTCAGACCAGCGACGAAGCGCGCTGGACGGGCATCGAAAAATACGTCAAGACTGCTTTTTTCGGGACCAACATTGGCTTGGCGATGATGGTGATGTTCAGTCTGTTCCCCAGCGGCGTGCTACAAGTCTGGGACGTCGTGCAGCACGGCTACTGGCATGCGCGTAGTCTCGATTATATTGGCAGCGGACGTTCGCACCTGATTGAATGGCTGCGCCTCCCGGGCGATCTGGTCTTCATCATCTTTGGCGCGATACCGTTGGTGATTGCATCAATCAAGGGTTATTTGGGCGTGCGTGCGCACGCAGCGCCGGGCACCGCCAGATCTGCTTGAACAGAAGGAGCCTGTGGTACCGAGCGTGGAAGCTTGGATCGAACTGCGGTTGCGACGAGCCGCACGCCGAAAAGTCACTTAGGTGAAGCCGAAACTGCTTCAGGCTGCTGGCATCTAACTGAGCGGACTCTACTACCGGCCGGCACCAAACTCGGGTGTCAGGTCACTAGCACTCCGGGCGACGCCTGTGCGCAAATGCTTTCATCAGCGGGGCGGGCGTTGGGACCGCGCTGCTGAACGAGTGCATCCGATGAACAGCTGCGCGGTTACGCTTAACGTGCGGCCCTTAAGGGTGAATATCGCTAGTGGAGGTCCCAGGTTTTTCAAGTCGCCGGCTGCGAGGGGTGGCGGCCCCTTGCTCATGGACATTCCTCTCACACGATCGTGCCGACTAGAGATCCAATGCCTGCGGTGAGCGCCATGGCCAGCGCTCCCCAGAACGTGACGCGTGCGGCACCGATCAAGACACCTGCGCCACCGGCTCGAGCAGCTGCCGCTCCTAGAATCGCCAGGAATGCGAGTGAAGTACCCGACAAAAGCGGGATCAAGTCC
This sequence comes from Steroidobacteraceae bacterium, assembly GCA_035568235.1. Lineage (GTDB taxonomy): Bacteria > Pseudomonadota > Gammaproteobacteria > Steroidobacterales > Steroidobacteraceae > 13-2-20CM-66-19. Next base: position 73,731 of record DATMOK010000003.1, on the reverse strand, counting down.
CGCGCGGGGCTCAGAATAGTAGCGATTAGAGGCATGGCCGCTCCGACAGCGAAGCTGGCAGCCGATGCCAAGGCAGCCTGGATAGGACGCGCCCGCAGACGCTCGGAGATGCCGAGTTCGTCGCGAGCATGCGCGCCTAATGCGTCGTGAGCCATCAGCTGTTCGGCCACCCTTTTCGCGAGCACTGGGTCGAGACCGCGACCTACATAGATTGCCGACAATTCCTTGTGCTCCCCCGCATCGTCTGCTTTGAGCTCGGCGCGCTCACGCTCCAGGTCCGCCCGTTCGCTGTCTGCCTGCGAGCTGACCGACACGTACTCACCAGCAGCCATCGACATCGCTCCCCCAACCAAGCCAGCGACCCCGGCAATTAGGACACCGCCGTGTGTCGCGTGTGCGGCAGCGACGCCGAGGAGGAGGCTCGAGGTGGAAAGAATGCCGTCATTGGCGCCAAGTACCGCGGCACGTAGCCAGCCGACGCGTCCTACATGGTGCCGTTCTCTCATTCTCGCGCCCATTGTGCTCTCCAATCCCACGCATGTTGCACCTGCGGCGATGGCTAATCCAAGGATCATTAGGGGCATTCAGAACCGCAAGGAGACTTACGGTTCCGACCCCGTGATGATCCTGCTGGGCGTCAAGGAGTTGGCCGTCAGCCGATAGGCAGACATTGCCGATCGCCGCCCCTGTCAGCAGGACAGCGGAATGCTCCTCATGCGAGGCGAGTCTCCTGGCGGGCGGTGCTCCCTGCGACCGAGCGCTGACGACACACCAGCACCGCCAGGACCAGATGTACCGGAGCGGTGAGGGCAATCAATGCAAGATTGCCTTGGTACCAGCCGGGCAGCATACGGATGATGAGACTAAGCAGCGCGGCCGCCGCAACCAGGGTGGTCAGACGACAGGCGATCCGCGGCGCGCGCCACCACACCAGCGGGACAATCAGGCACGCCGGATCGAGCAGCAGCAGGTTCTCGTTTGCCCAGATGGCCCAGTGGTCGGTGAACCCCCAGAGGCCGGCCAGCACCAGGCCGCTGAATCCGCAGATCAGCCACCACGCGACAGCCAGTACCCCAAAGGACACCCGATAGAGGCGACCCTTCGCGCGAGCGAGCCACTGCAGCAGCGCGGCCAGCCCTGTTCCCGCGGCCAGGAACGGCCATCGGAGGTCACGCGGTGCTGCAGGCGCGGGCGGCAGTCTTCCGGGGAGGACGACCTCCTCATCGCTCACCAGCGGCATGGCAGCGCCACTTGGATCACTCACGACAACATTGCGCAACGCGACGCTCAGCAGCATGGGGACGAAACTCTCCTGCCACAGGCTCAGCGGGCGGTCTGCATTCGGACCGAGCACCGTGTCCCCGCCGAGAGCCAGCCAGAAATCGGGCGAGATCAGGCGAACGGCGTCAAAGCGATATGTGTGAGAGGTCAGCCGGTGCGCGAGCTGGCGCTCCAGGGCACCGCCCAGGACTCGATTCAAGGCGTCGCGCACCTTGGTCGAGCAGTTGTTGACGAAGTAGTCGTATCGGTAAGCCGCATTCTGCGGCTGCGCGTTCCAGGCGAGGAATGCCGCCAGCTCACGGGCCTGCACCGGCGTTAGGTTCAGTATCTGCACGGTCACGGAGCGGCCCTCGGCCACATAGATCGCGAGGTCAGCCTCGAGAGGCTCGTCGGTGAGACTGTAACGCATGTGCCCGAGCGCGAAGTTCCACAGGAAGTGCTGCTCCTGGAAATCAAAAGCGCCGTAGTTGTAAACGATCCGTGTTCCCGCGGCCGGATCATCGACTATGAGGCCGTTGTGGCCGAATCGCTCCCAGTAGACTCGGCCGGGGCCGAAGGTCACGAGCGCGACTTTCGGCGCGCCCAGTGGGTCGGTGGCGGGTGCAACCTGCTGAACGTCCTTGCGACTCTCGTTTGCGGTCGCGTTCCCGGGACCGACCAAGGCAGTTCCGGCAGCGATGAGAAAGCACAGCACGCTGCGCATTGAGTTCACAGTGTAAGACTAACGTGCCGAATTGGGAGGATCAGGCTAGGCGGCGAGGTGCAGTGGCCGCCGTAGCAGTACTCGTCGAGCGCCGCTACGACCGGTGACGTCGCGCCTCGCCAATTACCGCCGGAAAATCAATTTCCGCCGACGGACCCGTGAGCATGTGATCATCGACCACGAAGCTCGGTGTCTGGTAAATGCGCAGACCGCGGGCGAGATTGAAGTTCTCGATGATCTCATTGGCAATGCTCGGTGCGGCCATGTCGCGGCGCAGGCGATCGATATTCAGGCCGACGCTTTCCGCCGTGGCGAAGATTGCCTGCTCATCCCACGAACCGCGGTAGGCCATCAGCGCTTCGTGAAATTCCCGGTACTTGTGCTGACGCCTCGAGGCGAGCGAGGCTCGAGCAGCGATCAACGATTCCGGAGTCAGGATAGGAAACTCCTTGAGTATGAGTCTCACGTGGGGATCGGAGCGCAATGCGCTCTCCAGGCGGGGTTCGAGAGCCTTGCAATACGAACAGGCGTAGTCGAAGAACTCGACAATCGTTACATCGCCACGGGGATCGCCGAGCACCGGGGATTCGCGATCGTTTCGCAATGCTTGCCGATGAAGGAGCACCGTCTGATCGGCGGACTCCGGTACATCGGCCGCGCGGCAGGTCGGTGATGCGAGCCCCAAACTGGCAACGAACACTGCCAGGGCAAGTGCGCTAGGCAAGCGGTGCATAGTGGTCGCGCTTTTTGTAATCGGAGACGGGCAGATGAGTCTAGGGCAAATGGCCGCTATGTGGAAAATTCCCGATGCGGCGAGCGGCAGTTCGTGGCCGGTTGGTCGACGAGTTCGCCCGCCAATCCTCGATCACCACACTCCAGGGACGAGCCGGTATCGCACACGCGTCGCATATTCGGCATAACCGGGCAAGCCTTTGCGCAGCGCCGTTTCCTCGATGAAGATCCGTCTGATCAGGAGGCCCATGATGGCGGGCAGCGCGCCGAGCCCGAGCCATGATCCGAGCACGAGCGGCGTACCGAGCAGGTAGAGGAGCGCACCTGCATACATGGGATGGCGCACGATGGCATACGGTCCGGTGTCGATGAGCCGGTGGCCGCGCTCCGTCTGAATCCTGACGACCGGTGCCGCGAAACTGTTCTCGCGAAAGGTTCGAAGCACCGCGATAAACGCCAGTGGGATCAACACGGCACCGGCATACATCACCCAAACTGGCACCTCGGAGAAGTGCCAGCGCTTTACGTCCAGCGCCATCAGCACCATCCAGCCGTACCAGATGACGACAATCGCCAGCATCAAGACCCTGTCCCACAAGGCCTGGCCCTTCTGAATCGGAGCGCCCAGGCGTTCCTTCAGCAGACCCGGATCGTATTTGGCCAGCCAGACGATGCTGGCGGCGCTCGAGAGCACCAGCTCTCCCAGGAAGATCCAGCCACCCGGCCAGTCAAGCGTACCCGCGGGCCCGAACAGTGCGGCGCCGACGGCACAGATCCATACCAGGGACGTGATGACGCTGCTCCATGTCATGCGAACGCATCGGGCGATCTGATGTGCTCGGGCCGAAAACCCAACCCGACCACCCGCGCCGGTATGCCCCGCAGCAACGGCACCGCATCGAGCAGCCGCACCCCGAGCGGTGGCTTCTCGAGCCGCCCGCGGCCGCTGAGCAACGGCTCAACCACGGCGTCCTGCACCAGCTTCTGCAGGCCTTGCGTCAGTTGCACCGGGCGCATCCGCCTCGCCTGCACCCTCGGCAGAAGCGGGTCGGGGTCCGCACCCCGCGCGAGCGGGGCTGCAAGCAGATTGGCCGCCGCCACGGCATCCTGAATCGCGAGATTGATGCCCACGCCGCCGATCGGAGACATCGCGTGCGCCGCATCGCCGATCACCAGCAGGCCGGGGCGCCACCATCGATCGAGCCGATCGACCGTTACGGTCAGCAGCTTCGTGTCGTCCCAGCTGCGAATCGCCTCATCCACGCCGGCCGTCTCGGGACCCACCGCACGCACCCGAGCCCTGAACGCCTCGAGCCCCTCGCTGTGCAGCTGCTCCGCCCCGCCCTTCGGAAAGACGAAGGCGCACTGCCAATAGTCGCCGCGATCGATCAGCACGAAGATGCGGCCCGTATCGAACACCCCCATGCTGTCGTTCTCGGGTTGCGCCTGTTTCGGCAGCCGGAACCAGAACACGTCCATGGGCGCGCCGATGACACGCTGGGGGAGACCGACGCGAAATCGCGAGTCGCGGCCGTCGCTCGCGATCACCAGGCGCGCCCGTACCTCCTCGCCGCCACTGGTGCGTACGCCCACGACACGGCCGCCCTCCTCTACCAGCGATTCTCCGGCGCATGACTGGCGCAGCTCGAACCCAGGATAACGGCGTGCGGACCGCGCGACGAAGTCGAGGAACTCCCACTGCGGCATGAGCGCGATGTAGGGGGCGGCCACCGGCAGGCGGCGGAAGTCGCCGATCCGCACAAACTGACCGCCGACGCGCCCGCCAATCTGCTCGACCTTGTTGTGCGGCCGGCGCAGCAGCTCGTCGAGCAGACCGAGCTCATGAAAGAGCTGCAGCGTCGATGGGTGTACTGTGTCGCCGCGGAAATCGCGCAGGAAGTCGCGGTGTTTCTCCAGCACCAGTGTCTTGAGGCCGGCGCGGGCGAACAGCAGTCCGGCCATCATGCCTGCTGGTCCGCCGCCGACGATCACCAGGTCATGGGAACCGGACATGGCGCGATCCTCCAGCTGGCCCGCGTATATCACGCGCTGCGCGCAGTGTAGTGCGTGGCGGGCGTCGCGCGTCACCGCGCAGTGAGGATGGCCCTCCAGTTGAGGATCGCGTTCCACAACATGCGCTGGTCGCCGCGGTTCAGGTCGCGGTGCAGCGGGTTGAAGTTGAACGCGATCACGTGGCCGAGGCCATCGCGCAGGTCGAGGATCGCGGGCCGGCCGATGAGATTCTCCTCGCCCCACGCCTGGCCGCTGACGACGAACGGCGCGCCGTCGGTGTCGCCCCATTCGAGCACGACGCCGCTGCGGTCCAGCGGGCCGTCCAGACACACCGTGCAGTACGCCATGCGCAGCCAGCGCCGCGGCACCGAGTAGAGCGGAAAGTTCTGGCGGAACACCCAGGTGTGTGCCGCGTAGCCGTAGGCGATCGGATGCTCCGGCCGGGCGAAGGTGACGCGTACGTGCGCCCCCGGCGTGCGCGTGACCGCCGACTGCGAGGCGGCCGCGGAGGCGGCACCGCCTCCCTGGGTGCTGCGCGGCACACCGCCCGATTCGCGGCGCACGCCGCGCACCAGGCCCGCCTCGAGCGGCAGCATCGAGCCGCTGCCGAGCGTGACGAGGAGGCCTCCCGAATCGACGAAGCGCTGCAGCTCGGCGAGCCCGGCGAATCCGATACCGCCGGTGATGTCATCCGACTCCGCGGGTGTGCCGAAGGCGGGGGTCGCAGCGGTCTTCTTGAAGGGCATCGGCCCCCAGGCCTTCGGCAGCCCCTCGATCTGCTCGGCGAGCTCGAGATCGACGTGGCCATAGAGCAGCACGTCGAACTTATCGTGCAGCCGGCCGGCGCGAATATCCTCGTCGCGCACGTAGACATAGGGAATGTGCCGCTGATCGAGCGAGTAGCGTGCCCAGCCGATGGTGTCAGTATCCGCCCACGGCACCCACAGTCCGAGGCGCGGCACGGGCGCATCGTGGCGCGCAACCTGCGGGGCTGCGGCGACGCTCGCGAATTCGAGTCCCAGATCGCGGGCTGCCTCGTGGAGCGCCGTCGCCAGGCCCGGCTGCGGCCCGAGGATCCATGAGCCGGCCGGATAGTCGACGCCCGCGAGTGCGAACGGCCGCTCGGCTATCGCTACCTTGAAGTGAGCGAGGCGGTAACGCGCCTCCAGCAAGCCCTCCTGCCCCGTGTCCTTGAGCACGAATACCGGCCCATCACCCTCGGCGGCGCCCTGCGGCTGCGGCGCCGCCTGCAACGCCACGAGGTCGAGGGAGCGCACCCGGCTGTCCGCCGTCGCAATCGCCGTCAGGTGGTAGTGGGCAGGAAGCTCCCACGACACATCGTCGTAGGCCTCACCCGCATCCTTCGGGTAGTGCTGCGGCGTGAGGAGATCGACGGCGTAGTCGCGAAACGGCTGATCGAGCCGCACCACAAAGGTGCCCGCCGGGAACGTCCCCTCGTTGAGGCTGATCGGCGCGCGCGCGCGCGCCACCTCGATGCCCTGCTTCAGGAGCAGTGCCACGAGCTGCGCGACCCGCATCGGGTCGCCCTGCCCGTCCGGAATGATGAAGCCGAAGGGTGGCTGCTCCAGGCCGCGGCGGTACGAGTGCAGGCCCTTCAGATAGTAGTCGCGCAGCAGCGCCTGCGACTGCCCGGCAGTGTCATCGAGCGCCGCGAGCAGCGCGGTCTCGTTGTAATTGACGTTATCGCGCGCCGACCAGAGGAACGTGCCCTGCGCAGGCGGCGGCAGCGGCCGGTACCACTCGACCGAGGTGTCCTGCGAGGGCTGCTCGGGAGTGAGTGTCTCGGCGGTGCCGTTGCCGAAGGTCTCGTAGCCGCGCCCGTCGGCATTGTGGTTGGTGGCGATGGAATCGAGATACAGGTGCGCGAAGTCGTCGCCGAAGTTCCAGGTCCACACCCCCGGCATGCCGAGCCCGGTGAGAGTCTGCACCTCGTGGAAGCTCAACTCGAGGCGCTCGGCATAGGTGAGCGGATCGACGTGCTCGTTGATCGGCCCGGTGCCGTTCCAGGTCACGAGGAGCGCTATGCTCTCGTGCAGATCGTGGATCACCTGCGGGTGCCAGTCGAACAGCATGCGGAACACGGCCTTGGTCGTGGCATGCACCTGCTGATGCGCATCGCGGTTGATGTCCACGAAGGCGTACTTCGACCAGTAGGGCGGCGCCTGGCGCGGCAGGCTGGCCAGATCCGTCTTGCCCTTCAAGTAACGATAGAACCATTCGACCTGCTTGTCGCGGCCGTCGGGGTTGGAGACCGGGTTGATGAGCACCACGAGCCGCTCGCGGATGCGGCGGATCATCGGCTGCTCGGAGACCGCGAGCCGGTAGGCGAGCTCCAGTACCGACTCCGTCGAGCCGGTCTCATCCGAATGCAGCCCGGCGTTGATGTAGTAGATCGGGCGCGCGCTGCCGAGCAGCCGTTCCGCCGCGTCCGCATCCGTGCGGCGCGGATCGCCGAGCGCGGCGGTCGCAGCCTTGAGCGCCTCGAGGTCGCGGATGCCCTGCTCGTCGGCGATCACGAGCAGCACGATCTCGCGCCCCTCTTCCGAGCGGCCGATGGTGAAGAGCCGCACCCGCGGGGAAGAGCCGGCGAGCGCCCGGCAGTAGGCATAGGCCGCGGTGGAGTCGACCAGCTCGCCCGGCGCGCCGGGAATACGGTGCAGGAAGGCGCGCGGCGAAACCACGCTCGCGGACGCCGGCAGATACGCGACCCACGGCGAGAGAAAGCGGGCCTCGGTGGTGGCGCGCGCAATCTCCTCCGCCGAACCGGGCTCGGCGGTGTCGGGTGGAGTTTGCGCCTGTGCGGGCGGCAGCACCGCGAGCCAGGCCAGCGAGGCGAGCAGCATGAGATTTGCGTAACGCATCAGCGTTCACAGCTCGCGGCAGCGGACCGCGACTCCCCAGTTGCGATGCGCGGCGAGTATAGCGCGCCGCTCATTCTTGAACATTCGCTCAACTATATGCAGACTTGCGGAGGCGATGGCGCGCAATCCGCGATACGACCTGCTGTTCGAACCGGTGCGAATCGGACCCGTGACGGCGCGCAACCGCTTCTACGCGGTGCCGCACGCCGCCGGCATGACCAACTCCATGCCAAACATGCGCGCTGCGTTCCGCGCCATGAAGGCCGAGGGCGGCTGGGGCGTGGTGTGCACCGGTTACGTCTCCATCGACCCGGGCTCGGACGACGCGCCTTTGCCGTACGCCACGCTGTGGGACGAGCACGACGTGCGCTCGCACGCCCTGATGACGGACGCGGTACACGCACACGGCGCGCTCGCCGGCATCGAGCTGTGGCACGGCGGCGGCTCGGTAATGAACCGCCTCACGCGCCTCCCCACCCAGTCGCCGTCCGGCACCTCGTGGATGGCGACCCATGTCAATTTCATGGGCAACCAGCGTCCGCGCGTCATGGACGCGCACGACATCCGCGCGCTGCTTAAGCAGCAGGGAGTCGCGGCCCGCCGCGCGCGCCAGGCGGGCTTCGACATCGTGTACGTCTATGCCGGCATGGGCTACCTGCCCTACGAGTTCCTGCTGCCGGAGTGGAACCAGCGCACCGACGCCTATGGCGGCAGCATCGCCAACCGCGTGCGCATCGTGCGCGAGCTTCTCGAGGTCACGCACGAGGCGGTCCAGGGCAAGTGCGCCGTCGCGCTGCGCATCAGCCTGGAAGAATTGCGTGCCCGGCCGGGCGAGGCGGCGCCGTCCGAGGCGCACGAAGTAGTGGGACTGCTCGCAGATCTCCCCGACCTGTGGGACGTCAAGCTCGACTCCTCGCCTACCGACTGTGCACCGTCGCGGTTCGCCGCCGAGGGCAGTCACGAGCCCGTCATCGGCTTCGTCAAGCAGCTGACTACGAGGCCCGTGGTGGGCGTCGGACGCTTTACCTCTCCCGATGCCATGGCGAGCCAGGTGCGCCGCGGCGTGCTCGATCTGATCGGCGCCGCGCGCCCCTCGATCGCCGACCCGTTTTTGCCGCACAAGATCGACGCCGGCCGCGAGGCCGACATTCGCGAGTGCATCGGCTGCAACATCTGCATCTCGAGCTGGCACGACGGCGTCCCGGTGCGCTGTACCCAGAATCCGACCATCGGCGAGGAGTGGCGGCGCGGCTGGCACCCCGAGCGCATTGCCAAGGCCGCGAGCTCAGCCTCGGTACTCATCGTCGGTGCGGGACCTGCGGGGCTTGAGTGCGCACTGTCGCTCGGCCGGCGCGGCTACGAGGTGACGGTGGCGGAAGCGGCCGAGGAGATCGGCGGCCGGCTGCGCTTCGAGACGCGCCTGCCGGGACTTGCGGCCTGGGGCCGGGTCCTCGACTGGCGGCGCGGACAGCTCGAGCGCCTCTCGAACGTCAGCATCTACCGCGGCAATCGCCTCTCGGCGGATGAGATCCTCGAGCTTGGCAATACCCACGTCGTTGTGGCGACCGGTGCCCGCTGGGCGCGCCTGCTGTACTCGCCGCTGGAGATTCCGGCCGGCAGGATCGCTGGCCCGGGAGTGCTGACCCCCGACGACGTCGCCGCGGGCGCGGCGATCGCCGATCCGGTGGTCGTCTATGACTTCGACAACTACTACATGGGCGGCGTGCTTGCGGAGCACCTGGCCCGCGGCGGACACTCGGTGCGCTACGTGACCCCCGCGGGTCATGCCTCGGCGTGGACCATCATGAGCAATGAGCAGCCGCAGGTGCATCGCGCGCTCTTCTCGGCGGGAGTGACGCTCCACACCCTGTCGCGCGTCACCGCGTTCGGCGACGGGGCGGTAACGCTCGCCAGCCAGTTCACCGACGCCGCGACCCAGCTCGAATGCCGCTCGCTCGTCATCGTCGGCGCGCGCTTCGCCGATGACTGGCTGTACTCGGAGCTCGCCGGCCGCGGCGCGGAGCTCGAAGCCGCCGGGATCCACTCCGTCGTGCGCATCGGCGATGCGCTCGCACCGGGGGCGATCGTGCACGCGGTGTACTCCGGCCACCGCTATGCGCAGGAGCTGGACGCCGATGCGGCCGCGCTCGCATTCAAGCGCGATGCACCGCTGGCGGTGCCGGCGTGAGCATCGCACCTCTCCCGCCGCGCCTCGGCGGTCTCGAGCCGACACTACCCTCGAGCTGGTACACCACCGAAGGCGTGTTCGCGCTCGAGAAGCAGCGCATCTTCTGTCGTGACTGGATATGCGTGGCACGCGCCGAGGAGCTCGCCGCCCCAGGCGCGTGGCGCGTGCTCAACGTCCTCGGCGAGAGCCTGCTGCTGCTGCGCAATCGCGCCGGCGAGCTGCGCGCCTTCTACAACGTCTGCCGGCATCGCGGCACGCGCCTGTGCCGCGACCCGGCCGACTCGCCGGCGCGGACCGCGCTCCCGGGCGGCATCGCGGGCGGGCGCATCACCTGCCCCTATCACCAGTGGAGCTACGACTTCGACGGCCACCTCGTCACGGCACCGCACCTCGGCACCGAGCCCGGCTTCGACAAGAGCCGCTTCAGCCTCTACCCGGTCGCAGTGGACTCCTGGGGTGGCTTCGTGTTCCTCAACCTGACGCCCTCCGGCGCCGTGCCGCTCGCCGAGCAGCTCGCCGGTATCCCGGAGCGCCTGGCGCGCTACCCGCTCGCCGAGCTGCGCATCGGGCACACGATCCGCTACCAGGTAGCGGCCAACTGGAAAGTGCTGTGCGAGAACTATAACGAGTGTTATCACTGTGCGGGCCTGCACCCCGAGCTGTGCGCGGTGGTGCCGGCATTCCGCGAGCATGGCAGCGCCGGCCTCGACTGGGCGCGCGGCGTGCCGCACCGGGTCGGCGCCTACACCTTCACGAACTCCGGCACCACCCGGCGGCGTGCCTTTCCGGGCCTGAATGAGGATGAGCGCGTGCGCCATAAGGGCGAGCTCGCCTACCCCAATCTCTTCATCAGTCTGGCGTGCGATCACGTGGCAGTCTTCATCCTCGAGCCGCGCGGCGCCGCGCGCACCGACATCGTCTGTCACTTCCTCTTTGAGCCGTTCGAGGTCGACAAGACCGACTTCGATCCGCGCGACGCGGCTGAGTTCTGGGACCTCGTCAACCGCCAGGACTGGGCGATCTGCGAGGCGGTGCAGCAGGGCATCGCCGCCCGCGTCCACGAGCGCGGCTACTACGCCCCCATGGAAGACTACAACCTCGATATCCGTCGCTACGTCCTGGAACGGATCGGTGACGCGATCGATACGGCGTGACGGTTGCCGCCGCGGTGATTAGGCGCCCGGCTGCGCAGCGCGTGCGAGTCCGCTGGAGAATCTTCCTCTTCCTGTTCGGCTTCGGCTTCATCACCTATCTGCAACAGCGCGCCATCACGGTGGCAGGCGTGCAGATGATGCCCCAGCTCCACCTCAGCCAGGCGCAGATCGGCTGGCTCGAGGAGGCGCTGCTGCTCGGCTACACGGTGCTGCAGTTTCCGGGCGGAGTACTCGGTCAACGCCTCGGTGCGCGGGTCACCTTGGTTCTCATCGGACTCGTGGCGCTCGCCGCCAGCGTTGCCACGCCGCTCGCGCCGTTGCTGCTCGCAGGCGGCGCCCTGTTCGCGGCGCTCGCGCTGCTGCAGTTCATCCTCGGAGCGGCACAGGGGCCGGTGTTTCCGGTCTCGGCGGGAGTGTTTCAGACCTGGTTCCCGCCGGACAAGTGGCCGCTCGTGCAGGGGATGCAGAGCATGGGGCTGCAGCTCGGCGCGGCGGTTACGCCGCCGCTCATCTCCAACCTCATGGAGGCCTTCGACTGGCAGCAGGCGCTATTGTGGAGCGCGCTTCCGGCGCTGCTGCTGATCGCGGCCTGGGCGTGGTACGGACGCAATACACCGGTGGAGCATCCGGCGGTGAGCGCGACCGAGCTCGCCGAGCTCGGCACGCACGCCGAGGCGCAAGTGGACGCCTCGATCTCATGGCGCCGCATCGGGACACTCCTCAAGAACCGCGACGTGCTGCTGCTCACCGGTTCCTACGTCTGCATGAACTACGTGTTCTATCTCATCGCCAACTGGTGCTTTTTCTATCTCGTGCAGGAACGGCACTTCACGCGCCTCGAGGGTGGCTGGCTGGCCAGCACGCCGCCGCTCGCGGCGGCGATCGCCTCGGGCATCGGCGGCGCCCTTGCCTCGTACTTCAGCATCCGCTACGGCGTGCGCCGCGGACTGGCGATCGTTCCTCTGGTCTCACTCCCGGCAGCCGCCGTACTGCAATACCTGACGGTGGACGCAGCCAACGCCTATCTCGCGGTACTCGCGCTTGCCCTGTGCTTCGGCGCCGTGGAGCTGAACGAGGGGCCGTACTGGGCTGCCATCATGCACGTCGGCCGATCCGACGCGATGGCCGCCTCCGGCCTCCTTAACACGGGCGGCAACGCCGGCGGATTGATCGCGACGCCGATCGTCGCCTACCTCTCGGAACGGCACGAGTGGACGCTGGCGTTCGCGATCGGCGCGGCGTGCGCCGTGGCCGGTGCCGCCGCGTGGCTGGTAGTGGACCCGACGCGCGGCCTGCCCGCGCCCGCCAGGCGCTGAGGGCCCGTCAGGGCGCGCTCGCCTGCGCTATCACGGTGCGTCCACCGAGCCGGCCGCGCACCGTAGCGAGTGCCCCGGTCACGCCTTCCGGCCATTCGAGCTCGAGCGTGCCGGCTCCCGCAGCACTCGTGAGTTTGAGACTGCCGCGCACGGTGCCGGTGCGTCCCGGCCAGTCGATGCGTCCCGAGGCGGTCACATCCTGCGTCCAGCGCAGCTCGTTGAGAATCAGGCGGTAGCCGCCGTGATGGCCCGTGGCGCTGAAGCTGCCGCCGCGCAGCCCGATTCCGCTACCTGCGCCGTCGTCGATGGCGCGCGCAATCGCATCTTCCGCCGTGAGGAGCGCCGCGGTCACCACGCGCAGCGCCTCGGTGCGTGCGCGGTTGCCGTGCAAGGCCACTGCCGGCGTGAGCTCGTGGGCGTGCCGGGCGAACAGCGGCACCAGGCGCACCGCGGGTACCGTAGCCGCACAGCTCGCATCGCCCACCGCCAGCGTGTCCATGAAACGCCGCACCAGTTGTGCGGCGCAGGCGCTGCGCGCGTGCGGCAACGCGTTGACGTGAAAGCTGTTGGCGATGACCACGTGCCGGGACTGCGGGAAGCGCGCCGCCACCGCTGCGCCATCGGCCACGGGGGTCATGTTGTCGAGTTCCCCGGATACCACGAGCACCGGGAGCCGCGGGTAGCTTGCGGCCGGGAAGACGAGCGGCGATGGCGGATAACCGTTCGGCGACGGCCACTCGACACACGCATCGATGAACGCGTAGTCGAGCGGCATGGCGCGGTATTCATCGATCGTGAACGGCGCGTAGGTCAAGGGTGCGTGTGCCTTGCGCTCGGCGATCGCCGCATCGCGCGCCGCGAGACGCCGCGCCGGCGGCAGGTACATGTCGAAGATCTGCGGCGGATCGAGGCAGGTCACCGCCGCCTCGAGCCCGGAGCTGAAGATGACGGGGTTGCGGGTCGGATCGCGCGAGTCCACGGAACTTAAGGTCTCGGCCATGAGCCGCAACAGCGGTGCCGTGTCGCCGGCGACGAACGCACGCGCGGCCGCATCGGTCTCCCGAACCGAGGACAGGGCCGGCGCGCCCCCAAACATGACGATCGCGAGCGCGGCGGCATTGGCGGTGAATTTCAGCGTGCGGCCGTCGTCATTGCGCACCGCAGTCTCGAAGGGGTGCGCCCGTAAGCGCTCGAGCGACGGTGCAATGTGATCGAGCGAGCTGCCACCGAGCGCCGCGCACGGAGGCGAGCGCGAGCACGCCAGGTCGAATTTCTCCCGCATCGCGGGTGCGTAGCTCGGGTACCAGGCGAGGTCGGGCCCCTCGAGCGCATCCGCCCCGTCGAGGACCAGCGAGCGGACGCGATCCGCATGGCGCAGTGCAAACACCTGGGCGAAGTACGTGCCGTACGAGTCGCCGTACAGACCGATCCGGTCGATCGACAGCGCATCCAGCACCGCCGCCAGGTCATCGGCGGCGAGCGCGGTGCTGTAGAGCGGTGCGGCGGAGCCCAGCTCGCGACCGCAGGCGCCGATGTTGCCCTCGGTGAGCGCGGCCGCATTCTGCAGCTCCTTGCAGTCGACGGCGCCCGAGCGGCCGGTGCCGCGGTAGTCCATGATGAGGAGGTCGTAGCGGCTACGGAGCGGTGCGAACAGCGCGAGGTAGCTGTCGCGGGAGTCGGTGGAGGGATACCCTGGGCCGCCCTCGGCGCCCACCAGCGTGCCGGCGGTGGGACCTGCGCCGCGATGCGGGTAGTACTCGAAGTAGATCGGTACCGTCCCGCTCACCGCGCCGTGAGGATCCAACGGGCGCGCAAGGCTCGAGCACCACTCCCCTTCAGGCGCACAGCGCTTGAGCGTCAGGCGCCCCACGCTGAGGGTGGCTGCGCCGCCTGCCGCCGCCGGGCTCGCAGCGGGAGCCAGGTCGGCCGCGAGCGCGATGCATGCGGCCGCCTGCGCCAGCAGGGCGCCTGCGAGCAGATGGCGGGCGCGATGTGGTGCGGACTGCTTGATCACGGCGGCTGCCTGCTATTGTAGCGACCTCGTCTCGCCGCGGAGCCTCAACCATGTCGAATTCCGTCCTCGTGCGGGCCGCCTGCGGCGCGCTCGCGCTCGTGCTGCTGGCTTTTTCGGCGCCGGCCGGTGCCGATCCAGTCGCCCTGAAGACCCGCAACGTCGTGCTGCTCGTGAGCGACGGCTTGCGCTGGCAGGAGATCTTCACCGGCGCCGACCCGACACTGCTTGATGAGCAGCACGGTGGCATCTGGGACAAGGCGCAGGACCTGAAGCGCGAGTTCTGGCGCGACGACGTGCACGAGCGTCGCAAGGCGCTGTTTCCGTTCCTGTGGACCACGGTGGCAGCCAACGGCCAGATCTTCGGCAACCAGACCCAGGGCAGCATCGCGCGGGTCACCAACGGCTTTGCTTTCTCCTATCCCGGCTACAACGAGATGCTGACCGGGCATGCGGATAAGCGGATCAATTCCAACGAGTTCGGCCCCAACCCCAACCTCTCGGTGTACGAGTGGCTGAATGGGCTGCCGGAACTGCATGGACACGTCGAGGTCTATGCGAGCTGGGCGACCTTCAAGGACATCTTCAACGTCAGCCGCAGCCATCTGCCGCTGCAGGTCGGCTGGGATCCGCCCTACCGCGGCACGCTGACCCCGAGCGAACGGCAGCTGAATGAGCTGTATGCGACGACCACGCGCCTCGACGACGAGGACGTTTACGACTCCTTCATGCAGATCCCGCTGCTCGACGGAATCCGCAAGGACAAGCCGCGGGTGCTGTTCGTCGGCTACGGCGAGACCGACAACTGGGGGCATGCGGGGCGCTACGACCTGCTGTTGCACAGCGCACACATGTTCGATCAATTCGTCGAGCAACTCTGGAGCACCATGCAGGCCATGCCCGAGTACCGCGGGTCCACGACCTTCATCCTTACCGCGGATCACGGCCGCGGCAGCGGGCTCACCGAATGGAAGGAGCACGGCGTCGAGCAGAAGGGCTCGGAGAATATCTGGCTCGCCGTCATGGGACCGGACACCGCGCCGCGCGGTGAGCGCAGCAACACACCCGAGATCCATCAGGCGCAGATCGCGGCCACGATCGCCGCGCTTCTCGGCAAGGATTATCGGACGGCGGTTCCGCAGGCCGCGCCGCCACTCGCAGAGGTGGTGGGTAAGGGACCCTGAGCCGTGGCGGCCGCCGCGCCGGGTGCGCCCACCTGGCATCTATATGTCCCGAAGCTCTTCACGGTGCTGCGCCGCGGTTACGGCGTCGACGACCTGCGCCACGACCTGATCTCCGGCGTTACGGTTGCGATCGTCGCCCTGCCGCTGGCGATGGCACTCGCGATCGCCTCCCGGACGACGCCGGTGAAGGGCCTGCAAACCGCGATCGTCGCTGGCTTCCTCATCTCTGCGCTCGGCGGCTCGCGCGTCCAGATCGGCGGTCCGACAGCCGCCTTCGTGCCCGTAGTATTCATCGTCATCGAGAGATTCGGCTACGGCGGACTCATCCTCTGCACCCTGCTTGCCGGACTCATGCTGATCGCGGCCGGGCTGCTGCGCATCGGTACGCTCATGAAGTACATGCCGCAGCCGGTCATCACCGGGTTCACCAGGTCTCGGGCCCGTTGTTCTTCGCGGTGGCGAACCGTCTCGATGACGTGCTGAACCAGTTCCCCAAGCCGCCGCGGGTCTTCATCCCCAGAGTGCGGCTCGTACCGCTGATCGATGCGAGCGGCGTCGCTGCGCTACGTGCACTGCTCGCGCGCTGTCAGCGGCACGGCACGCGAGTCATCCTTTCGGGCCTGCGCGAGCAGCCGCGTGCGATCCTCGCGCAGATGGGTGTCAGGCCGGACGGCGAGCGGCTCGAGTTCGCGGATAATTTCGCCGCCGCCCTGGCGCTCGCGGGCCGCTGAGAAGAGCGCCCCCGGTCGCGCCACCTGCCGCTGCGGGGCTTTCAGGATCAGGAACACGCTGCCGACGACTACCGCCGCGGCAAGCAGCATCCCGAGAGTGACCTGCTCGCCCGCGAGCAGGGCGCCTAAAACCAGCGCAACCACCGGATTCACGTAGGCGTGACTTGCCACGCGGGTCGCTGGCATGCGCGACAGCAGCCAGACGTAGGCGGTGAAGCCCACCCAGGAGCCGGCGACGATGAGATAAAGAAGAGCGAGCCCCGCCCGCAGTGACACGTGCGGGAACGGCTCGAGCTCGCCGCTTGCTGCGGATAGCGCGAGCAGTACCGCCCCACCCAGCAGCATCTGCGCGCCCGCGGAGAGCGCGGGTGAGCGCGGCAGCGGCATGGCGCGCGTCAGCACCGCGCCCAGCGACCACGCCACGCAGCTGCCGAGGATCGCCAGGCACGGTAACAACGGCAGCGGCTGGCCATCACCCTGCCACAGGAGCCAGGCGACGGCTCCGAACCCCAGGGCGATCACGCCCAGCATTCGCCAGCGAAACGGCTGCTGCCGGAACACGAACACCTCGAGCGCGAGCGTGATCAACGGCAGCGTCGCCTCGAATATCGCAGTGACACCCGAGGCAACGTACTGCTCGGCCCAGAAGAGCGCTGCATAGGTGACGACGAACAGGCACAGCGCGGTGAGGGCCAGGCCGCGCCACTCGCGCACCGAGGGTGCGGGCGCGCCGCGCAGCCGCACGAGGGCATAGAGCAGCCCGCCCGCGATGAGGAACCGCACCCCGGCCGTGAACAACGGCGGGATCTCAACGACTGCCACGCGGATGGCAAGGAAGGTGGCACCCCAGAGCAGGTAGATCGCCGCGAACGCGAGCACGGTGCGCGGATCGTGCCCCGCCAATCCGAAGCGCCAGTTCGATGTAACCGTTGATGCGTTCATAGGGGGTTATAATAGACATCCACGGCTTAACCTGTAAAATGTCTTTTAAGGGTTATTGGCTATATGCTCATGCCGCAAACGACCGATCCGCAGCCCTTCAAGCTCTCCGGTGGCCATGCGGCGCTCGACCTCGTCAATACGCTGGATAACCGCTTCCGTTCCGACGGTCCGGTGGAGCTGCTCGGCGACTACGCGCGCCTTCTTGCCTTCACGGTGCAGGGGGGCCTCCTCGAGCCCCGCAGCGCCCGGCGTCTCGCGCACACACCGGCCGCCGCCGCACAGAGCGCGCTGCAGGCGGCGCACGAGCTGCGCGAGGCACTGGCTGCGGCGCTGTACGCTCGTCTCGAGGAAAAGCCCGTGCGGCCGCAGGACCTGCGCACGCTCGAGCGACAGTTCCACACCGCTGCTGCTCACCGTGAGCTGCGCTGGCGGCCGTCACGGCGGCACAGCGGCGACGCTGAGTTCACGTGGGACTGGGGTCGTTTCGAGGCGGCTCCCGGGCTACCCGTGGGGTTGCTGGCGCAGAGCGCGGCGCAGCTGCTCACCTCATCGCAGGTCGACCTGATCCGGGACTGCGGCGCGGACACCTGCCGCTGGCTGTTCCTCGATACGAGCCGCAATCACACCCGCCGCTGGTGCGACATGAAGGTGTGCGGCAACCGCATGAAGGCACGACGGTTTCACGCGCGACATGAGGCGTAAGCAGGACCGGCGGAAAAAAGGCGGTCCGGACTAATCCCTACTTCACAGCCGCAGCTCCATTGCGTACGCTGGCGGCCTGCGCCTGATCTTCCGAGGAGAATCACATGAAGCTGCCGGTCAACGTGTCGCGTCGTCAACTGCTCCGGAACGTTGCGCTCGGAACGCTGCTGCTTCCGGTCGCGGTGGCACCCCTCACGACGGCGCGCGCAGCCGACCTGCCGCTCGTGACGGCGGATGATCCCACCGCCAAGGCACTCAAGTACACGAACGACGTTTCAACCGCCAAGGACGCCAAGCCCGGCAGCAAGTGCGCCACCTGTGCGCTCTATCAGGGTGCGGCGGGCTCTGCTCAGGGCGGCTGCCTGCTGTTCCCCGGCAAGGCCGTCAAGGCCGGCGGCTGGTGCAGCTCCTGGACGCCCAAGAAATAGCAGTCCCTGGTTGACTCGGCGAGGCTGGGGCGTCGGACGCGCCGCCCGAGCCACCGCCCTGAGGCGCGGCGCTAACCCATGACCGATCCGGGATTCAATACCCTGTGCGTGCACGCCGCGCACTCCCCTGAGGCCGCCACCGGCGCGATCGCCGAGCCGATCTGTCTCAGCACCACCTTCGAGCGTGACCCCGACTGCAGTTATCCCCGCGGTTTCAGCTACAGCCGCGAGGGCACGCCCAACCGCACGGCGCTTGAATCCTGCGTCGCGGCCCTCGAGCATGGCGTGGGCGCGGTGGCATTCACCTCCGGCCTCGCGGCCAACATGGCGGTGCTCGACCTGCTCGGTGCCGGCGAGCGGCTGGTGGTGCCGCTCGAGATCTACTACGGCTCGCTCAAGCAGTTCAGGGAATTCACCCGCAGCCGCGGTGCCGAGCTCGCGCTGGCCGACTTCCGTGACCCGGCGGCGATCGAGGCAGCGGTAGCGGGAGGTGCCCGGCTTATGTGGGCTGAGACTCCCACCAACCCGCTGCTCAACATCACGGACCTCACGCGCGCGGTCGCATTGGCACGCAAGGCCGGCGCCCGGGTGGTGTGCGACAACACCTTCGCGACTCCGGTCTGTCAGCGTCCCTTCGATTTCGGCGCCGACCTGGTGATCCACAGCGCCACCAAGTACCTCGGCGGCCACAGCGACGTGCTCGGCGGCATCGTCGTGGTGCGCGATGACGCGGCGCTCCTCGAGCGGCTGCGCGCCTGGCAGCGGATGGCGGGCGCGCCGCTGGCACCGTTCGACTGCTGGCTGCTGCGCCGCAGTATCGCGACGCTGGCGCTGCGGGTGCGGGCGCAATGCCGCGGGGCGATGGCGGTGGCGCAGTTCCTCGCGGCACATCCCGCCGTCGAACGGGTTCTCTACCCAGGACTGCCTGACCACCCCGGCCATGCGCTCGCCGCCGAGCAGATGCGCGGCGGATTCGGGGCCATGGTGTCGGTGTGCATCACCGGCGGGCGCGATGCCGCGCTGCGCTTGGCCGCGCGGACCCGGCTCTTCACACGCGCCACCAGCCTAGGCGGCGTCGAGAGCCTGATCGAGCACCGCGCCTCCGTCGAGGGACCGGGTACGCGGGCGCCAGAGAACCTGCTGCGCCTCTCGATCGGGATCGAGGAGCCCGCGGATCTGATCGAGGACCTGCGACAGGCGCTCGGCTGAAGTCTCGCTCAGCTCAGCTCACCGTCTCGGCGCTGTAGCGCGCCAGTAGCCCGGTGCGCACCGCGCGCCGATAGACCCGCACGAAGTAATAGCCGGCGAGCGCGATCTCGAGCACCGTGAGCACCACCGCGCTCGCAGCAGCCAGCGGCTCGAACGGCCGGCCGTCAAGCAGCGCCCGCATACCCTCGAACACGTACGACGGCGGCAGGGCATGCGCGATTGCCTGCATCCACACCGGCAGCACCGTGAGCGGATAGAACACCCCGCAGAACGGCGACAGCAGCGCCGGGATTGGCCACACCAGCCACTCGGACGCCGGTCCGAAGCGCAACACCATCGCACTCGCGAGGATCCCGAGGGCCACACCGAATCCGTACAGCACCACGAGGAACAGCAGCAGATGCGTGCCGAGCGCGAACAACGACAGGCCGAAGAACGGCACCGCGAGCGCCAGCATCACGGCGAGCCCAATCACGCTGGTCGCGATGCTGGCGAGCACCAGGCCGGCCACGTACTCCGAAATCGTGAGCGGACTCGCGAACAGGTTGAGGAAGTTGCGTGACCAGACGTCCTCGAGAAACGCCGTAGTCAGGCCCTGCATGACGCGGCCGCACAGATCCCACAGCAGCACCGCGCCGAGAAACACCGTCGTGAAATCGATGCCGGCGGCGCTCACCTTGTTGAGGAAGCGCGAGATGAAGCCCCACAGCACGATGTCGATCCCAACCCAGGCGAACATCGGCAGCGCGCGCACCGGGCTGCCGCGCAGCAGATACCCCTGGCGCAGCAGAATGGCCGCAATCGGCTTCACCCTCACGCCAGCCGCTCCGCGGGATGCGCCAACGGCTCGCGGGCGAGGCGGATGAAGAGCTCCTCGAGATCGGGCGCGCCGTGCTCACCGGGGAGGCTGCGGGGGTCTCCGGCGAGCAGCACGCGGCCGTGCGACAGGAACAGCACGCGGTCACAGACCTCGGCGACCTCGTGCATGTTGTGCGAGGTCCACAGCACTCCGCAGTCGCCGGCGCGCGCCAGTTCGCGGATCATGGCGCGGATGTCGCGCGCCGCGGCCGGATCGAGCGAGGCAGTGGGCTCATCGAGCAGCAGCAGCCGTGGGTGGTTGAGCAGCGCCTTGGCGAGCGACACGCGCGTCATCTCCCCCGAGGACAGCACGCCGCACTTGGTGCGGCGCAGATTCTCGAGGTCGAACCGGCGCAGCAGCTCCTCGATCCGCGCCCGAAGCTCCGCGACCCCGTAGAGCAGCCCGAAGAAGCGCAGGTTCTGCTCCACCGTCAGGTTGCCGGGGAGGCTCGCGTACACCGCGGCGAAGTTGGTGCGCGCGAGCGCGAGCGAGCGCTGACGCCCGACATCCACACCACCGATGCGAATCGTCCCTGAGGTTGGCGCGAGCACCGCCAGCACGCTATTGATGATGGTGGTCTTGCCGGCGCCGTTGGGACCGAGGAGTCCCACGATCTCCCCCGGCCCGACGTCGAAGGAAACATGATCGACCGCCAGCAGCTCGCCGTAACTCTTGCGCAACTCGCGCACGCTGAGTGCGCGGTCGGCGGCCGTGCCCGGCGGGTTACTGCTCGCGGTCAAGGACGGCGACGGTCAGGGCGAGTCGGGACGGGCGCTGCCCGGCGGCGGTGGCGCCGGCGGGCTCTGCGTCACCTCGAACCAGATGGCGTTCAGTACGCCGAACGCGAGTGCCAGCCCGGTGCCAAGGATCCAGCTGAAGTACCACATGGTCGCGGCGGCTCCGTCAGTAAATGCCGGTGTGCTGCCGCACGGACTCGAGCGTGATCCGGCCGCGCAACACGTGAAACACCCATGCTGTGTAAGCGAGCACGATCGGCAGGAACACCAGTACTACGACCAGCATGATACCGAGGGTGCGGGCGCTGCTCGAGGCGTCCCACACCGTCAGGCCCTGATCGGGATACGTGGCGGAGGGCATCAGGAACGGGAACAGCGCGACGCCCGCGGTGAGAATGGTCGTCGCCACGGCGCCGGCGCTCGCCACGAACGCCACCCCGGCGCGTCCCGCCCGCAGGAGCCCGCCCGCAGCGGCGGCGGCAGCCACAGCCGCGAGCGGCGCCAGCCAAAGAAGCGGATGGGCGCGGTAGTTGGCGAGCCAGCCGCCGCTCACGACTGCGACGTGTTTGCCGAGCGGGTTGGCAGGCGCCTGACCATCGACCGCCGACGCCAGCTGCTGTCCGTCGAGCCCGTCCACCCAGAACCCGGCGAGCATGAAGCACACGATGAAGATGACCGCCGCCCAGCTCCCCGCGGCCACCGCACGACGCGACATCGGCGGCCCGACCTTGAGCGCCGCGTACGCCGAGCCGTGCATGATGAGCATGGCTAGGCTCGTCAGTCCGCTGAGCAGCGCAAACGGACGCAGCAGGGCGAAAAAACTGCCGGTGAACACCGGGCGCTGCAACGCGTCGAAATGGAACGGCAGGCCGAGGAAGAGATTCCCGAATGCCACTCCGGTGAGCAGTGCCGGTACCGCGCCGCCCGCAGTGAGCGCCCAATCCCAGGCGTTGCGCCAGCGCGCATCGGCGATCTTGTTGCGGAATGTGAACCCTACCGGGCGCAGGATGAGTGCGACCAGCAGCAGAAACATCGCGAGATACAGCCCGGAGAACGACGCCGCGTAGAGCAGCGGCCAGGCGGCGAACACCGCGCCGCCGCCCAGGATGAGCCACACCTGGTTGCCATCCCAGACGGGCTCGATGCTCCCGAGCAGCGCGCGTCGCTCCTCGTCGTTGCGGCCGAGGAAGCGAAACGTGGCGCCCAGCCCCAGGTCAAAGCCATCCATCACCGCAAAGCCGATGAGCAGTGCCCCGAGAATCAGCCACCAGATGATCCGCAGTGTTTCGTAGTCGGGCACGACATTCCTCGCGTTAATGCGCCGCCGCGGCGCGCGGCAGCTCGGGCCAGTACCCGAGGCCGTCGGGGCCACGCCGGATCATGCGGGTGAGGAGAAAGACGTCAACCGCGGCCAGCGCCGAATAAAGGAGCACGAAGCCGACGAGCGACAGCACCACGTGGCTCACCGGCACGGGCGAGACCCCGAGGAACGTCGGCAGCACACCGTCGATCGCCCACGGTTGGCGGCCATACTCGGCGACGATCCAGCCGAGCTCGGCCGCGACCCATGGAAGCGGCAGGCTGAGGAACGCCACCCGCAGGAACCAGCGGTGCTCCCGCAGCCGGTGGCGGGAGGCGAGGTAGAAGGCACAGGCGAACAGCAGAATGAAGAAAACACCCAAGCCCACCATTACCCGAAAGCACCAGAACAGCACCGGCACATTGGGCACCGTCGACCAGGCGGCCTCCTCCAACTGCCGCGGCGTCGCGCGCGCCGGATCATCGACATAGCGCAGCAGCAGCAGTCCGTAACCCAGGTCCCCGCGATGCTCCTCGAACAGCGCTCGCGCCGCGGCGTTGTCCGGATCGGCGCGCAGCACCTTGAGGGCCGCCTGCGCCTCGATGCCGCTGCGGATCCGGGTGCGGGCTCGCGCTACCAGGTCGAGGATGCCGAGCACCGGCTCATCGACCGAGCGCGTGGCGATGAGGCCAAGGAGCCACGGCACCTTGAGCTCCGCGTGCGTGCTATGGGTCTGCACATCCGGGAAGCCGAACACCGTGAAGCCGGCCGGCGGCCGCTCGGTGTGCCATTCCGCCTCGATGGCGGCAACCTTCATCCTCTGGTTCTCGCTCGCCAGGTACCCGGACTCATCGCCCAGCACCACGACCGAGAGCGAGCAGGCGAGTCCGAAGCTCGCCGCCACCGCCATCGAGCGCCGTGCCACCTCGACGTTGCGGTTGCGCAGCAGATACCAGGCACTCACCGCCAGCACGAACACCGAGCCCACCACATAGCCCGCCGCGACCGTGTGCACGAACTTGGCCTGCGCCACGGGATTGAGCAGGACCTCGGTGAAGGAGCTGAGCTCCATACGCATCGTCTGATAGTTGAACTGCGCGCCCACGGGATGCTGCATCCAGCCATTGGCGATGAGGATCCACAGTGCCGAGAGGCTCGAGCCGAGCGCGACCAGAGCCGTGACGACGAGATGTCCCACCTTGGAGAGCCGCTCCCAGCCGAAGAAGAACAATCCGACGAAAGTCGACTCGAGGAAGAAGGCCATCAGGCCCTCGATCGCGAGCGGCGCGCCGAAGACATCACCCACGTAGTGCGAGTAGTAGGCCCAGTTGGTGCCGAACTGGAACTCCATGGTGATGCCGGTCGCGACGCCCATGGCGAAATTGATGCCGAACAGCATGCCCCAGAAGCGCGTCATGCGCTTCCAGATCTCGCGCCCGGTCATGACGTAGACCGACTCCATGATCACCAGGATCATCGACAGGCCGAGAGTGAGTGGCACGAACAGGAAGTGATACAGGGCGGTGAGCGCGAACTGCAGGCGCGAGAGCTGCACGAGCGGCAGATCAATCATCGATCGCTTCCTTGGCAGCGCCGCGGGGCGCTTCCGCCGCCTGCGGTGGTGAAACCACCGCCAGGCGCCGCCCGATCGCCCCGGCATCAATCGGTGTACGGTGGGCGGGCGAGAAGAACAGCAGCCACAGGAGCATCAGGGCGAGCAACTTGAGGATGAGCAGCGCCGTCACGTCACGTCGCAATGCGGCCCGCCACGGCGCGTTCCGCGCGGTGGTACCGGGCGCAGCACTGTCCGTCGTCGAAGCCACCTCTTCCCTCCCCGCGCAGCTTAACGTCGCGGCACCCGCCCGGAAAGCTTCATCGCTCACCGCAAGACAGGTACCGGATTGCCGGCACATCCAGGTCGGCAGGCCGCGCACTTAACCGCCGCTCGCCAGCGCGTTGAAGGCGCGCCCGGCGAAGTAGGTGAGGAGTGCCGCGGCCGCGCCGAATGCGGTTTGCCGCACACCCGAGTACAGCGCCGAGCGCGCATTGAACAGCGAGGTCGCGACCCCGAGCATGAACAGTGCCGCCGCCGAGAGCGCGATGCTGCCGCCGATGCGCAGCGCCGCGGGGAGCACACAGAAGGGCAGCAGCGGGACCAGCGCGCCGAGCGCGAACAACAGGAACGAGACGGATGCAGCGCCGACCGCATCACCGGCCGAGGCAATGCTGGCATGCTCCGGGTCGGCCTGGACCGTGCCGATCGCGCGATCGAGCTGGCTCAAAGCCAGCTCGCGGGCGTTGGTTACCGACAGCCACTCGCCGAGGGCCATCGAGCAGGCGCCGCCGAGCAGCCCCGCGATCCCCGTCAGCAGCACGATCGAGGTCGAGACCCGCGCGCCTGCGACCCCCATCATGAGGCAGAAGTTCGACGCCAGTCCGTCGTTGGCGCCAAGCACAGCGGCGCGCAGATTGTTGCCGAATGTTTTGTGCCCGCTGCCGCGCAGCGCCGCCGCATGCCCGTGTTCCTCTGCCGGCAGTCCCGCGCCGAACGCATCCTCCTGCCCGACGTAGTCGTCGCGCTCCTTCATCTCGCGCACGATCACGCTCGGGACGACGAAAGCGATGCCCAGATGCCGGGCGAGCAGCTTCAGGATGCGGATGCGTGTCGTCGGGCGATATACCGGGACCGTGCGCCCCGAAACCCGCAGTCGCTGCTCCCAGAATTCGGCATGCCGGCGCTCGGCCTCTGCCAGATCGAGATAGACACCACGACGCTGCGCGTCGTTCTCGAGCTGCGCGAGTGCGGCGTACAGCGTCGCGCTGTCGCGCTCGGCGCGCCAGTTACCGAGCAGGCGGGCCTGCTCGCGTGCCGCGGGTGTAGCCATACTCCTCCTCTGGGCGTAGCCGCCCGCGGTGGCAGGCGCGAGGTGAAGTCAGCGAGCGCCATCTGCTCCGGCGCTGACAGGGCCGGACCCGTGACACTTGCGCCGTGCACGGCTCCGAACTCGCGCAGCCGGGACAACAGATAGCGGTAGTGCTGGCCACCGATTCGGGGTGCCGAGCCGGCGCCCTCCTCGCCATGACAGCCTGCGCATGACCTCAAATACAGACTTCGCGCGCTACCCAGCTCCCGCCCCTCACCCTGCTCGGCCCGCGGAACCGGTGCGGCGCGAGCCAGATACGCGGCCAGATCGCGCATCGCCACCGGCCGGTTCACGTCGGTCGCCTGGAGCGTGTCGCGCATCGCCGGCCCGTGCATCGCCGATCCCGGACGCGCGCCGCTCGCAAAGCGGGCCAGCTGCTCGATGAGATAAGCCTCGCGCTGCCCGGCCAGCGCGGGAATTTCGCGCGGCCCGTCCCCCCAGCCCTGGGCTCGGTGGCACGCCGCGCAATGGCGCAGGTAGAGAACCTCGCCGTGGCGCGCGTCCGGCGCGGGCAGCACGCCCGCTGCCGGCACGGAATCGGCCGCGGGCGTTTGCGCGGCCGCACCGACCGCCGCCGCGCTCAAAAACACGCTGAGGGCAATAGCGGCTTCGATCGACACAGGACGCCGCGAAACGGTCATGACAGAGGCAGGCTACGCAGTACCGCGCCGCGGGTACATAGGGACAAGAGCGTATGCGGATCGCCAATACCCCCACCCCGAACGATCGCCTTGACGGTTACGTATTCATACCGCGCCGGCTGCGGCAAACGCGCACTGCGGGACCGGCCTGCGTACGCCACAATCGCCCGTGTCTGATAAGCAAGGAGTACGGATCATGGCACGGGTCGCAGTCGTCACGGGCGGGGTCTCGGGAATCGGCGCTGCCACATGTCGGGCACTGCAGAAGGCGGGCTACGCAGTGGCGGCAACCTTCGTGTCGGACGTGACCGCCGCCCGCGCGCTGCGCGAGGAGACCGGCATTGCGGTGTTCCAGTGGGATGTCGCGGACCTCGACGCCTGTGAGCGCGGCGTCGCCGAGGTCGTCCGCACCCTCGGCCCGGTGGATGTGCTGGTGAACAACGCCGGGATCACCCGCGATGTCAGCCTGCACAAGATGAGCCGCGAGCAGTGGCGCAGCGTGATCGATGTGAACCTCGGCGGCTGCTTCAATATGTGCCACGCGGTGATCGGACCGATGCGCGAGCGCGGCTACGGACGCATCGTCAACATGAGCTCGGTGAACGGCCTGGCCGGCCAGTTTGGCCAGACCAACTACGCCGCAACCAAGGCCGGCATCATCGGCTTCACCAAGGCGCTGGCGATCGAGAGCGCCGCGCGCGGCATCACGGTGAACGCGCTTGCCCCTGGGTACACCGACACCAAGATGGTCGCGGCGCTGCGCCCTGAGGTCCGGGAACGCATCATCGCCGGCATTCCGCTGCAGCGTCTCGGCAAGCCCGAGGAGGTCGCGGCCGCGGTCCTCTATTTGGTGAGCGACGCGGCTGCCTACATCACCGGCGAGACCCTATCGATCAACGGCGGCCAGTACCTGCACTAGTGCCGCAGCGCCAGCCGCGCCGCGGCCGCCGCATAAGTAGTTCTCCGACCCACCCTGCGCGTTCCGCGGATTACCCGGCGCGCCTGCGGCCGCCATGATGTGCGCGTCGCACATGCCGCGGTGGCACACAACGAGGCACACCCCATGCCGGGCATCCTGCAGATCGCCTACAAGCTGCTGATCAACGACCGCACCAAGCTCGCGGCGCTGCTGGTCGGGATCACCTTCGCAGTGTTCCTGATGATCGAGATGACCTCGCTGTTCGCCGGCATTCTCAGTCGCTCCTCGTCCACCGTCATCAACATCGGCGCGTCCGTGTGGGTCATGGATCCGGCGGTGCAGACAGTCGCCAACACGATTCCGCTCCCCGACTATGTGCTCGATGAGGTGCGCAGCATTCCGGGCGTCAAGTACGCGGTGCCACTCTACTCGGGCGCAGCGCTGCTCAAGCTGCGCGACGGCACCTATCAGGCCGCCAATGTCATCGGGCTCGACGACACAAGCCTGTTCGGGCGGCCGCAGGTGGTGGCGGGCAACATTGAGGACATCTTCGCCGAGAACGCCTTCATCGCCATCCAGGACGCGGAATTCGACAAGTTGAAGAATCCGCATATCGGCACCGAGTTCGAGCTGAACGACCATCGCGGGATCATCGTCGGCATCGCGCGGGTCGCCTCCAGCGCCCTGTTCGGCGTGCCGACGCTCTACACCACTTATAGCCGTGCGCTGCAGTACATCCCGAACTCGCGCTTCACGATCTCGTACCTGCTGGTCGAGCCGAAGTCGGCAGCCGATGTCGCGACCATCAAGGCGCAGGTCTCTGCGGCGGGGTACCTGGCGCTGACGCGCGATGAGTTCGTGCAGAAGATCTCGGACTTCTACATGTATCAGACCGGCATCGGGACCAACATGTTGCTGATGACGCTCATCAGCTTCATCGTCGGGCTATCGATCTCCGGGCAGACCTTCTATACCTTCATCCTGGAGAACATCGATAAGTTCGGCGCCCTCAAGGCGATTGGCGCCAAGGGACGCGAGTTGGTCTCCATGATCCTGTTCCAGGCGACGTTCGTCGCCCTGACCGGTTACGGACTGGGCGTGGGGCTGTGTGCGGGACTCATCTGGCTGGCGCGCTCGCACCTGCCGGACTACGCCGCTGTGATTACCTTCGGCAACCTCGTCACGGCATTCGTGATGGTGGTGCTTATCGCCGCGATCTCCAGCTATATCGGCGTGCGCAAGGTATTGCGCATCGAGCCGTTCGACATCTTCCGGGGCTAGGCATGGCGCGGACGGCAATCCAGGCGGTCGGCATCAGCAAGTGGTTCGGCGACGGACCGACCCGCACCCAGGCGGTGAACGACGTGAGCTTCGAGGCCGCCTTCGGCGAGATGCTATACGTAGTCGGACCCTCCGGCAGCGGCAAGACGACCATGCTCAGCATGATCTCGGGCATCCTGCGGCCAAACGCCGGCACGGTGAGGATCGAGGACGCGGACATCTGGAGCCTGTCGAGCGATGCGCTCGCGGAGTTTCGTCTGCGGCGCATCGGCTTCGTGTTCCAGGACTATCACCTGTTTCCGCGCCTCACGACCGCGGAGAACGTGGCTATTCCGCTCATCCTGCAGCATAAAGAGTGGAGCGCCGCGGTGCAGGAGGCCGAACGCAACCTCGCGATCGTAGGCCTGCAGAACCGCGCACAGCTGCCGCCGGTGAAGCTGAGCGGTGGCGAGCAGCAGCGCGTTGCCATCGCGCGCGCCATAGTCAGCCGCCCCGATATTCTAATCCTCGACGAGCCGACCGCCTCCCTCGACGGGGATACCGGCCGCAACATCCTGCGCTTCGTGCGCGAGCAGCTGCTCACCGAGCAGCGCTGCATCGTCATCGTCACCCACGACGCGCGCATCTACGAGTTTGCCGATCGCATCATGCGCATGGAGGACGGCAGAGTGACAGGCGTCGACCGGAGTCAGCTGGATGCGCAATAAAGTCATCTTCATTGCCTCGGGGGTCGGGCTGCTGCTGGCACTCGTGAGCGCGTTCATCTTCAGCCAGCAGCCGAAGCCTCAGCCGCCGGTGTTCAGGCCCGCGGCCAACCCCTACGCCCACGGCATCTATTCCGACGGCATCATCGAGAGCTCCCAGGCGCAGGGCGAGAACATCAACATCTACCCTGAAGTCGCAGGACCCATCACGCGCATCCTGGTGCAGGAAGGCCAGCAGGTACGCAGGGGCGACGCCCTGCTGACGCTCGATGACTCCGTCCAGCGGGCGACCGCCGGGCAACAGCAGGCCCAGGCCGAGGCCGCGCACGCCATGCTGCGCGAGTTGCGCGCGGAGCCGCGGCGCGAGGCGCTGGCAGTGTCGCTGGCGCAGGTGGACAACGCGCGCGCGACGCTCAAGAACGCGCGTGACCAGCTCGCCAAACAGCAGCGCTCCTACGACATCGATCCGAAGTCGATCAGCGCCGATGCGCTCGACAACGCGGTGAACGCGGAGAAGATCGCCGCTACCAACCTCGAGGTGATCGAGCGGCAGTACCAGCTGACCGAGGCGGGCGCCTGGAGCTACGATGTGCAGAACGCCGAGCGCACTTATGCCGCGCAGCAGAAGGCGGCCGATTCCGCCGCGGCGCTGCTCGCCAAGTACACGCTACGCGCCCCGGCGGATGGTGTCGTGATGGCGGTGAACTCGAGCGTCGGCAGCTATGTGTCGTCGCAGGGCGCCTACGATTCCTATACCCAGGGCTATGGCCCGCTGATCGTCATGGGTCTGCCGCAGGATCACCTGCAGGTGCGAGCCTATATTGACGAGATCCTGGTTCACGAGCTGCCGTCGGCGGAAAAGATGCAGGCGCAGATGTTCGTGCGCGGCACGAGCGTGCACCTGCCGCTCACGTTCGTGCGCATCCAGCCCTACGTGTCGCCGAAGATCGAGCTCTCGGACGCCCGCGAGGAGCGGGTCGATCTGCGCGTGCTGCCGATCGTGTTTCGCTTCGACAAGCCCAGGGACTTGAATCTCTATCCCGGGCAACTGGTCGACGTCTATGTTGGCGCCAAGTAGCCACGGCCGTCGATTGCGGGGAGTGCGCGCGGCGAGAGTCCTGGTGCTCACGGCGCTGATTGCCGGCTGCGCAGTCGGCCCGGACTACAAGCGGCCCAAAGCCCCCGACGTCACCCACTACACGCATGCAGCCGATCCGGCGAGCACGGTGACGGCGCACGGCACGGCCCAGCAGTTCACTTCCGGCGCGAGCGTCGCCGCCGACTGGTGGCGGTTGTTCGGCTCCGAGCGGCTGGATTTGGTGGTTGGCGCTGCGCTCGCGGCCAATCCCGGGCTGGAAGCGGCACAGGCCAGCCTCCGACAGAGCGAGGACAACCTGCGCAGTGGCTACGGCATCTTCTATCCGCAGGCGGCGGCGGATGCCGCGGGCACGCGCCAGCGGTATGCGCCGGTCAAGCTCGGGCAGAGCGGGCCGCCGAGCTTTTTCAATCTGTTCACGCTGTCGGCGTCGGTGAGCTACGCGCTCGATATCTTCGGCGGCGAGCGCCGGATGATCGAGGGCCTGCACGCCCAGGTCGATCTGCAGCGTGCCACCGAGCAGGCGACCTATCTCACGCTGATCGCCAATGTGGTCAACACGGTCGTCGCGCGCGCCGCCTATCGTGCGGAGGTGGAGGCGACCAACCAGCTCATCGAGCTGCAGCGTCAGCAGATGAAGCTGGCCGAAGTGCAGGTGAGCGCGGGCACCGCCCCCTACTCCAACGTGCTGAGCCTCGAGAGCCAGCTCGCTTCCACCGAGGCCACCGTTCCGCAGCTCGAGCAGCACCTCTCGCAGAGCGATGACCTGCTGGCCACCCTCGTCGGGCACGTGCCTGCCGACTGGACGTCGCCCGATATCGGGCTTGCGGAACTGGTGCTCCCCGCGGAGCTCCCCGTGAGCCTGCCGTCCGAGCTGGTGCGACAGCGGCCCGACGTCCTGATCGCCGAGGCAACCGCGCACGGCGCCAGCGCCAACGTCGGAGTTGCCACCGCGGCGCTGCTGCCAAGCGTCACCCTCAGCGGAGGTTACAGCGCCAACAGCACCACGACCGGGCAGTTGATGGCTGCCAGCGGCCGTTCCTGGGACGTCGCCGCCGGGCTGACGCAGCCGCTCCTTGAGGGCGGCACGCTCTGGTTCCACCGCAAGGCGGCGTTCGATCAGTACCGTCAGGCCACGGCACTGTACCGCCAGGTGGTCCTCGGAGCCTTCGCTCAGGTGGCGGATACGTTGCGGGCACTCGAGCACGACGCGGCCGAGCTGCGCGCGCAGGACGAGGCTCTGACGACTGCGCAGGAGGCGCTGCATCTGGTGCAGGCCAATTACGAGGCCGGACTCGCCACCTACCTCGACGTGCTGAGCGCCGATGCTCAATACCATCAGGCTGTGATCAGCGACCTGCAGACGGTCGCGGTGCGCTACCAGGACACCGTGGCGCTCTATCTAGCGCTCGGTGGAGGCTGGTGGACGAGGCCGGAGGGTTCGACCCCCGCCGCAGACCCGGCCGGCGGCCAATGAGTCACTGGGTATAGATACTTACAGACGGAGAGCGGTGGATCGTGGATTCTCGCTTCACAAACCAGTCTGACGGGTATGGCATGAACAGCGATCGGACGCGCGATGCGCCGCCGGCTGCAAAGTCAGTCGCCGAGGGAGCGAGCGCGGGGCACGATCCGCTGGCCGCCCTCCACGGCCGGCTGCTGAATGTGTCACGCATGGCGACCATCGGTGAGATGGCGGCCGGCGTCGCCCACGAGCTCAATCAGCCGCTCACGGCGATTGCCAACTACGCGCACGCCTGCGAGCGGCTGCTCGCGCGGCCGGGCACCGATCCGAGCGAGCTGCGCGAGGCATTGCGCCAGATCGCCGCGCAGACGACGCGCGCCGCCGACATCATCCGCCGGCTACGCGCGCTGGCCCGCGCCCGCCAGAGCGAGCATGTGCCGATCGATGTGAACACCGTCATCGAGGAGCTGCACGAGTTGATGAGGACAGACGCAAGCCTGCACGGCGTCGAGCTGCGGCTCGATCTGGCCGCCGCGCTTCCCATGGTTCCCGCCGACGCCGGCGAGATCCAGCAGGTGATCCTAAACTTCCTGCGCAACAGTCTCGAGGCGCTCGCGGCACAGCCCCTCAGCCATCCCGCGGTCGTGATCAGCACGACTGCAGTGAACGGCCAAGGAGTGGAGCTCACCGTCTGCGACAATGGACCGGGGCTGCCACCGGCGGCCGCGAAGCAGGTGTTCGATCCGTTCTTCTCCACCAAGGAGAATGGCACTGGGCTTGGCCTCGCCATCAGCAGTACCATAGCGCGCGCACACCGCGGCGCGGTGGGCTACCGGGCCAACACACCCTGCGGGGCGTGTTTCTACATCGCGCTTCCGACGCAAGCTCACGAGTGACATGCAGCAACAGACACCCACGGTCTTCATCGTCGATGACGATGAAGGCGTACGCAATTCCCTACGCTTCCTTCTGAAATCCGTCGGTCTGGCGACGCGGGCGCTCGGCTCGGCGAGCGAGTTCCTGGAGACCTATGAGCCGAGCCAGCCGGGGTGCCTGGTGCTCGACGTGCGCATGCCCGGGATGAGTGGCCTCGAGCTGCAGCAGCAGCTCAATCTCCGTGGCGCCGTCATTCCCGTCATCTTCATCACTGGTCATGGCGACATTCCGATGGCGGTCGAGGCGATGCAGCAGGGTGCGTTCGACTTCCTGCAGAAGCCGTTCCGCGATCAGGATCTCATCGACCGGATCCAGCGCGCGCTCGAGCGCGACGCGCGCAACCGTTCCACGCTCCATGAGCATGCCAGAATCCGCGAACGCCTCGAGTCGCTCACGCCGCGCGAGCGTGAGGTGCTCGCGCTGATGACGCGCGGCAAGCCGAACAAGATCATGGCGGCCGAGCTCGGCGTCAGCCAGCGCACGGTCGAGATCCACAGGGCGCGCGTCATGGAGAAAAGCGGCGCCGCCTCGCTCGCGCAGCTGGTGCGCATGGTCATGGATCTGGAAGGCGAGCCCGCGAGCCGCTGACCGGCTGACGGCCAAACCACCCGCCGGCTCCGCGAACAGGGGTCAGCTGCCAAGCAGCGTCCGCAGAACCCTGAGCAGCTCTTCGGCGTCGACGGGCTTATTCATGACCCGCAGGTTCGGGTCAGCGCGCAGCTCATTGACTATCCCCGTGGTATCCCCCGTGAGCAGCACGGCCCTCAGATCGCGTCCCACCCGCTCGCGCAGCACCGCGATGACCTCGGTTCCAAGCTCCCCGTTCCCGAGGTGATAGTCCGTAACGAGCAGATCCGGTGCCCGCTCGGCCGCCGAGCGTACCGCATCGGGGAGCGAGGCTACGGCGCTCACCCGATAGCCTTCGACCCGCAGCAGCATGCCCGTGGCGTCGCGCACGCTGGCATCGTCCTC
The DNA here is from genome assembly GCA_035568235.1 of Steroidobacteraceae bacterium. Lineage (GTDB taxonomy): Bacteria > Pseudomonadota > Gammaproteobacteria > Steroidobacterales > Steroidobacteraceae > 13-2-20CM-66-19. Next base: position 40,421 of record DATMOK010000003.1, on the reverse strand, counting down.
GACGAGCAGCACACGCGCGCCCCCGGCAGCCGGCGGCGCAGATTGAATTTGCGACTCATCGGCCTGCGCGTCCTGCATCGTCGCCTGTGCGAGCGGCAATAGCAGCGCGAAGACCGAACCCTTGCCGACCTCGGACACCGCCTCGAGGCGTACATTGAGGAGCCTCACCAGTCGCTCCACGATGCTCAGTCCGAGCCCGTAGCCATCGCGCGAGCTGTTGGCCGACACGCCCACCTGGAAGAACTCATCGTAGATATAGGCGAGCTGGGCGGCGGGAATGCCGACGCCGGTATCGATGACCTCGATGCGCAGCGCCGGTCCCTCGCGCCGACAGCGTACCGTCACCTGTCCTGTGTCGGTGTACTTCACGGCGTTCGAAACGAGATTCTTCAGGATCTGCTCGACCATGGCCGGATCGCTGCGGATCGATGCCTCCGAGGGCTCCACCGTGAGAGCCAGCCCCTTGCTTCCCGCAATAGCAGCGAACTCGCGGCGAATCGTCTCGAGGACGCCGCCGATCCTGAAATCGCGCGGCTCGGGCTTCACAGCGCCGGATTCGAGCTTGCTGATGTCGAGCAGCGCGTTGAGGAGCCGCGACATGGCGCCGACGGCGTGCTCCTGCTGCACCAGCACCTCGGCGGCCTCCGGGCTCGTCACTATGCGGCGCAGCGCGCCGCTCAGCAGTGCGAGCGACTGCAGGGGCTGGCGCAGGTCGTGGCTGGCAGTGGCCAAGAACCGGCTCTTAGCCTGATTGGCGCGATCGGCGCTCTGGCGGGCTTCGTCGGCGACCTCGCGCAGATGGTCGGCAACCGCGCGGGCACGATCGGCCGCCTCGAGCGCCGCTGTGAGCTCCGCCTCCACGCGCTTGCGCTGGGTGACGTCGCGGATCGCCGCAGCTACCAGCGGGTGGTCCTCGGAGTCAATCGGACTCAAGCTGATCTCCACCGGAAACTCGCTGCCGTCGCGGCGCCGCGCGAACAAGGCGAGCCCCGCGCCCATCGGCCGCAGGCGTGGGGCACCGAAGTACTCATCGCGATGCGCGACGTGGAGGCTACGAAAGCGCTCCGGCAGCAACTGCTCCATGGACCGGCCAACGAGCTGCTCGTGGCCGTAGCCGAACAAGGCCGCGGCCTGGCGGTTGGCGAAGCGGACTACGCCGGTGGTATCGACGATGATAAGCGCATCGGGCGCGGCATCCAGCACACTGCGTGCGAGCTCCCCGGGAAGTGTCTGCATGAAGGCCGCCGACGGTCGTGGACGCCACTCGCACACCCCGCGAGCGACTGGCGGCTAGCATAGCGAAAACGTCGCGTAAATATCTCCTGCCGCGCCCCTCGCCGCACGGGCTCAGCCCAGCGGCTCGACCGCCAGCAGTCGGGCACCTCGAGCGGCGCGCGGCACGAGGCTCACGAACTGCGGCGGCTTGACGATCAGCAGGTCGCACGACAGGCAGTCGAGCAGCCGCTCGGCGGTATCACCGATGAAGGCGCGCTGTAGTCCGGAACGCGACACCGCGCCCGCGACCACGATATCGGCGGCGACGCGACGCGCCGTGTCGCGTACGGCGGCGGTGGGATCGCCCGCCACCAGATGCCGGCGCGCGGCGGCAACGTCCGCCGACCGCAGCGCGTACTCGAATCCGACCCCCGCGCCCGCCACCACGGCGCATTGAGCCGCGGACGTCTGCACCGCGCCGGCGATCGCCTTGGCCGGCGCCGCAGCGGCCGCGTAGGCATGCACCGCGTGCAGTCTGCCGCGCAGCGCCGCCGCGATACTGGATCCGACCCGCAGGATTTCCTCATCCAGACTGGCGGGCTTGGCGAATGCCTGGCTTGGATCGAGAGCTGCGAGCAGCCTCGGATGCCGGTACGGGCGCGCGCGCTTCACCAGCAGCACCGGCACAGGGCTCAGGCGCAGCAGCTCCCAATCAGCAAGACGCAGCAGGCCAGGCGCAAATCGCCGGCCGGCGTGGCATTCGGCGACGATGAGATCGGCGCGCATCCGTTGCGCGCGTCGCAGGATCGCCTCATAGCTCGGGTAGTCCCACTCGACGGCGACGGACACCTGCGGGGCGTGCAGCCGGGCGCGGGCCGCGATGCGCCCGAGCCGTTGCAGGTACTCGCTGCGCTGGTCGCATTCCGTGCGCCGGGTGCGATCAGCGTTCATCGCGAGCATGTCCACGTAGTACGGCGAGTCAATGGCGTGGAAGAGCTCGAGCTGCGCGCCGAGCGCACGCGCCAGCTGGATCGCCTTAGCCACGGCGGGCAGCGAGCGCGCCCCAGGGTCCTTGACCGCCACGAGAATTCGCCGTATTGCGCGCACTGTGCACTTCCCCAAGCCAGGCGTTCAGGCTGCGCCATTCTGTTATCCGTTCAATACGCAGCATTGCCGGTCGAATACGCAACACTACCGATTCAAACGCCATCCGTGCGGCCTCATGCTCGCTCAGATGTTGGCAGTGCGCCGCAAGTTCGCGTGGACCCCGGCCGCGTTGCTCACCATTGCCGCTGTTCTCTGGTCGCCCGCCCGTGCGGATACGCCGGCCGCGAATACCCTGCTGTGGAGCCGCGCGGGCACGGCAACACCCGAGGCACGCGCGCTGGTCGACACGCTGCAGGTGGTCTCCCGCTATGGGCTCTCGCCCTGCGACTACGGGGCAGCCGGCCTTGCCACGCAGCTCGAGAGCCTGTCGGCGAGTGGCGGGACGAAGCCTGCCGACTGGGCGGGCTTCGATCTCACGCTCACGACGGCTGCCCTGAAGCTGGTGCGACATCTGCACTATGGGCGTATCGATCCACGCGCCGCAGGCTTCGACATGCCCTCACGGCCGGAGGCATTCGACGCCTGGGCGGTAGTCGGGCAGCTGGCCGCGCGCAGCGACACGGCCGCGGTGCTCGCCGCGGTTGAGCCGGACTATCTGCACTATCGTCTACTGCGCGACTCGCTCGCCCGTTACCGTGACCTGCTGGCGGGCCCGGCTCTGGCGGTCCTGCCGGCGCTGCCGCGCCATGCGGTGAAGCCCGGCGAGGTCTATGCGGGGGCGGTGCAGCTGCGCCGCCGGCTCGCCGCGGAGGGCGATCTGCCGGCGATCGAGGCGCTGCGGGCCGACCCGCTTCTCGATGACGCGCTCGTGGCCGGCCTCAGGCGCTTCCAGTACCTGCACGGTCTCGCCGAGGATGGCGCACTCGGCGCCGGCACGCTCACCGCGCTGCGTGTGCCGTTCCCCAAGCGGGTGCGCCAGATCGAGCTGACCCTCGAGCGCTGGCGCTGGGTACCGGCACTGCACCCGCCGACGCTGATCGTCAATATTCCGCAGTTTCGCCTGTTCCTCATCCGCGCCAGCGTCGACGACGAGGCCGACATGCTGCGCATGAACGTGATAGTCGGACAGCAGTTTCCGCAGCTCCGCACCCCGGTCTTCACCGCCGATATGACGGCCGTGCTCTTCCGGCCTTACTGGGACGTGCCGCCGAGCATCGTACGGCGCGAGTTGCTCGCCGAGTTGCGCCGGGATCCACGTTACCTGGAGGGTCACGACATGGAGCTCGTCGCCCGCGGCTCCTCCGAGTCCGCGGCGGCGCTCGAAGCGACACCGGCCAACCTGCAGGCGCTCGCGGCCGGGCAGCTGCGCCTGCGCCAGCGGCCGGGCCCGGACAATGCCCTCGGCCTGATCAAGTTCGTGCTACCGAACGGCTACGACGTCTACCTGCACTCAACGCCGGCGCAGCGATTGTTCGCCGAGCCGCGCCGGGCCTTCAGTCACGGCTGCATACGGGTGAGCGATCCGGTGGCTCTCGCCGCTCAGGTCCTCGCGGGCACCCCTGGCGATTGGACTGCGGACAAGATCCGCGATGCGATGCATGGTGAGGCCACGTTTCACGTGACTCTGGCGCAACCGGTACACGTGTTGATTCTCTATGGGACCGCGGTCGCCACCGAAGATGGCGCGGTGCACTTCGTGGACGACATCTACGGGGAGGACCGGCGACTCGAGGTGCTGCTCGGACTCGAGCCGGTACCCGGCGCTCCTGAATCACCAGAAGCGGATGCGGCCGGTATCGACGTGCACGAAATCGCTGCGCGGGTAGTACCCCACGCCGCCGCGGCCGAGGGTGCGCGCGTGAGCGGCAAGCTCACGGGTCGGATAGCCAGCGAGGCGCACATCGATCGCCCGCCCCTCGAGATGCATGCTGTGTACCGCCACGCCCTCGGAATGCCGATGCAGCATCGCATTGGTCGCCGGCGAGCGGTAACCGGAGATCACCCCGAAGGGCGCGTCGAGGTTCGCCCGCACCTGCAGGTCGAACAGGATGTCTAGTAGCGCGGGGTCGATCGGATGCACCTCACCGCTACGAAAGTCGCGCAGCAGATGATCGACCTCGGCGAGGCTGTCCGGCTGGTAGCCGCCGTCGCGGAAGTACACCGCGCATAGCTCCTCGCCGGTATGGGTGTGGACAAACCTGACGCTGCGCTCACCGCGTCCGGCGGCGAGCAACGGCGTCGCGACCACCGAGGCCATGGCGCCGCACATCCCGCCGACTTTACGCAGGAAGCTGCGCCGGCCGTGGTCCGGCTGCTGGCTGGCGTGTACCGATCGACGTCTCATGAGCACAACTCTAGCAAATCGGCAGCTCTTTTCCCCGGCGCCCCGTCACGCTACGTACATTCCGCAACCCGTCGAAGCGTAGGCAGTTCCCCGCATTTCTCTCCCGGTCGTCGCGGCCAACAATTGCCAGTGAGACAGGAGGACCTCATGGAAAGCCGCCCCGACCTGGATATCCAGCGCAACGTCGAGTCCGAACTGTTCGCCTGCCCGGACGTCGATGAGACGGACATCGCCATCAAGGTGACTAACGGCACGGTGACGCTCAGCGGCTACGCGCGCAGCTGCGTAGACAAGTACGGCGCGGCGGATGCGGTAAAGCGGGTGCGCGGCGTGAGCGCCGTCGCCAACGACATCCAGCTGCGGCCGCGCTTTCCCGCGAGCGTCTCCGATCCGCAGATCGCGCGCGCCGCGGTCGCGGCAATCAGGCGCGTGCTGCCCGAGGCTGACGGGCGCGTCATGACGCTGGTGCGCGCCGGGGTCGTCAGGCTCGAAGGCACGCTCGCCCTGAGCCGTCAGCGCGACTGCGTCGAACGCGCGGTGCGTGAGGTGCGCGGAGTCGGCGCCGTGATCAACGACATCACGCTCGGGCAGGCAGCGCGGTCAGCGGATAGGCAGTGATCCGGATAGCGGACACCGCTGGCGTTGCCGTAGCTTGCAGTTGGTCAATCAAGGTAACGACACAGCAGAGGAGAACACATCATGAGCCTCATTCGTTGGGAACCCTTCACCGCAATGGACGACATGCTCAATCGCTTTCCCGCGTGGTTTGGCCGCTGGCCGCGCCTGCCGGGAGCGCTCGAGACGAGCAGCGAGTGGGCGCCGTCGGTTGACATCAGCGAGACCGAAGGCGAGTACCTGATCCGCGCCTCACTTCCTGGCGTCAAGAAAGAAGACGCCAAGGTGATGATCGAGGACGGCATGCTCACCTTAAGCGGCGAGCGCCAGCAGCAGGAAGAGCAGAAGGACGAGAAGTTCCACAAGATGGAGAGCTTCTACGGCAGCTTCTCGCGCAGCTTCGCCCTTCCGGACGCGGTCGATGAGAATGCGGTCCGCGCCGACTCCAAGGACGGCGTGCTGACCGTCCACGTTCCGAAGGCCAGGGTCGAAACGAAGAAACCGACCACGATCAAGGTCCAGTAACGCGCGGAGTCTGCGGGTTGGCCGCGGGCGACGAGAGTGCGACGTTGCCCGCGGCAGCCTTTTTTACCGATCGACGAGTGACCATGAACGCTGCCGTGCCTTTCGACCCGGAGCTGATCCGCCGCTACGACCGGCCGGGGCCGCGCTACACCTCCTACCCGGCGGCGCCGCATTTTGCTGCCAGCTTCGGCGCCGCCGAGCTGCGCGCCTACGCGGCCCGCAGCAACGCCCTGCCGGGACCGCGCCCGCTGTCGCTGTATGCGCACGTGCCGTTCTGCACCAGTCCCTGTTTCTACTGCGGCTGCAACCGTGTGATCACCCGTGACCTGTCGCGCGGCGAGCGCTACACGGATGATCTGCTCGCCGAGATCGCGCTCATCGCGCCGCTGTTCGGTCCCGGCCGCGAGGTCGTGCAGCTTCATCTGGGGGGCGGAACGCCGAACTTCCTGCGGCGCGAATCGCTCGAGCGGCTGATCGCCGGCGTCGGCCGCGCGTTCCGCCTGAGCGACGCCGCGGACCGCGACTTCTCGATCGAGCTCGACCCGCGCTCGCTCCCCGAGCCGCCGGTGCAGTTTGCCGCGACGCTCGCCCGGCTCGGCTTCAACCGCGCCAGTCTCGGCGTGCAGGATTTCGACCGCCACGTGCAGCGCGCCATCAATCGGCTGCAGACGGTCGCCGAGACGCTCGATCTCATCGACGCCTGCCGCGACCAGGGGTTTCGCTCCATCAACATCGACCTGATCTACGGGCTACCGGGGCAGACGCCGACGCGATTTCACCGCACACTGCGGACCGTCATGGCGGCGCGGCCCGACCGCATGGCGGTCTACGGTTATGCCCATCTGCCGGCGCTCTTCAAGGCGCAGCGCCGCATCGACCCCGCGGAGCTGCCCGGCGCACAGGCCCGGCTCGATCTGCTGCGACTCGCGGTCGATGAGCTCGCGGCAGATGGTTACCGCTATATCGGCATGGATCACTTCGCGCTGCCCGACGATGAGCTGGTAGATGCGCAGGAGCGCGGCAGCTTGCAGCGCAACTTCATGGGCTACACGACGCATGCCGACTGCGACCTGATCGGTGTCGGCGCGAGTGCCATCAGCCACATCGCCGACAGCTACAGCCAGAACCACCGCGAGGTGAAGACCTGGAAAGGCTCCCTCGACGAGGGACGGCTGCCCGTGTGGCGCGGCCTCGGGCTCACGTTCGATGATCGCGTGCGCAGTGCAGTGATCGGGCGGCTGATGTGCCAGGCGACGATCGATACCACCGCCATCCAGCAGCAGTACGGCATCGATTTCGCGGGCTATTTCAGCGAGGAGCTGCACCGGCTGCAGCCGCTCGCCGACGATGGCTTGGTGCGCATGGCGCAGGGGCAAATTGCCGCGACTGCGGCCGGGCGGCTGTTACTGCGCAACATCGCGATGTGCTTCGATCGCTACCTGCATGCCGCAACGCCCGCAGCCGGCGCGACGCCGCTCTCCAGAGCCGTGTAGGCATTCGCGCTGCACCTATCTCAATGCGCTCCGTCGGCGGACTGGGAGTGCGACAGATCGAGCGCGACCTCCTCGACGTTCTGCAGGCGCGCCCGGACGCGGAAGCCGAGTGATCTGGCCAGTTGCAGCATGGCGGCATTGTCCGCGAGCACGCTTCCCCACAGTTCCTGAGTCCCGCGGTCGCGACAGTAGCGGATCAGCTTCCGCATCAGCAGCCTTCCGAGGCCCTGCTGTTTCATATCGGAGCGCACCAGCACGGCAAATTCCGCGGCGCTGTTGTCGGCATCGGCACAGGCGCGCGCGACGCCGAGAACCTCAGCGGCTGCGGTCGCCTCGCCCGCCACGGCGATGAAGGCCATCTCGCGGTCGTAGTCGATCTGCGTAAAGTGCGCGAGGTCCGTTTCGGGCAGCTCGCGGACGCCGCGGAAGAACCTCGTGTACAGGTCCTGCGCAGCGATGCGTGCCAGGAACCGGCGGTGCGCCGCGGTGTCCTCCGGCCGGATGGGGCGCAGCACCAGCGACCGGCCGCGATGCTCAATGCGCTCTTCGAGCTCACTCGGATAGGGGCGGATGGCGAGCCGTGCGGCGGCATTGGCCGGACCCGGCGCAAGCCGCACCCGCGCATCGAGGGCGATCACCCCATGCGAGTCGGCGAGCAGCGGGTTGATGTCGAGCTCGGCGATCTCCGCCATCTCACTTGCCAGCTGCGCGAGGCTCACCAGGACGGACTCGATAGCCGCCATGTCGGCCGCCACCACACCGCGCGCGCCGGCAAGCAGCCGCGCGACCCGGGTGCGTGAGATCAGCTCGCGCGCCAGCACCGAGTTGAGGGGCGGCAGCCCGAGTGCGCGATCGCCAATCACCTCGACGGCCGTGCCGCCGCGCCCGAACAGGATCACCGGCCCGAAGGTCGGGTCCACCGCGATGCCGGCGAGCAGCTCGTGCGCGCCGCCACGGCGGATCATCTGCTGTACGGTAAATCCCTCGAGGCGCGCCTGCGGGCGCAGCGTCCGGCAACGCGCGAGCATCGCCTGCGCCGCCTGCTCGAGCTGCTCCGCGGAAGCGATGTCGAGCGCCACGCCGCCGACGTCGGACTTGTGGCTGATGTCGGGTGACAGGATCTTGATGGCGACCGGATAGCCGATAGCGGCCGCCGTCGCAGCAAACTCGCCCGGTTCGCGCACGATGCGCGTGACGACCACGGGAATGCCGTAAGCGGCCAGTAGCTGCTTCGACTCCGGCTCGGTGAGCTGTGTGCGCCCCTCGCCGAGCGCGGCGGCTATCAGCGCGCGCGCCACCGCTCTGTCGGGAGGGGAACCCGCGGGGAGCGAGGGCGGCGTCTCGATGAGCAATGCCTGCACCCGGTGGTAGCGCACCACGTGCAGGAAGGCCTCGACGGCCTCCTCCGGAGTGGCATAGGAAGGAACAGCGGCGCCGCCCGCGAGGTCCGCCCCGCGTACGCCCTCCGCGCCCAGCCAGCAGGCGAGCGCAGGGCGTGCTGCCTGGGCCAAAAGCGGCGTGCAGGCGCGCGCCACCTGCGCGGTCGACGCCAGTGCGGTAGGGGCGTGCACCAGGAGGAGCGCATCGGCATTCGGGTCTTGCAGCAGGAGCGGGAGCGCGGCTACGTAGCGCTCCGGGGGAGCGTCGCCGACGATATCGACCGGATCGGCATGCGACCAGCCACGCGGCAACACGAGATCGAGCGCGGCCAACGTCGCGGGCGCGAGGGTCGCGAGCTCCCCGCCTCCCTCGATCAGCGCATCGGTCGCCATCACCGCAGGCCCCCCGCCGTTGCTCACGATCGCGAGCCGCGGGCCGGCGTAGGTTCTGGCCTGCGCGAGGATCTCCGCCGCCTCGAACAGCTGCCGCGTGGTGCGCACCCGCAGCACGCCCGCGCGGCGCAGCGCCGCTTCGTAGACCGCATCCGCTCCGGCCAGGGCCCCGCTGTGCGAGGTCGCGGCACGGGCCGCCTCCCCCGTGCGCCCCGCCTTGACCGCGATGACCGGCTTGTTGCGCGCCGCGGCGCGCGCCGCCGACATGAACTTGCGCGCGCCGGTCACTGACTCGATGTAGAGCAGGATGGCGCGCGTTGCCGGGTCCTTGCCGAGGTAATCGAGCAGGTCCCCGAAATCGACGTCCGCGGCATTGCCGAGTGACACGCAGTGCGAGAAACCGACGCCTGAGGATTGCGCCCAGTCGAGCATCGCCGTGGTGAGAGCGCCCGACTGCGCAACGAAGGCAATGTTTCCGGCGCGCACGGTGGGAAGGTGCACGAAGCTCGCGTTGAGGCCGATGCCCGGCACCAGCAGCCCGATGCAGTTGGGTCCGAGAATCCGCAGTCCCGCGCCGCGCGCCGCGCGCAGCATCGCGCTGCCAAGCGTGCCGCCATCCGCGCCCGGTTGCTCGAGGCCGGCAGACAGCACGATTGCGGCCGGACAGGCGCGCTGGGCGAGTTGCGCGACCACGCCAGGGACGGCGGCAGCGGGCGTGCAGATGACGGCCAGATCGGGGGTGGCGGGCAGATCTGCCGCACTTGCCCAGGCGCGCCTCCCGGCGATGGTCGCGTGGCCCGGGTTGACGGGCCAGACCGGCCCCCGGAACCCGCCCGCGAGGAGGTTCCGCATGACCGTCGCACCGACGCTCGCGGGGCGGTCCGACCCGCCGATGACGGCGACCGACTGCGGTGCCAGCAGATACTTGAGATTGTGGCCGCTCATGTGCCTGGGGCCGGCATGGTACGCGTCCAGCGCCGCAGGCACGTAGGGACTCTTACGGATGCCATAGGTACAACCCGGACTACCTGGTGCAATTCCGCCCCGCTAGCCTCGCTCCCGCAAATGCGGATAGCCGCAAAAAGTAAGGGAGTCCCGCATGTCAGCCGCAAAGGTCCGTCTCGTGGGTAAATTTGCCGCCGTCGCGGCATGCGCGGCGGCCGCGCTTGGGGTAAGTCCGGCCGCTCTCGCGGTACCGAGCTTCGCGCGCCAGACGGGCATGGCCTGTGAGGCCTGCCATACGGTGTTCCCCGAGTTGACACATTTCGGACGCGTCTTCAAAGCCAACGGCTACACGCTCACCAACGTCAAGCAGGTGCGCGATGTCTCAGGCAAGAAAGAGGAACTGCTCGAGCTCTCGCAGTTCCCGCCGCTCTCCATCATGGCGCAGATCTCCTACACCGAGATGAAGACCCCGGTCCCGGATCTGTCCTCGGTCGGTGCCCCCGGCGTCGCGCAGAACGGCACCGCGGGCTTCCCGCAACAGTTCAGCTTCTTCTACGCCGGCAAGATCGCGCCGAACCTCGGCGCCATGTTCCAGCTCACGTATGCGAACGACGCCGGCACGATCGGCATCGACAATAGCGACGTGCGCTTTGCGGATGAGATGGCGCTGCCGGACAACGGCACCCTCACCTACGGGATATCGCTCAACAACAACCCGACGGTGCAGGACCTGTGGAACTCGACCCCGGCCTGGGGCTTTCCCTATGCGGGCACTAATGCTGCCGTGAGTCCGCTCGCCGGCACGGCGATCGCCGGAGCGTTCGCCCAGAACGTCGCCGGACTGACCGGCTACCTCTACTGGAATGAGTCGCTGTACGCCGAGGTGGGGGGGTATCGCTCCGCGCAGCAGGGCACGACCAATCAACTCACGGGCGGGGCGGGACCGCTCGATGGCACCGCCTCCAACGTCATCCAGGGTCTCGCGCCCTACTGGCGCCTCGCCTACGAGCGCAACTGGGAGCGCAATTCCCTCGAGATCGGGATGTATGGGATCGACCTCAAGGTGTTGCCGGGCTCCGCCTCGGGCGCGCCCACGCCCCTCAATGGACCTTTCAACCAGTTCGACGACGTGGCCGAGGACCTGCAATACCAGTTCATCGGCGAGCAGCATCTGCTGTCGGTCGAGGCCACGCACATCCACGAGTCGATGACCTTGAATGCAGCCTTCGCGAGCGGCGCGTCCGCAAACCCCAGCAATAACCTGTCGACCACCGAGGTGGCAGCCACGTACTACTACCGCCGCAAGTTCGGCGGCACGCTGCAGTACTTCTCGACGACCGGCTCGACCGACACTGGCCTGTATGCGGCGACGCCGGCCGGCGCACCCGGCGTGGTGACCAGCGCCAACGGCTCGCCCGACACGCGCGGCTGGATCGCCGAGCTCAACTATCTGCCCTGGCTGAACGTCAAGGTGTCGGCGCAGTACACCTGGTACGGCAAGTTCAACGGCGCGGGCAGCAACTACGACGGCGTGGGACGCAACGCGTCCGACAACAACACGCTGTACCTGTTGCTGTGGTTTGCGTACTGAGGGGGATCAGCATGGCCAACGTTACACAGAGTTCCGGACGGCGGGCCTTCGCGAGCCGCTCCCTGATAGGATTGGCGGGCGCCGCGGCTCTCTTCGCGGCGGCGGGCACGGTGCGGGCGGAGGAGCCGGATGCGGCGACCCGCGCTTACGCCGAGCGCATTGCCGTCACGGTCTGCGGCACCTGCCACGGAGTGCGCGGCAACAGCGCGGCGCCGAAGTATCCGCGCCTGGCAGGCCAGAACGCCAACTACCTGGCGGCGCAACTCAAGGCGTTCCGCGCCCAGACGCGCGGTGATCCCGATGCGATCTCCTATATGTGGGGCATGGCGAGCCAGCTCGACGATGCGACCATCGACGCGCTGGCGGCTTACTACGCCGCGCAGAAGGCCGAGCCGAGCGCCAGCGGCGCCTCCCCCGCTGTGAGTCACGGCCGCGAGATCTACGAGCACGGGGTTCCGACGCAGGGAGTTCCGGCCTGCAGCAGCTGTCATGGAGCGGATGCGCATGGCATCCAGGACTTTCCGCGCCTCGCCGGCCAGCACGCGCAGTACGTGCTGAAGCAGCTCGCCTCCTTCCAGAGCAACATGCGCAACGTCGCGATCATGCACGGCGTGGCGCAGAACCTTAATCTCAACGACATGGACGCGGTAGCCGCGTTCCTCGAGGCTCAGCCCTGAGGGGCGGCGCAGCCGGCATGACCTCGATTCGCCGCATTCTGGTGGCCGTCAAGAACCCGGCAGCACGGCGACACCCGGGCGTGCGCAAGGCTGCGCGGCTCGCCGCAGCGTTCGGCGCCGAGCTCGTGCTGTTCCACACCCTGGCCGAGCCCCTGTACGTGGGCGGCGTCGACGGCAGCATCTCGCCGCTCTACGACGATCCCCGCGACATCGAGCGGCGCGAGCGGGAGCTGCAGATCCGGCGGCTGGAGCACATGGCGCGCCGCCTGCGCCGCACGGGGCTCGAGGTCTCGGTGAGCGTTGAGTGGGACTATCCCGCCTACGAGGCGGTCGTTCGCGAGGCCTGCCGCATCGGCGCCGGCCTGATCGTCGCCGAGCAGCATCCGGGACGGCATTTCGCAGCCGGGCTGCTGCATCTCAATGACTGGGAGCTGCTGCGGCGTAGTCCGATGCCGGTACTGCTCGTCAAGAAGGCGCGCAGCTATCGCCGGCCGGCGATACTCGCCGCGGTCGACCCCGAGCGCACTTACGAGAAGCCCGCGCGGCTCAACCAGCAGATCCTGCGCCTGGGAGCGGCGCTGTCGCGCGCGTTGCAGGGCACGCTGCACGCCGGATATGCCTACATGCCGCTACCCATCACTGCGCTCTCGGGCGGCGTTCTGTCGGAGGAGGAACTGGCGGGGCTCGCGGCGCGCAATGCGCGCGCCGCGCAGATCAGGCTGCAGCGCGTGGTGCAAGCGGTCGGCATCCCGCGTGCCCGCCAGCACATCCTCGGCCGCCATCCGGTCGATGCGATCGTCCAGCTCGCCAGCCGTACCGCTAGCGCGATCGTCGTGATGGGGGCCATCTCGCGCTCGGGGTTCAAGCGGCTGCTGATCGGCAACACCGCCGAGCGCGTCCTCGACCGCCTGAGCTGCGACGTGCTGGTCGTGAAGCCCCCCGGACTCGTCAAGCCCCCGCCACGCGCGCGCCGCGGCGCCCGCTACCTCGGCATGCAGCCCAGGCTGTACTGAGGCCCTTCAGGCTGCAGTCCGCGCCTGCCATACCCACTCGCGGATCTCCGGAGATCCGCGCCCGTGCGGCAGATGTACTCGTGATGCTCCGACAGTTTGTCGCGCATCAGCTGGCACAGGTGCGCCGCGCGGTTGCCGAGTCCCGGCATCCTGTCGATCACATCCATGACGAGATGGAAGCGATTCGAGGTCATTGCACACCACCATGTTGAAGGGCGTTGTGGTGGTGCCCTTCTCTTTGTAGCCGAGAACTGCCCGAACAGGCGCTTCATGCCGGCAGCGTTGCGCGGCCCCGCCGGGTACAGCCACGGCCTGATGTGCTGCGGCTTGAGCAGCTCGGTATGTAGCGGATTGTCGAGCAGATGGATCTACCCGAAGGAGAGATCATTTGCGGCACACCAGCAGGCGTACACGCGCCGCGGCTCGTCGGTGGTCACGGCGCGCCTGAGAGCCGCCGCTGTCCCGGCAACTCCGGGTAGCGGAACCATTCGACGCAGCCGTAGGCGGATTCGGCGCTGCACGCGACGTCGGCGTTGTTCTGCGAGTCGCCGTCCGCGCGAATACTCGTTACCGGCGGCAGGCCGGATTTCTCCGCGTCGAACGGACTCAGCTCGGGAAGGCGACTGTGCGATTTTCCGCTGGCACTCTGCACGTTCATGGAGTCACTCCTTGTTTGATCGCCAGTCTCGACCGCGCACCGGTTGCCTGCCATACGGGCAAGCGCCTACCCGCGGCCCATAGGCACTTCCCACGATCGTCGCAGCCTGCGCGCGGAGCGATGCTGCACCAGATGACCGTGACCGACAGGAGTTCCGTATGGCAACGTCCCTGAAGCGCATTCTGGTTGCGATTCGCGATCTGCGCCACGCCCCCAAGAGCGAGCTCGGCAAAGCTGCCGCTCTCGCCCGGGCTGCTGGCGCGCGCCTCGAGCTGTTCCACGCGATCGACGAACCCGATCCAGCCGCGGGCTGGCCCGAGACCACGACCGCAAAGCTGGCCGCGCAGCACCGCGCGGCGATCGCGGATCGCAAGCGGCAGCGCCTCGAGCAGTTTGCGCGCGATGACCAGTTCAAGGGTCTGCACGTCGAGTGCACTGCCAGCTGGGACCATCCTCCCCACGAAGCCATCATTCGTCGTGCACGCTTGAGCCATGCTGGCCTCGTGATCGCCGTGACGCGCCACCATCGCATGGGTGCGCGCCTCCTGTTGCGCAACACGGACTGGGAGCTCATCCGGCACTGCCCGACCCCGCTTCTCCTGGTGCGCTCCGGCCGCGCGTACCGTAAGCCGTCCGTGATCGCCGCGGTTGATCCGTTCCATGCCCGTCCCGCCGGCCTCGACGCCCGGCTGCTCGCCGCCGGCGGCAGTCTCGCCCGCCTGCTGCACGGTACGCTGCATATATTTCACGCGTACATGCCACTCGTGAGCGCCGCACCCCCGGGGCTTGGCGCACACCCGCTCATGATGCTGCCGCCGGAGGCGGAGGCGGCGCACGGCGCGCAGGTCGCGCGCGCGATCGATAAGCTCGCCGACGGCGCCGCGGTCCCGCGGGCGCGGCGCCACGTGCAGATGGGCGACGTCGCCGGCGAGCTCCGCGCGGCGGTCGCCGAGACGGGTGCCGGCCTCGTCGTGATGGGAGCGGTGTCGCGCTCGGCGCTCGCGCGCGTCTTCGTCGGCAACAGCGCCGAGCGTGTGCTCGACCGACTGACCTGCGACCTGCTCATCGTCAAGCCGCGAGGCTTCCGCTCGAAAGTGGAGCGGCGGGCGGCGACTGCGGTGCCAAGGTCGCCGCATGGCCACCGCTCACCGGGCCTCGCGCGGCGCCTCGCGTCCGCCTCCAACGTGACGACCATGAGGGTCATGCTGCCGCCGGTCTTCTGAGCCCAGCGCGGGACGGGTGGCCGGCGTGCATCCGGCCGGCACTCTCATCCGTAGCATAGAATGGGACACCTTTGCGCACCGGCCCCTCATGGAGCATCCGCCCGAGCCTGACACCGAGCTCGACCAACAGCTGTTAACCCTGCTGCGCCGCTGCGCAGCCTCCGACACAGCCGCCCTCGAGCAGCTCTACCGGCTGGTCGCGCCGCAGCTGCTCGGTTGCCTGATGCGGATGCTGCCGCGGCGCTCGCTCGCCGAGGAGGTCCTGCAGGATGTGTTCGTCACGGTCTGGCGTCGGGCGGACCGCTTTCGACCGGAACGGGGCCGGCCGATGGCGTGGCTCACCTCCATCGCGCGCTATCGTGCCATCGACGTACTGCGCCACGAGCGCGCGGCTCCCACCCTGGTGGCCGACCTCCCTGAGCAGGCGACGTCCGAGGAGCGCGAAGAGGAGTCGAGCGCGTGGCTCGCCGGCGCGGGGCTTCTCGAGCGCTGCCTCAAGCTGCTGACGCAGGAGCAGCGGCGCTGTCTCGAGCTCGCCTTCGTAGGCGGCAACTCGCACGGCGAGATCGCACGGCTGATCGACACGCCGCTCGGCACGGTGAAGAGCCGGATCCGCCGTGGCCTCAGTACTCTCAGGGCCTGTCTCGAATCATGAAGAGCGCACCTGAGAACCCCGAGTTGATCGATCGCCTGGCAGCGGAATACGTGCTCGGCACGCTCACGGGTGCGGCACGGCGCCGCTTCGAGCGCTGGCGGGAAGCCTCGGCGGCTGTCGACGGGCGCTGCGGTTACTGGGAGGCGCGGCTGCTGCCGCTCCTCGGTACGGTCGCGCCGCTCGCTCCTTCGCCGCTCGTCTGGCGCCGGATCCGAGCGCGCCTGGCGCTCGACACATCTGCCAGCCGACCGCGCCGTGCCCTCGGCCTGGCGCTCGCCGCGAGCGTGCTGCTCGTGGCGGTCGCCGCGCTCCTTTACTGGCGTGCGCAGCCGCGCGCGCTGGAGATGGCCACCGTGAGTTCGCCCACCGGCACACCCCTGTGGCAGATCGAGGTGTCGGGCAGGAGCGGCTCGGCGGTCGCGCTCGGCGTGCGCGCCGGCGCGCTGACACGGCCATCGGGGCGCGACTACGAGCTCTGGGCGCTGCCAAAGGGCGGCGCGCCGGTGTCGCTCGGTGTGCTGCCTTATCGCGGCGGCTTCCTGCAGCGCGCGTTGACGGCGAGCCAGCGACAAGCTCTCGCAGTTGCGCGGCAGCTCGCCGTCAGTCTCGAGCCCCCCGGCGGCTCGCCCACCGGGCAGCCGACGGGCGCTGTCGTGTACGTCGTCGACCTGCGCAGCTGATCCCCGCAGCCTGCCCGGGCGCCCCGGGAGCGCACCGCGCTGCATCCAGCAATCGGTCCCCTCCGTAAGAGCGGTGTCGGCATGCGATCCGCGGCCGCCATGACCTTAAAGAACCCAAATCGGAGGAACCATGCTCAAGCTTCGCTACGCTCTGCTCGTCGGGCTCGCGGCCCTCGCCTCGAGCGCCGTCCTGCAGGCTACAGACACGACCCTGTACCAGCGGCTCGGCGGCAAGCCCGCCATCACCGCCGTGGTGGATGAGTTTGTGGCGCGGGTGGCGGCGGACACCCGCATCAACGCCTTCTTCGCCGCGACTGCGGCGGATCCGCAGCGCCTCGCCGCTTTCAAGGGCAAGGTGGTCGATCAGATCTGCCAGGCGAGCGGCGGGCCGTGCAAGTACACCGGCAAGGACATGAAGTCCGCGCACGCCGGCATGGGAATACGGGAAGCCGACTTCAACGCGCTGGTGGAGGATCTGGTTGGGGCGCTCGACAAGTTCAAGGTCGCCGCGGCCGACAAGAACACCCTCCTCGGTGTGCTCGGACCCATGAAGGGCGACATCGTCACGAGTCACTGAATAATCGGCGCGGAGAGATGAGCGCGACCGGCCCCGCGAGGGGCCGGCCGCAGCCCGGCTAAAGTGCGGCGCCCCGAAGGCCGCAGGCTCAGAACTTAACCATGACTCCGGCGCCCCAGATGAGCTCGCGCTTCTCGAGGTCCGGGTACCAGATGCCGCCCTCGTTGGTGCAGCCGTCCGCGCCGATCACGCTGCCGTTGTTGCAGACATAGCTGCCGGGCGAGCCGGTGTTGCCCGTGGGCGGAGTCACGCCACCGGCTCCCGTCCAGTACGGGACGTCCGAATGGCGGAACGTGGTCTCGGTCCACCAGGTGATCCAGGGCTTGGGCATGTACTGGAAGTTGAGCTGCATGTCCCATTGATAGAGCTTCTGCCCCGGATTCTCGGTGAAGTACGGCGAGCCGCTCGAGGCGGTCGCGCCGTTGATCGGCGGCAGCAGCGCGAGGTAACGGCCGGGGTTGTTCATGAAGCCCCCACCGAGGGTGACCGCGTACACGTCGTGATCGAACCAGGTGCGGTCGTAGAGCATCACGCCGAAGAAGTTGGCTTTGTTGGGCCCGCTCGAGCAGTGCACGCCACCACCGTACTCGCAGCCGATGTCCCAGGTGAGGGACAGGGCCTTCTTCGAGATGCCGAACGGTGCCGAGCCCGTATCCTTGGGCTCCCAGTACTTCCACAGGATGCTGTCATCCTCGTGCACGCGCGTCACGTCCGCATAGTTGACGTAGGGCGCGCCCGGGTTGGGCAGCCCGATGGCGGCGTTCGGGTTGCCGCCGTTGTTGGGCACGCCGCTGCCGCTCGCCAGGTTGTCCTGGCCGATGCTGTAGGTGTTGAGCACCAGCTTGAAGGCATCGTTCGGGATCCACAGGATCTGTCCGCCGAAGCCCGGATGGTTGTTGTACTTGGCGTACGACTGCCAGCCGTTGATGAGCCACGGCTCGATCTTCAGCGTCTGCGTCGGGAACCACTGCACGCGCAGCCCGTTGAAGAACCACGGCGTATTGGACGAAACGAACGACGGCTGGTAGGTCCAGTTGTCGAAGTTGTAGTAGCTGAAGAGACCGATGTACGAGACGAAGATGCCGGCGTCCACGTTGAGCCCGTGGTTGACGTCGAAGTGGTAACCGGCGTTGGCCTCGGACATGTACTTGTAGGCGCCCTGCAGATCCCATTCGCCGACGCCGGCGCTGGCGTCGTTGCGCGGGGTGGTGACTGCGAACAGCCCCATCATCGAGAGGAAGCGTGCCTGCACGCCGTTCCAGTGGAAGTTGCCGCCGAAGCTCACCTGCTCGATCTGGAACTCGCCCGAGCGGAACTCCTCGGTCGAGCCGACGATCGTATGGTCCTTGGGATTGTTGAAGTCCTGCAGATAGTCGACGTCGAAGCGCACCTCGGGAGTGAAGAATTTGGTATCGAAGATCGGCGTCTGGTTGCGGGTCGTGCCGTTCATCCAGCCAATGTCGCCGACGGCGAACGGCGTCTGCGTGTCGACGGCCGGACCCGGCTCAGGAGCCTGCAGCGCCTCGGGCACGACAGAGGCTATGGCCGCCGCGGTCACCGCAGATGGCGGGGCTGCCGGGGCAGCGGCCGATGCGGCGGTGGCAGCCGCGGGCGCGGGAACGGCAGACGGGGCTGCACCATTCATCACGATGTCGTGACGGGTAGCCTGGCCCGCCAGCACCGTAAGGGATGGGATGCTGACCCGCGGCGCGCCGCTCGCCTCGGCGGTGATCGACCAGTCGCCCGGCGGCAGATCGCCGAAGGAGTAGACGCCGTCGCTCCCCGACACGGTCGCGCGGATCGCAGCGCCATCGGCGCGCAGCGCCGTCACGGTGGCATGTGCCATCGGTGCGCCGGCTGCGTTGCTGACGACGCCGACGATCGCCCCGACGCTCGACTCCGCACTCTGCGCCTGCGACAGCGCGAGGCCAAAGAGGAGCGCAAACATCAAACTCCGCCAGCTCTGCATACTCATCACCTGGATTTCCTCCGTGCGCACGCTAGCGTGCAGCCCGGCAGCCGGGCATCCGGAAAGGTCCGTATGTTGCCCGCGGGGGCCGTGAGGGGGACGTTAGGAATTGACGCCCGCGACTTACCTCACGTGCCGGCGCATGCAATGCGTCCGAGACGGCCGGTCCGCAGCCCGTCGCTGCGGTCCTTGAAGAGGCGCGCGTTGAGCTCGTCCGGGCCGAGGTCCTCAAGCTGTGTAAAGCCGAGCGCGGCGAGCTCGGCAGACAGTGCCTGCGGTTCGAAGAACGTCTTCCACGGCTCACCGATCGCGGCAACGTGCCGGCGCACCGCGCCGATTACCAGGCGCCGCACGAGGCTTAAGGTTGCCGGCGGCACCGCGTAGTCGAACACGACGCTGCTACCACGCGGCAGTGAGGCGACGTAAGACAGGGTGCCGCGCACTGCCTGGCGGGTGAGATACATGCTGACCCCGAGCCAGGAGAAGAACGCCGGCGCATCGGGGCGCAAGCCGCTCGCCGCGAGGCGCTCAGCCAGCGTGTCGGTCTCAAAGTCGACCGGCACGAAGCGCAGCGACTCAGGCAGCGGGATGCCGCCCTCGAGCAGTCGACTGCGCTTCCACGCCTGCGTCGCCGGATGATCGACCTCGAAGACCTGCAGCCGCTCGGGTGGAAACGGATTGCGATAAGCGAACGTGTCGAGGCCCGCGCCGAGAACCACGTACTGGCGCACGCCGCGCTCGACACTGGCGCGCAGCGCATCTTCGGCGATGCGGCTGCGTGCGACGACGAACGCCCGCAGGAAACGTGCCAGCGAGGCATTGAAGCGCAGCGTGCGCGCGCGGATCTCGGCGGCTCCCGATGCGCCCACGATGCGCAGTGCCACCGGATCCTCGAGCACTCGCGGGTGGTCGAGAAGCTGGTGCGCGGCCCGGCTCATCGCCACACGGTAGGCCGTGGCGCTGGGGCGGTCTCTCACTCAGGAGCCCCGCAGATCTCCGTGACGCGCCCGCCCGAGGAAGTAGCCCGCCGCAAACGGCAGCCCGAGCAGGATCACGGTGACAACGATTCCGAGCAGCAGCACTTCGGCGGCCAGATCGCGCAGCTGCACGCCCGCCTCGTGCACCACGCGCGTCGAGATCCGCCCGGCATCCTCGGTCAGCGCGCGACGCTGCGCATCGGCCGCGGCCACCACGGCGGCGCGCTCCCCCTGCAGGTCCGCAAACAGTGCCACGCGCTCGCTGTGCAGCGTCCCCTGCGCCGCGCGCGACGAGCTGTCGAGCTGCGCCAGCACCTCGCGCAGGCTCGCACGCACGTCGGCCTGCGCGCTGCGCACCAGCTCGGGGGCCGATTCCGCCGCCGCCGTGAGCCGCTCGAGGCGCTCATCGAGCTGGTGCAGCGCCGACCTCAGGTCGCCGTGCCCGAAGCCGGATTCACTCAGCGCCAGCTCGGTTTTGCGCATCATCTGCGTGGGCACGGTGTCGCCGTAGATCTCGAGCCGGTCGGAGGCATCGTTGAGCGCCTCAGGAATCGTGCCGAGCGAGTCGATGAGCGGCGTGTCGGCTTTCTGCTCCCGACTCCACAACGCGACTACCGAAGCGCGTGTGAACGTCAGATCGGTGAGTGGGTGGGCGCGCGCGTACTCGGCAACGAAGCCCTGATAGCGCGCGAATTCCTGCGGCGTCGCCAGCCGGCGGGCGAGTGCCTCGGCATCCGTAGCGTAAGCGGCATCGAGCTCGTGCACGGCCCGGCTGTGCGCGCCGAACAGCGCCCCGCCCGGTGCGCCTTCCGCGCTGAAAGCCTCGAGCTGCTGCGCGAGCGCCCAGCTATCGAGCAGGCTCATCATCGGTGCCATGCGGGTCGCCGCCCGGCGGCTCGCGCCGACTGCACCGATCTCCCAGCGCAACGCATTGTCGAGCACCGCTGTATCGCTCTCGCTGGCGGCAATGTCGCTGGCGAGGCTGCTCACCCCGGCGACGTACTGCGCCGACAGCTCGCGGGTCAGAATGCGTGCATTGAGGTCGCGCGCCGACAGCGGTCGCTCGGGGCTCTTAAGGCTTATGAGCGAGCAGCCCGGCGTGCTGAGCGCCAAAGCGCCGCAGGCGAGGATCCGAAACCAGCGTGCGTGTCGGTGCTCCATGGGCCGCGACTATACCGCCGCCGTGCACGGCCTTGACAGGGATACTGCTGCGGACGGAGGGTGAGGAGCGTGAATGCGTACACCGAGGCCTCGCCGCTCGTCAGGATGAGCGCCGTGGAGCTGACGCGCGCGATTCGTGCGCGCCAGGTGTCGTGCGCCGAGGTGATGGCGACCTTCCTCGATCACCTCGGCGGACTGAACCCGCGGGTTAACGCGCTGGTATCGCTCGAGGATGCCGAGCGACTCATGCAACGGGCGCGGGTGCGTGATGCGCAGCTGGCGCGCGGCGGGTATCTCGGCCGGCTGCACGGGCTGCCGCACGCGGTCAAGGACCTGGCCTTCACCGCCGGCATCCGTACCACCCGTGGCTCGCCGCTCACCGATACGGTGCCCGAGCACGATGCCATCCTGGTGGAGCGGCTACGCGCTGGCGGCGCAATCCTCATCGGCAAGACCAACACCGCCGAGTTCGGCCTGGGATCGCAGACCTACAATCCGGTGTTCGGCACGACGCTTAATGCCTACGACACGAGCAAGACCGCGGGCGGCAGCAGTGGCGGCGCCGCCGTGGCGCTGGCGCTGCGCATGGTGCCGCTCGCCGACGGCAGCGACATGATGGGCTCGCTGCGCAACCCCGCTGCCTATAATAATGTGTTCGGCCTGCGTCCTACCGCGGGGCGCGTGCCGGTCGCGGGCGAGGAGCTGTTCCTCGACCTGCTGTCCGTCTGGGGCCCCATGGGCCGCAGCGCCGCGGACCTTGCAATGCTGATGAGCGTCATCGCCGGGGCCGATGCGCGCGCGCCGCAGTCGGGCGGCGAGGACCCCGGCGAGTTCCTGCAGCCGCTCGAGCGCGACCTGCGAGGGGCGCGTATCGGATGGCTCGGCGATCTCGGCGGCTATCTGCCGTTCGAGCCGGGCATCCTCGAGCTCTGCGAGAGCGCCTGCGGCGTGTTGGCGGGCCTCGGCTGCCTCCTCGAGGAAGCCACGCTCCCCTGCTCGCCCGCCGCGCTCTGGGAAGCGTGGGTGACGCTGCGTCACTGGCTCATCGCGGGCGACCTCGAGCCGCTGTACCGTGAGCCGGCCATGCGAGCGCGCCTGAAGCCCGAGGCGTGCTGGGAGGTGGAGAGCGCGGCGGCGCTCACCGCGCTCGATGTCTATCGTGCCTCCGTGGCGCGCTCACGCTGGTACTCGGCCGCCGGCGAGCTCTTCGAGCACTTCGACTTCCTGGCGCTGCCGAGCGCGCAGCTGTTTCCGTTCGATGCCGCCGTGCCGTGGCCGCGCTCGATCAACGGCGTCGCCATGGACACCTACCATCGCTGGATGGAGGTCGTCGTTCCCGCGAGCCTGCTCGGTGGTCCGGTGCTCAACGTGCCGGTGGGTTTCTCGCCGGCTGGCCTGCCGATGGGCATGCAGCTGATCGGACCGCGGCACGCGGATTTCGCGCTGCTGCAACTCGGCCACGCCTACGACGAAGAGACACGCTGGGTGAGCCGCCGGCCGCCGCCGCTGCTCGCGGGGCAGCGCAGTGCTGAGCGGGCACGCGCGGACGGCGCCGCGTCCTGAAGACGGCGCGCTGTCCTCAAGGCGCGCCTCAGGCCACCGAGGTGACCTTCAGGCCCACCTCGACATTGCCGCGGATGGCCTTCGAATAAGGGCACACCTGGTGACCCGCCGCGGCGATCTTCTCCGCGTCGGCCTGCGAGACGCCGTGTATCTCCGCGGCCAGCTCCACGGTGAGCCCGAACCCGCCCCCGGAGGCCTCACCGATACCGACCGCGGAGCGGACCGTGATCGCCTTCGGGATGATCTTCATCTGGCGCGACGCATACTCGCAGGCGCTGCCGAAGCAGGCGGCGTACCCGGCGGCAAACAGGTGCTCCGGGGTCGAGGTGTTAGGCCTGCCGGGGCCACCCATGGCCTTCGGCACCGACAGGTCGACGCTGATCAGGCCATCGTCAGCCTGCGTATGGCCATTGCGACCGCCGGTGGCTGTGGCGTGCGCGGTGTAGAGAACCTTGACGCTCATGAATCTCTCCTTGGCCGTGTATGGACGGACCGGGAATTAGAAGCCGGCCGGCCTCTCATCTGCAACCGCGAGCGTGCGCTCGAGCGCAAGAGCGACGCGCCCGAGGGTCCCCTCATCGAACAGCCGGCCGATGAGCGTGACGCCATGGGGTACCCGACGCGGCGGGTTGAACTTCGGCAGCGGCCGCGCCGCATCGGGTGCCCAGTCGCTGCGCGCTTCGCTGACGCGCACGAAGCCCGCCCGCAGCGTCAGCGACGGAAGCCCGGTGAAGTTACCGATCGTCAACATCTCGTCGCGTAGCGACGGCACGAGCAGCAGGTCGACCTGCGACATGAGACGCTGCATCTCGAGCGCGACGGCGCGCCGCAGCCGGTCGGTCTGTACGAAGTCGACCGCCGACAGGAAGCGCGACTGGCGGAAGGTGTTCGGCCAGGCGTCCGGCACCTGCATGCGCAGCGCATCCACGCCGCGACTCAGGGTCAGCTCCTCGAAAGCCGCGGCGGCCTCGGCGAACAGGATGGTGTTGAGATCGTCGTACGGCCAGTCGGGGATGGCGACCGGGACTGCGACGAGGCCCAGTGCCGGCAGTCTCTCGAGCACCTGGCGGTCGACCTCGGTGGCCGGGTCTTCGCTCATCCAGCGAGGGAAATAGCCGACCCGCAGTCCCTCGACGCCGGCGCCGGCATCGAAGTCGAGCGGCACCGCGGCGCTGGCGAGATCGTCGGCGTCGGCGCCGGCGATCGCCTGCAGCACCAGCATGACGTCTTCGACGCTGCGCGCCATCGGGCCGAGCTTGTCGAGCGACCAACATAGCGTCATCGCACCGCTGCGCGGCACGCGGCCGAAAGTCGGGCGCAGACCCGTGAGCCCGCAGCGCATGCTCGGGCCCACGATGCTGCCTTCGGTCTCACTGCCGACCGAGAACGCCACCAGGCCGGCGGCGGTCGCCGCCCCGGGCCCGGCGCTCGAGCCCGAGGAGCCCTCCTCCGGCAGCCACGGATTCATCGTCTGTCCGCCGAACCAGACGTCGTTGAGCGCCAGCGCCCCGAGGCTGAGCTTCGCGATCAGCACGGCGCCGGCAGCGTGCAGCCGCCGAACCACCGCGGCATCCGCGGCCGGCACGCGATCGCGGTAGGGTTCCGCGCCGTAGGTCGTGGCAATCCCGGCGGTGTCCAGCAGGTCCTTTGCGCCCCACGGTATCCCGTGCAGCGGCCCGCGATATTTGCCGGCCGCGATCTCGCGGTCGGCCTGCTGCGCCTGCGCGAGCGCCAGCTCGCGGGTCGGGGTGATCACGCAGCGCAGCCGCGGATCGAACCGCGCGCAGCGCTCGAGGTAGATGTGCGTCAGCCGCTCCGAGCGCAGGCGCCGCGTCTCGATCCAGCGCGACAGCTTCCACACCGGGGCGTAGGCGAGGTCGGCGTCGGCGGCGGGCAGCAGACCCGGATCGCGCGCGCTGCGCACGAAGCGCGCCTGCGAGGGCAGCGGGCCGTGACCGGGCAGCAGCGGGTTGCAGGTGGAGTATGGCGCGAGCGAGGCGGCGAGCGGCACCTTGCGCGGCCCGCTGCGGCGCTCGTGGACTGCGGCCATGCTGCTGCGCCAGTTCGAGGCAGCCTGAGTGCGCTCGGCCGCCGAGAGCTCGACGGCTGCGAGTTTCTGCGCCTCGGCAAATGTGGCAGCGCTGACATCGGGGCCGACCGCGGGGGCGGTGCCGAAGGCGGGCGGCGTGCCCGGCGGCGGCTCGACGGGCGCCGTGCCCGCAGCGGCGGGGGTCGCCTGTGCGGCGCCCGCCACGCCCGCCGGCGCAAGCAGCGCGGCGCAGGAGCCAACGAGAAACCCGCGGCGTGATCCGGACATGTGCGCTCCCCAGGGACGGTGGTCCCGACGCTAGTCTAAGTCGCTATACTCGCCAATGCCGGTGGACGGCAGTTAGGGAGACCGGGGTCATGGCGCGTCTGCTCGTACTGCTCGTGGCGCTGCTGTTGCCGGCGGCGCTGGTAGAGGGCCGTGGCGACGACCCCTGCGCCGCGTTCTCCTGGGACGTACACCACGAGCGCGATCTCTTCGGCCAGCAGCCCGTCGACCTGGCGAGCGGCAAGGCGCTCAACGATGCACCCGCACTCACTCCCGAGCGGCTCTATGAGCTCGAGCTCCGAGCCCAGCCGGAAGTGACGTTCGCGGCGCCCCCGAGCCGCACCTGGCCGATGGAGGCGAGCTACGCCGGCATGGCGCGCCTCACGGTCGAGTCAGGCGGCGTGTACCGCCTCGCGCTCGATCAGCCGGCCTGGGTCGATGTGGTGGTGAACGGTGCGATGCTCAAGTCGCTCGACTTCCAGGGCCGCCCGGGGTGCAGCACCCCGCACAAGATCGTCGAGTTCGCACTTCCAGGTGGCAAGCCGATGCTGCTCGAGTTCAGCTCGAGCGTCACGCCGTCCATCAAGGTGTCGGTGAGCCGCTCGCCCGCCCAGACCCAGACCCAGACCCACTGAGCGCCGTCCAAACTGCCCGCTGCGGCGGACTTCGGCGTTAGTCTACGAGGCTGATGCCCGAGGCAGTCCACAAAGACCTTACCAGCGCCCCGGTCGCAGCGCCGGATGCCTGGGGTGCGTTGCGTTTTCGGGTATTCCGCTGGCTATGGATCGCGACCGTCGTCTCGAACGTCGGCGGCTGGATGTACAACGCGGCGTCCGCGTGGCTGATGACGACTCTCAACGCGGATCCGCTGATCGTCTCGCTGGTGCAGGTCGCCAACAGCCTGCCGCTGTTCCTGTTCGCGCTGCCCGCGGGTGCGCTGGCCGACATGATCGACAAGCGCCGCTTCATTCTCGCGCTGGAGATCCTCACCACGGTGTTCTCGGCGGTGTTCGCCGCGTTGGTTGCCCGCCATGAGGCGACGCCTGCGGTGCTGCTGTGGTTCATCTTCCTGGTGGGCGTGCTGGGAGCGATCGAGACCCCGGCGTGGCAGGCGATCACGCCGCAGCTGGTGCCGAAGTCGGCGCTCCCCTCTGCCATAGCGCTCAACAGTGTCGGGGTCAACATCAGCCGGGTGATCGGACCGGCGCTCGCTGGCGTGCTGATCCTCGCCGTCGGGATCGCCTCTCCCTTCTGGATCAACGCGGTGAGTAACGTCGGCGTCATCGCGGTGCTGCTGCTATGGCGGCCACCGGCGGCGCCGGCCCGGGCGCTCCCTCCGGAGCATCTCTCGGGTGCGATCCGCGCGGGGCTGCGTTACGCGCGCCATCACGGCACGCTGCGTGCGACGCTGGCGCGCGCCGTCGGCTTCTTCCTGTTCGCGAGCGCCTACTGGGCGTTGCTGCCGGTGCTGGCCCGCACCCAGCTGCATGGCGGTGCAACGCTTTACGGCGTGCTGCTCGGGGTCCTCGGCGCGGGCGCGGTGGCCGGCGCACTGTTCCTGCCGCGACTCAAGGCGGCGCTCGGTGCCGACCGCCTGGTCGCCGTCGGCGAGTTCGGCACCGCCGTGGCGCTGGCGCTGTTTGCCTTGGCCCACGCGGCGGCGCTCGCCGTGCTCGCCTGCCTGCTGGCAGGTGTCTGCTGGATCCTGGTGCTGGCGAGCCTCAACGTGTCGGCCCAGCTGTCGCTGCCGGAGTGGGTACGCGGGCGGGGACTCGCCATGTACGTGACGGTGTTCTTCGGCGCGATGAGCCTCGGCAGCGCCTGCTGGGGGTTTATCGGCGGGCACCTGGGGCTGCCGAGTGCCCACCTGATCGCCGCCGTGGGTCTGCTGCTCACCATTCCGCTCAGCCGGCGGTGGCGACTGCAGTCCTCGGCCGAGGCGGATCTCACGCCATCCGCATACTGGCCGGAGCCGGTGCTCGCCCATCCGGTCGAAGACGATGCCGGCCCGGTGCTGGTCAGCATGGAGTATCACATCGATATCAAGAATCGGGAGGCTTTCCTCGAGGCGCTGCGGCGGCTCGGCAACGTGCGGCGGCGCGACGGCGCCTACCGGTGGGGAATCTTCGAGGATACGGCGCACGCCGGCAGGTTCGTCGAGACCTTCCTCGTCGACTCCTGGCTCGAGCACCGGCGTCAGCATGAGCGCGTGACGCAGGCCGATCGCGCGCTCCAGGACCGCATACGCCGCTTCGCCCGCGAGGCGCCGCGCGTCAGCCACTACATCGCCGCCAGTTGAGGAGCGAACGCGCGCCCTCAGCCCGGCCGCTTGCGATCCTTGAGATCCTTGAAGAACTTTGCGACCCGCTGCGCCGCATCCGGCGCCAGGCCCTCGTTCTTGAAGAGATTGAGCGCATGCGCGTCATGCAGCGTCAGCCCATCGCTCTCCAGCAGCGCGCGCTTGTTGACGGTGTTCGAGTACCAGGAATTGGCGAGGATATCGCGGCTGAGCGAGGCGAGCTGCGCCTCGAACTCCGTGTCCGGGAAGCAGAAGTTCACCAGGTGCATCTCGTGCGCCTCGCGGCCCGAGTAGGTACGGCAGGTGAACATCATCTCGCTCGCCTTCGAGGTGCCGATGCGGTGCGGCAGGCGCAGGCTCAGCCCCCAGATCGGGGTCAGCCCCCAGCGCGCGTAGGCGTCGCAGAACCGCGCCGACTCGCCGGCCACGATCAGGTCGCCGGCGAGTGCCAGCTCCAGCGCGCCGGTCGAGCAGTGACCCTGCACGGCAGCGATCACCGGCTGCGGCAGATTGGCGACCTTGTCGATGACTTCGACGTAATGGTGGGGCTTGGCGTGCGCTTTCACCTGCGCCAGCACCTCGTTCATATCGTGCCCCGAGGAGAAGTTGCCGCCCGCGCCGCGCAGGATGACAAGTCCGACGGTCTTGTGCTCGCGCGCGATCCGGTCGACGTGCCCCTCCAGCGCCTCGATCAGGTCCTTGGAGAGCGCATTCAGCTTCTCCGGCCGGTTGAGCGTGAGGACCGCCATGCCGTCATGGTCTTCCCGCAGCACGAGCGTGTTCATCTGAAGGCTGCCTCGGAGCTATTCCACCAGCCCCCGCCGAGGGCCTGAAACAAACCAGCGGTATCCGCAAAGCGCGCGCCGCGTGCCTGCACGACCGCAGCTTCGGCCTGCTGGTAAGTCTGCTCGGCATTGAGCAGCGCCACCAGACTGATCGTGCCCAGCTGCTGCTGGTGCCGGGCGACTTCGAAGGCAGCCCGGGCCGCCTCATCCGCATCCGCTGCCGCCTTGAGCGCGTCCGCGTCCGCCTGGAGCGCCCGCAGGGTGTCGGCGACATTCTGGCAGGCGAGGATCACGGCGGCGCGGTACTGCGCGCCCGCCTGATCGAGCGCCGCATCGGCGGCGCGGTGCCGGTAGATGAGCGCGCCCGCATCGAACAGGGTCTGGGTGAGCGAGGCGCCGATGTCCCAGAAGCCCGTGTACGGCGTGAACAGCTTGTTGATGGCGAGCGCCGCCGAGCCGGTGTCGGCGCTGACCGTGAACTGCGGCAGCATGTCGGCGAGCGCCACGCCCACCTGCGCCGAGGCGGCGTGCAGATTCTCCTCGGCCTGACGCACATCGGGGCGCTGCTCGATGAGCCTGGACGGCAGGCTCACCGGCAGCTCGGTCGGCAGGCTTAAGTCCTGCAACGTGAAAGTCTGCGGCGGCTCCTCGGAGGGCAGCCGGCCGAGGAGCGCGGTGAGCGCATCGCGTGTCTGGCCGAGCTGTTTCTCGAGCGGCGGCAGCTGGGCTGCGGTCTGCGCCTCGGCCGCCTGCTGCGACAGCAGATCGAGCTCGCTTGCCGTACCGAGCGAGTGCTGTTGCCGCACGGTCGCGGTGAGCTGCCGCTCGATCTCGAGCAGCCGCGCGGTCGCAGCGATCTGGCCGCGAAGCGAGGCCTCCTGCACCGCCGTCACGACGACGTTGCTGCTGAGGGTCACGTAGGTCGCGATCAGCTCGAAGCGCGTCTGCGCCACCCCGGCGCGCGCCGCCTCGAGCGAGCGGCGCAGGCCGCCGAAAACATCCGGTGAGTAGCTGAGGCTGAGCTGCGCGGTGTACAGGTTGTAGTAGGGATTCGTCTGCGGAAGACTCGTGGGGTTTGCCAGTGTGAGGACTGAGTTCTTGGCGCGCTGCGCGTCGAAGCTGCCCTGCACGACGGGCAGCAGGCTGGTGCGCTGCGCGTTGTAGAGCTCGCTCGCCTGGCGCAGCGCCGCGCGCGCCGCCTCGAGATCGGGATTGCCCTTGAGTGCCTGCGCAATGAGCGCCGTGAGCTGCTCGGAATGGAACAGCGTCCACCACTGCGCCGGTATGTCCTGCCCGGCAACGAAGCTCTGCGCCGCGCCGCCCGTTCCCGTGCTCGCCACCGTCGCGCCCTGCGAGGGAGCGCTGCCGTAATCGGCCGCCTTGGGCGCGGGCGGCCGGTGAAAGTTCGGCCCTACCGCGCAGGCGGCTAGCGCAAGCGCCGCCGCGGCGCAGCCCAGCTGCGCGCGCGCCACGGCGCGCGCTGCCCGAGAGCGCGGGCCGCACGGCTCGCGCACCCAAGGGCTCACGCCCATCGTGCCTGCCCGTGGCGGTGCTCCGCCCAGTGCTCGATCACGTGATACATCGAGGGCAGAACGATCAGCGTCAAGACGGTCGAGACCGCAAGCCCTCCCACCACTACGGTGGCAATGCCGCGCTGTACATCGCTGCCGACGCCGGTATGGATCGCCGCGGGCAGCATGCCAAGAGTCGCCACCGTGGCGGTCATCAGCACCGGACGCAGCCGTTCGGTCGCCCCCTTCATGATCGCCTCGTGCAGCTCGAAGCCGGCGCTGCGCATGCGATTGAGGTTCGCCACCATGATGATGCCATTCTGTACCGCGACCCCGAACAGCGCGATGAACCCGACCCCCGAGGCGACGTTGAGCGTCTGGCCGGTGAGGTGCAGCGAGATGAGACCCCCGAGCGTGGCGAGCGGCACGACGCCGAGGATCAACGCCGCCTGGCGCAGCGACCGCGTACCGATGGTGAGGAAGATCAGCATCATGCCCATCACGAGTCCCAGGATCACGAGCAGCCGCGCCTCCGCGCGGCGCTGATTCTCGAATTGCCCGCCCCACTCGAGGTGCACCTTCCTTGGGTCGAAGTGCACACGCGCGGCGATCTTCCGCTGCGCCTCCTCGAGATAACTGGTGAGGTCGCGGTCGCGGTTGTCGATGCGGATGGTGAGGTTGCGCTCGCCGTTCTCGCGGGTGATGGTGCTCTCGCCGGACTGCACGCGAATATCCGCCACCTGGGAGAGCGGCACCTGCGCGCCACTCGCGGTGTGCACCGCCAGGGCGGCGAGCGACTCGGGCGAATCGCGGCTCGCAGCCGTGAAGCGCACCGTCAGGTTGTAGACACGCTCGCCGACGTACACCGTCGACACCGGTGACTGGCCGACGCCGGTCTGGATGACGTTCTGCACGTCGGCAATGTTGATCCCGTAGCGCGCCGCCTTGTCGCGGTCCACCGTGACGTTGATCTGCGGGATCGGCGGCTCCTGGAAGATGGAGGCGCTCGAGGTGCCGCGGATTGTGTACAGCACCTCCACCATCTGCTGGCTGATGCTGCGCAGCATCGGCAGATCATCGCCATACACCTTGATGACCAGCGGGCTGTGCGCACCGCCAATCATGTCATTGACGCCGTCTATGATCGGCTGGCTGATGCCGACCGAATAACCGGGCAGATCGTGCGCCAGCGTGGTAGCCAGCCGGTCGAGGAACTGCTTCTTCGACTCACCGCCCGGCCAGGTGTCGTATGGGGTAAGACCCACCGGAGCCTCGATATGCGACATGGTCCAGGGATCGGTGCCGTCGTCGTTGCGTCCGGTCTGGGTGACGACGTACGACACCTCCGGAAACCTGTGCAGCTCGCGCCGCAGATCGCTCGCCATGTCGCTCGCCTTGTTGAGCGACAGTCCGGTGGGCATCTGCACCTGCAGCCACAGCGCCCCCTCATCGAGATCGGGAAGGAAGTCGCGCCCTACGGTGGCGCCGAGTCCGATCACCGCGAGCACCGCGAAGATCGCGACGCCGTAGATGATGCGTGGCTGCTCGAGGCAGGCGTGCAGCACCTGGTCATAGCGCAGCGTGAGCCACTCCAGCCAGCGGTTGTGGTAGACGGGGCCCGGCTTGCGGAAGGCGAAATAAGCGAGCCCCGGCACCAGCGCGAGCGTCGTGAGCAGTGCGCCGCACAGAGCGTAGGCCATGGTGTACGCCATGGGCGTGAACAGCTTGGCCTCGGCGCGCTCGAAGGAGAACAGCGGCAGGTACGCGGTGATGATGATGAGGCTCGCGAAAAAGATCGGACGGGTGACCTGCACCGCCGCCGCCTTGACCTCGCTCTCGGAGAGCTCCTCGGTCGGCATCGCCTCACGGCGCCTGAGGATCGCCTCGGTGACGACGATCGCACCGTCCACCAGGATGCCGAAGTCGATCGCGCCGAGGGACAGGAGATTCGCCGACACGTGGGTGAGATTCAGCAGCGAAAACACCGCCACCAGCGACAGCGGGATCGACACCCCGGCCACCAGTGCGCTGCGCGGGCTGCCCAGGAACAGGATGAGGATCAGGAACACGAGGCTGATACCCTCGAGGATCGTGCGCCCGACCTTGTGGACCGTGGCGCGCACCAGGTCGTCGCGGTCGATGTAGGGCACGATGCGCACACCGTCATCCGCGAGGCGGCGGTTGAGCTCATCGACCTTGGCGTGGATGCCCTTCAGCGTCTCGGACGGGTTCTGGTACTTCAGCATCAGCACGATGCCTTCGATCGTGTCCGGATTGTTGTCCTTGCCGAGGATGCCCTCGCGCTCCTGGTGGCTCAAAGTGGTGCGGCCGAGGTCGCGCACCAGTACCGGAGCGCCGTTCACCTGCGTCACGACGGTGGCGCCGATGTCGGCGAGATTGCGCATCAGGCCGGCGCCGCGAATGACGTAGCTCTGATCGCCGCGCGACACGCGGCCGCCGGCGGCATTCGCGTTGTTGTTGTTGATGGCGTTGATGACGTCGGTGATGCCGAGCCCGTAGTGCTCGAGCTGCTTAGGGTCGAGGTCCAGCTGGTATTCGGTCGTAAAGCCGCCGAAGTTGGTGTCATCGACCACACCCGGCACGGACTTCAGCGCCGGAATCACGGTCCAGCGCTGGATCTCGGAGAGCTCCTGCAGATTCCTGGTATCGGACTCGAGCGTGTAGCGGTAGATCTCGCCGCCGGGACCGGCGACCGGGTCGAGACCGGGGGTGGCACCGGCGGGCAGTGTCACCTGGTTGATGCGCTCGAGCAGCCGCTGTCGCACCCAGTAGTCCTCGTAGCCGTCGCGGAACAGCACCGTGATGAGCGACAGTCCGAAGGTGCTCTCGGAGCGCATCAGCAGCAGTCCCGGCGTGCCGTTGATCTGGCGCTCGAGGGGCACCGTGATCAGCTGCTCGACCTCCTCGGCGGCCAGCCCCGGCACCTGTGTGGTCACCTGCGCGGCGACATCGCCGAGTTCCGGGTAGGCCTCGACGCTGAGCGTCTCCCAGGCGTACACGCCGAAGATGCTGAGCAGCACCGCGAGCACGATGACTGCGATACGCCGCTGCAGGCAGAAGCCGACGAAGGCATCAATCATTGAGCAGGATCCCGCCCCTGACCACGACCTGCTCGCCGGGCGTGACGCCCGACTCGATGGTGACCTCGGTACCCTCCTCGAGCAGCGGCTGCACGGTGCGGCGCACGAACGTCCAGGGCGCCACCGCCACGAACACCGTGGTGCGGTCGTTGTTCATGAGTAGCGCCGAGCTCGGCAGCACTACCCGCCGCACCGCCGGCCCGTGCAGCGTCACGGTCGCGAACATGTTCGGCTTGAGCGCGATGTCGGGATTGGGGAGCGCGATGCGCGTCTTGTCGCGCCGCGAGTCGCTCTCCAGCACGTCGGCGACGAACAGCACCTTGCCGTGCAAGGTCCTGCCGGGAAAGGCGTCGACCGCGATCTCGGCATCCTGCCGGGGTGCGACGTGCGGCAGATCGCGCTCGGCGATCAGCGCCGTCACCCACACGACCGACAAATCCGTGAGCGTCATGATCGGCTGGGTGTCATCGTTAATGGTGGCTCCGGGAGCGATGGCGAGCGCGGTGATGCTGCCGGCCGCCGGCGCGCGCACCATGAGGAGCCGGGCCTCGCCGTGCGCGTCCGCGTCCGCACCCATGGCGCGCAAGCGTTCCTGCGAGCGCGTGTACTCGGCGAGCGCCTGGTTCTCGTCGTTGCGCGCTGACTCGAGGTCGTGCTGCGAGGCAGCCCCGAACCTCACCTGTTCCTCCTGGTACTTGAGAGTCTTCGCCGTGAGCGCCTCCGCGGCGGCGGCCTTGTCGTTGTCGGAGTAGGCCTGCGCCAGGTCGGGCGAATCGATCATCGCCAGCACCTGGCCGCGCTGCACGCGATCGCCGAGTCCTACCTTGACCTCGCGGACGCGACCCGCGCCAGGGGGCAGGACATTGACGGTGCGCGCCGGATCCGACTCCACGATGCCGGGCGCGGTGACCACCGCGCTGCGCTCCTCGGCGGGCGCCGACTCGATCGTGAGCCGCTGCCGGAGCGGTGAGCTCTCCGGCACCAGGATGCGCTCGCCCTGGTGCACCAGCGCCGGAGCTTCCTCCTTGCCGGCGCGCGGGCTCCATAGACCGAAGCCATGCGTCAGCAGCAGCACGACGAGCACGATGCCGCCGCCGATCCCTCCCCAGAAGAAGGCGCGGCCACGCGAATTTACCGCGTGCTCATCGCCGCGCGGTGCGCCTCCGGCGCCCGGGTCCGAATGCGGGGCTCCTTCGGGCGTGTGGTCGTGATTTTCCATGGCAATCGCTCACGAAGGGCTGTGGCCAATATGTGACTCGTTTGTGACAGAACGTAGTGCGGCGCCCCGGCGCAGCCGCTACCCCACCGCGGGCCGGGATGGTGGCCTCAGTGGCCGCCCAAGTCAACGACTTTATACCATACCCCCCCACCCTATATATGCAGGGGCCGGACCGCAAATGCTGGCGGCGGCTTACTGCGCGATGATGCGCACCTCGCGCTGCGGGAAGGGCAGGACGACACCGCGGGCACGGAGCGCCGTGAGTACCGCGGCGTACACCTCGCCGCTGGCCGCACCCTGGTCGGCAACCGGCACCCACGGCCGCACGGCGATCGTCACCGCGGAGTCGCCGAGCTGCACCGGCTGCACCACGGCCTGCGGGTCGCGCAGCACGCGCGGATTGGCATCGAGCACCTCACGGATCACGGCGAGCGCCGCGCCGAGATCGGTGTCGTAGGCGACCCCCACGCTCACATCGAGCTGCCGCACCTGGCCGTAGTTGTGCAGGATCTCGCCGACGATCTTGCGGTTGGGAACCACGATGCGCGAGCGGTCGGCATGGGTGAGTGTGGTGCTGAAGAGCGTAATGCTGTCGACCGTCCCCTCGACGCCGGCGATTGCGATGTACTCGCCCACCTTGAAAGGCTTGGCGAAGATGATCGACAGTCCGGCCACCACGTTGCTCAAGACCCCCTGGGTGGCGAGCGCTATGCCGGCGCCAGCCACGCCGAGTCCGGCGATCAGCGGCAGCAGCTCGACCCCGAGGTTCTGCAGCGCCATGATCGCGAACAGCAGTACGGTGAGCGCCCCGACCAAGCGGGTCACGAGCGCGCGGATCGGCGGCTCAAGCTCACGCCGCTCGAGCACTCCCCCGAGCCAGCCGCTCACCCAGCGGGCGGCAAGGAGGCCGGCGGTCAGGATCAGCAATGCCGTGAAGATGCGCGGACCGTACCGGATGGCGAGATCCAGCATGGTGTCCCGGGCGTGGCTGATGCTCGCGACCCGCTCGTTCATGGCGCCCCCTCCCCCCGTGTTTCACGAGAGTTTACAAGGGGTGCGGGTGCGCCGTCCGCGGGGCGCCGCGGGACCCGCTCGTTGCCCTCAGGGCATGCGCGAGCCGCGCGCGGCGACCAGGATCCGATACCACTCGGCACGGGTCAGCCTGACGGCGTAGGCCGCACGAGCTGCACGGATGCGCACCGGATCCTGACTGCCGATCAGGGGAATCGGTCGCGCCGGGTGCGCCATGACCCAGGCGTAGGCGACCGCGGCCCGCGTCGTCTCGGCGCGGGCCGCAATGGTATCGAGCGCGGCGATCACGCGATCGGTGCGTGGATCCTCGGCGAGCGCGCCGCTGCGCGCTCCGAGGCGCCCCTGACGGAGCGGCGACCAGGCGATCACCCCGGTGCCGTGTCGCATCGCGGCATCGAGCGTGCCGTCGCTCAGGGCCTCGAGTGCGAGCGGCGAGAGCTCGTTCTGCACGGCGGCCAGCGCGAACGGCATGTGCGCAGCAAGCGCCTCGAACTGCGCGGCGCTGTAGTTCGATACCCCGGCGGCGCGGATCTTACCCGCACTGCGCAGGCGCTCGAGGGCCGCCGCGACCTCGGCCGGATGCGTGAGCAAGTCGGGGCGATGGATCTGGAACAGATCGATGCGCTCGACGTTGAGGCGGCGGAGCGAGGCCTCGCAGGAGGCGCACAGGTGTTCGGCCGAGGAGTCGTAGGGTATCGGTGGCGCGATGCCTGCCTTGGTCGCGAGCACCATGTGGGCGCGCAATTGCGGGGCCTCGCGCAGCACTTCCCCGAGCAGCGACTCGGCAGTCCCAAAAGCGGCGCCCTTGTGGTAACCGTAGACGGCGGCGGTATCGAAGAGCGTGCAGCCCGCCTCGAGGGCGGCCTCCACGCGGCTGCGCACGCTCGCCTCCACCGCATCGCCCAGCCGCCACATGCCCCAGCCAAGCGGTGCCACCTCGATTCCGCTGTCGCCCAGCGGGATGCGCATCTCGGGGGAGGGAACGGCAGGCATGGGCGGCACTCCAGCGTAACGCTGCCTCCCCGCGAGCCGAATACCTCAGGCGCGATCGAGCAGCGCTCTATAGGACAACGGCCTCGGGAAAAGATGCGGCACCTGGAGAGCGCCGCTGCCGGATCCGGCGGCGCGGCGCCGGCACGGCACGCGCTCAGCTGAGCGCGGCGTGTGTATTGCGATAGCGCTCGCGCGCCGAGCGCACCAGCTCGCCGAGGAATGCCTTCTCGTACGCCCGCAGCAGGTGCGCCTGCTTGCGCTCCACGTAGGTACCGACCAGATCGGAATCCCCGGCGAGGCTCTTGAGCTCGAGGAGCGTCGCGGCGTCCCACTGCCAGGGAAGCTCGAGCTCGGTGAAGGCGTGGTTATAGGAGGCGAGCTCTGCGGCGACCGGGTCGCTCACGGGACTGGGGGCCTTGTTGCTGCCGGAAATGCTGGTTCTCACGGGTTCCACTCCTGCACCGCTCGCCAACGCCACCAAGGCTCACGGCTAGAGACTACGATCCCGGGGTACTAAAAGAAAAGTCAAAGCTTTCTATCTCGGACATATGATTATCTTTATACAAATACGGGGGCGCGCTATGCTCGGCCGCAGCCATGAAACACGTCACCTTGCGGCAACTGCGCGTCTTCCTGGCGGCCGCGCATCACATGAACTTCTCGCGCGCCGCCGAGGAGCTGCATCTCACTCAGCCTGCGGTCTCGACGCAGATCAAGGAGCTCGCCGGCAGCGTCGGGCTGCCGCTGTTCGAGCGCATCGGCCGGCGCACCTACCTCACGCCGGCGGGGGAGGAGATGCTGCAGTGTGCGCGCGCCATCAGCCAGCGGCTGCGCGAGTCGGAGGAGGCGCTGGCGCGCCTCAAGGGCATCACCGGCGGGCGGCTCAACGTTGCGGTGATCAGCGCCGGGGACTACTTCTTCCCGCGCCTGCTCGCCGCGTTCGGCGCCAGCCACCCCGGCATCACCTTCAACCTCACGGTGCACAACCGCGAGGGCCTGCTGCACCACCTGGCCGAGAACCTCACCGATCTCGCGGTCATGGTGCGCCCGCCCGGCGACCTGGACATCGTGGCGCTGCCGTTCGCGCCGCATCCTTACGTGATCGTCGCGCCTCCCGAACATCCGCTGGCGCGGGCGCGGCAGATTCCACGCTCCGCGCTCACCCGCGAGCGCTTCGTGCTGCGCGAGCACGGCTCCGATACCTGGAACTCGATGCGCGAGGTGTTTGGCCGGCAGTTCCCGCGTCTCAACATCGCCATGCAGATCCAGAGCACCGAGACCATCAAGCAGGCAGTGGTCGCGGGCATGGGACTCGCCTTCCTGTCGGCGCATACGCTGGCGCTCGACGTGCGGGCCGGCAATCTGGTGGTACTGGACGTGCAGGGCTTTCCGGCGATGCTGAGCTGGTATCTGGTGCACAACCGCGCCAAGCGTCTGGCGCCGGTGGCGGCGGCCTTCAAGGAGTTCCTGCTGAGTGACGGCGCGGCGCTCATCGAGCGGCTGATGCCGGCGGATTTCTCACCGGCCCGGGCCGAGCGTGAGACGCCCGACGTCAGAGCAGCGAAGCGAGCGAAGCGCCCGGAGTAAGCCGCGGGAGCCGGCACGTCATGCGCGCCTCGGCTGTTGGGTTGGCCTGCGGGCAGCCTCGCAGGCACTGCCCGCCAGTCAATCAGTCGAGAAAGTCGCAGTAGCGGTCGACGTGCGTGGCCAGATCGAGCGTGTGCTGGCGCGTGAGGCGCTCGGCGAGCTCGGTGTCGCGCCGCTCGAGCGCCTCGATGATCTTCAGGTGCTCGATGATCGAGCGCGCGGCGCGGTTGTTCTGCGAGATCGTGGCGCGGCGGATGGCGCGCACGTGCAGGAACAGGTTGTGGGTCGCGTCCTCGATCAGGTGCGAGCCGCCGAGGCGGATGATCGCCTGATGGAAGGCGATGTTGGCGTCGGAGTACTCGTCGATGTGCTCCGCTGGCGGGGAGTTCTGGAACTCGTCGAACAAGTGGCGCAGCTTGCCGATCTCGGCGTCGGAGGCGTAGAGCGTCGCGAGGCGCGCTGACATGCTCTCGAGCGCTGCCCAGAACTGGATCATCTCGATGATCTCGCGCTTGGACTTGCGCACGATGAAGATGCCACGGCGCGGTACCGTGCGCACGAACCCTTCCTGCTCGAGGATCGATAGCGCCTCGCGTACCGGGGTGCGGCTGACGCCGAGTGCCTGCATCAGCTCGCGCTCATCGAGCCGCAGCAGCTGACGCTCACTATAGATGTCGGTGTTGGAGATCCCTTCCTTGATGCGCGCGTAGGCCTGGTCGCGCAGGCTCACGGTATGCAGCCGCCCGAGACCAAGGCCGCCCGTCCGGCGCTTGTGCAGCGGTGTGACTGCGCTCACCCGCGTTCTCTCCTGAGTTCGGCTCTTGGGGTCGTGTCCGACGCTCATGCCGGCGTGCCTTCCCCGGGGCGGCTCGGATCTGTTGGTAAGAGGGGTTGAGGTAAGGGCGTAGCGTACTGTGCAGCCCCACCGCGTGTTGCGGGAAAATGGTAACGATCTGTAACCGGTGGCATATCAAATATCACTGCACGCAACATTGCCCTAAAGCGGGGCAACCCAGTGGCCGATAACCCAGCTTAAGGCTCAGAGCAAGCAGCTACCGTGGATATTCGGTGGGTTTTGAGCTCATAACCATTGTGTTGACAAGCTGAAGATATATCACATATGGTCGGGCGCCACGAAAAATAGAGTATGACCCGCGCACTACTCAAGGGCCTTGGGGAGAGCCGGCGCAGGCGAGCGCAGCGGCTCGGCAGCCCGCGTTCATGCCGCCCTTCTCAAGAAACTGATCCGACGGCCGAAACGTTCCATTCAGTCATAGGGGGAGTTCGATGATCACCGACTCGAAACCTCAGGCGAGGTCGCTTTTCGAGAACCCTTGGACGCAGCTCATTCTCGGAATTATCTGCATGGCCTCGGTGGCCAACCTGCAGTACGGCTGGACGCTGTTCGTCAACCCGATTGACGCCAAGTTTCACTGGGGGCGTGCGGCGATCCAGGTGGCCTTTACCACCTTCGTGCTGATCGAGACGTGGCTTGTCCCAGTGGAGGGTTATCTGGTCGATCGCTTCGGCCCTCGCCTGATTGTCATCGGCGGCGGCGTGCTGGTCGCCATTGCCTGGGTCATGAACTCAATCGCCGATTCTCTGCCGCTGCTGTACATCGCCGCCGCGATCGGCGGCATCGGCACCGGCTGCGTGTACGGTACCTGCGTCGGCAACGCCCTCAAGTGGTTCCCGGGGCGCCGGGGGCTGGCTGCCGGCTTTACCGCTGCCGGCTTCGGTGCCGGTGCGGCGCTCACCATCATCCCGATTTCGCACATGATCTCTTCCGATGGCTACCAACACGCCTTCATGTTCTTTGGTCTCCTGCAGGGCGCGATCGTGGTCATCATGGGGATGGCGCTGCTCGCACCGCCGCCGGAGATCCTGGCCGCGAAGGTCAAGGCGAGCACGACCGCCTATGGCTACACACCTCGACAGGTGCTGCGCAGCCCGGTGTTCTACGTGCTCTATGTGATGTTCGTGCTGATTGCCGCCGGCGGGCTGACCATGACGGCGGCCGTGAAGCCGATGGCCGGCGATTTCAAGGTTGATAAGATCCCGGTCGATCTCTTCGGAGTCACCATGGCGGCGGGCATATTCGCGGTGTCGTTGAGCCGCATCTTTGACGGCGTCGGCCGGCCATTCTTTGGCTGGCTGTCGGACCAGATCGGCCGCGAGCACACCATGGCGCTCGCATTCCTCATAGGCGCCGCGGCATTGTTCACCCTGAACCAGGTCGGCGGGTCCAATCCCCTGCTCTTCGTGCTCGTCACCGCGCTCTATTTCGGGGTATACGGCGAGATCTTCAGCCTGTTCCCTGCGACCCAGGGAGATACCTACGGCTCGAAGTTTGCCGCGGCCAACGCCGGCATGTTGTACACGGCGAAAGGTACCGGTGCGCTGTTGGTACCCATCATGACGGCTCTGAGCAAGGACCACGGCTACGGCACGATGTTCACGCTCTTCGTGACATTCAACATCATCGCGGCGCTGCTGGCCCTGTTTGTGCTCAAGCCGATGCGGGCCCGGCACTTCGCCGCCGGCCCCCCGGCCGATGTGCAAGCCAAGACGGCCGCCGCTTAGGTGCATCCGGAACGATTAACAAGGACGTGACCTGCTCAGGCTGCGCAGTCCGTGCAGCCTGAGCAGGTGGCAGAGCAGACAGAGAAGGCTGGAGGAGCCATGGCAACCGCAAATCCCATACCAACCCCGACAAAGACCACGACTGCCGAAGACACGCTGCAGAAGAAGAGCCGCGAGGCCGGGGTGGTTTCGGGCGGGCACCTGGTGGCGAAGGCGCTGAAGAACGAGGGGGTGGATACGATCTTCACACTCTGCGGCGGCCACATCATCGACATCTACGACGGGTGCATCGATGAG
>DATMOK010000002.1:0-22312 GCA_035568235.1 Steroidobacteraceae bacterium | reverse complement strand
TGGTGATGCCCGGGGACAACATCAAGATGACGATCGAGCTGATCAGCCCGATTGCGATGGATCAGGGACTGCGCTTTGCGATCCGCGAGGGCGGCAAGACCGTCGGCGCCGGCGTCGTGGCGAAGATCCTCAAGTAAAGGTACCGCGATGGCAAACCAGAACATCCGTATTCGTCTGAAGGCGTTTGACCATCGCCTCATCGACAGCTCCGCCAAGGAGATCGTCGAGACCGCCAAGCGCACCGGTGCCACGGTCAAGGGGCCGGTGCCGCTGCCGACCAAGATGGAGCGCTTCACCGTGCTCGTCTCCCCGCACGGCGACAAGGACGCGCGCGACCAGTTCGAGCTGCGCACCCACAAGCGCCTCATGGACATCATGAACCCCACCGACAAGACGGTGGATGCGCTCATGAAGCTCGAGCTGCCGGCCGGCGTCGATGTACAGATCAAGCTGAACTGAGCTTCGGCGCTGCGTCCGGGCGCCACTCCTCCGTAACCTCGCCGGGGCGGCCTGAACCTGGGCGCCGCGCTATCATTTCTCCCGACACCCGGGATACGGGGCGAACTCACGACAGTGAGCTTGAAACAGGGGGAACCATGCGCAGAGTCATGCTCGCCGGCGCCGTGTTATGCCTGCACGCAGTGTGCGGGGCGGCCGAGCCGGCCTCCTTCGATGCGGCTGCGGCCTTCGGCGCCCGCCCCAGTGTCAGCGCTCTCACGCTGTCGCCGGACGGCCAGAGCCTCGCCTGGATTGCGCCGAGCCAGGGTCAGGGGTCGATCGCCTACACGCTGAGCCTCGGCAAGGATGCGAAGCCGAAGCCGGCCCTGGCCGCGACCGGCAGCCCGGAGCGGCTGGAATCGTGCGACTGGGTGTCGAGCGACCGGCTGGTGTGCGACGTCTACCTGCTCGCCACGGATGCAACACTTGGCGTGCTGCCCTTCAGCCGCGTCGTGGCGGTTAATGCCGACGGCTCCAACCCCAAGCAGCTCAGCAACGAGCAGACCTCCCGTACACACGGGCTCATCCAGCGCGGCGGCGAGGTGATCGACTGGCTGCCGGAGACCGACGCCTCGGTGCTCATGACGCGGGTCTACGGTGCGACCGACAAGATCGGCACCCACTTCGGCTCGACCGAAGTGGGCCTCGGGGTCGATGAGGTCAACACGCGCACCCGAGATTCCCATCGCGTGGAGCCGCCGCACCGCGACACCATCGACTACATCAGCGACGGACACGGTCACGTGCGCATCGTTGCCAATAACGAGCTCACCGGCCGCGGCATCACGGGGGTCATCCAGTACAGCTTTTACCCACCGGGCTCGCGCGACCTGCAGCCGCTCAGCACGTATCAGAGCAAGGATGACAGCGGCTTTGAGCCAAGCGCGGTCGATGCGGAGCACAACCTGGTCTACGGGTTCAAAAAGCTCGACGGCCGCATGGCGCTCTACAGTGTGACGCTCGACCCGAGCCGCATCGAGCAGCTCGTCTATGCCAACCCGCAGGTCGACGTCGCGGGACTGCTCACGCTCGGGCGTCAGCACCGCGTGGTCGGTGTGAGCTACTACACCGAGTCGCGCCACGCCGAGTATTTCGCTCCGGAAGTGAAGTCGCTGGTCGAGTCCCTCGGCCGCGCGCTGCATGCGCCGCTGCAGGTGGTCGATGCGAGTGCCGATGAGAGTCGCCTGCTGGTGCACACCAGCACCGACACCGACCCCGGCGTTTACTATCTCTTCGACAAGAAATCCCATCAGCTGCAGACGCTGTTCGTGGTGCGTAACCAGCTCGAGGGCGTGAAACTCGCCACCGTAAAGCCGGTCACTTATGCCGCGGCCGACGGTAACCAGATCCCCGCTTACCTGACGCTCCCGCCCGGGGCGCAGAGCGTGAAGGGGCTGCCCGCCATCGTCATGCCGCATGGCGGTCCGGATTCCCGCGACGTGTGGGGTTTTGACTGGCTCGCGCAGTTCTTCGCCAACCGTGGGTTTGCCGTGCTGCAGCCGAACTTCCGCGGCTCCTGGGGTTACGGGGAAGGCTGGTTCGCCCACAACGGATTCCGCTCGTGGAAGGTGGCCATCGGGGACGTGCTCGACGGGGGCCGCTGGCTCGTGAAGGAGGGCGCGGACCCTGGCAAGCTCGGAATCGTCGGCTGGTCGTACGGCGGCTATGCCGCGCTACAGTCGGCGGTCGAGGACCCGGCGCTCTTCAAGGCCGTGATCGCCATCGCTCCGGTGACGGATCTGAGTCTGCTGAAGGAGGAGCACCGTCGCTGGAACGACTTCGAGTACATCAGCGAGTTCGTTGGCGAGGGGCCGCATGTCCGTGAGGGCTCCCCGGCCCAGCACGGAGACCGCTTCCGCGCGCCCGTGTTGCTCTTTCACGGCACGATGGACCGCAACGTGCTCATCGAGCAGTCGCAGCACATGGAATCGGCCCTTAAATCAGCGGGCGCCAAGGTCACGCTGGTCACCTTCGATGGCCTCGACCATCAGCTCGAGGACTCCGCGGTCAGGACCCAGATGCTCAGCCGCAGCGACAGGTTCCTGCGCGAGGCGTTTGGAATGTAGCTGATTATGTAATATAGCTCGACCGTTGCCGTGACTGTGACGGCGAACGCAGCGTGGATGCGCGCTCAGGATTCTCATGCGCGCTTGGACCGTTGCCGAGGGACGCGCAGACCATGATTCCCCTCAACACTCAGCTGGGACTGCCTTCCCGGGCGTTCTGGTACGTCGCGTTACGCAGCTTCGTGGCCGCGGTTGTTCTGCTGCTGCTGGCGACGGTATTCGAGGTCGCCTCCAGCGCGCCGGGAGCCGCCTGCAAGGGCGCCCTGTGCGGCAAGATCTCGGGCGGGCAGATCGCAGCTCTCCTGCTCCTCTACGGCGCCTTCCTGGTCGCCCGCGCGGTGCTCAACTTCAAGTGGTTCACCTTCACGGTGACGGATCGCAACATCTCGATCACCTCGGGGGTGCTGGCGCGCAACACCAGCACCATCCGCTTCGACCGCATCCAGGATGTGAATACGCGGCGCGACCCGCTGCACGCCCTGCTCGGGCTCAAATCGATCGCCCTGTGGACCGCCTCACCCGACCAGGGCATGAGTAACGGCAGGCGCCGGCCCGACGGTCTCATCGTGCTCGATGCCGCCGACGCGGACTGGCTGCGGGATTACATATCAGATCCACAAGCGGCTGGCACGGCCGCCCCAGGTGGCCACGGAGAGCCGGCGGCCCCTCACCAGGGAAATGGCGCCGTTGTCGTCGGGATGCTGATCGCCGCCGGGCTCGTGGTGCTTGCGGTGATGGCGGCCGCAAAGAAATCGGCGCCCCCTGCGCCTGCGGCTGAGAGTGTGTCTGCGCCGACCCCGCCTTCCTACGTGGCGCACCGCGGCGCAGACGGAAAGATGCACCTGCACCTGGTCCACAGCGCGCATGCACAGATCCCGCCGGCTCCGGCGGCAGCACCCGCCGCCTCCGCGGCGCCGGACGCCGTCCCGCTCGCCGCCCCGGCGCAGCCGGCTGCGAGCGACTACGGGATCGCCTGTGCCATCCATCCGCAGCAGGCGACCGGCGCCGTGCGCTCGTGTGCCGCCTCGGCAGCG
The DNA here is from genome assembly GCA_035568235.1 of Steroidobacteraceae bacterium. Lineage (GTDB taxonomy): Bacteria > Pseudomonadota > Gammaproteobacteria > Steroidobacterales > Steroidobacteraceae > 13-2-20CM-66-19. The sequence continues at coordinate 18,714 of DATMOK010000002.1, read as the reverse complement.
GCGCAGCGCTGCGCCCATGAGGGGGACTTCCCCTCGAGGCCGACGGCCGAGCCCGCGCTCCTGACGCTCGTCAACCGCAGCGACGAGAGCCTTAAGCTCTACTGGCTGAACTACCAGGGCACGCGCTCGCTCTACGCGACGCTTGCCCCAGGCGGGCACGTTGACCAGCAGAGCCATGCCGGAGCCCACTGGCTGGTCGCGAGCGCGGACGGGCAGTGTCTCGAAGTCCTCGACGCCGCGACCATGAAGGTCGGGATCTTCTAGGAAATTAAGCCTCGTGCGGGGTTGATCGCACGCCCCCGCGCGCCTATACTGCGCGCCCTTTTGGGCCCCAGGAATCCGGGTGCCCAGTCGCATTTGGCGGCATCGGGCGAGGTTGGAGCGGGCTCCCGCGGAGCTTCAGCTCCAAGACCACTCGAGACTTGGCGCGGCCCTCGGCTTGCGCGAATCTCCTGTTGTCTCAATAACTTAGCTCGTTGCCATGGGCTTCGAGAGGACAGACATGGCAATCGGACTGGTCGGCCGAAAGGCCGGCATGACGCGCGTGTTCACGGACGCCGGCGAGACAGTGCCGGTCACCGTGATTGAGGTTCTTCCGAATCGCGTCACGCAGGTGAAGTCGCAGGACAAGGATGGCTACCGGGCCGTCCAGGTCACCTACGGCACGCGCCGCCCGCAGCTCTACTCGAAGTCTGTCACCGGCCACTATGCGAAGGCGGGCGTCGCTCCTGGCCGGGCGCTGGTCGAGTTCCGCCTCACCGAGGCCGACACAGGCGAGTTCAAGACTGGAGCTGAGATCAAGGCCGACCTGTTCAAGGAAGGCGAGAAGGTTGACGTCACCGGCACGACCATGGGCAAAGGCTTCGCCGGCGTCATGAAGCGACACAACTTTGCCGGCGGCATGGCTTCCCACGGTAATTCGCTGTCGCACCGTTCGCCGGGCTCGATCGGTCAGCGCCAGACCCCGGGACGCGTCTTCAAGGGTCGCCGCATGTCGGGCCACATGGGTGTCATGCGCCGCACGACCGAGAACCTGCGCGTCGTGCAGGTCGACCTGGAGAGAAATCTGCTCCTCATCCGGGGTGCCGTCCCCGGCGTCGAGGGCGGCCAGGTGATCGTGCGCCCCTCGCTCAAGGCCGCGCGTCGCGCCAAGCGCAAGACCCTGGCACCCCTGAAGGCCGGAACCGGTCCGTCGAAGGACCCGGCCAAGCAGGGAAAGAAGTAACTCATGAAGCTCAAGTCAGTGACGGGCGGCGCGGAGCTGCAGGTGTCCGAAGCCGCCTTCGGCCACAAGTTCAACGAGGCGCTGGTGCACCAGGTGCTCAAGGCCTACCGCAACACGGCGCGCGCCGGCACCAAGGCGCAGAAGTCACGTGCCGAGGTGCGCGGCGGCGGCAAGAAGCCCTACGCCCAGAAGGGCACCGGCCAGGCACGCGCCGGCTCGATCCGCTCGCCCATCTGGGTGGGCGGCGGCAAGACCTTCGCCGCCAAGCCGCGCAGCTTCGAGCAGAAGGTGAACCGCAAGATGTACCGCGGCGCGATCCGCTCGATGCTCTCGGAGCTCGCGCGCACCGAGCGGCTGCTGGTGACCGACGGCATCTCCCTCAGCGAGGCGAAGACCAAGCTCCTCGCCCATCAGCTCAAGGAGTGGTCGCTCCCCTCGGTGCTGATCGTGGTGGAGGCGCAGGATCAGAAGCTCGCCCTCGCGGCGCGCAATCTCCCGCATGTCGAGGTGCTCGAGGTGACCGCGCTCAACCCGATCGCCCTTGCCGCCTACGACAAGGTGCTGATGACGGTCGGCGCCGTAAAACTCATCGAGGAGCGCCTGCAGTGAACCGTGAGCAGCTGATGAGCGTGCTGATCGCTCCGCATGTCACCGAGAAGACCTCGCTCGCCATGCAGAACCATAACCAGTACACGTTCCGCGTGCGCCGCGAAGCCACCAAGACCGACATCCGCAAAGCCGTCGAGCTCATGTTCGACGTCAAGGTCGCGGGCGTACAGGTGGTGAACGAGCCGGGCAAGCAGCGCCGTTTCGGGCGCATCGCCGGGCGCACCCAGGACTGGAAGAAGGCCTACGTGAGCCTCACCGCCGGTCAGACCATCGACTACGAAGCGCGCGCCAAGACCTGACAGGACGCATCGCAATGGCTCTCATCAAGTACAAGCCCCGCACTCCCGGCACGCGCGCCGTCGTCAAGGTCGATCGCTCGCACCTGCACAAGGGCGGCCCGCGCATGGCGCTCACCGCCCATCAGTACAAGACCGGCGGTCGCAATAACGCCGGCCGCATCACCACGCGCCACAAGGGCGGCGGCTCCGGCCAGAAGTACCGTGTCATCGACTTCAAGCGTGACAAGGACGGCATCACCGGCGTCATCGAGCAGCTCGAGTACGATCCGAACCGCACCAGCCACATCGCGCTCATCAAGTACCCGGACGGCGAATGGCGCTACATCCTCGCGCCCAAGGGCGCGAAGCCCGGCGATGAGGTGCGCTCCGGTGCCGATGCCCCGATCAAGGCGGGCAACGCCATGTCGCTGCGCCACGTGCCGGTCGGCTCGATCATCCACAACGTGGAGTTGAAGCCCGGCCGCGGCGGCCAGCTGGCGCGCAGCGCCGGCAGCGCCGTGTCGTTCACGGCGCGCGAGGGCATCTATGCGTACCTGCGGCTCAAGTCCGGCGAGACGCGCAAGGTGCACATCGACTGCCGCGCCACGATCGGCGAGGTGGGGAACGATGAGCACAACCTGCGCAGCTACGGCAAGGCCGGCGCCAAGCGCTGGCGCGGCATCCGCCCGACGGTGCGCGGACTTGCCATGAACCCGGTCGATCACCCGCACGGCGGCGGCGAGGGCAAGTCCGGGCAGGGCAACCCGCACCCGGTATCGCCGTGGGGCTGGAACACCAAGGGCCTGAAAACCCGTCACAACAAGCGCACGGACAACATGATCGTCCAGCGCCGCAAGAACCGTATCCGCTGATCGGAGCGCAACCCACATGCCACGCTCATTGAAGAAGGGTCCGTTCGTCGATCTGCACCTCGCCAAGAAGGTGCAGGTGGCATCCGCCAAGAACGACCGCAAGCCGATCAAGACCTGGTCGCGCCGCTCGATGGTCACCCCGGAGATGGTCGGGCTCACCATCGCCGTGCACAACGGCCGCCAGCACATACCGGTGCTCGTCACCGAGAACATGGTGGGCCACAAGCTCGGCGAGTTCTCGCCCACCCGCACCTTCAAGGCGCACTCGGGCGATCGCAAGGTGGAGGCGGCCCCGGCCGCTTCGAGCTGATCGAAGGCGGCAGGAAACAACGATGCAAGTCACCTCCAAACTCCGCTACGCGCGCATCTCGCCGCAGAAGTGCCGCCTGGTCGCCGACGTGGTGCGCGGCAAGCCGGTCGGCAACGCGATCGCGACGCTACGCTTCCTGCCGAAGAAGGGCGCGAAGCTGGTGCGCAAGGTGCTGGAGTCCGCGGTCGCCAACGCCGAGCACAACCACGGCGCCGACATCGACCTGCTCAAGGTGTCTCTCATCCACATCGACGCGGCCCCGCAGTTCAAGCGCTTCGCGGCGCGCGCCAAGGGACGTGGCACGCGCATCATCAAGCGCAACAGTCACATCACCGTCGGCGTGAGCGACGGCAAGAAGGATTAAGAGCCATGGGTCAGAAGGTCAATCCGATAGGCATACGCCTCGGGATCACCCGCGACTGGACCAGCCGCTGGTACGCCGGCAAGCGACAGTTCCCGCTGCACGTGCACACCGACTTCCGGGTGCGGCAGTTCCTCAACGAGAAGCTCAAAGAGGCCTCGGTGAGCCGCATTCAGATCGAGCGCGCCGCCAAGAAGGTCAATATCACCATTCAGACCGCACGCCCCGGCATCGTGATCGGCAAGAAGGGCGAGGACATCGAGAAGCTGCGCCAGGAAACCGCCGCGCTGCTCGGCATGGCGGTCACCGATGTGCGGCTCAACATCGCCGAGATCAGAAAGCCCGAGCTCGACTCCAAGCTGGTTGCCGACTCCATCGCGCAGCAGATCGAGAAGCGCGTGATGTTCCGTCGCGCCATGAAGCGCGCGGTGATGAGCACCATGCGTTCGGGCGCGCTCGGCGTGAAGGTGCGCGTCTCCGGACGGCTGAACGGCTCGGAGATCGCGCGCACCGAGTGGTATCGCGAGGGCCGCATTCCGCTGCATACCTTCCGCGCCGACATCGACTACGGCCTGTCCGAGGCGCACACCACTTACGGCGTCATCGGCGTCAAGGTGTGGATCTTCAAGGGCGAGGTGTTCGACAAGAGCGAGCTCGCCGCTGAAGCTGCGGCCGAGGAGGCCGCTCCTGCCGCCGCCGCCGCGCCAGCCGCCGCCGCGCCAGCCGGCGCCGCGCCGCCGGCCGCACCGCCGGCCGTTGCGGCCGAGCCGCAGGCGCAGGCCTGAGCACTTCAAGGCGTAACGACAGATGCTGCAGCCCAAACGCACCAAGTACCGCAAGCAGTTCAAAGGCCGCAACGGCGGCTTTGCGCAGCGTGGCGCCAACGTGTCCTTCGGCGAGTTCGGCCTGAAGGCGACCAGCCGCGCGCGCATGACGGCGCGCGAGATCGAGGCGGCGCGCCGCGCCATGGCGCGCTATGTGAAGCGCGGCGGTCAGATCTGGATCCGGGTGTTCCCCGACGTGCCGATCTCGAAGAAGCCGCTCGAGGTTCGCATGGGCTCGGGCAAGGGCAACGTCGAGTACTACGTGGCGCGCGTGCAGCCCGGCAAGGTGTTGTTCGAGATGGAAGGGGTGGATGAGACGACGGCGCGCGAGGCGTTTCGCCTTGCCGGCTCGAAGCTCTCGGTGTCCACCACGTTCGTGAAACGGCAGGTGCGCTGATGAAGCTTGCTCAGGTGCGTCAGTTCCGCGAGAAGCTCCGCAGTCATTCGCCCGCCGAGCTCGCCGAGGAGCTGCTGAAGCTGCGCAAGGAGCAGTTTGCGCTGCGCATGCAGCGCGCCACCGGCCAGCAACCCAAGCCCGATCAGTTCGGGGCCGCGCGCCGCAACATCGCGCGCGTCAAGACCGCGTTGCGTGCCAAGCAGTCCGCAGGCGGCGGAGGTAAGAAGAAATGAGCCCGAAAACCAGTACCAGCAAGAGCGCGGCGAAGACCAAGACCGCCCGGGCGAAATCGCACGCCAAGGCGAAGCCGGCGGCTGACGCCCCGGCTGCGGAAGCGACTGCCGCGGCGAGCGCGCCGCTCGAGGCTGCCACCCCCGCCACGGCGGCGGCGCCCGACACGGCTGCGCGCGGTGCACGCACCCTCACCGGGCGGGTGGTGAGCAACAAGATGCACAAGACCATCGCCGTCGAGATCGAGCGCCTGGTGAAGCACCCGACTTACGGCAAGTACATCCGCCGCACCACCAAGCTCCTGGCGCATGACGAGAGCGGCACCTCCCAGGAGGGCGATCTCGTCACCATCACGCCGTGCCGGCCGATGTCGCGGCACAAGTCGTGGCGGCTGCTGGCGGTGGTGGAGAAGGGCTGAGCCATGATCCAGTTGCGCACAATGCTCAATGCCGCCGACAACAGCGGCGCGCGCACCCTGATGTGCATCAAGGTGCTGGGCGGCACGCGGCGCCGCTACGCGACCGTGGGCGATGTCATCAAGGTGAGCGTCAAGGACGCGATCCCGCGTGGCAAGGTGAAGAAGGGCGAGGTGTACGACGCGGTGGTGGTGCGTACCACGCATGGCGTGCGCCGCCCGGACGGCTCGCTGATCCGTTTCGACGGCAACGCGGCGGTGCTGCTCACCAACAAGCTCGAGCCCATCGGCACGCGCATCTTCGGGCCCGTGACGCGTGAACTGCGCAACGTGCAGTTCATGAAGATCATCTCGCTGGCCCCCGAGGTTCTGTGAAGCCATGAACAAGATCCGCAAGGGCGATCAGGTGGTGGTGCTGTCGGGGCGCGACAAGGGCCGCAAGGGTGCGGTGCTGCAGGTGCTCGGCGACGGCCGCGTGGTGGTCGAGAGCATCAACCGCGTGAAGAAGCACCAGAAGCCTAACCCGCAGGCCAACAGACAGGGCGGCATCCTCGAGAAGGAGATGCCGCTGCCGGTTTCCAAGGTGGCGATCTGGAATCCCACCGCGAAGAAGGGCGATCGCGTCGGCATCAAGACGCTCACCGACGGCAAGCGCGTGCGCTTCTTCAAATCCAACGGAGAGATGCTCGATGTCTGAGGCAAGTGCAGACAAAGCTGGCAAGCAGTCTGGCAAGCAGTCTGGTAAGCAGAAGCAGACCGACAAGCAGGCCGGTAAGCACAAGCCTGCGGACAAGCAGGCGGAAGCCCAGGCCGGCAAGCCCGAGACGGGCGCGCACCGCGTGGCCGACCAGCGCTCCGCTCCGCCGCGGCTGCAGCAGTTCTACCGCCAGCAGGTCGTGCCGAAGCTGCGCTCCGACCTGAAGATCGACAACGTGATGCAGGTGCCGCGCATTGCCAAGATCACCATCAACATGGGTGTGGGCGAGGCGGTCGCCGACAAGAAGGTGATGGACGCCGCGGTCGCCGATCTCACCAAGATCACCGGGCAGAAGCCGCTCGTCACCAAGTCGCGCAAGGCGATCGCCTCCTTCAAGATCCGCGCCGGGCTCGCGGTCGGTGCCAAGGTGACGCTGCGCGGCATGCGCATGTACGAGTTCCTCGACCGCCTGATCAGCATCGCCATGCCGCGCATCCGCGATTTCCGCGGCGTGTCGCCGCGCGCCTTCGACGGTCAGGGCAACTACTCGCTCGGCGTCAAGGAACAGATCATTTTCCCCGAGATCCAGTACGACCAGATCGACCAGGTCCGGGGTATGGACATCACCATCACTACGACGGCGAAGGACGACCGTCACGGCCGAGCGTTGCTCGAGGCATTCAACTTCCCGTTCCGGAAGTAACCGGACGACAGGAAACGCAGGGTCTATGGCAAAGACGAGCATGGTCGAGCGCGAGAAGCGTCGCGCAGGTGTAGTGAAGAAGTACGCCGCCCGGCGCGCGAAGCTCAAGGAGCTGATCCGCAGCCCCAAGACCTCGCCCGAGGCGCGCGCCGCCGCGCAGGCGGAGCTGCAGGAGCAGCCGCGCGATGCCAGCGCCGCGCGCCAGCGCAAGCGCTGCGCGATTACCGGGCGCTCGCGCGGTGTGTACCGCAAGTTCGGCCTGTCGCGGGTGAAGATCCGCGAGGTGGCCTCGCGCGGTGAGATTCCGGGCCTGGCCAAGGCGAGCTGGTGAGGGACGCAGCATGAGCATGACCGATCCAGTTGCCGACCTTCTCACTCGCATCCGCAACGGCCAGACCGCCGGCAAGGCCGAAGTGCAACTCGCCTCGTCGCGCCTGAAGACCGCGATCGTCAAGGTGCTGAAGGACGAGGGCTACATCGCCGACTTTCGCCTCGATGCCGACAGCGGCAAGCCGACTCTCACCATCGGCCTGAAGTACTTCGAGGGCCGGCCGGTGATCGACCGCCTGGAGCGCGTCAGCCGTCCGGGGCTGCGCATCTATCGCGGCAAGGACCAGCTGCCAAAGGTCCTCGGCGGGATGGGGACGGTGATCGTCTCCACCCCGAAGGGGGTCATGACCGACCGCCAGGCGCGCTCCATCGGACAGGGGGGCGAGGTGCTGTGCATCGTCGCCTGAAGATCTAGCCAGAGAAGCCATCATGTCGAGAATTGCCAAAGCTCCGGTCGAACTGCCCTCGGGCGTGACCGCGACCATCGCCGCCGAGGCGGTGATCATCAAGGGCGCCAAGGGCTCGCTCAGCCTGCCGCTCGTCACCGGCGTGTCGGTGGCGCAGACCGAGCAGAAGCTGCAGGTGAGCTTCGCCGACCCCAACCTGTCGCGCACCAGCGCCGGGGCCACGCGGGCGCATCTCGCCAACATGGTGCGCGGCGTCACCAAGGGCTACGAGAAGAAGCTCGAGCTGGTCGGTGTCGGCTTTCGCGCGCAGCTGCAGGGCAAGACGCTGAATCTGACGCTCGGCTTCTCGCACCCGGTGATTTTCCCGATCCCGGAGGGCATCAGCATCGAGACGCCGACCCTCACCGAGATCATCATCAAGGGCATCGACCGGCAGAAGGTCGGCCAGGTAGCCGCCGAGATTCGTGCCGTGCGTCCGCCCGAGCCCTACAAGGGCAAGGGCGTGCGCTACGCCGGCGAGCAGATCACCCTGAAAGAGGGGAAAAAGAAATGATCGCGACCAAGAAGGCGCGTCGGCTGCGCCGCGCCGTGAAGACGCGCGCGCACATCCGCGACCTCGGGCTCGCGCGCCTCACCGTGCACCGCACCCCGAAACACATCTATGCGCAGGTCACGACCGAGGCGGGCGCGAAGGTGATCGCGGCGGCCTCCACCGTGCAGGAGACGGTGCGCACGGGCCTTAAGGGCACCGGCAACGTCGCCGCCGCCAAGGCGGTCGGCCGCGCCATCGCCGAGAAGGCCAAGGCGGCAGGCGTAAGCAGGGTCGCCTTCGACCGCTCCGGTTTCCAGTACCACGGGCGCGTCAAGGCGCTCGCGGATGCCGCCCGCGAAGCGGGTCTTGAGTTTTGAGCAGGTAGCACACATATGGCAAGACCGGAAAAAGGCCAGCCGGCGGACGAGTTCATCGAGAAGCTGGTTGCCGTCAACCGCACCGCCAAGGTCGTCAAGGGCGGCCGGCAGTTCGGCTTCACGGCGCTCACCGTGGTGGGTGACACCGCGGGCAGGGTGGGTTACGGCTTCGGCAAGGCGCGCGAGGTGCCGGTGGCGATCTCCAAGGCGATGACCCAGGCACGCAAGAACCTGGTCAACGTCGCGCTGCGGAACGACTCGCTCTACTACGCGGTCACTGGAACACACGGGGCGACCCGCGTGTACATGCAGCCGGCCTCCGACGGCACCGGCGTCATCGCCGGCGGCGGTATGCGCGCGGTGCTCGAATGCGCGGGTGTGCGCAACGTGCTCGCCAAGAGCTACGGCTCGCGCAACCCCATCAACGTGGTGCGCGCGACCATCAACGCGCTCGCCAGGATTCGCTCGCCCGAGGACATCGCGGCGAAGCGCGGCAAGACTCTGGAAGAGATCACGGGCTAAAGGACCATGAGCGACAGGCAACTCAAGGTGACGCTGCTGAAGAGCCTCCATGGCCAGCTGGCGAACATCGCAGCTTCCGCCCGCGGGCTGGGACTGCGCCGCATCGGCCAGAGCGTCGCCGTGGCCGACACGCCGGAGAATCGCGGCATGATCCAGGCGGCCGTGCATCTGCTCAAGATCGAGGGTGGCGGCGCGCACAAGGGCGCCGCCAGGAAGGGCGTCTGACAGTTATGCGACTCAACACACTGAAACCTGCCCCCGGTGCCCGCCGCCCGCGCCTGCGCGTCGGCCGCGGTGCCTCCGCCGGTCAGGGCAAGACCTGCGGCCGCGGCACCAAGGGGCAGCGCGCCCGCAAGGGCGGCTACCACAAGGTGGGCTTCGAGGGCGGCCAGATGCCGCTGCAGCGGCGCATGCCCAAGGTCGGCTTCCGCTCGGCTCTGAAGACGAGCCGCGCCGAGGTGCGTCTGCACGAGCTCGCCAAGGTGGCGGGCGAGGTCATCGATCTCGCGGCGCTGAAGAAGGCCGGCGTGGTGCCGCCGGGGGCGGAGCGCGCCAAGGTCGTGCTGTCGGGCGAGCTGAAGCGCGCCGTGACGCTCAAGGGGATCGCTGCCACCAAGGGGGCGCGCGCTGCGATCGAGGCCGCTGGCGGCAAGCTCGAGGCGGCGGCCGAGACTACGCCCGAGAAGTCCGGGAACTAAGGAAAGCGCGGCTCCATGGCGAACACCACCTTCAGCAATCCGGCCGCAGCGCTCGGCGATGCCGCGCGCTTCGGCGAGATTCGCAGCCGCATCTTCTTCCTGATCGGCGCGCTGGTGGTGTATCGCATCGGCACCTTCATCCCGGTGCCGGGCATCAATCCGGCGGAGGTGGCGCGCTTCTTCGGCGACAAGTCGAACACCATCCTCGGCATCGTCAACCTGTTCTCAGGGGGCGCGCTGTCGCGCCTGTCGATCTTCGCCATGGGCGTGATGCCGTACATCTCCGCCTCGATCATCATCCAGATGATGTCGATGGTCGTGCCCTCGCTCATGGAGCTGCGCAAGGAAGGCGAGCAGGGGCGGCGGGTGATCACGCAGTACACGCGCTACGGCACCGTGGCGCTCGCGCTGTTTCAGTCGTTCGCCGCGGCCGGCGCGCTCGAGAAGGGCGGCATGACGCTGGTGCACGGCTGGCCGTTCCTCATGACCGCCACCATCACCATGACCACGGGGACCATGTTCCTCATGTGGCTGGGCGAGCAGATCACCGAGCGCGGCATCGGCAACGGCATCTCGATGATCATCCTGTCCGGCATCGTCGCGGGACTCCCGGGCGCCGTCGGCAACACCATGGACGCGGTGGGCAACGGCGAGATGCCGGGACCCGTGGCGCTCGCGCTCCTCATCCTGGTGGTCGGCGTCACTTACTTCGTGGTGTTCATGGAGCGCGCCCAGCGGCGCATCCCGGTCGATTACGCCAAGCGCCAGGTCGGGCGGCGCATGTACGCCGGCCAGAGCACGCACCTGCCGTTCAAGATCAACATGTCGGGCGTCATCCCGCCGATCTTCGCCTCCAGCCTGTTGCTGTTCCCGGCGACCATCGCGAGCTTTCTCGGCGGCAACTCCGACACCTGGTACGCCAACGTCGCGCAGGACGTGGCCGCAGCGCTCGGCTTCGGCCAGCCGCTGCACCTGGTGATCTACGCGGTGCTGATCATCTTCTTCTGTTTCTTCTACACGGCGCTGGTGTTCAACGCGCGCGACACCGCCGACAACCTGAAGAAGTCCGGCGCCTTCGTGCGCGGCATCCGCCCCGGGCAGCAGACCGCCGAGTACATCGACCAGGTGCTGACGCGCCTGACGCTGTGGGGCGCGCTGTACGTCACCGCGGTGTGTCTGATCCCGGAGATCCTGATTTCCTGGTACGGGGTGCCGTTTCGCTTCGGCGGCACCTCGCTGCTGATCGTCGTCGTGGTGGTGATGGATTTCATGGCGCAGCTGAACGCGCACATGATGTCGCATCACTACCCGGGACTTCTGAAGAAGGCCAACTTGCTCGGTTACGGGCGAACGGGTCAGGGTAGTTAATCAATGAAAGTACGTCCGTCGGTCAAGAAGATCTGCAAGAACTGCAAGATCGTGCGCCGCCGGCGCGTGGTCTACGTCATCTGCTCAGACCCGCGCCACAAGCAGCGCCAGGGTTGAGGAAGAAACATGGCACGTATCGCCGGTATCAACATCCCGATGAACAAGCACGTGTGGGTCGGACTCACCCACATCTTCGGCGTGGGCCGCGCGCGCGCGCACGCTGTGTGTGAGGCCGCGGGCGTCAATCCCACCACCAAGGTGAAGGATCTCACCGAGGTCGAGGTGAACGCGCTGCGTTCGGCGGTCGCGAAGTTCGCGGTCGAGGGCGACCTGCGGCGCGAAGTGTCGATGAACATCAAGCGGCTGATGGATCTGGGCAGCTGGCGTGGCATCCGTCACCGCCGCGGACTGCCGGTCCGCGGCCAGCGCACACGCACCAACGCGCGCACCCGCAAGGGCCCGCGCAAGCAGGCGGTCAAGCTCAACGCACCGCCGGGAAAGGCATAAGGCATGGCTGAGCAGCAGAAACCGGACAGCAAGGGCGGCGCGGCAGCGCCCGCCGCGGCACCCGCGGCGGGGGCAGCGGGCGCGCCGGCGGCGGCACCCAAGAAGGCCAAGAAGGCGCGCAAGAACGTGCTCGATGCGATCGCGCACGTGCATGCCTCCTTCAACAACACCATCATCACCATCACCGACCGGCAGGGGAACACGCTGTCGTGGGCGACGGCGGGCGGCTGCGGGTTTCGCGGCTCGCGCAAGTCGACGCCGTTCGCCGCGCAGGTGGCGGCCGAGAAGGCCGGAGTCGCGGCGCAGGAGCACGGCGTGAAGAACGTCGAAGTGCGCGTCGGCGGACCTGGCCCGGGGCGCGAGTCCGCGGTGCGCGCGCTGAACAACTGCGGTCTCAAGATCAGCAGCATCTCCGACGTGACGCCTATCCCGCACAACGGGTGCCGTCCGCCGAAGAAGCGTCGCGTGTAGAGGGCAACGAGGAAACTATGGCGCGTTATACCGGACCCAAGTGCAAGCTCGCGCGTCGCGAGGGCACCGACCTGTTCCTCAAGTCCGGCGTCAAGCCGCTCGAGAACAAGTGCAAGTTCACCGTGCCGCCGGGCGGCATCAAGGGCGAGCGCCGCCAGCGGCTCTCGGACTACGGCTTGCAGCTGCGCGAGAAGCAGAAGCTGCGCCGCATGTACGGCGTGCTGGAGCGGCAGTTCAGCAACTATTACAAGGCGGCGGCGCGCAAGACGGGCTCCACGGGCGAGACCCTGCTGCGGTTGCTCGAGTGCCGGCTCGACAACGTCGTGTACCGCATGGGCTTCGCGTCGACGCGCTCCGAGGCACGCCAGCTCGTGAGCCACAAGTCGATCTCGGTCAACGAGAAGCCGGTCACCATCGCCTCCTATCAGGTGAAGGCCGGCGACATCGTTCAGGTGCGCGAGAAGTCGCGCAAGCAGCTGCGCATCCAGAGCGCGCTCAACATTGCCCAGCAGGTGGGATTCCCCGACTGGGTCGAGGTGAATGACAAGGAATTTCGCGGCGTGTTCAAGTCGGCGCCGGGCCGGGACGACATCCTGCCCGACATCAACGAGAACCTGGTCGTCGAGCTGTATTCGAAGTAACGAATTTCTACTTGGCTCCGGTCATAAAGCCGGCAAGGTGAGAGTGCAATGCAGGGTTCCGTAAGCGAGTTTCTCCGGCCCCGGGTGGTGAAGGTGCAGCCGATCGCTCCGCGCCAGGCGCGTGTGGTGATCGAGCCGTTCGAGCGCGGCTTCGGCCATACGCTCGGCAACGCGCTGCGCCGCGTGCTGCTGTCGTCCATGCCCGGCAGCGCCATCACCGAGGTCGAGATCGACGGCGTGCTCCACGAATACACCTCCATCGAAGGTGTGCAGGAGGACGTGGTCGACATCCTGCTCAATCTGAAGTCGGTGGCGCTGCGCATGCACGCCCGCGACTCCTCTGAGCTGCGCCTGCACAAGAAGGGGCCGGGCCCGGTCACCGCCGGCGACATTCAGACCGATCACGACATCGAGGTCGTGAACCCGGAGCTGGTGATCGCCAACCTCACCAAGGCGGGTGAGCTCTCCATGACGCTGCGCGTCGAGCGCGGTCGTGGCTATCGTCCGGCGGCCGCGCGCGTCGCCTTCGAGGAACAGACCCGCCCGATCGGCCGTCTGCAGCTCGACGCTTCCTTCTCGCCGGTGCGGCGCGTCACCTACTCGGTGGATGCGGCGCGCGTCGAGCAGCGCACCGACCTCGACAAGCTGGTCATCGACATCGAGACCAACGGCACGATCGACGCGGAGGAGGCCATCCGCCGCGCCGGCGCGATCCTCAAGGACCAGCTGTCGGTGTTCATCGACCTGCAGGGCGAGGAGGAGGCCGCGACCAAGGTCTCCGAGATGCAGTTCGACCCGATCCTGATGCGCCCCGTCGATGAGCTCGAGCTCACCGTGCGCAGCGCCAACTGCCTGAAGGCCGAGAACATCCACTACATCGGCGATCTGGTACAGCGCACCGAAGTGGAGCTGCTGCGCACGCCGAATCTCGGCAAGAAGTCGCTCACCGAGATCAAGGAAGTGCTGCAGAGCCACGGCCTGATGCTCGGCATGCGCCTCGACGGCTGGCCGCCGGCCGGCCTGAAGCACGAGGAAGGCAGCCGCGAAGTCATCTGAAGCTTGACGGCTCGGCGCGCCGTGCGGCCGCAAGCCGCGCGTTTGCGCTGAGCGAATCGTTGAAGGCAAAGGTTTTGTAATGCGTCACCATCTCTCCGGCCGCCAGCTGTCGCGCAACAGCTCGCACCGTCATGCACTGATGCGCAACATGTCGGTGTCGCTGCTGCGGCACGAGACCATCCGCACCACGCTGCCGAAGGCGAAGGAGCTGCGTCGGGTCGTCGAGCCGCTGATCACGCTCGGTAAGAGCGATCACGAGGCCAACCGGCGTCTGGCGTTCGCGCGGCTGCGCGACGTCGAAGTGGTGGAGAAGCTGTTCGCGGACTTAGGCCCGCGCTTCAAGACGCGCCCGGGCGGCTATACGCGGATTCTGCGCATGGTGCCGCGCCCGGGTGACTCAGCCCCCATGGCGCTCATGCAGCTCGTCGAGGGCGCGCAGCCGGCGGCCGCGCAGGAGCCTGACGCCGGGGAAGGCAAGAAGGCCTCACGGCGCGCCAAGGGCAAGACTGAAGCCAGGGCTGAGGCAGCGCCGAAGAAGAAGAAGGGCGCCAAGGCAGCTCCTGAGGCTGAGCCTGCTGAGGAGCCGAAGAAGCGTACGCGGCGCAAGAAGGCCACCGCCTAGAAGTCGCGCGCGCGGCGGGCGGTTCACTTCCGCCCGGGCCGATTCTGTTAGGCTCGCTCCCCTAGCCGGCGGCACGACCGGCGTTCAGGGGAAGGGCCCATGAGTTTGACTTCCGAATTCAAAGAATTTGCCATGAAAGGCAGCGTCGTCGACCTCGCGGTCGGTGTCGTGATCGGCGCGGCCTTCGGCAAGATCGTCGCATCGCTCGTCGGCGATGTGATCATGCCAGCCCTGTCGCCGATCCTCGGGAGCGTGAACTTCAGCGACCTCGCGCTGCAGATCGCCACCAACTCCGCCGGCAAGCCGGTGCTCCTCAAGTACGGCTCGTTCCTGCAGACGATCTTCGAGTTCGTCGTGATCGCGCTGTCGATCTTCATCGTCATCAAGGGCATCAACCGGATGAAGCGGCCGCCGCCGCCCGCAGCCAACGCCCCGCCGCCGCCACCGACGAAGACGGAGGCGTTGTTGCAGGATATAAAAGATATCCTGGCGAAAAGACCATAATTGATCCTTTAGTGAGTCAATAAGGGGGCTCTATGCTGCTCCGGGCTACTGCTGGACTGCTGGTTTTGCTGGTTGCCGAGGCGGCATTCGCCGACGCGCCATCGGTCGTCGTGGGCCAGGTGTACACCTGCGCCAATGGCAAGAGCATCAAGATTCTCGGTTGTGCCCCCGACGGGAGCGTGTGCGACGTACAGGCCTACAACGAGCAGGGGCAGCCGGTAGTACGCGGCAGAAACACGCTCGCGCAGCTTCAGGGTGCGATTGCCCAGTGCCCGCCGCACGCGGCGATTGCCGCGGCTGCACCGGCGCCGGCGCCTGCCACGAGGCTCGCGATGGCTGCCCCGCCGCGCGCAGCGGGCGCACCGCCCAAGCCCGGACTTGCGAGCTGCGCCGGGAAGTTCGAGGGTCGTTACGCCTCCGAGGCGGGTTCCGCGGGCCTCATCACCATCACCTTCCGCTCCGGGAAGGCGACGGTACGCGAGCCGGACGCCGTGATGAAGGACGGCAAGCTGGCGGCCCTCTATAGCGAGCGCGACGCGGAGTGCTGGTACGGCGGCGGCAAGATCTACCTGCGCTGGCTGAACGGCGACGCCGATGAGTTCCCGGTCGACATCAACGACGACGGCACGCTCGATACCACCTACGGGGAGCTGAAGAAAAAGGGCAGCTAACGGGCGGCGGCGCGAAACGCATCGCGCGTCAGGTTCTCGCAGCCCGCGGCCGTGACGGCCAGGTTGTCCTCGATGCGGATGCCGCCGAACTTGGTGAGCGTCGCGACGCGCGGCCAGTTGATGCGCCGGCTGTGCGCATCGTCCGCCCGCGCCGCCTCGAGCAGCTGGGGAATGAAGTAGATTCCGGGCTCCATGGTGACGACGAAGCCGGGCTCGAGGACGCGCGTCAGGCGCAGGTACGGATGCCCCTCGGGCCGCGCAATCTCTCCCTCCTCGCGGGTTTTGAGAAAGCCGCCGACGTCGTGCACCTCGATGCCGAGCAGATGCCCGATGCCGTGCGGCAGGAACACGCGCGTGACCCCGCTCGCCACCGCCTCATCGCCGCGCACGCGGATAAGATCGGCCTCGTGCAGCAGCTCCCCGGTAAGGACATGCGCCTGCAGCTGCACGTCGCGCCAATCGACCCCGGCGCGCACGCCCGCGCACAGGCGCTGCTGCAGCTCGTCCATGCGGGCGATCAGGGCGCGGAAATCCGGGTCCTGGTACGCATGGGTGCGGGTGATGTCGCTCGCATAGCCCGCGAACTCCGCGCCCGCATCGATCAGCAGCGAGTGCCGCTCGCGCGGTGCTTCCTTGCTGAGTACCTGGTAATGCAGCACCGCGCCGCCCTCATTGAGCGCGATGATCGGGTTATAGGGCAGCTCCTGCTCTCGCAGCCCACAGGCCGCGAGGAACGCCAGCTCGATCTCGAATTCGGTGGCGCCAGCGCGGAACACGCGCTCGGCGGCGAGCTGGCCGCGCGCTCCGAGCCGGTTCGCCTCGCGCATGCACTCGAGCTCGTAGGGGCTCTTGGCGGCGCGGTCGTAGTCGAGCCGCCGCATGAGAGCACGCGGATTCACGGCACCGAGCCCCCAGGCGGCAGGCTCGGCGGTGGCATCGCCGATGTACGCCGCCCGCGACAGATCCGGCGGCAACGCCGCCCGCGCCGCGGCCGCGTCCGGCACCGGGCGCACGTCGAAGTGAGGCACCCAGTAGCCGCGCGGCATATCGGCGCTCTTGTACCAGTAGTCGCGCGGCTGATAGAGGATGAGCCGTGGCTTCGATCCCGGCTCGAACCAGATATAGGAGTCGGGCGCCGCATCGAGCGGTACCCAGACTTTGAAGGGTGCATGCGCTTCGAAGGGGTAGGTGCGGTCGTCCTCGAAGACCGTCAGGGGCGAGCCCGAATGCACCAGCAGGCCCGAGAAGCCGCAACTCTCGAGGACACGCGCCGTCCGGCGGCAGAGCGCCTCGAGATGCGGGCCGAAGCTCGCCTGCAGCCTGGCGGCAAGGCCCATGGTCGGCTCACGGTCGGTCATACGCATCCCTCCGGTCGATGGCGAACGTCAAACTGTCGTATCCGTCCGACAACCAAGCGTATCGGGGCGACAGTCAGGGTTTTTCGCGGTCGCGCAGTTTCCAATCGTACCGGGACTTCTATAGAATTTGTGTTCCTGCGGCCCTGAACGGGCCGGGGACGGTCGGTAAGGCGACCGTAGCCTCCTCAACAACTCTTGCTTCCTTGGGGTACTGATCGATGAACACCAAACTTGCTCTTAGCGCAATCGTTGCGGCGCTGGTGCTGACCGCCTGCGCGAAGCAGGAAAGCGCAGGCACTGACGCCGCTGCCACACCTCCTGCTCCGGCTGCAGCTCCGGCCGCTCCGGCTGACCAGGCTGCTGCGCCTGCCGGCACAGCGGCTCCTGCTGATGCTGGTGCGGCCGGCTCGGCTGCTCCGCCGCCGGCTGACTCGGGTGCGGCTCCTGCGGCCACGCCTCCGGCCACGCCGCCGAAGCAGTAAGCACTGCACAGCCTTACGGCTGAAACCGCGGCCCGGACGGAGCGCACAGGCGAGCCGTCCGGGCCGCGTCATTTGTGGACCCCCGAGGGATGACCGCTCTCAGCGTCAGCGTGCGCGATGCCCGCTCGCAACCCGGCGACCGGCTCTGGATCCAGAGCGTGTATCGCGACTATCTGGACGATCTGAATCCCGGCACGGGGCTGTTCCCCGCGCTAGGCGAGATCGGCCATCGTGAGCCGGACCAGATCGCGCACTGGTTCGGCGATCCCAACACTTATCCGCTGGTGATCCTCAAGGGCAACGAGCCGGTCGGCTTCGCGCGCGTGCTGCGCGCAAGTCCTGCGCCGCCGCCGCACCCGCGCAGCGACTACCGCATGGCGGAATTCTTCATCACGCGCGCGCGCCGGCGCTTAGGCGTGGGCCGGACCGCGGTCGAGCTGATTCTCAACCGCTTCGCGGGCCGCTGGGAGATCAACGAGTACCTGCGCAATGCGGAGGCGGTGCATTTCTGGCGCCGCGTGGTCGGCGGCTACACGCGCGGCAAGTACCAGGAGCGCATCGTCAACGGCGAAGTGCACCAGGTGTTCGATTCCGGTGCCCCGCCGCGGGGGGCGTAGCGCCGCTCGCGCAGCCGGCGCAGCCGCTTTGCAGTTGCGCGAGCGTGCGCGCACGCAGCGCGCCGAGCCAGGTGGCGCGGCGCGCGCCGGGGAGTGTCGCGAGCGCTGCCAGCAGCCGCAGCCGCAGGGCGAGCGAGGCCAGCCGCCAGGCGCTGTAGAGCAGGCAGGCGCCCACCACCACTGCCACCAGTACCGCCTGCAGCAGCGGACTCATGCGAGCACCGCACCGCCGCCGAAGGCGAGCGCCACGCGGTAGGTGAGGAATGCGGCGAGGTAGGCGAGCGCAAACAGGTACGCCGCCATGATGAGCGGATAGCGCCACGAGTTGGTCTCGCGCTTCACCACCGCGAGCGTCGACAGGCACTGCGGTGCGAATACGTACCACGCCAGGAGCGAGAGTCCCGTCGCGAGGCTCCAGCTATGGCTGATGATGGGCGTCAAGGCGCCCGCGACATCGCCCGCACCCGACATGGCGTAGACGGTACCGAGCGCACTCACCGCGACTTCGCGCGCCGCGAGCCCGGGTACGAGCGCGATCGAGATCTGCCAGTTGAAGCCGATCGGCGCGAACAGGTACTCGAGCCCCCGGCCGAGAAGCCCCGCGACGCTGTACTGGATCGCAGGTCCGG
>DATMOK010000001.1:0-17009 GCA_035568235.1 Steroidobacteraceae bacterium | reverse complement strand
CAGCTCGCCTGCGGCGTGCTGTTCTTTGGCGAGGGCTTCGGATCCGCGCGCGCGGCGGGATTCGGGCTCCTCTGGGCGGCCCTGATCCTGTACGCGGCGGATGGCGTGTGGCGCGCGCGCACGCCGGCGCGCGCCGCCACGGAGTGAACGCGCGCTACTGCTTGGCGCGCGAGATGTACTCGCCGGTGCGCGTGTCGATACGGAGGACTTCGCCTTCGTTGATGAAGAGCGGCACGCGCACCACGGCGCCGGTCTCGAGCTTCGCGGCTTTCTGACCGCCGGTGGCGGTGTCGCCGCGCAGCCCCGGGTCGGTCTCGACGACCTTGAGCTCGATGTGCGGCGGCGGCGTGACGACCAGCGGCACGTTGTTCCAGAGCGTCACGATGCAGACCACGCCGTCCTTGAGCCACCGCGCGTTGTCGCCGACGGCCGACTTGCCGGCGGTGTACTGCTCGAAGTTCTCCGGGACCATGAAGTGCCAGAAGTCGCCGTCCTGGTAGAGGTACTGCATGTCCATGTCGACGACGTCGGCAGCCTCGAGCGACTCGCCGGACTTGAAGGTGCGCTCGATGGTGCGGCCGGTCTTCAAGTTGCGCACCTTGATGCGGTTGAACGCCTGACCCTTGCCGGGCTTGACGTGCTCGTTCTCGACGACCGCATACGGGTCGCCATCGAGCAGGACCTTGAGACCCGAGCGGATCTCACTGGTGGTGTAGCTGGCCATTCGGTGTGTCCGCGACTGCGGGGCGGCCGGTGCGCCGACCCCTTGAAAGGGCCGCGTATGATAGCGGCACCGGCCAGCCCCCGCCAGCGCGCCCCCCGGTCGCATCTTCCGCGAGGTCGCTCACGGCGGGGGGCCATGGCACGGGTGCTAGAATCCGCGGCATTTGCGGGCGTACCCAGGGAGATCCTGCTGATGGAGCCGAGCGCCGTACCGCTCATCGTATTCAGCGCCACACGCGACCCCGTTGAGTCGATCAACGGCATGTTGCGACGCGCGGGTGAGCCGGCGCACTGCACCTGGATTCCGGCGCTGCGAGATCTGGGCGATGCCCTCGCGCAGATCAACCCCGAGCTGCTGGTGCACGTCATGGCCGACGAGGAGGAGCTCGAGGCCGTGATCGCGATCCGCGACCAGCTGGCCCCGACGGTGCCCATCCTGGCGCTCGCGCCCGAGGCCGACGAGGCGCGCATCGCCCACGCCCTTGGTCTCGGTGCCCGCGACCTGGCATCACTCGCGCACCCGGCGCGGCTGCAGGCGGTGATGATGCGCGAGCTGGCGACGTTCCGCGCGCGCCGCACGCTCGATGCCGCGGAGCGCGCCGCCCAGGATGCCCGCAGCCAGCTCGACACGGTGCTCGAGCGCTCCAACGACGCAATCATCCAGGTCCAGGAAGGCATCGTCATCGATGCCAATCCGGCGTGGCTCGAGCTGTTCGGGGTCGAGGACGGCATCGCCGGACAGCCGGTGATGGATCTGTTCGAGGAGTCCTCGCATCCGGCGCTGCGCGGCGCGCTGGCCGCGTGCCTGCAGCGGCGATGGAGCGGCGAGCACACGCTGCGCGCCAATGCGGTGCCGGCCGACGGCAGCATCCTGCCGGTCGAGATTGCGCTCGCCGTCGGGGAGCACGAGGGCGAGCCGTGCGTGCGACTGGTGGTGCCGTCGGCGCCGCGCGCCGCCGCGGCGGAGCCCCAGCAGGGACCGCAAGCCGCCGCCGGCACCGACGACTACGGGCTGCTGCTGCGGCGCGAGCTGCTGCAGGCGCTCGCTGCGCGCCTCGCCACGCGCCCGAGCGGCGGTGTGCGCTGCCTGGCCGTGATCAAGGTCGACAAGTTCGCGACCCTCGAGAGGGTGATCGGCGTATCCGCCAGCGAAGAGGTGGTCAGCGAGTTCGTGCGGCTGCTGCATGAGACCGTGCGCCCCAAGGAGCTCATCGGTCGCCTCGGAGGACTGCTGTTCCTGGTGCTGCTCGAGCGCGGCAACGAGAACGACATCAATGCCTGGAGCGAGCAGCTGATCGCGCGCGTGCAGAAGCACATCATGCGGGTGCGCGACAAGGCGGTATCGGTCACCTGCACGGTCGGGCTGTCGACGGTCTCGCCGGGCCGCGCTGATCTCGATGCCGTGGTGTCGGACGCCCTCGAGGCCTGCCGCAAGGGCAGCAGCCGCGGCGGCAATCAGAGCGTCACCTCGGACCACGCCGACAACGAGAGCCGGGTGATGTCGTACGACAAGGTGTGGGTCAAGCACATCAAGGCGGCGCTCATGGAGAACCGCTTCCGCCTGGTGCAGCAGCCGATCGCCAGCCTGCGCGGCGAGGATCCGGGCATGTTCGACGTGCTGGTGCGCATGATCGACACCCAGGGCAAGGAAGTGCTGCCGTCCGAGTTCATGGCGGCCGCGAGCCGCAATGACCTCATGAAGAACATCGACCGCTGGGTGGTGGGCGCGTCGCTGTCGTTCGCCGCGCAGAAGAAGCCGGAATGCCTGTTCGTGCGCCTGTCGCGCGAGACGGTCAAGGACGACACGTTCGTCGACTGGCTCGACAATCACCTGCGCTCGAGCCGCGCGGAGCCGGCGCGGCTGTGCTTCCAGGTCACGGAGGAAAGCGCCGCGACCTACCTCACCCAGGTCAAGGCGCTGGCCGGCGCGCTGCGCCAGCGACACTTCCGTTTTGCGCTCGAGAGCTTCGGCGGCGGGCGCGACAGCCTCGGCATGCTCGAGTCGATACCGCTCGATTTCGCCAAGATCGACGGCGCGGTGATTCAGGGACTCGCCGGCGACCCGCAGCTGCAGCAGCGGGTGCGCATCCTGGTCGATGCGGCGTCCAAGCGCTCGATTCAGACCATCGGCGAGCGCGTCGAGGACGCCAACACCATGGCGGTGCTGTGGCAGCTCGGCGTGCAGTACATCCAGGGCTACTTCGTCAACGAGCCCGAGGAAGTGGTCTTAAGCGGCGCGCGCTGAGCGGCGCCCGCGCCCTCAGCCGGCGGCAGAGGGCAGCCGCGCCTCCATGCGCTCGATGCGGCGCGGCCAGCCGCGCTTGAGCACAGCGCCACGCTGGGCGCGCTGCCCGAGATAGCCCGCAAGCTCCCGCCACTCGAGCACCTTGTGCGTCGCGCCAGACCAGAGCACGAGACTCGCCTGCGGCGCTACCACGGCGACGGCGGTCATGAGCTCGGCGCGTGACCGCGCCTTCTTCCCCGGGATGTCGTACAGCTTGTTGCCTTTGCCGCGCGGCATCTCCGGCACCTCGCCCACCGGGAAAGCGAGCAGCTTCCCCTCGCTGCTCACCACCGCGACCAGCGCATCGGCTGAGGGCACCGGGGCTGGTGGCAGCACCTGCGCGTGCTCGGGCACGGCCAGCACGGTCTTGCCGGCGCGCCGGTCGGTAACGAGGTCCTTGAGGCGCGCGGTGAAGCCGTAGCCGGCATCGCTCGCGAGCAGCCACAGGTCCTCGGGCTCCCCGATCATGACGCCGGCAAACTTGGCGCCGTCGGGCGGATCGAGGCGCCCGGAGAGCGGCTCACCGTAGCCGCGTGCCGATGGCAGGGTGTGCGCGGGCAGCGTGTAGGTGCGCCCGGTGCTGTCGATGAACACCGCGCTCTGCAGGCTCCGTCCACGGGCGAGTGCCTGGAAGGCATCGCCACCCTTGTAGGAAAGCGCGCCCACCTCGACCTCGTGACCCTTGGCCGAACGCACCCAGCCACCGGTCGACAGCACCACCGTCACCGGCTCATTGGGGATCAGGCTCGTCTCATCGATCGCCTGTGCGGCCTCGCGCTCGATGATCTTCGTGCGGCGCTCGTCGCCGTACTTGTCGGCATCCGCACGGATCTCGGTGGCGATCAGCTTGCGCAGCTTGGCCTTGGATTTGAGCAGCGCTTCCAGCTCCTCGCGCTCGGCGGCGAGCGTCTTCTGCTCGTCGCGGATCTTCAGCTCCTCGAGCTTCGCGAGGTGGCGCAGGCGGGTGTTGAGGATCTCTTCGGTCTGCTCGTCGGAGAGCTTGAAGCGCTTCATCAGCACCGGCTTCGGCTCCTCCTCCCGGCGGATGATACGAATCACCTCGTCGAGATTGAGGAACGCGATCAGCAGTCCATCGAGGATGTGCAGCCGCTTGGCAACCTTGCCGAGGCGGTGCTCGAGGCGGCGCGTCACGGTGGTGGTGCGGAACTCGAGCCACTCGGTGAGTATCTCCTTCAGTCCCATCACCCGCGGCCGGCCATCGAGCGCGATGATGTTGAGATTGACGCGGTAGTTGCGCTCCAGATCGGTGGTCGCGAACAGGTGGTTCATGACCTCTACGAGGTCGACCCGGTTGGAGCGCGGCACGAGCACCAGGCGCGTTGGATTTTCGTGGTCGGACTCATCGCGCACGTCCTCGATCATCGGCAGCTTCTTGGCGCGGATCTGCTCGGCGACCTGCTCCTGGACGCGGGTCGGCGACACCTGGTACGGGAACTCGGTGATGACCGCGTTGCCGTCCTCCATCTCCCAGGTGGCGCGCGCCTTGAAGGAGCCGACGCCCTTGTCGTAGAACTCCCGAAGGTCGGCGCGCGGGGAGATGATCTCGGCACCGGTCGGCAGATCCGGGCCCTTGACGTGCTTCATGAGCGCAGCGGTGGTGGCGTCGGGCTCCTCCAGCAGGTGGATCGCGGCGGCGGCGACTTCGCGCAGGTTGTGCGGCGGAATGTCGGTGGCCATTCCAACAGCGATGCCGGTGGTGCCGTTGAGAATCAGGTTGGGCAGCCGCGCCGGCAGGAACGACGGCTCCTCGCGCGAGCCGTCGTAGTTCGGCACCCAGTCGACGGTGCCGTCGGAGAGCTCCGCGAGCAGCACCTCGGCATAGCGCGTGAGCTTCGCCTCCGTGTAGCGCATGGCGGCGAAGGACTTCGGATCGTCCTGCGAGCCCCAGTTGCCCTGCCCGTCGATGAGCGGATAGCGGTAGGCGAAGGGCTGGGCCATCAGCACCATCGCCTCGTAGCAGGCGGTGTCGCCGTGCGGGTGGAACTTGCCGAGCACGTCGCCGACGGTGAGCGCTGCCTTCTTGTGCTTGGCGACCGCCGACAGCCCGAGCTCGCTCATCGCGTAGACGATGCGTCGCTGTACCGGCTTCAGCCCGTCGCCGAGAGCCGGCAGCGCGCGGTCGAGAATCACGTACATCGAGTAGTCGAGGTAGGCCTTCTCGGTGAAGGTCGAGAGCGGCTGGCGCTCCACGCCCTCGAAGTTCAGCTCCTGGTTCTCCGGCGGTCCGCTCATACCTGCACGTCCGCGAGATTGCCCTTCTCCTCGAGCCACTCGCGCCGGTCGCTGGCGCGCTTCTTGGCGAGCAGCATGTCCATGAGCTGATCGGTCTTGTCCTTGCCCTCGATGGTGAGCTGCACGAGTCGCCGGGTGCGCGGGTCGATGGTGGTCTCGCGCAGCTGCGTCGGGTTCATCTCGCCCAGGCCCTTGAAGCGCGTGACCGATGGCCGGGTTCGCGGGCTCTCCTTCTCTATCTTCTTCAGCAGCTGATCGCGCTCGGCGTCATCGAGCGCGTACAGCACCTGCTTGCCGGCATCGATCCTGTAGAGCGGTGGCATGGCGACGTACACGTGGCCGTGCGTCACCAGCGGGCGGAAGTGCCGCAGGAACAGCGCGCACAGCAGCGTTGCGATGTGCTGGCCGTCGGAGTCGGCGTCCGCGAGGATGCAGATCTTGTGATAGCGCAGTGCCGACAGATCCGTCGAACCCGGATCGACGCCGAGCGCGACGCTGATGTTGTGGACCTCTTCGCTCCCTGCGAGCTGTCCGGGATCAACCTCCCAGGTGTTGAGGATCTTGCCCCGCAGCGGCAGGATCGCCTGGAAGTCCCTGTCGCGCGCCTGCTTAGCCGAGCCACCTGCCGAGTCGCCCTCGACCAGGAACAGCTCGCCGCGCCTCGGCTCCTGGCTCACGCAGTCGGCGAGCTTGCCCGGCAGCGCCGGTCCGCCGGCGATGCGCTTGCGCACCACCTTCTGCGCAGCCTTGGCACGTTCCTGGGCGTTGGCGATGGCGAACTGCGCAATGCGCTCGCCGGCGTCCGGATGACGGTTGAGCCACAGCGCGAGCGAATCGCGCGCGAACCCCTCGACCAGCGGTGCGGCGTCGCGACTGCCCAGGCGCTCCTTCATCTGGCCGGCGAACTGCGGCTCGTGGATCTTGATCGACAGCACGAAGTTCGCCTTGTCCCAAACGTCCTCGGGGGTGAGCTTGATGCCACGCGGCACGAGGTTCCTGAACTCGCAGAACTCGCGCACCGCCTGGGCGACGCCGGCGCGCAGTCCGTTGACGTGCGTGCCGCCCTCGGGCGTCGGGATGAGGTTCACGTAGCTCTCGCCGAGCGAAACTTCCGCGTCCGGTGCCCAGCACAGCGCGTAGTCGACCGTGTTGTCATCACCCGAGCGCGTGCCCGTGATGGGCTCGGCAGGGATGCGCTCGTGCTTGTCCAGCTCCTCGACGAGATAGGCCCCCAGGTCGCCGGTATAGAACCACTCGTCCTTCTCACCCGAGGCCTCGTTCCTGAAGGTCACCTTCAGGCCCGGACACAGCACCGCCTTGGCCTTCAGGGTGTGCTTGAGCTGCGGCACCGAGAACTTGTCGGAGTCGAAGAACTGCGGATCCGGCCAGAAACGGATGGTGGTGCCGGTGTTGCGCGCACCGACGGTGCCGATCTCCTCGAGCTTGGAGGCGATCTTCCCGCCCTTGAAGCTGATGTTGTATTCCTTACCGCCGCGCTTGATCCAGCACTCGAGATGCTTCGACAGCGCGTTCACCACCGACACGCCGACCCCGTGCAGACCGCCGGAGAACTTGTAGGTCTTGTCGGAGAACTTCCCGCCGGCATGCAGCCTTGTGAGGATCAGCTCCGCGCCACTCACCTTCTCCTTCGGATGAATATCGACCGGCATGCCGCGGCCGTCGTCGGCCACCTCGAGCGAGCCGTCCTTGTAGAGCACGACGTCGATCTGCTTGCAGTGCCCGGCGATCGCCTCATCGACACTGTTGTCGATCACCTCGTGCGCGAGATGGTTGGGGCGCTGGGTGTGGGTGTACATGCCCGGCCGGCGGCGCACGGGCTCGAGGCCGGAGAGGACCTCGATGTCGGAGGCGGTGTACGACTGGCTCATCCGGCTGTGTGCAGCATCCCTTCGATTGGTCGCGCGGCGCGCATCTGGCGCGCCCCACGCGCGGCGCGCATCTTATCAAATGCAGCAGTGTCGCCGCCGGCCGCGGCGGCGTTTCAGGCGAGATCGGCGAGCAATGCGTTGCGCATCGGCGCCGGCAGCGGGTCTACCTGAAAGCGGTAGTGCTCGTGGTCGATGCCGGCCGCGAGCGCGGCGCCGGCTCGCAGCGCCGCCACCCGCTGCGCGCCGAGCTCGAAACGCAGGAAATGCACCGCCGAGGTCTTCTCCTCGTTCTCGCGCGGCAGATCCTCGTCGGCGATCGGATACAGGCGTGCGCTGCCAGCTGCCTGCACCCAGCAGCGCGCCTCGACGCCCCGCAATTGAGCCAGCTGGCGGCGCCGCTCCTCGGGCTGCGCGAACTCGATGAGCAGCGTCACCTTCCAGTTGCTGCCGTCGGGGATCAGCGGGTTGTAGGTAGCCAGCTCCTCCGCGATGCCCTGCGGCTCGAAGATGCGCTCCACCCGCAGCATCTCCTGGATCTGGTACTGCACGGTGAGCCGGTCCTCGAAGAGCCAGGTGACGTTGGGGCCGACCCGCAGCTGCCGCAAACGCTTGTGAGCGAGCACGCGCTCGCGAAACGCGCCGCGCTCACGCGCGTACTGCTCGAGCGGCATGAGGTCGGCTGCCGACAAGGGCTTCACAGGCCGTACGCCAGCTTCAGGAGCGTCAGCGGATGCTCGGGCGCGCGCGCTTCGCTGAGCCCGCTCTCGATCTGCCGTCCGGCCATGGGACAGTCGCTGGCGTAGTGATCGGCGTGGGCGTTCTCGACCCGCTGCACGACCGGGCGGCCAATCCTGACAGCAGCGGCGCGGTAGCGGTGCTTCACGCCGTAGGTGCCATTGTGTCCCGAGCAGCGCTCTATCGTATCGATGCTCGTGCCCGGCACCAGCGCGAGCGCCTCACGGGTCTTGAGGCCGAGGTTCTGCACCCGCAGGTGACAGGGCACGTGGTAGCTCACCTTGCCGAGCGCGACCTTGAAGTCGGTGCGCAGCAGCCCCGCCCGGTGCCTGAGCATGAGGTACTCGAAGGGGTCGAACATGCGCTCGGCGACTTCGAGCACCTGCGCGTCGTCCGGGTACATGAGGGGCAGCTCCTGCTTGAACATCAGCACGCAGGAGGGGATCGGAGCCACGATGTCGAAGCCGGCGGCGATGGCCGCGGCGAGCTGCGGGACGTTGTGCTCCTTCAAGCGCGCGACGCCCTCGAGGTCGCCGAGCTCCAGGCGCGGCATGCCGCAGCAGCGCTCGGCCGGCAGCAGCCGCACCTCGATCCCGTTGTGCGCGAACACCGCCGCCAGGTCCTCATCGAGCGAGGGCTCGTTGTGGTTGCCGTAGCAGGTGGTGAAAATCGCTACGCGCCCGCTGGTATCCGCCGTGGGGTGGGCCTCGGCCGAGGGCGGTGCCTCCCCGGTCGTGCCGAGCCGCCGCAGGCGCTTGCGTGCGGTGCGCGCGTGGTATTCGGGGATCGGCGCCGTGCGATCGACGCCGAGGGTCCTCTCGAGCAAGGCTCGTCCGGCGCGCGAGCGATTCACCGCGTTCACGACCTCGACCACCACCGGGATGCCGGCGAGTGCACCCACGGTATCGGTGGCAGCCAGCAACCGCTCGCTGCGCGTCAGCTCACCGTCGCGGGCGCGCAGCGCCTTGGCCCGCAACATGAGGTGCGGAAAGTCCACGTTCCAGGGATGCGGTGGCACGTACGGACATTTCGTCATGAAGCACATGTCACACAGGTAGCAGTGCTCCACGACCTCCCAGTAAGCCTTCTTCTCGACCGCCGCGACCTCGCCCGTCGAGGTCGCGTCCACCGCATCGAACAGTGTCGGAAAGGCGTTGCACAGGCTGAAGCAGCGCCGGCAGCCGTGACAGATGTCGAACACACGCTCGAGCTCTGCCTCGAGCGCCGTGCGGTCATAGAACTTCGGGTCGCGCCACTCGAGCGGATGGCGCGTCGGGGCCTCCAGGCTGCCTTCGCGCGCACCCTGGCTGCTGCCCGGTGGGGTGGGCGTATCGCTCATGGGGCGCGCGGTCGGGCCGTTAGCTGGCCCGGACGCGCCGTGCCCTCAGATACCGTCGAGCGCCTTGGTGAAGCGATTGGCGTGCGAGCGCTCCGCCTTGGCGAGCGTCTCGAACCAATCGGCTATCTCCGCGAATCCCTCCTCGCGTGCGATCTTCGCCATGCCGGGATACATATCCGTGTACTCGTGCGTCTCCCCGGCGATGGCCGCCTTGAGATTGAGCCGGGTCTCGCCGATCGGCAAACCGGTCGCCGGATCACCCACCGCCTCGAGATACTCCAGGTGGCCATGCGCATGGCCAGTCTCGCCCTCGGCAGTCGAGCGGAACACGGCGGATACGTCGTTGAAACCCTCGACGTCGGCTTTCTGCGCGAAGTACAGGTAGCGCCGGTTGGCTTGCGATTCCCCGGCGAAGGCGTCCTTCAGATTCTTCTCGGTCTTGCTGCCTTTGAGATTCATGGCGATCCTCACTTAGACTCGGTCTAACGAAGGGGTGCGACTCTATCGCCGTGACGAGCGCGACGTCAAGAACATGCGCGCAGCGCGCATTGACCCTCGGCAGCGGCGCTGTGTAACGTCGCGCCCTCACTTGAGGCCCCGGACGCAACGAAGGAGACATACCCGCTTGGCGCCCGACAGCAAGACACCCGAATTCGAGCAGGCGCTCGCCGAGCTCGAAGGCCTGGTCGAGCGGCTCGAGCGCGGCGATCTGCCGCTCGATGAGGCCCTCAAGGCGTTCGAGCGTGGCGTCGTGCTCACCCGCCAATGCCAGACCTCGCTTCAGGCGGCGCAGCAGAAGGTCGAGATTCTCCTGAAGCGCAGTGGGCAGGCGCAGGTCGCGCCGTTCGAGGACTCAGCCGACGAGGCTGCCGCCGGTCAAACCGGCGGCGCGTGACGCGGACCGTGCTCGAGGGTTCCAGCCCACCGGCCGCCGACTTCGGGGCGCGCGTCGCCGCCTGCCAGGCACGCATCGAGCGCGTGCTCGATGAGACCCTGAGGCTGCCCGATCCCGGAACGGCGCGGCTGCGTGAGGCGATGCGCTACAGCGTGCTCGGCGCCGGCAAGCGAATACGGCCGACACTCGTGTACCTGACGGGCGAGTCCTTTGGTGCGCCGCTCAGCCGCCTCGACTCCCCCGCCGCCGCGGTCGAGTTGATTCACGTCTACAGCCTGGTGCACGACGATCTGCCGGCCATGGACGATGATGACCTGCGCCGTGGCCGTCCGACCTGTCATCGCGCCTTCGACGAGGCCACCGCGATCCTGGTGGGCGATGCGCTGCAGGCGCTGGCGTTCGCGGTGCTCGCGCACGAGCCCATGGATGGTGCTCCGCAGGGTGCGCGCCTCGAGATGATCCGCGTGCTATCGCGCGCCATCGGCACCGGAGGTATGGCGGGCGGCCAGGCGGTGGATCTGGAGGCCGTCGGCCGAACCCTCGCCGTCGATGCGGTCGAAAACATGCACCGCCGCAAGACCGGGGCGCTGATCCAGGCGAGCGTGCTGCTGGGCGCACTCGCCGCCGCGGTCACCGCCGGACCTGAGCTCGCCGCACTCGCACGCTTTGGCGCCGAGATCGGGCTGGCGTTCCAGATCCAGGACGACATCCTCGACGTGGAGGGAGATCCGGCGTTGCTTGGCAAGTCGACCGGTGCGGATGCCGCGCATCGCAAGCCGACCTATCCCAGCACGGCGGGGCTGGCGGCCTCGCGACAGCGCGCCCGCGAGCTGCGCGATGCGGCCATCGCCGCTCTCCAGCCGCTCGGCGCGCGCGCCGCCTCGCTCGCCGAGCTTGCGCATTTCGTGGTGAGCCGCGCCAGTTGAGTGCGCCCCGAGAGCCCTGCGCTTCGAGCGCCCGGCCGGCTTGCTTGCCGGCGCCGTCGCGCGTGTAAACTGATGGCACGATGAGCGTTTCGTCGGACAGCTTCCCGCTGCTCGCGGGTATCGACGGCCCGGCGGACCTGCGCCGTCTGGCGGCGGGCAAGCTCCCGGCGCTGGCGGCGGAGCTGCGCGCCTTCCTGATCCAGACGGTGAGCACGCGCGGCGGGCACTTCGCCGCCGGTCTCGGCACCGTCGAGCTCACCATCGCTCTGCATTATGTGTATGACACACCGCGCGACCGGCTGGTGTGGGACGTCGGCCATCAGGCTTACCCGCACAAGGTGCTGACCGGCCGCCGGGAACGGCTCCATACCATCAAGCAGGACGCCGGCCTCGCACCCTTCCCCTCGCGTGCCGAGAGCGAATACGACACCTTCGGCGTCGGCCACTCGAGCACCTCGATCAGCGCAGCTCTCGGCATGGCCGTAGCGGCCGCGCGCGCGGGCGATGACCGCCGTGTGGTCGCGGTGATCGGCGACGGCGCGATGACGGCCGGCATGGCGTTCGAGGCTCTCAATCACGCGGGCTCGCTGCCGGCGGACCTGCTGGTGATTCTCAACGACAACGACATGTCGATCTCAGAGAACGTCGGCGCACTGTCCAATCATTTCGCGCGCGCGCTCTCGGGGCGCGTGTATGCGCACCTGCGCGAAGGCGGCAAGAAGGTGTTGCGTCAGATGCCCACCGTGTGGGAGCTGGCGCGGCGCTCGGAGGAGCACCTGAAAGGCATGGTGCTGCCGGGCACTCTTTTCGAGGAGATGGGCTTCAACTACATCGGCCCCATGGATGGACACGACGTGCGGGCGCTGGTCAGCACGCTGCGCAACGTGCGCAAGCTCCGTGGCCCGCAGCTGCTGCACGTCGTCACGCGCAAGGGCAAGGGCTACGCGCCGGCGGAGGCCGATCCCATCAAGTGGCACGGCCCGGGTCCCTTCGATCCGGCGAGCGGCACCATCTTCAAGGAGAAGGCGAGCGGCCCGAGCTACAGCCAGGTGTTCGGCCAATGGCTGTGCGACATGGCGGACCGCGACCCGCGCATCATCGGCATCACGCCCGCGATGCGCGAGGGCTCTGGCCTGGTGGAGTTCTCCAAACGCTTCCCCGACCGTTATTTCGACGTCGCGATCGCCGAGCAGCACGCGGTAACCTTCGCCGCCGGACTGGCCACCGAGGGCCTGAAGCCCGTGGTCGCCATCTACTCGACCTTCCTGCAGCGCGCCTACGACCAGCTGATCCACGATGTGGCGCTGCAGAACCTGCCGGTGGTTTTTGCCGTGGACCGGGCGGGGCTCGTGGGGAGCGATGGCGCGACCCACCAGGGCAGTTACGACCTCAGCTATCTGCGCTGCATCCCCAACACAGTGGTGATGGCGCCGGCCGACGAGAACGAGTGCCGGCAGATGTTGTATACGGCGAGCACTCTCGAGGGCCCCGCGATCGTGCGCTATCCGCGCGGCACCGGCCCGGGAGTGGCGGTGGCCACCGAGATGGCGGCGCTGCCCCTCGGCAAGGCGCAGCTGCGCCGCGAAGGCGGCAGCGGGCTGGCGCTGCTCGCATTCGGCGCCATGGTGGCCGCCGCGCAGCAGGTAAGCGAGACGCTCGACGCCACGCTCGTCAACATGCGCTTCATCAAGCCGCTCGATGAGGATCTGGTGCTGGCGCTCGCCCGCGGCCACCGCGCGCTGGTCACGATCGAGGAGAATGCGACTCTCGGTGGCGCCGGCTCCGCCGTAGGCGAGCTGCTGGCGGCCGAGGGCATCCTCATCCCGCTGCTGCAGCTCGGAATCCCGGACCGCTTCATCGAGCACGGCTCGCGCGAGGGGTGCCTGACCGCCGCCGGACTCGATGCGGCCGCGCTCGGCGCCAGCATCGAGCGCTGGTGGAGTCTGCACGGCCGGGAACGGATGCGCTCGGCGGCCGGGGTCTGAAGGGGCGGCGGCGCCCGCCCTGCCGACGCCGAGACAATAAGCCTCCTCATAAAGAAGGAGGCAGGAGTTGGCATCCGGCGGCATGCTCACCAGCCGTTCAGCGCGCGGCGCATTCCTGTAGGCTTCTCCTCATGACTCCTCCTGCAACCGCAACGATCGTCCCGGCCCACGCCGCCGAAGTCGAGGACGTGCAGGCGCGTGCCGATACGCGCCAGCTGCCGATCAACCGCGTCGGCATCAAGGACATCAGCCACCCGGTGAGGGTCAAGGATCGCTCGGCGGGCGAACAACACACCATCGCCACCTTCAACATGTACGTCAGCCTGCCGCACAATTTCAAGGGCACGCACATGTCGCGCTTCGTCGAGACACTGCATGCCGAACGCGAAATCTCTGTCGAGTCCTTCCGCAGCATGCTCGAGGGGATGACCGCGCGCCTCGAAGCTCAGACCGGACACATCGAGATGAGCTTCCCGTTCTTCGTCATGAAGAAGGCGCCGGTGTCCGGGGTCGAGAGCCTGATGGACTACCGTGCCAGCCTGATCGGCGAGCATCGTCACGGACGCACCGAGCTGTGGGTGCGGGTTGCGGTGCCGGTGACGAGCCTGTGTCCCTGCTCGAAGCGCATCGCCGACTACGGCGCCCACAACCAGCGCTCGCACGTCACGATCAAGGCCAGACTCCGCCGTCACATGTGGATCGAAGAGCTGATCGAGATCGCCGAGAGCGAAGCGTCCTGCGAGCTGTACGGGATCCTCAAGCGCCCTGACGAGAAGTACGTGACCGAGCGTGCCTACGACAACCCCAAGTTCGTCGAGGACATGGTGCGCGACGTCGCCGCGCGCCTGAACCGCGATGAGCGCGTGGCGGCGTATGTCGTCGAGTCGGAGAACTTCGAGTCCATCCACAACCACTCGGCCTACGCCCTCATAGAGCACGACAAGGACGCCTGAGCGGCAGGCGCGGCAGCGCGCGCCTCGTTGCCGCATGAAGTTTTATTAATGGCGCCGTCATCGCAGCGACAGGACGTGGCCGCTAACGTCCTGAGGTCTTGCCTCGCGGGGCGCCGGGAGCTGCAGCGCATGAACCCGATCCGATCCGTGCTGAGCGCGCTGATCCTCGTGACCAGCACTGCCGCATTTACCGCCGAGCCGCCGGCCGCGCCGTCCGCAACGCCGGTGAAGCACCCGACGCTCAAATCCTGCAACCGCGAAGCGACCGCAAAGAAACTCAGCGGCCGGGACCGCGAGCAGTACGTGAAGGACTGCCTGGCGCACAAGCCGGCCGCGGACGCCACCAAGAGCCCCTGAGTGTTGCAACCGGCCTGCTGCTCAGCAAGGTAACTCGACCACCACCCTGAGTCCCGGGTCGTTGCTCTCCAGCTGCAGCCGCCCGCGGTGCAATCGGGCGATCGCGGCCACGAGACTCAGGCCGAGCCCACTGCCCTCGTGCTTGCCGGTACCGAAACGCACGAACGGCTGGCCGGCACGCACGCGGTCCGCGGCCGCGATCCCCGGACCGTTGTCGCTCACCACGAGCCGCACGCTGTCGGCGAGCCGGCGCACGCCGACCTCGATGCCGCCGCCCTTGGGCACGTACTTGAGACTGTTCTCGATCAGGTTGGTGAGCAGCTGCGCGAGCAGCTGCCGGTTGCCCTGCACCAGAGCCTGCGGCTCGTGCCGGCAGGCGAGCTGCACGCCCTGAGCTGCGGCGACCGGCTCGAACAGCTCGACCAGCTCGGCGGCCAGGTCGCCGACGTCGACCTCGGCGGCGGCCGCGAGCGGTGCGCCGGACTCCGCGAGCGCGATCTGCAGCAGCGTCGCGAGCGTGCGCTGCAGGTGATCGACCTCGCGCAGCGCCGATTCGATCGAGTCGCGCACCGTGGGATCGAGCGGCGGCGAGCGCAGCAGCAGCGTGTCCATGCGGGTGCGCAGGCGATGCAGCGGTGCACGCAGGTCGTGCGCCGTGCTGTCGAAGGTCGCGCGCAGCGTGCCGGCCTGGTCCTGCAGTCGGTCGAGGACGCGATTGACGGAGGCCGCCAGCGAATCGAACTCGTCGTTGGCGCCGGCCAGCGGCAGGCGCGAGCCGAGATCTCCCGACATGATGCGCTGGCAGGTGCGCGTCACCTCCTCCACCCGGCGTGACAGGCGGAAGCTGAACCAGAACCCCGCCAGCGCCGCCGCCAGCGTCGACAACCCGATGCCCCACAGCGTTGCCACCTGAAATTTCTCGGCGAAGCGACGGCCCTGGGAGATGTCCGTGCCGACCAGCAGCAGGTCACCTCCCGGCAGCGTGCGCACCGCGGCGCGTACCGGATGCACGGCGCGGCGCCCCGGCTCGATGGTGGTGATCTCGAACTGCGGCCACGCCTCGGTCGGCACGCCATCGAACGGCCAGCTGGTGAGATTGCCGGCGATGCGCTCGAAGTTGGCGTCCGCGATCATGTAGACGCCGCCGATGCGGCCCCAGCTCTCGATGCGCAGATTGATCTCGTCGGTGACCCCGGCGACGCCGCCGCGCGCATAGCGCTCCTCGAGGCCCTTCAGCTCGGTATCGATGATGAGATCGACCTCGTCGTCGATCAGACTTTCGGTGAGCTTGTAGGCGGTGACCAGAGTCGCGGCAACGGCGAGCGTGATCAGCAGCGTGTAGCCCGCCGACAGGCGGAAGGCGGTGGTGTTGAAGAGGTCGAATCGCACGGCGCGTCTCGCGGCTCAGCTGTCGCTGCGCAGCACGTAGCCCGAGCCGCGCACCGTATGGATGAGCGGGTGATCGCTGCCACGGTCGATCGCCTGGCGCAGCCGGCTGATGTGCACATCGATGAGGTTGCTCTGCGGGTCGAAGTGCAGGTCCCACACCCCCTCGAGCAGCATCGTGCGCGTCACCACCTGCCCCGCGCGCCGCATGAGGAACTCGAGGAGCTTGAGCTCACGCGCGGTGAGCTCGATCTCGCGCCCGCCGCGCGTCACGCGCCGCGCCAGCAGGTCGAACTCCAGGTCCTCCACCTTGAGGCGCGTGGTCTGCGGCGAGCCCGAGCGCCGGCGCAGCAGCGCCTCGATGCGCGCCAGCAGCTCGGCGAACGCGAACGGCTTGGTAAGGTAGTCGTCGCCCCCGGCCCTGAGCCCCCGGATGCGGTCATCGACGCTGCCGAGCGCCGACAGCACCAGCACCGGGGTGGTCAGACCCTTGCGGCGCATGAGCTCGATGATGGCGAGACCGTCGATGTGCGGCAGCATGCGGTCGGTCACCACCAGGTCGAATTCCCCCTCGGTGGCACGGAACAGGCCCTCGCGGCCGTCGGCGGCGTGATCGACGCTATAGCCGCTCTCGCGCAGACCCTTCACCAGGAAACGCGCGGCCTCGGTGTCGTCTTCGATCAGCAGTACATGCACGGCTCACAGAGTAGGAGCCGGCGGCTGCGGCGCGCAAGCGCCGCGCGCGGCATCAGTTGGCTGCAGCCTTGGCGGGAAGCGGAACGCGCTCGGCACTCTGCAGACGGGCGATGAGCGAGCGCAGGAACACGCGGTTGAAGCGCAGCTGACAGGACGCCGACACCTGCTCGAGCAACGTCGAGCTCACCTTGAGCACGGTCACCGGCGCCGCGGCCCGGATGGTCGCGGTGCGCTTGGCACCCGGCACGTAGCTGGCCTCGCCGAAGCAGTCGCCGGTGTCGAGCGCGCCGACGCGCTGGCCGTGGCGCTCGACCGCGCAGCCGCCGGTCACCAGGATGTAGAAGCGATCGTCCATCTCGCCTTCCTTGACGATCTCCTCGCCGGCGTTGTAGTCCTGCCAGCTGCTGGCGCGCAGCACTTCCCAGATCTCGGCGTGCGAGAACTCGTGGAAGAACTTCAGCCGCCGCAGCACGCCGAACTGCTCCTGCCGGTCGATGCGCGCGTTGGCCTCGCGCAACCGCTGGTGCACACGGGTGAGCTCCGCAGCGAAGTCGAGTCCGCTCTTCTGCCGCTTCGCAGGCTCCTTCT